>CAYTWW010000006.1:2757-7932 GCA_964441565.1 uncultured Methanosarcinales archaeon | reverse complement strand
ACGAACGTTCGAATCCCGAAAGAAATGAGGGGGACGGGATTCGAACCCGTGAACCCACTAAGGGACAGGATCTTAAGTCCTGCGCGTTTGGCCGACTCCGCCACCCCCTCGCTATCTTCTATGAAACGTAGGTCAGTTTATATAATTTTTGAGATGGGCTTTGGGTTATTTCTCGTCGAGAACGCAGGACTTTAGGATAATGGGCAGCTGTTATAAGTCTGAAATATTTTCAATACTGCAAAGATAAACTTGCAAAACCCGATTACGTTCTTATTTCATAGGTGATCGGAACTATAAAGGAGGTGAAGAGATGAAAAAAATGATAGCGGCAGCTCTGGTGCTGTTCGCATTTGTAGCAGCGATATCAGTTGGTCAATTGTACAATGATTCAGACTTGAATCTGACCGAGACCAATGATAGCTTCGGGGTGAACGAGACAAATGAGACTATGAATGACACCAATGTCACCATGGATGCCAACGAGACCAATGTCTCAATGAATGACACTGACGATGATTTCGGCGATGAAGTCAATGATACGGATGATCAGGATAATCAGACAGGCGTGACCATCATCGAACGTAAGAACTTCATTGTCAATGAGAATATCATCAACAACCAGAACATCCTGGAAGTCATCCAGCAGGTCAACCTCAATCGTAATACAAACATTGAGGAAGTGATCTCACAGCAGGAGAACATAACGATAGAGGAGACCTCAGAAGAGGCATATGGAAGCCTTGACATCAAGGAAGGATACCCTAAGGGAAGGGACTATGTTTTCGAGTGCGATGTTGATGGTTTCGAACCAACCATGTACAGCTGGTTCTTCGGTGACAGCAAGTATCTCATAAATGTCTCGAACAGCGATGTCTATCACAGGTATGACATAACAGGGGACACGACAGTGCTATGTGTAGCCACTGACGGAGATGAGACTGTAGTGAACACATTGTTCATCAATATCCAGCCTGTGGAGGACTCTGACGATGATTTCGGAGCTCCGGCAGACGGTTTCGATTGCCAGGAGGCAGCTGACTTCATGGGAGCTGTCGCAGTGCAGAGGAATGATGTGTGCAGCCTGATTGTCTACAATAACAACAATCTCCAGTTGAATGGCAGCGCCTCTGATTTCATGCTGCTCAACTCAGTTGTCGAGATCAGGGGCATGGAATCAGGCAATGTTACTGCGCTGGGCAAGTTCGCAGTGGATGCAGATGAGCTAAGCGATGCAGTCAGCAAGGTCTCAGACTATGGATGGATGTTCGGCATGGTTCATCCTTCTGGATTCGGAGAAGAGCCAGAGCTTGCTTATGTCAGCTGGTCGACTGAGGGGGATCTTGACATGATCCTCAACCAGGCGAAATCTGTAGTCTCTTGATTTTTTTATTGATTTCTACATCTCTTCAGGAGCATTGATCCCTAGAAGAGCCAGCCCTGATCTCAACACAATCCTTACAGAATCGCAGAGGACGATCCTTGCTTTCACGAGTTCCTTATCATCCTGGACGACTTTATGCTTATGGTAATAGGCATTGAATGACTGGGACAGGTCGAGAAGATACCTGCATACGATGCTGGGCTTGTACTCATCAGCAGCCTTGGATGCATTGGCTGGGAAGGAAGCCAATAGCGTGATAAGGCTCTCCTCCTCCTTCTCCTTAAGAAGCGACAGGTCCGGTGCCTCAGGCATAGCCTGGCCGTATTTCCTGATGATGCTGCAGATCCTCGCATGGGTATACTGGATATATGGACCCGTCTCTCCGTCGAAAGAGATAGATTCCTTTGGATCATATGTGAAGTTGTTCATCGGATCATATTTGAGTATGAAGAATTTGATCGCTGCCATGCCGATGTCTTCAGCCCTCTGGTCCTTTTCCCCAGGAGTCAGGGAAGGATAGCGCTTCTCTATCTCTTCCATCGCGATCCTCTTCATCTCGTCTGCTAGATCATCGGCATCGACGACCTTTCCTTCCCTGGATTTCATCTTGCCCTCAGGAAGCTCGATCATCCCATACGCGAGATGGAAACAATCCTTTGCGAATGGGAACTTGAGCATCCTGAAGATCTCGAAAAGCGCCTTGAAATGATGGATCTGCTCATTTCCGACAACATAGACCAGCTTGTCCATGCCATAATCCTCATGACGCAGCTTTGCGAGCACCATGTCCTGTGTTATGTAGATGGAAGTCCCATCTGCCCTCAGAATGACTTTCTTCCCCCGTCCCCGATCGCTCAGCTCTGCGACAATGTTGCCTTTCTCATCCTTCTCGAATATGCTCTCTTTGAGCCCATCCAATGCGAGCTCCTTCCCCTTCAGGTAATGATCCGACTCGAAGTAAGCCTTGTCCATCCTGACTCCATACCGATCATAGGTCTCGCGGAAGCCAGAGAGTGCCCAATCAGACATCTTCTTCCACAAGGCTCTCACCTCGGGATCGCCTGCCTCCCAATCACGGAGCATCTGCTTGATCTCCTCATCGAACTCAGGATGCTTCTCGCTCTCTTTTGCATAGAGCACATAGTAATCTCCGACAAAATGGTCGCTCTTCTTGTCTGGCTCCTTGCCAGGGGAGAACTTCTTGTAGGCAAGCATGGATTTGCAGATATGTATGCCCCTGTCATTGACTATGTCCACCCTTATCACCTTGTTGCCTGCGAAATCGAAAAGATTGACCAGTGAGTTTCCCAGGACGATGTTCCGGACATGGCCCAGATGCAGAGGCTTGTTGGTGTTAGGTCCAGGAGACTCGATCATGACAGTGCGCCCTGCTTTCCCCTTGCCATAATCCTGTCCCTCTTTCTGGATCTTCAGGAGGACATCAGATGCCATGCTTATCTTGTCCAGGAAGAAATTCACATAAGGACCGACAGCCCTCACTTCACGAATGATACCGCCGGGCTTGATCTTCTGAGCAGTCTCAGAGGCGATCTGGGCAGGAGGCTTCCTCATCTCCCTTGCCAGAGGGAAGCAAGGGAAAGCATAGTCTCCCAGTTCAGGATTCGGAGGGATCTCCAGAGAGGATGCAGGGATTTCTTTGCCGAGCGCACTACTGAGGGAATCGAGGACAGAATCTTTGTAATCCATCTGCCGAGGGAATGGAGCAGGCATTAAAAATCTTTTCTGACATCAAATTTTTATAATAGGCTCAGCAACCAGGGCTCCGATGGACCTAGAGGCGGTGCTGGCTGTGCCCTCCTTTGGAACAGGCGGGAGCAGATATGGACCTAAAGTAGATAGGTTCATGCGCCACAGGGAAGCTATGCTGGCACATCCAGGATGGATGCCAGAAGAGGAGTATAATCTTGACATCCTCACTGCGGTGTTGTCCGAGACTTGGGATGCTGTTGAATATGCATCAGAGTTCGATTCATTGCGGAATGCATATAGGATCGCTGTCTCTTCCCATGCAGGCCAGAAGCGGAAAGAGGAGAAGTTCCCCTCCGATCATCTTATAAGGCCAGGCGAGAAATTCCCCTATTTCAAGCACCCTTATGAGGTAGCGCTGCTGCTTGCATACCTTGGATATTCACCGAAGGTTTGTGCTGTGGGCCTTCTCCATGATGTGCCTGAAGAGAGCCCGATCGAGGCACGGGGAGGAATAAAGGAAGACATCAAGGACTCTTGCGGACCTGATGTGCTCGAGATGGTTGAAAGTCTAACCGAGAGTTTCTCTGATATGGGGATCGACAAGTTCCTGTCGAAGCTCCTGTATATGCATAAGGTCACGACAGACAGCTATGATCATGACCTGAGGATATTCCCTGCGAAGGCAGCTGATAAGTTCATGACCCTCCTTACTCTCTCAGGACTTAAGGTCGAAAGCCAGCACAACCAGACAATAGAGGTAGCGCATGAAGTCCTTCCGGTGATAGAATGCCTGGATGGCGAACTTGCCATGGCATTGAGGACTGCCATGGCTCCTTTCGTCTCTAAGTTCCCCGAAGCGAGATTCAGGAAAGAGAGATATAGCATCTATGATCAGCTGCTCAAGTACGCCAGATCCAGGAATCTTGGCAATGCCATTGATTTCCTTGAGAAATATGCGCTGGATCATCCTGTTCCGACTGAGGGGGAGATAGCGGATATCGCTCTCAGGGTCCTTGACTCGTTTCCAAACGCTTCACCCGCTCATATCCATTCCTTCGCAAGCCATATGCATGATGCTCTCAGGACAAGCGCTCTTGATGCGGTGATAGACGAATATTTCATCAGCCGGGCGTCAATAGAGGTCGACGACAAGACAACCATAAGAAGAGCGAAGAAAGAGACACGGCTTGGCTACGAGAGAAGAGAGAATGTCACTCGACGTGTCAGCGGGATCGAGAGCGCATTCACATCCGATACGATTGTATTGCGGATAGTGCAGCAGGAGGTCCAGGTCCCTCCACTCCTCCCGAGGAGGATCAGGGACAGGTTGATAGCCATGACATCTGATGGGACTCAGCTTGAGAAAGCGCCATACCTGCACGTCATGACCACGATGCCTTTCAAGGAATTTCTGAATCAGCTTGGAGAATACCTTGACACTGCATGCACGATGATCCTCCCCATGCCACACAGCCCTTTGACAAGGGTGATAGTCGAGTGCGCTGAAGGGCATATCTACAAATGGAGGCAGAGGTGCAGGCACGCAGTTGACTTCCCCACGTCCGCCAGTGATCTCCTGGATGCGCTTGACCCGATATATGTCTCGCTATACTTGGACAAAGAAGGAAGGGATATGGAGGAATACTTCTCAGAAGTCTCATCCAAAGTGGGGAGGACAGTGATCGAGAGTGACAGAGATTTCCAGGAATTCATTGGATACTTCAGGAAGAATCAATGGAACCTCAGGCAATATCAGGAGAGGAATCCTGAATACTGCAGACTCAGGTTGCAACCAGGGAACCACTACAGGACGCATCCTCAGATGCCAGCGTATCCATTCCTTGTGATTGATTTTGAAGATCTTACAAAGGAAAACAAGAAAGAGTAGTCTATCAGGAACCCGCTTTGCCTGACAACCACATCATCACAGCCATACGACCTTACCAGGTCGTGTCGGGCTCATCTGTCCTGGCCGGCCAGATGTTTCTTCGCTTGCGCTTCAGAAACCCGCTTTGCCTGACAACCATAGCATCACAGCCATACGACCTTACCAGGTCGTGTCGGGCTCATCTGTCCTGGCCGGC
>CAYTWW010000006.1:0-2657 GCA_964441565.1 uncultured Methanosarcinales archaeon | reverse complement strand
ATGTTTCTTCGCTTGCGCTTCAGAAACCCGCTTTGCCTGACAACCATAGCATCACTGCCATCTCGGTCCACATCCTGTTCTCTGCTTCGTCATAGATGATCGACTGGGGGCCGTCGATCACCTCAGCTGTGACCTCGAACCCACGGTATGCAGGGAGGCAGTGCATGAATACTGCATCTGGTTTTGCGAGAGCCATCTTTTCCCCGTCCACCTGGTAAGCCTTGAATATCGCGACTCGCTCAGCCTTCTGCTCAGGAGGATGATGATAGCTCATCCAAGTGTCAGTGACAATCACATCTGCTCCCTTCACAGCTAGCATGGGATCATCGGTTGTGACGATCGCTGACCCTTGCGCAAGTGTCCTGGCTTTAGTGACAACCTCTGGATTTGGTTCGAATTCCCTTCCTTTAGGGCTTGCGACAGAGATATCGATGCCTGCGAGAGCGCATCCCTGGATAAGGCTATGTGTCACATTGTTGTTGCCGTCGCCAAGGAAGGCGACCTTGAGACTCTTGAGCTTTCCCTTGTGCTCCTTTATCGCCATCAGGTCTGCGAGTATCTGGCATGGATGCGAGAAATTCGTCAGCATATTGATGACTGGGACCCTTGAATTCTCTGCCAGCTCAAGCAGCATCGAATGTTCGAAGAGCCTTGCTGAGATCATGTCGACATAACGCGAGGCGCACTTCGCAGTGTCCTTGACAGTCTCTCCCTTGCCCATAGGGCTTGTGCTTGTATCATAATATATGGCGTGTCCTCCCAGCTTCATCATCCCTGTCTCGAAAGAAACACGTGTCCTGAGGGACGGCTTCTGGAAGATCATGAGTATCGTCTTTCCCTTGAGTGCCTGGCTGTACTTCTCTGGATCCTTCTTCATGTCGATAGAGAGATCTATGAGCTTAGTCAGCTCTGATGGAGAAAGATCAGCTATGTCAAGGAAATGCTTCATTGTATCACCCATTTCCTGGGACAGGAAAACAGGATATAAATCTTGCGCCAGGATCTGATGCCTTAGACACATGCTGCAGCACAAGGCAGAGTAATCTAGCTATGATAGCCAATGATCTGCCTTGGGAATATCTGAAGGGTCTGAGAATCAGGCTTCAGGAGTAGTGCCGGACCGGAGGAGAATCAACGGGAACCAGAGCCAGAGCAGCCGTATAGGCGTTAGACATCTTTTGATATTGTATGTGACGAAATCTGGTTGTTTTTGGCACTCATCCATTCCCTTTTCTTTATTAGCCGAGAACCCATTGTTCTCGGGCTCTCCTCTGCGAGCTGCTTTGCTTGTCGTTTGGCAAAATATAAAAACCAATTCTGAGTCTTCCACCACAGGGGTGTATACATGACATTTGTGCCATACAAGAAAAGAGATTATAAGCCGCTAGGACCGAAGAGTGAAGACATCATCAGGCGCGCGAACAAGCATAGCGCCACCAATTATTCACCATATCCATTCGTCGTGGAGAAGGCAGAAGGGGCTTGGCTCTACGATCCAGATGGGAACAAGGCTCTTGACTTCTTGTCAGCATATTCTGCGATCCTGACGCACAGGCATCCCGGAGTCATAGCTGCTGTCGAGAAGGAGATGAGGGAAGGCTCTGACCTTGTAAGCAGGGCACTATATTCATCCAGGTTCGCAGAGTTTGTGGAGAAGGTCACACAGGTGACTGGATATGAACGTGTGCTCCCCAAGAGCGATGGAGGCTCTGCGACAGATTCAGCGATAAGCGGCCTCCTGATGCATGGTTTCATGCGAGGCATCAAGACACCTGAAGTGATCCTGACAAAGGACTACTTCCACGGGAGGAGCTGGGTCTTCGCATCAAATGCGGATTTCGACCCAGACCAGTCATACAGGCGAGTCCCGAAAGCGCAGGGCATCGTCGTCGTAGATGATACACCAGAGGCGATCAAGGCAGCTGTGAACGAGAATACTATAGGCATATTCATCGAGACGCACAAGGGCGAGGGAGGACCCTTGTTCTCGACAAAGGAGCATTTCATGGCAATAAAGGCGATAGCGAAGAAGAGGAACCTGTTCTTCGGATGCGACGAGATCCAGACCGGTCTTGGAAGATGCGGCTACATCATGGGCTGGCAGGAGTATGGGGAGGAAGCTCGCCCTGACTTCGTCACACTTGGCAAAGCGCTTGGCGGCGGCATCATCCCTGTCTCAGCAGTCGTTGGAAACGACGAGTACATGAAGATCTTCACGCCAGGAAGCGACGGAAGCACATTCGGCGGATATCCTATCGCATGCGCAGCCGCAGTCGCATCCCTCAATTATATAGTGAAAGAGGACATCCCGAAAAAGTCAAGAGAGCTGGGGGAATACTTTGTAAGTAAGCTCAGGAAGATCCCAGGCATCAATGTCGACCATAGAGGACTTCTGATCAGGGTCGAGATAAAGGATGTCGATAATGCCAAGTACTCATGCCTTGAGATGCTTGTCGGAAAAGACAGGGATCCAAGGGTATTCATGAAAGCAGGGCACACTGACGAGAAGAGGAAGGTCGCATACACAAGGATCGCGCCTCCTCCTGGCGCGATGACAAAGGAGCTCATCGATTTTGCAGTAGATAAGACCATAGCTCCAGTGCTTGCAGAGGCAGCACGGCATTAGCTTTTTTTCTTCCAAACCCTTAAATATCATC
>CAYTWW010000005.1:35999-163802 GCA_964441565.1 uncultured Methanosarcinales archaeon | reverse complement strand
GCGCGCGCAAGGCGGGTAGTGCGCCTCCAGCGGATTCTATGACTTAGGAAGATCGAAAACTACGAGAGGATCGGGCGTCAGTACCTTGGTGCTTGCTGGCCAGTCCACGAATCCATGACAATTCTCCAATAGACTCCGCATCCATCCTTCACAATCGTTCAGCGATTGCCCAATAAGTTTAATAAACATCTTATCTTTGTTTTGCGCCATGGGGGTAACTTATTCTTCTGCAGGGGTCGACATCAATGAAGAGAACAAGACAATAAGGCTGATCGTCGGGAATCTCAGGGAGACATTCGCGAACAGGGCTGGGAAGGATGGCGAGGTGCTGCCCAGCGAAGGGCATTTCGCCAACTATATCAAACTGGGTGACAAGTACCTGGTGATGTGCACCGACGGCGTTGGCACAAAAGTGCTGGTGGCGCAGATGCTGGACAGATACGACACTGTCGGCATCGACATGATCGCCATGAATGTAAATGACATGATCTGCGTGGGAGCAGAGCCGCTCGCGCTTGTCGATTATCTCGCATTCGAATCGCATGACCAGAGGATCGTCGATGAGATCTCAAAAGGCCTTGTGGAGGGAGCAAGGCAGGCAGGCATCGCGATCATCGGGGGAGAGACTGCGACCCTTAAGGGAGTCATCACAGGGCTTGGTGGGAAGGGGTTCGATCTTGCTGGAACTTGCGTGGGAATAGTCGATCCAGACAAAGCCATAACAGGGGAGAAGATCTCTCCGGGAGACAGCATAGTGGGCCTAGCCAGCTCAGGTGTGCATTCGAATGGGCTGACTCTCGCAAGGCAGGTGCTCGGTGAAAAAGATCCTGCGCTTCTGGTCCCTACGAAGATATATGTGAAGCCTGTACTTGAGATGCTCGGGAAGCATCATGGAAGCATACATGGAATATATCACATAACAGGCTCAGGATTCAGGAAATTCAACAGGCTCAGGAAGGATGTGGGATTCTGCATCACAAAGCTTCTGCCGATCCCCCAGGTCTTCAGGCATATACAGGAGAAGGGCCAGGTTTCTGATCATGATATGTTCTCCACATTCAATATGGGGATGGGGATGGCTGTTATCACCGACAATCCTGATGCTCTCATTGATGTCGCGAGGAAGCACGGCATCCATGCGGACACTGTCGGAGTTGTAGATGATTCAAGGAAGATAAGGATCGCAGAGAAGAAGATAGAATACATGGTGGGATGATGGCAGATGTGCATGACGAGTGCGGGATCGCGGGAGTATTCACGAAGAAGAAAGACAAGAACGTAGCACCTCTACTATACAAGATGCTTCTCAGCCTCCAGAACAGGGGGCAGCTCTCAGCAGGGATCTCCACATACTCAGAAGGGAGGGACGCCCTGATAAGGACATACAAGGAGCTAGGGACTGTCAATGAGGTGTTCCAGACAAAGGATGAGAACTGCACCAACAGGATCTTCAGGGAGCATGCCGGGCACATCGGCATCGGCCATGTCAGATACTCGACTTTCGGGCTCTCTAACAGGGACTATGCGCATCCGTTCGAGAGATACCATGGACGAAAGTACAAATGGTTCTCATTCTGCTTCAACGGAAACCTTGCTAATTTCGATGAGCTCAGGAGAAAGCTCCTCGAGAAGAAGGACTATCATCTGATCTACAACAGCGACACTGAGATAATCATGCATTACATCGCCCAGGAGCTGTGCCTGTATGATTTCACAGGAAAGCTTCCTGATCTCGCAGGGATATTCGCCAACCTGTCGAAGAAGTTCGACGGCGCATATTCTATCGCATACATGGATGCAGAAGGGAGACTGGCTGCTATCAGGGATCCGCATGGCATCAAGCCGCTATGCTACAGCATGGATGATGACAAGATAGCATTCGCATCCGAGGATGTCGCGCTCAAGCAGCTCGGACTCAAGAGGATCATGCCTGTTCCGCCAGGGGAGATGCTCATCATCGAGAACAATGATGCAAGGACAATAAGATACTCTGATGAGAAGAAGAAGGCGCATTGCATGTTCGAGTATGTGTATTTCGCGAACGCTGCCTCGAATATTGAGGGAAGGTCTGTGTATGAGAGCAGGTTCAACCTTGGAAGGGAGATGGCTGGCCATGAGAGACTGGAAGTCAATCCTGAGGACTTCATAGCCATATCCGTTCCAGATTCATCAAAACCGTTCGGAGAGGGATACGCATATGCCCTCGGGCTTCCTCACAAGGAAGGGCTGCTGCGTAACAGGTTCGTCGGCAGGACATTCATCGAGGGGAATGGCAGGCAGGACAAGATCAAGGACAAGTTCTCGATACTTCCTGATGTGATCAAGGGGAAGAAGGTCATACTGCTCGATGACAGCATCATCAGAGGGAACACATCGAAGATGCTGGTCGACTATATCAGGAAGGAAGGCGGGGCGAAGGAGATACATCTGAGAGTCTCGTGTCCTCCAGTCATATCTCCGTGCTTCTACGGCATTGACATGTCGACACTCGCAGAGCTTGTCGCGTACAAGTTCAAGGAGAGTGGGCAATTCGGACAGAAACAGGCTGATGAGCTGGGAAAGGAGCTTGGCGTGGATTCTCTTGTCTTCCAGGAGACAGATGACCTTGTCAAGGCGATCGGGCTTAAGAAGGAAGACCTGTGCCTGGCATGCCTTGATTCAAAGTACCCGACTGAGCACGGAGAGAGGCTCTACAGAAGGGCTATCGATGAGTTCCACAAGACAGATAAATCCTCAGCTTGCGAGGAGAGGAGAGAAAGAGTGCTTGTCATCGGCAGCGGCGGCAGAGAGCATGCGATAGCATACAAGATAAAGAAGAGCAAGGATGCCGAGAAGATATACTGCATACCAGGCAATGGCGGCACAGCTGCGATAGCTGAGAATGTGGACATAGACATACTTGACAACAAGGCGCTCGCTGAGTTCGCTGAGAAGAGCAACATCACGCTTACGATCGTCGGGCCGGAGGCTCCGCTCGTCAATGGGATAGTCAATGAGTTCGAAGCAAGAGGCCTGAAGATATTTGGTCCGAGGAAGGCTGCTGCGATGCTTGAAGGGAGCAAGGCATTCTCGAAGGAATTCATGATCAAGAATGACATACCTACCTCCAGATGCGAGATGTTCACAGAACTCGACGACGCTCTTGAATTCATAAGGGAGAACAGATGGGCAAGGGTCGTGAAGGCTGATGGGCTCGCTGCAGGAAAAGGCGTATTTGTCTGCGATAGCGAAGAGGAGGCGATCGCTGCAGCGACAGAGATACTGGGAGAGAACCAATTCGGCGAATCAGGAAGGAAGATACTTGTCGAGGAAAGGCTCGAAGGTGAGGAGGCAACTTTCATGGTCTTCTCAGATGGGAGGAACTTGAGGGCGATGCCTGCTTCCCAGGACCATAAGAGGATATTCGAGGATGACAAAGGGCCTAACACAGGTGGGATGGGCGCCTATGCTCCTGCGCCCATCTTGACAAAGGATCTCCATGCACAGGTCATGGATAAGATCGCGATGCCTACGATAAGGGCGATGGAGAGATCTGGGACCCCTTACAAAGGCATCCTCTACATCGGGCTGATGATCACTTCTGACGGACCGAAGGTGCTCGAATACAACTGCAGGTTCGGGGACCCTGAGGCTGAGCCGCTGCTGCTTCTGCTTAAGACAGACCTATCAGAGATAGCCAATGCATGCATCGATGGGACGCTTGATCTTGTGGATGTCCAGTTCTATCCTGGCGCAGCATGCTCAATTGTGATGGCATCCAAGGGATATCCTGGGAAGGTCGAGAAAGGCAAGGAGATCCACGGGCTTGGATACTGCGGAGATGCGAAGGTCTTCCACTGCGGGACAAGGTATGATGGATGCAGGTACCTGACCTCCGGAGGCAGGGTCCTCGCTGTCACTGCGATAGGGAAGGACATACAGGACGCATCAAGGAAGGCTTATTCTGCTGTCTCCTCGATAAGCTTCGAGGGTTGCCAATACAGGAAGGATATCGCCAGGAGGGCTCTCAAGCATGAAATCTGAGCTGCGAAAAGGACTACTCGAGCAAAGGAGAAGCCTTGCCAGAGAGCAGGTCGAAGAGTACAGCCAGCTGATCAGGAAGAGGCTGGAGGATCTTCCTGAATACAGGCGTGCTGAGAGCGTCGGATACTATTATTCCTTTGACAATGAAGCAGATACAAAGGATATCATCTCAGGTGCGCTAGGAAAGAAGAGAGTATTCCTCCCAAGGACAGAGGATGACATCTCGTTCCATGAGATAAAAAGCCTTGATGGACTTGAGAAAGGCAGATTCGGGCTGATGCAGCCTCCTGCTGGGACAAAAGAAGGCAGGCTGGACATGATAATTGTGCCAGGCATAGGTTTCGACGCTTCAGGCAACAGGCTCGGAAGGGGAAAGGGATATTATGACAGGTATCTCGCCATGACCGATGCGCTGAAGATCGGGCTTGCATACGACTTCCAGATCGCAGATAGAATACCAAGCGAGGATAATGACATCCCGGTCGATATCATCATCACTGAGAGCAGGGTCGTACGCTGCAGGATCATCGACGGGAAGGCAGTGGCTGCCAGAATCACTGATAAGATCAGTAACGAGATAGCCAGCTTAGGGAAGAAACCTGGCCTTGCTGTGGTATTGGTGGGAGATGATCCAGGCTCCCAGACATATGTGAGCATCAAGAGGAAGAAATGCGCAGAGCTTGGTATCGTGTCCAAGGCATATGACCTGCCTTCAAGCTCGACAGACAGGGATGTCAGGGAGCAGATAAGGAGACTGAACAATGATGCTGATGTGCATGGCATACTGCTGCAGCTGCCTCTGCCCAGGCACCTTGACCAGGCTAGCCTGCTGGAGGAGATCTCACCTGAAAAGGATGTGGACTGCCTCACTGCAGCAAACCTGGGAAGGTTCTATTCAGGAAATCCTGGGCTTGCGCCATGCACACCAAAGGGGATAATCAGGCTCCTTGATGAATACGATGTGAAGATCGAGGGAAAGCATGCTGTCGTCGTCGGAAGGAGCAACATCGTGGGGAAGCCTTGCGCTGCTCTCCTGCTCCAGAGGTCAGCGACTGTCACTGCCTGCCATTCCAAGACTGAGGATCTTGGCAGCCATACAAGGCAGGCTGACATCCTTGTGGTCGCGTGCGGTGTCCCGATGCTTGTTAAGGCAGACATGGTGAAAGCCGGAGCAGTGGTCATAGATGTAGGGACAAACAAGATCGAAGGCAAGCAGTGCGGGGATGTTGACTTCAGAGAAGTGAAGAAGATAGTAAAGCTGATCACGCCTGTGCCAGGCGGAGTCGGACCGATGACTGTCGCGATGCTGATGGAGAACACCTTGCTATGCTACAGGAGGATCGAAGGCCACGATACCGAAGGACAGTCGGCGAGGGGAAGAGATGAATAATATCGCTGTCCTCGCTTCGACGAACGGGACAGATATGCAGGCAATAATTGATGCGATCGAGCAGGGGAAGCTCGATGCTGAGATCAATGTTGTCATATCAAACAAGGAATGTCCAGCTCTTGAGAAGGCAAGGAGACACAATATCCGCGCTGTCTTCCTCGATCCAAAGGGAATGTCAAGGGAGGAATATGACAAGGAAGTCTCCTCAATGATAGAGAGCCACGATGTGAGGCTTGTCCTCCTGATCGGTTATATGCGGATCCTATCTGGATGGTTTGTGGACAAGTACAGGAACAAGGTCATGAATGTGCATCCTTCGCTCCTCCCTGCTTATGCAGGCGGGATGGACCTGAATGTCCATAGGGCTGTGCTTGAGCGGGGTTGCAAGCTCACAGGAGCTACGCTCATGTTCATCGATGAGGGTGCTGACACAGGGCCGATAATCTCCCAGAAGGCAGTCGAAGTGACTGACAGCGATGATGAAGAGAGCCTCAAGGAGAAGGTGCAGAAGGCTGAAGCAGAGCTTTTGCTGAAGGCCATACCTTTGTATTTCCAAGGGAGGCTGCATGTGGAAGGCAACAGGGTGATCGTGAGATGAATGATCAAAGAATCCTGGTCATATTCGGAAGCGAGTCTGATGCAAGGATATACACACCGATAATTGATGAATTCGACAAGAACCAAATCAAATATGATTTCCGGGTCGCATCAGCGCACAAGGCACCCCATTATCTGGGTGAGATTCTTGAGGGAACAGATGAGAAATATAGGCTGGTGATCTCAGGCGCTGGCCTTGCTGCGCATCTTCCAGGGGTGATAGCTTCCAAGACAATCAGGCCAGTCATCGGTGTTCCTATCGATGTGAATTTCGGAGGTATAGACTCACTCCTGTCAATAGTGCAGATGCCGCCTGGCGTGCCTGTCCTGACTGTCGGGATCGACTGCTATAGGGAGGCAGCAAGGCTTGCAGTCCTGATGACAAAGAAATATGATCATGCGAATATCATCAGCAGGGATGAGCCTAAGAAGATAATGGAGATGCTCGGGAGGTTCAAAGCGCCATTCAAGGTGTCTACTGCCTTTGATGCTGATCGCATCAATATCAACCTCCTGGAAGCACATAAGGACTCGATAAATGTCCCTCTTATCGAGCCGACTGCTGAAAACATATCAGGGCTTTCGCAGATGACAAAGAAGGGATTATGGGTCGGGGTGGGACGCATGGAGAATGCTGCGCTCGCTGCTGTCGAAGTGCTGAACCATGATGGAAGATACAGCGAAGCCCTGCTGCGATACAGGAAGGAGACCGAAGATAAGTTCAGGAGCAGAACATGAATCACAGGATCGAGATAGCGCTCAAAGCAGAAGTGCCTGATGCGAGAGGAGAAGGCATCAGGGAGAGAGCCAGGAAGGAGCTTGGCATTGAGTTATCATCTGTCAGGACGATAAATGTATACACGATCGGGTTTGAGATGGATAGAGAGCAGTTGGCTTTTGTCGCAGAGGAGCTTCTCCTTGACAAGGTCACAGAAGAATATTCTATCGATAGACCGCTTGCAGAGGACTTCGATGTCCTGTGCGAGAAGTCATTCAGGCCAGGAGTCACTGACAATATCGGAAAGACTGCAGGGAAGATCATCAGGCTGTGCATAGACAGGCAGCTTGGGGAGGATGACAGGGTGTTCTCCAGCGTGCAATACCTGTTCAAGCATGCAAGCGAGGAAGAAGCGAGGATGATCGCTGAGAGGATACTGGGGAATGAGCTGATCGAGAGATTTGTCTTCTTCACAAAGGATAGATACAAGGATCCAGTGTTCCCTCTGCCTATCGTTTCTCAGGATGCGGCTCCTGAGGCAGAGACTATCCCTCTTGCAAGGCTGTCTGATGAGGATCTCGTGAAACTGTCAAAAGGAAGATGCCTTGCCTTGAACCTGGAGGAGATGAAGGCTCTCAAGGACCATTTCTCTGACAAGGGATTCATGGAATTTAGGAAGAGCAGGGGCCTCTCAGACATCACAGATGTGGAGCTTGAGACAATCGCGCAGACATGGTCAGAGCACTGCAAGCACAAGGAATTCAATGCGACTGTGAACTACACTGACCATGAGACCGGGAAATCTGAGAAGATAGATGGGCTGTTCCATACATATATCAAGAAGTCGACAGAAGAGATAAAGAAAAGCCTGAAGAAGGATTATCTGGTGAAGATATTCAATGACAATGCAGGGATCGTCAGGTATGATGATAGTACAAATCTTGTCTTCAAGGTGGAGACGCATAATTCACCATCTGCCCTTGACCCATACGGTGGAGCGATAACAGGGATCGTCGGGGTCAACAGGGATCCCGCAGGCACAGGCAGGACAGGTGCAAAGCCGCTATTCAACACCGATGTGTTCTGTTTCGGCAGTCCGTTCTATGACAATGAGCTTCCTCCTGATACCAAGCATCCTATGCAGATCTTCGAAGGTGTGCACAGGGGTGTGAGAGACGGAGGGAACCAATCAGGCATCCCCACCCTGAATGGATCGCTCTACTTCGATGACAGATACATGGGCAAGCCGCTTGTATACTGCGGGACTGCTGGGCTCATGCCTGCGAAGATAGAGGGTGTCGACACTTCTGCCAAAGAGATCTCAGCAGGCGATATCGCGATCATGGTGGGAGGACGGGTCGGTAAAGACGGGATCCATGGTGCGACTATGAGCTCTGAGGAGAGGCATTCTGGAACACCAGTCACAGCTGTCCAGATAGGTGATGCGATCACGCAGAAAGTGATGCTTGATTTCATCTGGGAGATAAAGGATAAAGGTTGGATCAAGGCGATAACAGACAATGGTGCCGGCGGCCTGTCATCCAGCCTTGGAGAGCTAGCATCATCGACAGGAGGCATAAGGCTCGACCTCTCGAAAGTACCGCTCAAGTATCACGGGCTACGGCCATGGGAGATATTCGTCTCTGAGAGCCAGGAGAGGATGACGCTAGTCGTTGCGCCACAGCATGCCGAGGAAATAAAGTCATATGCGAAGAAGAGGGATGTGGAACTGTCGATGATAGGGACATTCACTGACTCTGGTTATCTTGAGATCTTCCATGCAAATAAACCAGTGGCTCTGATAGGGATGGAATTCATGCATGACGGCTGCCCTGCCAAGACTATCGAGGCTGAGTGGCTTCCTCCGAAGCATCCTGAGCCAGACTTTCCTGAACCTGCTTCGATGCTTGATGAGCTGAAGAAGCTGCTCTCGACCCTGAACATATGCAGCAAGGAGTACATCATCAGGCCTTATGACCATGAGGTCAAGGGAGGGACGATCATCAAGCCGCTCTCAGGGATCAAGAACGACGGGCCGAGCGACGCGAGCGTGATGGCGCCTGAGATCGGAAAGCATCAGGCGCTTGTGGTCGGGCATGGTATCTGCCCGAGATACAGCGACATCGACGCATACCATATGAGCGCATGCGCCTTTGATGAGATGGTAAGGAACATCGTGGCGACAGGAGGGAAGGTACCTGATGAGAAGGATGTCGTATGGTCTGTCAATGACAATTTCTGCTGTCCTGACTCATTGTATGACCCGAAGAAGAACCCTGACGGGAAACTGAAGTTCGGAAGGATCGTGCGGGCTGCCAAAGCGCTCTATGACTATTCGACTGCATACAGGATTCCGCTCACAAGCGGAAAGGACAGCATGAAGAACGACTTCAAGTACACAGAGAATGGCAAGGATGTGAGGATCTCAATCCCGCTTACGCTCCTGTACTCAGGTGTCTGCAAGATAGAAGATTACAGGAGATGCGTGACAATAGATGTGAAGAAGCCAGGGGATATCGTCTATGTGCTCGGGATCACAAGGAAGGAGCTTGGAGGAAGCGAGTACTACAATCTGCATGGAGCGCTCGGGAATATCGTGCCTAAGTTGGATGCTTCTTGCGCGACAAGACTTTATCGTTCACTTGGGAAAGCGATGGACCATTCGCTTGTCGAATCATGCCATGATTGCAGCGACGGAGGACTGGGTGTGGCTCTTGCCGAAAGCGCTTTCTCAGGCGGATATGGGATGGAGCTTGATCTCTCAAAGGTCCCCCAGGAAGGCATCACCAGGAATGATGAGCTAATGTTCTCTGAAAGCCAGAGCAGGTTCGTCGCGACTGTCAGGCCGCAGAACAGGGAGATGTTCGAGAAGATGATGGGAGGAAACATCTTCTCTGAGATAGGGACAGTTACTGAGGATGCTTCCTTCCGGATGAAAAAACTTGATGGCACAATCGAGTCGACTGATCTGAGGAAACTAAAGGAAGCATGGCAGAAGCCGCTTAGGTTCGACCTGCCGCTGGAGGATGCAAGATGAGAGCTCTCATCCCTACCGGCCTTGGCTTCAACTGCGAGAATGAGTCGAAAAGGGCTTTCGAACTCGCAGGAGGAAGCGCGGATATCGTAGATATCAGGGATCTAATTTCTGGTGAGATCGACCTGTTCAGATATGACTGCCTGATGATAATAGGCGGATTCTCTTATGGAGATGACCTGGGCAGCGGCAAGGCTGTCTCTGACCTCCTCAGGTTCAGGAAGATAAATGGGGAGAGGTTCATCGACCTTATCAAGAGATTCGTGGTCAAGGAAAAGAGAGTTGTGTTCGGTGTATGCAACGGGTTCCAAGTGCTTGTCAGGCTTGGGATACTTCCTGGATTCGACGGAGATTATGAGGACCAGAGGTGCACTCTCTCGCTCAACAATTCAGGGAGGTATGAAGACAGGTGGGTGAGACTCAAGTTCAATCCAAGCTCAAATTGCATCGCTACAGAGGGCCTTGATCAAATGGACATACCTGTGCGGCACGGGGAGGGGAACCTTATCTTCGCTTCTGAGGATGACAGGAAAAGGGCACTTGAAAAAAACCATCACTTCGCCCAGTATGTGGATGATAACGGCGATCCCACAATGGCATATCCGAAGAATCCCAATGGCTCAAGGGACGCCATAGCAGGGATATGCGACGAGACAGGAAGGATCTTCGGGATGATGCCGCATCCAGAGGCGTTCCTCCTGTTCGAGAACCATCCCCATTGGACACGGATGAGGAGAGATTGCATCGACAAGGGAATCGCTGTCCCAAAGGAAGGGGATGGACTTAGGATATTCAAGAATATCGTTGAGTATTGCGAGGCACGCAGATGATCGACAGCAAGACAATAGAAAGCCAGCTCAAGAACACGCTGACAGAGACAGACCTTCCTCTCGGAAAGAAGTATCGCGGCAAGGTGCGCGATGTCTACACCACCGACGAAAGGATGATAATGATAACGACAGACAGGCAGTCTGCTTTCGACAGGATACTAGCAAGCGTGCCTTTCAAGGGTTCTGTCCTTACTATGACCTCAAAGTTCTGGTTCGACAGCACTGAGGACATCATTCCAAACCATGTGATCAGCATGCCTGATCCAAATGTCATGATCTGCAGGAAGCTCAAGGTCTTCCCTGTGGAAGTGGTTGTCCGCGGGTATATAACAGGAGTGACAGGGACTTCGCTCTGGACTGCATACGAGAGGGGTGAGAGGGAATTCTGCGGAAAAATCCTCCCTGAGGGGCTTAGGAAGAACCAGAAGCTCGACAAAGCCATAATAACTCCTACGACAAAATCAGATGAGCATGACGAGAAGATCTCTGCAGAACAGATAGTTCAGAGAGGACTCATGAAACAAGAAGAGTGGGACTTTGTCTCAGCAAAGGCACTCAAGCTCTTCGCACGAGGGACAGAAGTATCAAGGAAGAATGGGCTCATCCTCGTGGATACGAAATACGAGTTCGGCCATGATGAAGATGGAAACATCTATCTTGTGGATGAGATACATACTCCTGATTCATCCAGGTTCTGGATCGAGAAGTCCTATGGAGAGAGCTTCGCTTCCGGGGAAGAACCGGAGAACATTGACAAGGAATTCCTAAGGCTGTGGTTCAAGAAGAACTGCGATCCTTACAAGGATGCTGTCCTGCCTGAGGCACCGAAGGAGCTGGTCGTCGAGCTGTCAAGGAGATATATCATGCTGTATGAGATGATCACAGGAAAGGAGTTCACTTTCGTCGAAGGAGACATTGGCGAACGGATAGAGAAAAACCTCAGGAAGGCGGGATTCATATGAGGATCGCCACATTCGGAAGCCACTCAGCGCTTCAGATACTCAAAGGTGCGAAGGACGAGGGCTTCGAGACCATCTGCCTGTGCCTGAAGGGAAAGGACAAGCCATACAGGAGCTTCCCTGTTGCTGATGATATCATCATGCTCGAAAGCTTCAATGACTATTTCAGGTTCGAGGAAGAGCTGAAGAAGAAAGAGGGGATCATCATCCCTCATGCTTCCATGATCGCATATCTTGGGAATGAGAATATCAGAAAGATAACTGCGAAGTATTTCGGCGACAAGGAGATACTTGACATCGAGTCAGACAGAGAAGGGCAGAGGAGATGGCTTATGGATGCAGGGCTTGATACGCCTAAGGCTTTCAAAGATGCCTCTGAGATCGACAGGCCGTGCATAGTCAAGTTTGATGGCGCTGCAGGCGGCAGGGGATATTTCATCGCAAAGAGTGGGGAGGATGTAAAGAAGAGGGTCCAAGGGAGGACTGACTTCATGATCCAGGAGTATGTGATCGGAGTCCCTGTATATATCCACTATTTCCATTCACCTATCACTGGAGAAACTGAGCTACTGGGTTTCGACAGGAGGTATGAGTCGAATGTCGATGGTATCGGCAGGATACCTGCCGCTGATCAGATGAGCATGGGGTTTGAGCCATCATATGTGGTGGCAGGCAACACTCCCCTTGTCCTCCGGGAGTCATTGCTGCCGGATGTGCTTGAGATGGGCGAGAAGGTGGTGGCGCAGGCATCAAAGCTGACAAAGAAAGGCATGATAGGGCCATTCTGCCTTGAGACAGTGCTAACACCGGAGCTGAGATTTGTTTGCTTCGAGATATCAGCAAGGATCGTCGCTGGGACGAACATGTTCCCTGAGGGAAGCCCATACACATGCTACAAATACGATATCCCGATGAGCACTGGACGGAGGATCGCAAGGGAGATAAGGAATGCGATCGATCAGGCTAAGCTCGACATGGTGCTGGGATGATGAATCTCACTACAATCCAACAAAATGATCACTGCAACTGACATCGGAAAGATCCTCTCTGGATATGACAAGAAGAATCTCACCATAGGTGTCCTCGGCGGGCACTCAGGCCTTGATGTTTGCGAAGGTGCGAAGAAGCTTGGGCTCAGGACAGTCGCTGTCTGCCAGAAAGGCAGGGAGAAGACATATTCAGAGTACTACAGGACAAGAGGGGACAAGGGTGTCGTGGATGATGTCATCCTTGTGGACAAGTTCAGGGACATCGTGAAAGAGGATGTGCAAGAGCAGTTGCTCAAGAGGAACACGATATTCATCCATAACAGATACTTCTGGGTGTATTGCGACTTCAATGAGATCGAGAAGGACTTCAGGGTGCCGATATTCGGCACAAGAGGGATGTTGAAACTCGAGGAGAGGGATGTACCGAAGAACCAGTACTATCTTCTTGAGAAGGCAGGTATAAGGACTCCAAGATTCTTCGCGAGGCCAGAGGATATCGACAGGCTTGTGATAGTCAAGGTGTCTGAGGCGATACGGACATATGAGCGGGCATTCTTCTTCGCATCAAGCCCTGAGGATCACAAGTCAAAATCTGCTCAGCTCATCTCAAGCGGCGCAATCACAAAGGAAGCTTTGGCAAAGGCTGTGATAGAGGAGTACATCATCGGTGCGCAGGTCAACCTGAATTATTTCTACAGTCCACTTACGCAGGAGCTTGAGCTCATGGGGACTGACATGAGGAGGCAGACAAACATCGATGGCCTGATGAGGCTTCCTGCTAATGAGCAGCTGGAAGTCCTTAAGCATATGAAGCCGGTCCTTGTCGAGACTGGCCATGTCGCATGCACTGTGAAGGAGAGCCTGCTTGAGAAGATATTCGAGCTTGGCGAGAGGTTTGTAGAAGTTTGCAGGAGAGAGCATCCTCCTGGGATGATAGGGCCTTTTGCTCTCCAGGGAGCGATCGCTGCTGAGAAGGGGAGGGAAGAGGCTGTGATATTTGATGTCAGCATGCGGATACCTGGAAGCCCTGGGACTAGGTTCACTCCTTACACAGGATATCTTCATGGACGGCAGATGAGCTATGGAGAGAGGATAGCCATAGAGATAAAGCAGGCAGCTGACGAAGGAAGGCTTGGAGAGATACTCACATAGATGGAAAAAAAGATAGTAGAATTGTATGAGAAGACCGCGTGTGTCCTCCCTGATGAGATAATTGGTGCGTTAAGCACAGCTGCTTCTGACAAGACAGCGCCAGCCCACTGTGCATCCGTGATCAAGGATATGCTTGAGAATGCCAGGCTTGCCAGGGAGAGAAGGACTGCCTTATGCCAGGATACAGGAACACCGATATTCTTCGTCAGGACTGGAAAGATGCATCGTACTGATGTGATATGCAGTGCGATCAGGAAGGCAACAGTGATAGCGACTGAGAGAGGGATCCTCAGGCCGAACAATGCAAAGGCGTTGTCAGGCTCTGATTGTGACTATCCTGTCATACATCTTCTTGAGCATGACGGTGATGATACGATAATCGAGCTCCTGCTCAAGGGAGGAGGAAGCGAGAATATCGGAAGGCTCTACAGCCTGCCTGATGACAAGCTCGGAGCAGGAAGGGATGCTGAGGGAGTGAAGAGATGCGTCATCGATGCTGTTGTCAATGCACAGGGGAAGGGCTGCCCACCATATCTTGTGAGCATAGGGATAGGCGGGACCCAGGATGTCGCAACCATGAATGCGAAGAAGGGCCTGCTCAGGGAGATCGATGATGAGAATGATGATCCTCTGCTTCGCAAATTGGAAAAAGAGCTGCTCGCTGAGATCAATACGCTAGGAATAGGTCCGATGGGTCTTGGCGGGGGAATGACTGCCTTCGCTGTGAAGATGACTGAATCAAGCAGGCATCCTGCGACTTTCTTTGTCAGCGTCAGCTTCTCATGCTGGGCATACAGGAAGGGGAGAGTCTCTTTACGATGAAAAGCATGTCTCCTTCTGCAGGAATAGCCTCGCGGGGTGATGCCAGAGCATCGCCTTTGGGACCGCCAATAAAGACTGAACTTCCTCTGACAGAGGAATCTGCGAGGAAGCTGAAGGCTGGTGATATCGTCGAGCTATCTGGGGAAGTCTTATGCATGCGTGACATGCTGCACAAGCATTACTTCGAGCATCCGGATGCAGGGCCTCAGCCATGCGGATCCATATATCACTGCGGGCCTATCGTAGTCCGGGGGAAAGAGGGATACAGATTCCTGTCTGCAGGGCCGACGACAAGCTCAAGGATGGAAAGATTCCTCCCTGCCCTGATAAGGCGATTTGGGATAAGGGCGGTCATCGGCAAGGGCGGACTGGACAGATCATCACTTGAAGTGCTGAAAGAAGCAGGCTGCGTGTACTTCTCTGCGACAGGAGGGGCTGGTTCACTTATCGCAAGCAAGATCGTGCAGGTGAGGGAAGCGCACTTTCTCGAACTTGGGACAACTGAAGCGCTTTGGGACATCACTGTAGAAGGATTGCCTGCGATCGTCACGATGGATACGCACATGAGAAGCATACATCACGAGATTCTTGAGAAATCCAGGGAGAGGGAAAGATGGATGTATATGAAAGATCATTAGAACTTCATGAACAGCACAAAGGGAAGCTCTGCGTTGAAAGCAAATGGGGGAAGCTTGACAAGGAGTCCCTGAAACATGCATATACACCGGGTGTGGCTGAGCCATGTAGGAGGATAAATGCCTGCAGGGATGATGTATACAAGTACACATTCAAGCCAAACACCGTGGCTGTGGTGAGCGACGGGTCTGCTGTCCTGGGGTTGGGAAACCTCGGACCAGAGGCTGCGATCCCTGTGATGGAAGGGAAAGCCTTGCTCTTCAAGGAGTTCGCAGGTGTCGATGCTTTCCCCATATGCCTGAGGACGCAGGATGCTGACGAGATAGTCAAGGCAGTCAAGCTCATCGCGCCTGTGTTCGGGGGTGTAAACCTGGAGGACATCTCTGCACCGCGCTGCTTCGAAATCGAGGAAAGGCTGAAGGAAGAGCTGGACATCCCTGTTTTCCATGATGACCAGCATGGCACAGCTGTCGTCGTGATGGCAGCGCTGATCAATGCTCTCAAGCTTACCTCTAAGAAGCATGCGAGGATAGTTATCAATGGGGCTGGAGCTGCAGGCATATGCATAGCAAGATTCCTCCTGAATAACGGATTTCCTGATATCATCATATGCGACAGCAAGGGGATCATCAATAAGGATAGGAAGGACTTGAACAAGCACAAGCAGGAGATCGCGATGCTGACCAACAGGGAGGGAAGGAAGGGAGATCTGGCCTCTGCGATGAAAGGTGCTGATGTCTTCATAGGCGTATCTGTCGCAGGCTGTGTGACAAGAGAGATGATAGAGTCCATGAATGAGAAAGCGATAGTCTTCGCTCTAGCCAATCCTGTACCTGAGATAGATCCTTCAGATGCCAAGGAAGCAGGGGCTCTCATAATAGGGACAGGGAGGAGTGATTTCCCCAACCAGATCAACAATGTCCTCGGATTTCCAGGAATCTTCCGCGGGGCGCTAGATGCGAGGGCATCTGCCATAAACGAGGAGATGAAGATCGCTGCAAGCAGGGCGCTTGCGCAGGTCGCAGAAAAAGGTTTAAATCCTGAGATGATAATTCCTGATCCATTCGACCCAGAAGTTGTCAAGGCAGTCTCACAGGCAGTCAAGGATGCTGCCATAAGAACAGGTGTCTCAAGATGCTGAACGCGATATCACCAGTGGATGGAAGGTACTCAACAAGGCTCGCAGAGCTGCAGGAATATTTCAGCGAATATGCCCTGATCAGAAAGAGGGTATATGTGGAGCTGAGATATCTTATAGCGCTTGGAAAGGCTGACAACAAGGTCATGAAGATACATGATGATCTCGACCTGGCCGAGGCTGAGAAAATAAAAGAGATAGAGAAGACGACGAACCATGATGTCAAGTCTGTCGAGTACTATCTCAGGGACAGGGTCCCGAAGAAAGCCAGGGAGTATGTCCATTACGGCCTGACTTCCGAAGACGTCAACAACCTGGCCTACAGCCTGCTTGTCAAGGATTTCATCAGCAGAACCTTCATGCTGAAACTCGAAGCCCTTCTTATCGCGCTTAAGAAGCTTGCTCAGGATAATATGGAGATCCCTATGCTTGCTCATACCCATGGGCAGCCTGCTTCGCCTACTACGCTGGGAAAGGAGTTCCTAGTCTTCCATGAGCGGCTGAGGATGCAGCAGGAATCCCTGGCCAGGATAAGGCTGACCGGGAAGCTAAATGGTGCCACAGGCAACTTCAATGCTCTTGTGGCTGCAGAGCCTGAAAGGGAGTGGGAAAAGTTCAGCAGCGATTTCGTGTCCAGCATGGGTCTTGTCCCCAACCCCATCACGACACAGATAGAGCCACATGACACTCTCGTCGAACTGTTCCATTGCATCAAGAGGATAAACAACATAATCGCTGACCTTGACCAGGACATGTGGCTGTATATCTCGATGGACTACCTTGCGCTCAGGAAGAAGGAAGGGGAAGTGGGAAGCTCTACGATGCCGCACAAGGTGAATCCTATAGACTTCGAGAACTCTGAAGGGAACATAAGGATATCGAATGCTCTGCTCCTGGCATTCGAAAGCTTGCAGGTCTCAAAGATGCAGCGAGACCTGTCTGACAGCACTGTCATGCGAAACATAGGTGTCGCATTCGCGCATTCTGTGCTTTCTATCGACTCGACGTGCAAAGGGCTTGGGAAGCTGATGGCAAACAGGCAGAGGATGGACAAGGACCTTGAGGAACACCCTGAAGTGCTGGCTGAAGCTATCCAGACAGTGCTGCGGAAGCACGGCATCGAGGGAGCTTATGAGAAGCTCAAGGAACTTTCCAGGGGGAGGTCCATAAAGCTTGAGGACCTGCATGGATTCATCGACAGCCTTGACCTGCCAAAGAGCGAGATCGCGAGACTCAAGAAGATGCGACCAAGGGATTACACAGGCAGTGCTGCCATGCCCCGGCCTGAGAAAAGGCCAAACTAAAAATATTTAAACTAATAGATTTTGTCTAGACGACAGGAAAATCATAATCTGACACGGGTCTTGGAGGGAAAAAATATGTTGAAGATGAAGAGGATTTCTGAAGTATATGAGATGAAGGTCTTCACTGATACCGGAGACTATTTCGGTGATGTCGAAGAAGTCATAGTCACGACAAACAAGATATTCGGATGGAGAGTGAAAGCTACAAAGAATTCTTTCCTCAGCTCTGTCCTGGGCAGCGCCAAGGGAGTCGTCGTCCCTCACCAGCTGGTCAAGAGCATCGGCGACATCATGATCATAAGCAAGGCAGCCATACCTTCTTACAGCCCTGAAGAGTCTGACGAAGAGTGAAAATACCTCTTGTCCTCTCCCTTGATATAGGAGGGACCAACTCGAGGATCGCTCTTGTTAATGGCAAGGGCATCATCGAGAAGCAGAGCATCCTCACAAAGGATATAGGGGATGTAGAGAGGTTCATCACCGACTTTCTCGCAAGGCAGAAAGGCAAGAAGATCACCCACTTTGGCATCGGTTTCGCCGGGCCAATAACAGGAAGCAGCGCATACCTGACAAATGCGAACCTCAGGATCAACAAGCCTGCTCTCGAAAAGAAGCTGAAGGTGAAGATCAAGCTGATCAATGATTTCCAGGCCATCGGCTATGGTATCAAGCTTCTGAAGAAACAGGACCTGCTGCATATAAACAGGACAAAATTCAGCAACAAGGTCAACCTCATCCTGGGCCCAGGCACAGGGCTTGGGAAGACATATCTCATCCACGACATAGCTTTCGCTAGCGAGGGCGGACATACACTGTTCGGCATCGATGACATCCATGATTATGGAGTGATGGATTTCCTCAAGAAGCAGATCCAAGGGGAAGTCTACCATGAGGATATCGTGTCTGGCAGAGGGCTGATCCAGCTATACAAGTATCTGGCGATCAAATCGCAGTCGAACAGGAACCAGAAGGCAGGGGAGAGGATAATCGAGAACAAGATCAACACAGCTGAGATGATCACAGACTACAGCAGCAAGTATGAGCTGTGCAATGAGACACTACAACTATTCACAAAGTACTATGCTAGGTTCGCAAGGGATTCTGCCCTCCATCTCATCCCTTCGCACATATATCTGGCCGGAGGCATCTCCCCCGCGATAAAGGAGCATGTCAAGAAGCATTTCATGAAGGAATTCGTCTCCCACAGATTGTATTCACCGCTCCTGAAGAAGATAAATGTGAGCATCATCCTCAACACAGATGTGGGCCTTCTGGGTGCGGCGAGATATGCTGTCCTCCAAACATAAGACTGTTACTGTCTTCTACACTTAACATTATCACTTATTAGTGACAATAAACGTAAGATTTATATACTTCTGATTCTTGTGATCACTCTGAAGGCATAAAATGATAAAGACACTGATATCCAAGTTCAGATCCAGGAGCATACTCAAAGGACTGCAGTATGAGAGCGGACTTTTCGCCGCCTCAAGGAAGAATGTGATGACAGGCTATGACAAGGCCTGGATAAGGGACAATGTCTATGAGAGCCTGGGGTTTGTGGCAGTCAGGGATTATGCGACTGCCAGGAAGACATATCATGCGCTATTCGACATATTCCTCAAGCATGAATATAAGATAGATTGGGCGATCAAGGAGAAGCCAGATGCCGGATTCAAGTACATACATGCCAGGTACTGCCCTAAGACATATGAGGAATTCCATGAGTTCTGGGGGAACAAGCAGAATGATTCGATAGGAGCGTTCCTTTTCATGGTCGGAGAACTGGAGAAGAAGAAACTGTCAGTCATAAGGGGAGAGGATGACCTCAGGATACTGAAGAAGCTTGTGAGCTACCTGGACAGCATCCAATACTGGCAGGACCCTGACAATGGGATATGGGAGAATGACGAAGAGCTCCATGCATCCTCGATCGGTGCATGCCTGGCTGGACTGAGATCTGTCTCTTCCATGATCGCTGTTCCTGAGCATATGATCAGAAAAGGCCAGCATGCTCTAAACAGCCTCCTCCCAAGGGAAAGTCCCTCCAAAGAAGTTGATCTTGCGCTTCTTTCCCTCATATATCCTTATGACATCGTTGACGAATCCCAGAAGAGGTTGATCCTACATAATGTCGAATCCAAGCTTGTGAGGGAGAGAGGAGTCATCAGGCATTTCGGCGATTGGTATTATCAGAATGAGCAGGGAGAGGCAGAGTGGTGCTTCGGGCTCATATGGCTCGCAAAGATATTCAAGGACTTGGGGGACATGGAGAGATACAGGCATTATATGGGCAGGACATTTGACATAATGACAGAGAGCTATGAGGTGCCTGAGCTATACTGCGCTGGTTCTGACACACCTAATGAGAACACGCCCCTTGGATGGAGCCAGGCACTGTTCCTGGTCGCTGTCTCCTGATGAGTTCTCGAAAAGTATTTATAGTCGACATACGTGTGGAGAGCAGGGGTGATCAAATTGGGTTTCATGGATGAGTTCAGGGAATTTGCAGTCAAGGGTAATGTTCTGGACCTTGCTGTCGGAGTGATAATCGGCGCTGCTTTCGGAAAGATAGTCACATCTCTTGTGAATGACATCATAATGCCACCAGTAGGGCTGCTCCTTGGAGGAGTGAACTTCAAAGACCTAGCATGGGTGCTCAAGCCTGCCACAGAGACTACTGCTGCTGTGGCTATCAACTATGGTATGTTCATCAATAATGTGATAGATTTCCTCATCATCGCCATGGTGATATTCATGGTCGTGAAATCTGCCAATAAGATGCGAAGGAAGACCAAGTAGTTTTTCGGATGAACGGGACCCAAACAACAAACTTTAAATACTAAATTCCATTTTTTATTCTAAAAATTAGCGATGGTAAGAAAACCGTTGATTCTGCACGGCGTAAAGCCGGGTGATGCTAACTAGATGGACAATTCTGCAGTTGGCATTCTAGTCTCCTTTAGGGGTGACGCAAAGAAACTATGCATCAGGTAATAACCAGTTTCATAACCCTCAACAGGAAATGGATCCTGTTCGGGCTGGCCTTATGGGCCATGTCGATGCTTCTCAACATATGGCCTCTGGTATTCCTGGCTGTATTCTGCATACTGAATGCGCTAATGCTTACGTATGACAGATACATCGAGCTTCCTATAGATATCGAGCTATCCACTTTCGCAGCAGTCTTGATGACGCTCAAGTTCGGCATCATGTGGGGAGTGTCGACAGCGATAATGTCAAAGGTTGTTGCGATGATCTACAACAGGGATTTCAACAAAAACAGCCTCTTCGCCATCGCAGGCTACTGCGTGGCAGCTGTGCTCGCAGGACTCTTTGCCCCTATCACGGACAACATCGTAGCAGTCGGGGTACTGGTGACAGTGCTTGTGAACATCTTCAACTTCTTCACATGCAAGTTCGTCGTGTTCCTCTCAGACTATGAGCTGTTCCTATATGGAGGATCGAACCTGATATTCAATGTGACGCTCTTCATCGGGTTCTCGGAGATCATCATGAAGCTCATAAATATCATCCTTTGATTTCTTTTTTTTCTCCTGATACAAGTAAAAAATAGCTTATAGAAATCATACCTTCTACTTTCTTTTTAGCTGTAAAGATTTGAGAGGCAGTTGCAAGTAAAAGAAAGTAGCAAAGAAAACAGAAGAAGAAAGTGCAGAGCAAAGATAAGCCGCTTTTTGTCAGGCCTCTGTCGCGACCTGCAGCCAAAGCCGCAAGCATCAGGCAAGCCTTCCAACATTCAACTTAGCCTCCACAAAGGGAGTTGCACCAGAGAGGGCTCACCGTTTCATCCTCTCCTGGAAGAACGTCAGGATATTACTCGGCAGCTGTCACCAGCGCCTTCTCTCCATCATCCTCCTCCCAGGCGGTCTCGTTTCTGAGTGGTTGCCATCCTTTTCAGGATCTCGGTTCCCCGAGTCTCTACTTCCTCCAGAGGAGGGGTGAGCGGACTTTCCTCAGCGCAAAAGCACCGGTTGTCGGCTCTCTGCCCTGCATTAACCGGGAAAGGATGTGTATATATATTGATTCCCATAACGATTGACCCATGTATCTACAAGTTCCCCCTCAATCTTTCTGCTTCAAGGATCCTCCCGAGAGCAAGGACATATGCAGCATCCCTGAAGGATATCTTCCTCCTGACAGATTCAGTATGCACCTCATCGAAGGCCTTGAGCATCTTTCCTTTCAGAGTGCTCAGGACTTCCTCCTCAGTCCAATAGATCCCTTGCCTGTTCTGGACCCATTCGAGATATGATACTGCGACTCCACCTGAGTTCGCAAGGACATCAGGTATGACCACAATACCTCTGTCGGCAAGGATCCTGTCTGCCTCATATGTTGTCGGGCCATTGGCCAGCTCAATGATGAGCTTGACCTTTATCCTCTCTGCATTATCCTCTGTGATCTGGCCTTCCAGGGCTGCAGGGACAAGGATATCAACTGGCAGCTCCAGAAGCTCTTCATTCGAGATACTTCTTCCCGGCAAGTCCCTCACCGATCCTCCCCTTGCTTTGATATGCCTCAACTTCTCAAGGTCTATACCCCTCTCATCATAGATTCCGCCTGAAGAATCAGAGACCGCGACAATCCTGCACCCTTTGGGTGCATGCTCTGCGAAATAGGAGCCGACATTGCCGAAACCCTGGACCGCGACATGGAAAGGACCGGCACCAGGAAGATAGAGAGGCAATGCCTTGCTCAGCACATATGATCCTCCAAGACCTGTCGCAGCGACTCTTCCCTCAGAGCCGCCGAGAGACAGAGGCTTTCCAGTAAGCACAGCCGGACTCTTCCGCCCGAGGATCTTCTCATATTCATCAAGCATCCACGCCATCACCCTTAGATCAGTGTTCATATCAGGGGCAGGGATATCTGTATCCGGGCCTATGATCGCTGATATGGATGACATGTAAGCACGGGAGAGCTTCTCCAGCTCTACCTTCGACAGTCTCTTCGCATCGACAGCGACTCCTCCTTTCGCACCGCCATAAGGAATCCTTATCACTGCATTCTTGACAGCCATCCAGAAGGCAAGGCTCTTCACCTCTGACATGTCCACTTTTGGATGGAACCTTATCCCACCCTTCATCGGCCCAAGAGCATCATTGTGCTGTACCCGATATCCCTCGAATTGACGGACAGAGCCGTCATCCATCCTTACAGAGAACCTGACTGTCAGGATCCTCTTAGGGGCGAGGAGGAGTTCCCTCGCGGCAATTGAAAAACGAGCTATCTCTGATACCCTTGAGACCTGCTCCATGACATTATTGAAAACATCCAAATCGCATCACCAGGCCTTCCTGCTTGGACCTGACATAAATATGTTCTTGGCTTAATCGAAAAGCAAGACACCCCTCCGAAAGATATCTATTCTCGATAAAACAGGTAGATTCCTGTCTTAGGCACCTTTCAGTAATAACATAATTATAAATAGCGTTCCCGATTTTGGCTCCTTGTATCTTTAGATGATGGCTTCATTTGATGAAATGCGATTATCTAATAAGCGGATGCGCAAAAAATGGCGCAAGAGTGTGAAAAAATGATCGAGATTAGAATACACGGAAGAGGGGGCCAGGGCGCAAAGACAGCAGCGACTTTCATAGCGCAGGCTGCCCTGGAACAAGGAAAGCATGTCCAATCTTTCCCAGAATATGGACCTGAGAGGGCAGGAGCTCCTATGAAAGCCTACACCAGGATCTCTGATGATGAGATCAAGAGCTATGCGCCTGTCGTCAGCCCTGACATGGTGCTTGTCATCGATCCTACGCTTGTCGGGAAGATCGATGTGACAGAGGGTATGACCGAGAGAGGTATCCTCATCGTCAACACAAAGGAAAGCCCTGAAGAACTCAAGGGAAAGGTCAAGTTCAGCGGAGCTGTCCATACAGTAGATGCGAGCAGCATCTCCATGTCCGCACTTGGGATGAACAAGCCTAACATGCCTATCCTCGGCGCTCTCATAAAGGTGACAAATATCGTATCAATGGAAGCTGTGGAAGCCCTTATCAAGAAGAAGTTCACAGCTAAGATAGGAGAGCAGAAGACACAGGCTAACATAGATGCCATCAGAAGATCATACAACGAGGTCATGTGAGATGAGCAAGAAGAACTGGAAAGAGATCCCGATCGGCGGGATGATAACTGAACCTGGCTCATCTGCCAAGTTCAAGACAGGGGACTGGAAATCATTCAGGCCTATCTGGAATGCTGACAAATGCATACACTGCATGATGTGCGTGCCATACTGCCCTGAGGACTGCATCCCAAGGGACTCAGACAAGAGGAAAGAGACAGACCTTGACATGTGCAAAGGCTGCGGCATCTGCGCAAACGTCTGCCCAGTGAAATGCATCGAGATGAAAGAAGAAGGTGAGCTACAGTGAGCAAAGTGAAAGCACTCACAGGTGCCGAGGCAGTAGCCGAGGCAATGAGGCAGATCAATCCTGATGTCGTGCCTGCTTATCCGATCACGCCACAGACAAACATCATGGAGAAGTTCGCAAGCTTTGTCGCTGACGGAGCTGTCGATTCTGAGATAATCAGGGTCGAGAGCGAGCATTCTGCGATGTCTGCTGCCGTCGGAGCGAGCGCAGCAGGAGCAAGGGTCATGACTGCCACATCATCTGCAGGCCTTGCGCTGATGTGGGAGATAGTCGGAGTCGCTTCAGGAAGCAGGCTTCCTATCGTGATGAATGTCGTCAACAGGGCTCTCTCAGCGCCTATCAACATCCACTGCGACCATTCAGACGCCATGGGAGCAAGAGACCTTTCATGGATCCAGGTCTATTCAGAGGATGCGCAGGAAGCATATGAGCACACACTGCTTGGAATAAGGCTTGCTGAGCACCCGGACATCCAGCTTCCTGTGATGGTAAACCAGGACGGTTTCATCACATCGCACTGCGTGCAGAACGTCAAGATCATGGAGGACGCAGAGGTCAGGAACTTCGTCGGAGAGAGAAAACCGATAAAAGCGCTCCTGAATGTCGAAGACCCAATCACGGTAGGTCCTCTGCAGCTGCAGGATTACTATTTCGAGACCAAGAGGCAGCAGGTGGACGCCATCCAGAAATCCATGCAGGCATTCCTTGAGATCGGAAAGGAGCTCTCGAAGCTGACAGGGAAGGAATACGGACTCACTGAGCAATATCATCTTGATGATGCTGATGTCGCGATAGTCGTGTTGAATTCGACTGCCGGAACTGTGAAGGCTGTCGTAGACAAGATGAGAAAGGAAGGAAAGAAGGTAGGTCTTCTCAAGATCAGGATGTACAGGCCGTTCCCATACGAGGAGGTCTCAAGGCTGCTCAATGGCAAGAAAGCGATTGCTGTGCTTGACAGGAGCGAGTCATTCGGAGCGAATCCTCCAGTATATGGCGAGGTAAGGGCTGCGCTATATGATTCTGAGCAGAGGCCAAGGCTGCATAGCTTTGTCTTCGGCCTGGGTGGAAGGGATATCTTCGAGCATGATATCGAGGACCTCTACAACAAGCTTCTCACCGACAAGGTGACAGGCGAAAGATCATACATAGGTGTGAGAGAATGAACTATAAACAACTAGCTGCGACAGAGCAGAAGCTTGCTGGCGGACACAGGAGCTGCGCAGGATGCGGCTTCCCCATAATCGTGAGATCTGTCCTCGCCTCATCCAAGGATCCAATCATCGTAGCGAATGCGACCGGATGCCTTGAAGTGACCACGACCATCTATCCATTCACATCATGGAAGGTCCCATTCGTCCATAGCGCATTCGAGAATGCCGGAGCGACCATATCAGGAGTCGAGACTGCTTACAGGGCTTTCAAGAAGAAGGGCAAGATCGACCAGAAAGTCAACTTCGTCGCATTCGGTGGAGATGGGGGAACATACGATATCGGTCTCCAGAGCCTCTCAGGAGCGCTTGAGAGGGGGCATGATTTCCTCTATGTCCTCTACGATAATGAAGCGTACATGAACACTGGCATCCAGCGAAGCTCAGCAACTCCGACAGGTGCATCTACAACGACAGATCCTGCTGGCAAGGCTAGGGCAGGAAAGCAGGAGAACAGGAAGGACATAGCAAAGATCGCTGTCGCGCACAACATACCTTATGTCGCGCAGGCATCGCTGTCAAACCTTCTTGATCTCACCAAGAAGGCAGAGAAGGCTTTCTCGATAGAGGGACCAAAGTTCATGGTAGTGCTGCAGCCATGCACGCTCGGATGGGGATATCCTCCAGAGAAGACCGTCGAGATCGCGAAGCTTGCTGTCGACAGCTGCTTCTGGCCGCTCTACGAGGTCGAGAACGGAGTCTACAAGATATCATACAAGCCTAAGAACAAGCTTCCTGTGACAGAGTTCCTCAAGACACAGAGCAGGTTCAAGCACCTCTTCAGGCCTGAGAATGCTGAATTCCTGAAGAGGATCCAGGACGATGTCGATAGGAACTGGAACAATCTCCTGAAGCTTGAGACGGCCTAAAATTTTCTTTTCCATTATTTCAGATTATAAATCCAGCACACAGTATCCGATCACACTATTGCTAGGAATTCCACACATTTTCTCTCACCATCGAGGATGGACTTCTGCACTGAGTCAGTGTCGTGCCCCAAATAATCCACTAACCAGTAACAATATTTTTATAATACAACTCATGCATTCAGTCGATGAATAGGGACCTTGCTGGGGGCATAGAAAGAGTGATCAAGCTTCTGGAACCGCATTCAGACAGGTATCTGCTGGAGCAGGCAAGTACTGTCCTCAAACTCAGGAACCGCTGTTCTGATCATGTCCTGCACAGAGTTCTCAGAGAATTGGGTTGGGATTATGTCAAAAGGGTCCTTGATGGGCAGATAGAGAATGAGGAGATCAGCAAGACATACTCAGTCGACCTATCGGCTTTAAGGAACATAGGATTTACAAGGAAACAGCAACCATTAGAATACCGAGCCGCTGTCTTTGACACAGATTCGTCGGATCTCATGGATGCTTTCAGGCGAAATCTTCCGCTTGCTACACCTCATATGCTGCCAGATATCCCTGGCTGGATGTTGGCTGCCATGGGCAATCCTGATGACAGGCAAAGAAGAGAAACAACAATAGTCTTCACTTCAAAGAAAAACCTGTTCAAAGCCTTGCCTGAAGCAGAATTGATCGCAAGCATAGATCGAAATTTCTCAGTTAGAGAGCATATACTTGACAGGGATCCAAGATATTCAACCATCCGACCCACTATCATCTACACTGAAGATGCTAAGAGAATCATAATGAATCCTCAGCAGCTTTGCTCGAACTTAATGCATGAAGCTGAAGTGCACACTGTGACATCATTATTGGATGGAACTATAATCCTAGATGGAAAAACTTATCAGCTGAACTACTCGCTCCTTGTCCCGAAGTTCCTCTTTGAAGGGATGACAAATGAGATCATCCGCAGATACAGAGTAAGAGTGCCTCAGCTTGAAGGCGATACCTTCCTTGATATGTTCGCCAAGAGTTGGGATGGGAGGATCCCTTCGTTCAACGATATACTTGCAGGGACACAGGATTATTTCTTCAATACAATCCTTTCAGCCTTGTATTTCCAGGATATCGGGCTTGGAGGTGCTATCGGATCATATGATGAGAGCATGTCAGAAAGAGGTATCTTGAATTTTGATCTCCTTGCGACACAGAGACAATTCGATATCACTGGGAGAAAAGGAGACATACAGGCATATGTACTCGAAAGCATATATGAAGAAATGACAGGAAGACCTTTGAGATCATTGAAAGAAAGATATGACAGGTTCAGGCGTGAATATGCCAGCCAGTATCTATCAGGCACAGGTTATATGCTAGGTGGCAATGGACTAGTAAAAACTGATCAATAATTCTATATGCATCACTTCAATCCCATCTGCAATCAAAGCATCCTTTAAATAAAACCATACCATCCTTTTATGCATGGCAGAAGAATCATTCATACTCGTATCGCTCAAGGAAGACCAGGCAAAGAGGCTCGCGCAGGTCATCAGCAATGACACATCCAGGAAGATACTCGACTTTCTTTCAAAGAAGGATCATGCCACTGAGACAGAGATTGCTAAAGAGCTTTCTCTTCCGCTCTCTACAGTGCATTATAACCTCAGCCATCTCTCTGAGGCGAAGCTCGTCAACAACGACCAGTTCACGTATTCTGAGAAAGGCAAGGAGGTCATACATTACCAGCTCTCCAACAAGTATGTCATCATCGCACCTGCTGGTACAAATGAGGGTATGTTGGACAAGCTCAAGAAGATGTTCCCTACCATGGCTGTCATCGGGGTCGCTGCTGCTGTCGCGCACTATCTGAAATACATGCCTATGCAGGTGATGGATGCTGCGCCTGATGCAGCCCAGTCGCTGAGAATCATGAGCGAGGATGCCATGGCCAAGGGAGTCGGATACGTGGAAGAGGAAGCCATCAGGCAGGGATTCAACTGGAGCGAAGCGCTCTTCTGGCTCCAGGACAGCCCTGCGACCTGGATTGTCGCAGGTGCACTGATCGCGGTCATCGGATATTCTTTGACGACGATGATCATGAAGAAGAGATGAGTCGCATAATCCTATTCATCTCCTTTTCATTTTTTACACAGCCGTGAATACTAAGTTTTAAAAAGGCTGTGACTATCAGATGTCTATGCCATTCCCTGTCATCAAGCTTTCCAATGTGAGGAAATGCTTTGGCAAGAAGATAATCCTCAACGGGATAAGCCTTGACATACATGCTGGCGAGATATTCGGCCTGATCGGCGCGTCTGGGGCAGGCAAATCGACATTCCTGAGGACCCTTGTTGGATTCATGCAGCCAGATACTGGAGAAGTACTGTTCCAGACAGGGAAGCTCGCGGATCCGGGATCGCCGAGCAGATACGCGGATGCTGGCAAGAAGCCTGATGCTATCAAGAAACTGGTAGGCTATGCATCTCAATCAGCCTCAGTCTACCCTACGCTGAACGTAGAGGAGAACATCGACTATTTCGCATCACTCTACAATCTGCGCAGAGAGATAGTAAAGACTAACAGGGACACACTCATCAACCTTATGGGCCTTGACGGGGCAAGGAAGACTCTTGCCAAGAATCTTAGCGGAGGGATGCAGCGAAGACTCGATATCGCCTGCGCCCTGATACACGACCCGAAGATACTTATCCTTGATGAACCCACAGCTGATCTCGATCCCTTGCTGTCGAAGCATATCTGGGAGATCATAAGCACGATAAGCAGGCGGGGGACGACAATAATCGTCTCAAGCCACCATATCCGTGACATGGAGAATGTCTGCACAAGGATAGGACTCCTAAGGAACGGCAAGCTTGATTATGTCGGCGACATACAGCATTTCACAGAAAGGTTCTCCAAAGGCAAAGAGATCCATGTGGAATGCTATCCAGGAAACTATGACAAGGTCATCTCTGTACTCAAGAATCCAGGGATAATCACTAAAGAGAACCATGGATATGAGATGGTCGTCACGACCAGGAATCCGGAGGCAGTCCTCCCTACACTATTCTCCTCGATAGAGAAGAGCGGAGAGACGCTGATGGACATCAGGATCCAGAGGATCAGCCAGGATGACATATTCGTGAACAGAAGATGAAACTAGGAAATATCATCTGGAAGAACCTGAAGGTCCTCCTAAGGAGCAAATTCTCTTCGCTGGCGATAGTCCTCGGACCGCTCCTGATAATCCTCTTGGTCGGCCTCTCTTTTGGAAAATCTTCAGAATACCTGCTGACTATCGGGACATACTCTGACTCATATTCGGAACTTGCGGAGTCATTCATCTCAGACCTCCAGGATGAGGGATACAAGATCGTCAGGCAGGCAGACAGGGAGAGCTGCATCGAAGAGATAAGGTCAGGTATGATAAACACCTGCATCGTCTTCCCCAGCGACCTCAAGGTGGAGAACGGCAGGACAAGCACCATCGAATTCCATATCGACCAGTCGAAGGTCAATCTCGCTTATATGATCATCAATACCCTGACTGATTCTGTGGTCTCCAGGACCAGCGAGATCAGCATGGACCTCACAAACGACATCGTGAGTGTCATGTTCGAGACAAGGAGTAGCATAGAGAACTCCAAGATGAAGATATCGGAAGCTGAGCTGCTCAATACCAGGATGGCTGGCGATGTGGCATTCTCAAGGGACAGGATAGCCGAGACTGATCATGATGTGCCAACGGATGCAGATACCGGCCTGCTGACAGAACCGCTCGACAATATCCTTGTCACACTCAACTTCTCAAGGCAGGAAGCGCTCATCGCAGTGCGCCAGGGACTTGAGCTGATCGAATATCTGGATGATGAATACCCCTCTGTGAATATCAGCGACCTCGATGGGTACAAAGAAGAATTCATGGAAGTCAACCGAAGTGTCATCAGCACATTCAACGCGACCCTGAAGGACATCGACCGGCTCGATCCTGCCATAAAGAAGCTTGACAGCAACCTGAACGAGATGAAGGCCAAGCTCATCGCTGCAGGGATCACAGACAGGGATGTGAACGAAAAACTTTCGTTCATCAATATATCCATCCAGGAATCAAGAGCCAGCCTTTCGGATGCGCAGAACACTCTCGCTTCGGCTATCGACAGCATCAACTCGATAGCCATCACGAATCCTGAGAGCATAGTGAGTCCTATCAGGACAGATATCCAGACTGTGTCGCAGGACAAGACAGCACTCAACTACATGTTCCCTGCTCTCATTGTCATGCTTGTGATGTTCATCGGCATGATGATACCGTCGCTGCTGCTCGTATCTGAGAAGAATTCAGATGCCTCGTTTCGGGTCTTCCTCACGCCTACAAAGGATTTCGTATTCATGTCAGCCAACTACCTGACAAGCATGATAATCCTCTCGATACAGCTGGCGATAATCCTCGGTCTATCCCATTATGCGTTCGGTGTCGTCATGCCTGGTATGACAGATATCCTACTATCCCTGCTGGCTATCGGCAGCCTGTTTGTCGTGATCGGCATGCTGATAGGGCATGCGCTCAACACAGAGGAGACTGTCACACTGGCCTCATTCTCGCTTGGCAGCCTCCTGCTGTTCACCAGCGGAGTGATCTTCCCGATCGAGACCATGCCTGCCTACATCCTCGATAAGGCGAGATTCAATCCTTTCCTCATCTCTACCGAGGTCTTCAAGAAGATCATGCTATTCTCAAAAGACACAAGCTCGCTAGCTCAATCGATAAAGCTCCTCCTTGTCTATTCAGCAGCCGCACTACTCCTTGTGTTGCTCCTGCAGAAGATCTCGAAAAGGAGGATCATCCATATGAAGAACCCTGCTGTGGAGGCAATGGAGCTCAAAGAGCTGTATGTCCTAGAAGGGAAGACATGCAAGGACAAGGCTGAGCTTGCGAAGATCATAAGCGCCTGGACTGATGAGGAATTCGCCAGGAGAAAAGGAGAAGCAGCAAGATTCGCACTGCTGGTCCTCCAAGACAGGATGCTTTCATGGAATATTTTCAGGTCAAGGACAAAGGAAGATGCTGTCAGGCATCTCTGATCCTGGAATTCCTTGCATAGAGAACGATATCTATCCCCACCATCAAAGCATTGATAGCATACAGATAGACAACAGCATCGTAGCTATGCAATAGCTTGTGGATGATCCCTGAAACATAGCCTGCCATTATGACAGCTAGGAACAGTATGCTCTTCCCTGCGTTCTTCCTTGACTTGTAGGACTTGATGATGGAGAATGGCCAAGCTGCCCCGAAACACAGAAGCATCAGCACTTCGAATATGCTCATAAAGATTTTAAACTAATGAGAATTTATATAGATGATGATTGTGATCGTATCCGGCACTCCGGGGACAGGTAAGACCACTGTGGCGAAGGCAATCGCGCAGAAGCATCTTCTCAAATATACCGATGTGAACAGGATCATCAAGGACAACAAGCTGTCAGAAGGCTATGACAAGGAGAGGGACTGCATTGTCATAGACACAAGCAAGCTCTGCCTACATCTGATCGATAAGATAAAGAGCCACAGGCAAGCGAAGAAGAGCAAATTCAGGGGACTTGTCATAGACTCACACCTCTCCCATTCCCTCCCACCTAGCTATGTTGACGTGTGCATCATCACGAAGTGCGCGCTCCAGACGCTCAAGAAAAGGCTTGAGGAGAGAGGCTACAAGGAGCAGAAGATAAGGGAGAACCTGGATGCTGAGATATTCGACACATGCAGGATAGAGGCTCTTGAGAAGGGGCATAAGGTCAAAGTGGTATGGACTGATGAGGAGCCTGACCTTGGCCTAGCACCCTGAGCATCCACCGCAGGAACCGCTTCCGCAGGAACTTGAACAGCTTCCGATATTCTTCGGGACATCTGGGAGTGAACTGTTCCCTCCTATGTTCACTCCAAACTTCTCAACGAACCTGTCACAGCCGCAAGAGCATCTGAGCTTGGATGCCTCTTCGGATTTCCTGCAGAACTGGCAGAGGATCTCCTCCTTCTTTCCGCAGCTCTCGCATACAAATTCATAGATAGGCATCCTAATTTGCAATTGATGTGCTTTTTTAAAAGTTGCTGTACCCTCTACAATATCAAAGGTAGAGCGTGAAATTCATCATGATGTAGAGCAGGAAGGTCGCGATATATGTCGCTCCCCATATCCACCTGTTCCACTTGAAGATGTCACTTCCTGCGAAGGGGGGCATGGGAAAAAGCTCTATGAAGACGAGCATCATGCAATACACGAAGAGCATCTGCAGGGCGAGCGATGGGAAAAAAATATTCCCGGCATAGGATACCACCGCAGCAAGTATCGTCGCGATCGAGATGAAGAAAGACAGCTTGCCGAATCTCTTCTCATCCTCTATCCCTTCCTCCAGAAGAGTGTATGAGACCATGGAGAAAGTATTCCCAAGAGCTGTGCTTGCCAGTGTCAGGAAGGCTCCGAAAGGCCAGAATATGTATTCTGCCCGAAGGTCCATCTTATAGCAGAAGAGAATCCTCACCGCTTCCCTCAGGAAGCTGACCGAGAGGACCACTCCAAGATTCAAGAGGATGACACCAAGGAAGGAATCGATATCATGCGACCATGTCCAGCTGAGCACGAGCGAGAAGACTGCTACTGTCGCGAGGAAGGCAAGGACTTCCCTCCAGTTCAGGAACTCATGTGCCTTCACATGGCGGACCTTCCTCCCTTTCATGGCCTTATCTGAGATCTTCGATGAGACGAAGTCATTGACCTGTTCCATCATGATCTTCCCGAACATATTCCAGAGGTAGAGCAGGAGCAGGCTCATAGAAGTCGCTGCGACAGGGACATATCTCGGGTCCATGATGGCAGCAAGAGGAGATTTCGTGAGTGCTGAGTTCTCTCTGTTTGAGACCTCTTTTTTCGAATAGATGGACATCGCCTTGCTGTCAGAGGATGTGTAGAAATCCACGATCAGAGGATCATATACGCTCGACCTGGGCTCCGAGGCTTCTGACATTGACCTGGTCACCATGTTCGTCTTAGGACCGCCGACCAGGATCAGGGTCCTCCCACTCAGAACAGGCGATGAGATATCTGTCTCCACCTCGATGCCCTGGACCTCATCGATCTGGTCCTTGATCAACGAGAAGAGCATCCTGTCCTCCATGCTTATCCTGTCGCCTGTCACGATCAGGATGTCTTCCTTCGGCACTCCTGAGAGGAAATCAGTCACTTCACCGGAAGCCTCCTCGATCTTCCCAGCGATGTCCTGGGCGAATGCAGATGCGATGATGAGCAAGAACAACAGCAAGTATGATGCTTTCATGCCCATCAGAGATATATGCTGATATATAATCTTTGTCAAGCCATCATTCAAGGAGCTCGACTGAATCAAGCTTTCCGTCACCATCCATGTCAAAGCCATGGACGACGGCGTAGAACTCATTCTGACCTGAGTATCTTGAGAGAAGGAGACTAAAATCCTTTGTCAAAGCCATCACCGCTGTCTTTGTGCCAAGGAAGCGGATGCCTGCTATCACAAGAAGCCTGCTTGTCGGATTCAATGGATTTGGTACATTTGCGACAAGGCCTACTGAATCCTCTGTGTATATCGCCTTTTTTGTGACTATGCCCCATGGTTTCCTGTCTGAGAATCTGGCTGGCAGATGCTCATTGACCTTTGAGCAGGCGAGATTGGTGACAGGACCGCCTACGATGATAAGGTTCCTGCTGTCAGAAAGGTCTGTATCCACATCGAGCCTTGTGATGAACTCTTCAGAGCGGCAGTATCTCCCTAGAGCAAGGGCAAGGTCGATAGCATAATGGCCATCTCTTGCCCTGGCCTTGTATGGGCCATGAGGATCAGGGCTGCCTACTACGATATTTGCATTCATCCTCCCTTCCCTGATGAATGGGGCCAGGAACCTCAGGGCCTTTGAGTCCTTCTCCTGGAGCAGCAGGGACAGCTCTTTCCAGTCCTGTTCCAGAGAGTATGTGAAACTCAGGGATGTCGGAGCAAATCTCTTGGCGACAGTCCCCCTTATCTCCTCTTTTCCCACAACCTCCAGCATGCCTGAGTCCAGCATCTGCTTCATATGATAGTAGACATTCTGCTCGTGCATCGAAAGGTTCTTTGCTATCTCTGCAGGATACATAGGTTTCCTGGCCAAGAGAGCGATTATCTCTTTTCGGATCTTGTGATCGATGAGCTTGAGGGCCTCAGGCGAGTCTACCATCATCGAGTCTGAATAATAGTACTTACCATCCTTCTCCTTTACCACAAATGCCTTCTCCATCATTCAGCGAGCTTGGAAAGCTCATCTCCTGTGACACGGAAGACTGTCCACTCGTCCATTGGCCTGGCACCCAGCCGTTTATAGAATTCTATCGAAGGGGTATTCCAGTCAAGGACCCACCATTCGAATCTGCCGCAGTCCCTCTCCTTCGCTATCCTGGCAAGATGCTTCAGGAGCTCTTTGCCGTATCCCTTCCCCCTATGCTCCGGCTTGACGAACAGGTCTTCAAGATAGAGACCTGGCTTACCAAGGAATGTAGAGAAATTATGGAAGAATAGTGCAAAACCGACAGGCTCCTCCCCTTCATAGGCAAGGATGCATTCTGCATACCTCTTCTCAAAAAGATTCTTCCTCAATGTATCTATGTCAGCTGTCACCTGGTCGACCATCTTCTCATATTCTGCCAGGCCCCTTATGAAATCCAGTATAAGAGGCACATCAACAGGCGTTGCTTTTCTTATTGATAAAGTCATGATTATTAACATTCTTATAATATTTATATAAATTTTTTGTCTCTGTCAACACGCCAAACAATAAAATACTGTTTTGATTTTAAAAATAAGCCATAAACTATCGTTTTTTGTATTCATGAATAATATTCATATCTATTTGTCATTTTTAACATGATAATGTTCTTGATCTCAGCAATCACTATGAATGCGATATCAATTAAAATTATAAAGAAGCCACGACAAAGACTTTGCATGAGAAAGCTCTTTGGCACTGATGGAATAAGAGGAGAAGCAAACAAGTATCCGATCACTGCAGAGATCGCGATGGCCCTGGGCAAGGCAGCATCATCTGTCCTCAAGAGCCAGGCCAGAAAACCCAAGTTCCTGATCGGAAAGGATCCGAGATTATCAGGCTATATGCTTGAGTATGCGCTGACAAGCGGAATATGCTCGACAGGGGCCGACGTGCTCCTTGTCGGACCCATGCCGACGCCAGCTATCGCCCACCTCACAAGGAGCTTCGCTGCGGACGCGGGGATAATGATATCAGCATCGCACAATCCAGCGCATGATAATGGGATCAAGCTCTTCGACAGGGACGGATTCAAGCTTCCTGACCAGACAGAGGAAAGGATAGAGGAGCTGATACTGAAGAAAGACCTTTCTGAACTGAATGTACCTTTCTCATCCATCGGCAGGGCATACAGGATCGATGATGCACAAGGGAGATATATCGAGTTCGCAAAAGGATCCATCGGCAACAGGAGCCTCAAAGGCATCAAGGTAGCCCTAGACTGCGCAAATGGAGCTGCATACAAGGTCGCTCCTCTGATATTCTCAGAGCTAGGGGCCGAGCTTGTCACCATAAACAATGCTCCGAATGGAATGAACATCAACAAAGAATGCGGGGCATTGCACCCCGAGATGGTCAGGAAGGCCGTGCTCTCCAGCAAGGCTGACATCGGCATAACTCTTGACGGTGATGCTGACAGGGTGATCGTTGTCGACGAGAAGGGGAACATACTGGATGGAGATACAATATTGGCGATAGCTGCACTCGAATTGAAGAGCGAAGGCAGGCTCTCGAAAGATACTGTTGTCGTGACACATTATACCAACCTTGCTTTCGATGCCCTGATGAAAGAGAATGGGATCAAGGTTGTCAGAGCAGACAATGGCGACAGGTACGTGATCGAGGAGATGAGGAGGAACTCATACAATCTGGGGGGGGAACAGTCAGGCCACATCATCTTCTCAGACTACAACTCGACTGGAGACGGCACAATATCGGGGCTGCAGATCCTATCGATCATCTCCAAGAAAAAAAACAGATTGTCAAAATTGGCATCCATCTACAAGAGATATCCTCAGATCATACTAAATATCGATGTCAGGGAAAAGAAAGAGATCAAAAGGCTCAATGCTGCATCAGAGATAGCCAAGGCGGAGAAAGAGCTGGAAGGGGAAGGCCGGCTCCTCATCCGGTACTCTGGCACACAGAAGATGATGAGGATAATGGCCGAGGGGAAGGATGAGGCAAAGATCAAGAGGATCGTCTCGAGGATAGCTGAATGCGTAAAGAAGGAGATAGGGATATGAGCTATCTTGATTCCGCTGTACACGCATGCCGAGAGGCAGAGAAGATCGTGATGAAGTATTTTGAGAAAGAGAAGACCATCTCGAACAAAGGAGAGGTCGACCTTGTCACGAATGCTGATGTGGAAGCAGAGGACAGGATCGTCTCTATACTCAGGGAGAGATACCCTGATCATGGATTCATTGTCGAGGAAGGCAAGATCGAGTGCGAGGGATGCGAGCATGTATGGATAATCGATCCGATCGACGGCACCACCAATTTCGCCCACAACTACCCTATCTTCGGCATCAGCATCGCTCTTTATAGGAACAAGGAGCCGCTTGCAGGCGCTGTGCTCTTCCCATACCTGAGTGAGCTTTATACAGCAGAGCATGGGAAGGGAGCATGGCTCAATGGGAAGTTGATACAGGTTTCTGCCACCTCAGAGATAGTGAAGTCTGTCATCGCTACAGGGTTTCCATATGAGCGGCTGCATAGCGACTATGATAATCTTAAGTATTTCTCAAAGTTCGTGAAAAAGGCAGGAGGACTAAGGAGGAGCGGATCCGCTGCCTTTGACATGTGCTGTGTCGCTGCCGGAAGGATAGACGGATACTGGGAGCTTGGACTGAAAACAGTCGACACAGCAGCAAGCCAGCTCATCCTGACAGAAGCAGGCGGCAAAGTCACTGGCCTGCATGGAGAAAATGCGGACTTCAAGGAGATCGTCGCTTCAAACGGCGTAATACATGAAAAGATGATAGAGATAATAACGGAGGCTGAGAAATGAAAGCAGTCATACTCGCAGCAGGGAAGAGCACAAGGACTTATCCACTCACCTTGACAAGGCCAAAGCCGCTTCTCACTGTGGCAAACAAGACGATAATCGAGCATAACCTTGATCAATTGAAAGGGATCATCGATGAGGCAATCATCATCGTCAGCTACAGGAAAGAGATGATTACAGAGGCGTTGGAAGACTATGCTGGCCTGAAGATCACATATGTGGAGCAGAAGGAACAGCTCGGGACAGGGCATGCCCTCATCCAGGCCGAGAAGATGCTCGATGGCAAGTTCATCGTAATGAATGGTGACGACATGTTCTCAGGACTCGACATCCGCAGATGCATGAAGAAAGAGTCCTGCATGCTGGTCCAGGAGAGGGAAGATTTCCAGAATTTCGGTGTAGTGGAGACAGATGAGAAAGGCTTCCTCACGGAGCTCAAAGAGAAGACGAAGCAGAGCAAGTCAAAGCTTGTCAACTGCGGGCTGTATGTCCTGGACAAGAGCATATTCGCTATCAAGCTCAAGAAGTCGGCGAGAGGGGAGTATGAACTCACAGACTACATCAAGTCGCTTGGGAACAAGGTGTTCTGCCAGAGATCTGAGGATTACTGGTTCCCAATCGTGCACCCATGGAGCCTGTTGGACGCGAACTCGTTCATGCTCGAAGACATAAGGATGGACATCAAAGGCATCAAAGAGAACAATGTGACGATAAAGGGCAATGTGATCCTTGGCGAGAGAAGCTCCCTACTACCTGGCACATTCATCGAAGGAAATGTGATTATCGGAAGAAACTGCAAGATCGGGCCGAACTGCTATCTCAGAGGTAATACGAGCATCGGAGACAACTGCCATATCGGGCAGGCTGTGGAGATCAAGAACTCAGTGATCATGGACAGGTCGAAAGTCCCCCACCTGTCCTACATCGGCGATTCTGTGATAGGACAAGATGTCAATCTCGGAGCTGGGACGATCACTGCGAACCTGAGGCACGACAATTCCAATGTCAAGTCTGCTGTGAAAGGGGATCTGGTTGACACTGGCAGGAGGAAGCTTGGCGCTATCATCGGCGACAATGTGCACACAGGGATCCACACCTCCATCTATCCTGGGAGGAAGATCTGGCCTGGGAAGAGCACACTGCCTGGAGAATGCGTGCAGAGGGATATCGAATGAATGCCAGGGGAGAGGCATATATTATCCTCTCCGCCATAGTGTTCTCAGTCTTTGGTATCTTCACAAGGATGCTCGCAGAGGAGATACCTCTCCTAGCACAGGTCAGCTACAGGCTGATACTTGCTGCGCTCATCTATCTCGGAGTCTTCAGGTGGAGATCCTATCTGAAGATATCCAGGAGTGAACTCATCAAGCTCATGCTAGCAGGGATCGTCGGATATGGACTCATGGTAGTCCTTGGAGCGTCTGCATATCTCAACACTGATTATGGGAGCGCAACGACACTGCTCCAGCTCAATACTGTATTTGTCTTCCTCCTCGGTGTCATGATCCTCAAAGAGAGACTACGGAAAAGCCATGTGCTCGCAGTCCTAGTGACACTCGCAGGCATCGTGATGATATTCAGGCCTGACTTCTCGAACTTAGATCTTGGCATGATGCTAGCAATAGGCAGCGCGATATGCAACTCGATATACTTCATAGTGATACGGAGCCTGAAAAAACTGGACATAAGGGCAAGGCTCTTCTATTCGGCCTTGTTCGCAGGAGCAGTCCTCCTGCCTTTATCGATCATCCTGGAAAGGCCTTCACCATTTGTGTCAGGGAATGTCATCTTCCTGATAATCTTGACTGCGCTCCTCAATGTAGGAGCTTATTATCTGCTCAATCGAGGACTTGATTTGGTTGAGGCGCATATCGCAAGCATCCTCGCTGCGATGCAGGTCATATTCGGGCTTCTCATCAGCTTCTTCCTGTATAGGGAGAAAATCGGAATATGGGACATTGCTGGGACTCTTGCAGTTATCTCATCGATCGCAATACTAAACATAGGTGATATGAATGTGCGGAATAGTAGGAATAGTGTCTCAAAGACCATTTGAGAGCATCTGGGCTTTCAAGAAACTCAAGAGGCTTGAGTACAGAGGATATGACTCATATGGTTTCTATGACGGCGACAAGGTCATAAAGGAGATTGGCCATATCAATGAGCACAATACGAAGACGACTGTGACAAGAGCCATCCTACATACAAGATGGGCTACGCATGGTGGGGTGACGAGAGACAATGCTCACCCGCATCAGTCATGCGATGAAAGCATCACGATCATCCACAATGGGATAATCGAGAACTACCAGGAACTCAAAGATGAGCTGAAGGCGAAGGGGCATAGATTCCTAGGACAGACCGACTCTGAGGTCGCTGCCCATCTCTTCGAAGAAGAGCTGAAGGACAAGGACATGATGCAGGCTTGCCAGTCATTCATCAGGAAGATCAAGGGAGAGTTCGCGCTCCTCGTGATGCTGAAGGATGACAAGCATATCTATGCTCTTAGGAGGGACAGCCCGCTTGTGCTGGGACTATGCCCTGACAAGAACATACTCGCATCAGACATATATGCATTCTCTGATGAGACTGACAAGGCGATATTCTTTGAGAACGATGAGTTCGCTGTGATCTCGGAAGACAAGTATGCTTTCTATGACAAGAACGGCAAGCTGATCAAGAAGAAGATCCAGAAGTTCGTCTGGGAACAGGAGGAATCTGACATCTCAGAATTCAAGCACTACATGATAAAGGAGATCACTGAGGAACCTAAAGTCGTGAAGAGGCTCTTGTTCTCCCTCAAGACTGAGCAGAAGGACAATTTCAGGAAATTCATCGACCTGATGCGAAAATCCAAGAAGATAATATTCACAGGCTGCGGCACGAGCTATCATGCATCCCTCCTTGGCGTATATTACCTGCATAAGTGCGGGATCGAGGCGCAGACATTGATCGGATCTGAGTTCAAGCACTTCGCGACAGTAGACAAGGACACTTTGGTCATCCCTATGTCGCAATCCGGCGAGACCATGGATCTTATCGAGGCGCTGAAGTACGCGAAGGAGAGGAAGGCGAAGATTGCATCTATCGTAAATGTCCCATATTCGACTATCCAGAGGAATTCCATCATCTCCCTCAATATACTTGCAGGACAGGAGGTCTGCGTCGCTGCGACGAAATCATTCGTCAATCAGGTCACATTGATGCTTGCTATCGCGAAGGAATTCGGGTTCAGGATCAACCTTGACAATATCCCTGACAAGATCGAAACGCTTCTTGCCCAGCAGGAGCTCATAAAGAAAATAGCCAAGGACATCTACAAGGAGAAGGACATCTATATCCTTGGAAGAGGACTGTCGTATCCTGTCGCAAGGGAGGTCGCACTCAAGATAAAGGAGATATCCTACATGCATGCAGAAGGCATGATGGGCGGCGAGCTCAAGCATGGCACGATCGCGCTCATCGAGAAGGGGACGCCTGTGATCAGCCTTATCAGCGGGAAGGACCATGACATGGTCTCGAACACAAAGGAGGTCGAGGCAAGGGGAGCAAGGATCATCAGGATAACCAACGAACTTCCGGGAGACATAATAATCTCCACCTCAAATGACGGGAAGTTCGGAATCCTTGCTGCTATAGCAGGTCAGCTGCTGACATACCATGTGGCGCTTGAGAGGAAGCTCCCGATAGACAAGCCGAGGAATCTTGCAAAGAGCGTGACTGTGAAATAATATCCAGATTTTCTTCCTTATCTATTTCTAATATTAAGAAAAAAAGTATTTAGAAGAGGTCAAGATACCTGTCGATCTCCCACTGGGAGACGCTGAGCCTGTAGTCGTCCCATTCCGAGTTCTTGAGAGCGAGGAACTTCTGATAGGTGTCCTCCCCAAGAGTCTCTTTCACCATGCCGTCTGCTTCCATCGCGACAAGTGCCTCCTTAAGAGAGCCAGGGAGTGTCTCGATATACTTCTCCTTGAGCTTCTTGTCGTCGAAGTGGTAGACATCCTCCTCTACAGGCTTCCTCAATGGATGCTTCCCTTTCATGCCTGAAAGGCCAGACCTTAGCATGACTGCGAAAGCGAGATATGGATTGCATGCAGGATCAGGGCATCTGAGTTCTGCCCTCGCCGAGGAGCCATTCCCAGAGTGGATGCCAGGGATCCTTATCAGCGCGCTCCTGTTCACGCGTGCCCAGCAGATGTAGGCAGGTGCCTCATATCCAGGAACAAGCCGCTTGTAGGAGTTCACAAGCGGGCTGAGGACTGCGGACATGCCTTTGACATGCTGCAGCTGTCCCTCGATGAAATGCTTGGCCAGGTCTGAGAGCTTGTATTCATCTTCAGGCGAATAGAACATGTTCTTCCCTGTCTTGATATCAGCCAGGCTCTGGTGGCAGTGCATCCCGCTCCCGTTTATGCCGAAGACCGGCTTTGGCATGAATGTCGCGTGGAGCCCATGCCTGAGAGCGATAGCTTTGAGGACAAACTTGAATGTTATCACATGATCTGCTGTCGTCAAGGCATCGCCATATTCGAAGTCGATCTCATGCTGGCCGACCGCCACCTCATGATGAGCAGCCTCTACCTTTATCCCGAACTTCGACAGGGCGTTTGTCATCTCAGCCCTTATCTCGTAAGCCCTGTCCATGGAAAGATCAAAGTAACCTGCCACATCGTTCGGAAGAGTCCTGAGGCCATTATCCTTCCTGAAGAGGAAGAATTCAGGTTCAGGGCCTACGTTATAGCGATAGCCGAGATCTGCCGCCTCCTTGAGCGCCTTCCGCAGGATATGTCTTGGATCGCCCGCGAAATGGCTTCCATCCGGCATGTGAACATCACATATGAGCCTTGCAGTCCTCAGCTCATCTGTATCAAGCCAGGGTATGACTGCGTAGGTCTTCGCATCAGGCTTCAGGAACATGTCGCTCTCATGGATCCTGAGATATCCCTGGACAGACGATCCGTCGAACCATATGCCTGAATCAAGAGCCTTTGGCAGCTCTGAGACAGGGATTGTGACGTTCTTGACCATCCCTGCAAGGTCTGAGAACTGAAGGAGGACATATGTCACTCCATCTTGTTTTGCTCTTTCTATCAGATTTTCCATATCATCACCCTAGAAGGAGAGTTTTTTTGCTGAGATATAAAACAAAATCATTGAATATTTTCGATTTGTTCAATTGAGGTATCATCCAAAGGCCATATGTTGAATCTGGACCACAAGATCCTGAAGCGATTGAATGATTGCAAACGCGCTTTCAGTCGGAAATACCAAAAGGAAGAACCATGATGAGAGGAATCTGGATATCCAGCCAATTCGAATCATCCTAGGAATTAAGCGTTAGGTGGGATTGAGTCTTAAGCTGCAACATCAATGATCAAAGCAGAATATAAAAGGGTGGACAGCGATCCTGATTTCCCGTGCGAAGCACAGTACACTCAGGAACGTGGGCTGGTTTAACTTCTGTGTTCGAAATGGGAACAGGTGGGACCCAGCCAGTTTGACCGTCCTGTAAACTATGAAAATGCCACTTCCTTATAAAGATTGTGGTGAAATCTGTTCCTCAAGCCGTTTGAGGTCTGCCTTGGAGTGCACATGAAGTTCCTTATTGGCACTCATATGCCCGAAAAGAATCCTTTTTTTAGCGAGCACAGGGAAGACATCGTTCTCAAGGCTCTGCCCATGATACTCCAGCAGCTCTGGCTGGGCTGCGAATATGCTTGAGAAGCCGAGGAATATATCTGTGACTTTTGGTTTCTGCTCGAATTCCAGTATCGTCGAACCCTCGATCTTCACAATCCCCTTCTTGCTCGGAGTGGCTGTCGTCGTGAGCATCAATGTGGAGATCCCTTTGTTCCTTATATGGGTGTTCCACAGCTCCTCCAGGTTGATCTGGTTGATGAAGATGTCACCATAGACTACCAGGAAAGATGAATGGACAAGCCCCCTGATCAAACGGAGGGAATCAGCTGTACCTGAAGAAGCCTGCTCCTCAAGATATTCTATCTTGGCACCGTACCGTGAGCCATTCTGCACGATCGAGAATATGCGAGTGACTACAGCATGCCGTCCTATGATGTATATCGATCGGAAGCCTTCCTCTCTGAGCTTCCTGATAGTATGCTCGATCATCCTCTGGCCTGAGACCACCGAAGTCATCCTGTATTCCCCATCAGGCAACAAGAGGGATTCTGCAGGCCCTCCGCAGAGTATGACAGCTGTCCGATTCTCACCTAGCGCATTGTTGATGAGGAGCTCGATCGCCTGGGATCTGTTGCGTATGTAAATGTTGTCGATGAGACCGTCTATCTCTCCCAGGACCTTCTCGCTTATCGTAATCGAGATCTTCGTCTTCATGAAGCCCACCTGGCTGCATAGAAGAGTATCGACCATATGATGATCCCTGTGATGTACTGAAAGGGCACCGGTCCCACCCATGTCTTATGCCAGGACACATCCTTCCTGTTGAACCTCTTCAGACCGAATGCGGGATTGAGGATGAACCATAAGAAGTCCTCGAGCAGGATCACAAACAGGAGGAAGGACAGGACATGTAACTCAAGGCTGAAGCTCCATGGGATGAAAAGGAATACGGAGTGAGCGAAACCTAGCAGGAAAGACCATAGATATAGGTGGTATCCTGTCAGCTCTTCCTGTCCTATGATACGGAACACAGGAACTTTTTTCCTCCAGGTCGGGAGCTTGCCAGCCCAGCCATCCTTGCCCTCTATCTGGATCTCTAGCCTTGCGAATAAGAATGCACACAGCACACCAAACAGGAAATATCTGAGCATCCTTTCCAGCAGTGACCTATAAGATATAAATATATCGGATAAAGTAGGATGAAGGTAAGATATTTAAGTTTCCCCATCTGCCAATCGGAGAATGAGGTGCAGCACATGAAGATATGCGTCATTGGGCTAGGGTATGTAGGGCTTTGCCAGGCAGTCGGACTCGCAAAGATAGGTTATGATATCATAGGGGTCGAGATCAACAAGGAAAATGTGGACAAGATCAACAAGAAGATCCCGACGATCTTCGAGGACGGGCTAAAAGAGATACTCGATGAGACAGTACCTACGAGGTTCACAGCCACGACTGATATGGATCAGGCCATCCGCGATTCTGATGCCACATTCATCTGTGTAGGGACACCTTCCAAGAAGGAGGGAAGCATGTCCCTTGCGCAGCTTGAGCATGTCGCGCAACAGATCGGACCTGAGATAAAGAAGAAGAAATCCAAATACTATGTCGTCGTCAAATCGACAGTCGTGCCTGGCACTTGCGAGAATGTAGTCCTGCCAATACTTGAGAAGGCATCTGGAAAGAAGCTCGGCACCGGATTTGGCCTTGCCATGAATCCTGAGTTCCTCAAAGAAGGTACTGCGCTTGAGGATTTCTTCAATCCTGACAGGGTCATAATCGGCTCATCTGATGAAGATTCCAGGAGATTCCTGAAAGAACTATACAGAAGTTTCAAGTGCCCTTTCCTGGAGACAAGCTTTTCAGAGGCAGAGATGATAAAATACGGAAGCAATGCTCTCCTCGCCACAAAGATCTCATTCATCAATGAGCTTGGTAACATCTGCAAGAGGCATGGCATAAACACGAACAAGGTCGCAGAAGGCATGGGCCTGGACAGGAGGATCGGACCTCATTTCCTCAGGTCAGGGATAGGATTCGGGGGATCCTGCTTCCCGAAAGACGTCAATGCCCTCATCTACAAGGCGACTGAATCAGGGTATAATCCAAGGCTCCTCAGGAGCGTCCTTGAGGTGAACAGGGACCAGCCGCTTAAGCTCCTTGAGCTTCTCGAGGGAAGAGGACTAAGAGGGAAAAAGATCGGAGTCCTCGGACTTACGTTCAAGGCAGGGACAGATGATATAAGGGAAAGCCCTGCCCTCAACACGATCAAGGAGCTCCTCATGGAAGAGAGCATCCTCTATATCTATGATCCAAAGGCTATGGACAAGGTGAAGAAGATATTCCCTCACCTATCGTATGTGAAGTCTGGCCAGGAGGCGATAGATGCAAGCGAGATCGTGCTCATCCTCACAGAGTGGCCGGAGTTCAGGGACCTCGACTACAAGGACAAGCTCGTCATCGACGGAAAGAATGTATTTGACGGGAAGAAGCCGAAGAATTATGAAGGTATCTGCTGGTAGCTTCCCTACAGAACCGGGCATTAGAGCCAATAACAGTTGTTGGACACAGTCCGTTGGAAGTTGTTGAGCTCAGTTTATGGCCGGATTACCTGCGATGCTACCAGCCTTTCTTTTGAATCGCATATCTCTTTTAAACTTATGCATTGAGAGGGCGGTAGGAAAAGATTATATACGTGGAGGACTAAATCCCAATGCATGAAAAGAGGGGAGATCAATCTCAACATATTCATAGGTGTGGCAGTACTGGCAGGACTCCTTTTCCTCCTGTCCACTGCAGTCACATACTTCATGGACATCAGCAAGGCAAGGGAATACTCGGATTTCATAGGCGTCCTGAACCTCAAGGCTTCTGAGCTCGCCGGGAAGGATGGTGTCTCTGAGACGATAGAGGTCACTCTGCCGAAAGGCTGCGACCGGGTGTACCTCCTGGATAACAAGAAGAGACTGGACAAGCTGCCTTTCGGTGACGAGCCATTCATCCAGGATGGACTCGAAGACCATACTGAAGACAATGTCTATGTGATGGAAAAGCTCAAGCTCGTCAGCACCCAGAGGCTTGACAATCTCAATCTCCTTTCTCCACACTACATCTGCATCAACCAGAGCGATAGGCCTGTGAGACTCCAGATGGTCGGGACCGGAAGAGGCGTGGATATCCGTGTTGATGATCAGTCAGCTGACTGCACCAGAGAGCTTCTGGTCAGAGAGGTCGCATCTGAGCTTCCTGGTGATTTCACAGAGGAACTTGACAGGCTGACAGCCTACCTTATCAATGTGGAGAAGCTCAAAGTCGAGAAGACTGCCAGGTATGACCCATTCAAGGACAGGACCGTCGTCAAGATCCGGATATATCTTGAACCGCCTTCGGCACATGTGAGCAACATCGAGTACTACGATTACATACCTAAATGCCTTATAGCACACGCTGCTGATCTCAATTCGATACCCCCATACCTCGAACCTCCGCTCGACGAGGATCCTTTGGTCATGTGGGATTTCGGAAGCGTAGGAGGAGAGATCGAATACACCAAGGAAAAGGTCAAGATCTCTGAAGCATGCAAGGAGATGCTCTCAGGCTTCGCGAAAGGAGATGGGAGCAAGCTCAGCTCAGGCATCATAGGTGGCGCGATATCGCCTCTCGAAGATACAGATGGAGATTCTGTCTTCAATCTCGAAGAGGTCTTCCCTGATGATTCTGATGACGATGGGTATCCTGATATGTGGGAACTGAGGTATGGCTTTGACGAGGATGACAGCGCAGTTCCTGGGATGCAGGTGAATCCTGACGGCAGCCCCATCATCCATGCTCAGACCTCGATCGACCTTTCCATCGACAGAGACGGCGACGGCCTGTCAGATTACAGGGAGTATAAATTCGGCTCAGACCCACGAGAGGAGGACTCAGACAGTGACGGAGTGAAAGACATCGTCGAATTCTTCATGATGACTGACCCTTCCTGCCCTGACAGCGAACGCAATGCTGGCATGTCCGAGATCAATGAGGACTGGTGGGAATCTCCGTGCACAGGAGATGGCATGCCAGACTGGTGGGAGATAGAGAACAACGGAAATGCTGCGGATACGCCTGACTCCCTATATGGAGAGGTGGAGACAATCGCCTTCCCTGGACAGGGGCAGATGAACGCCATGGGACTCAATCCGAGCATGGATGACGCAGAGCTTGATTGGGACCAGGATGGCCTGACAAACATCCAGGAGTTCTTGCTTATCGAAAGATTCGGGAAGAGCACCAATCCGCTGGACCCTGACACAGACGATGATGGGATCAGCGATGGACCTTCTGTCCCTCCTACATTAGCAGGGGGAAGGATTGTGCCTGGGACCAGCAATGGCAATATCGTGCCCGGACCAGATGAATTCCCTCTGGACGAAGAAGAGTGGCAGGATGGAGACGGAGATGGCCATGGAGACCTGAATGGGCCGGATGAGTGCAAGGAATTGAATCCGCTGCTGGAAGGACTGAACCCTGGACAGAGACGCCAAGTGTGCGAGGAGCACGGCTGCCATCTATGTTCGCAGGGATGCGTGAAGGACGATAGGAAATGCCTTCCATGCTTTGAGACAGACGACGGGGATGATCCTGATGAGATGGGAATCTGCATCAGCTACAAGCATGGCCTTCCTGTGGACATGAAGTTCGATATCTGCAGTTTCCTGGGAGTGCAGATGGAAGCAGTATGCGAGATGACAAATTCTCAACATGGTTCGTGCACCTACAAGGAGACTGAATGCGCTTGCTTCCTAGGATCATGCATCTAGATCCAATCTCAAGAGCTGGACAAGATACAGGATGTAGGCTGCCGAGAAGAACAAGAGAGTGAGGCCTTCGAAGATGAAAAGCGGAAGGAAGAGCGCGCTCCCATGGGCAAGCAGGTATGATGAAGACGCCCTGAAGTAGGCATAGATGGAAGCTAGGGAGATAAACACATATTCAGAGAAAAAGAACAGGACCGGGACCATGGCCAGGTACTCAAGTATCATCCTCACGTTCCTGTTGGCAGCAAGCCCAAGGACAAGGAGAAACAGGACAGGGACCAGGAACAGGTAGGCATGCGTATCAAGATTCCTAAAAGAAAGTCTGAACATGACGCCAGCCGCGTTCTCAAGCCCCACGTCAGCAACCTCAAGCCTTGCATGAAAGAAGAACAGAGGGAGAAGCGAGATGAAAGCTGAAAGGAAGACGGTATCGATCCTGGCTTTCCTATGAAGGAACACATTGGCCCAAAGGAACATGGGGAGACCGAGTAACGAAAGAGCGACCAAGGACGCGATCAGTATGACGAGAGGATGGTAAAATGAGCCGGATGCCCCAAAAGCCCCTCGCATCAACGCAGGGAGGCTTGGATGGCCCATACCGAATGCAAGCTTCTTCCCAAGGAGCAAGGGAAACGCGAAAACCAAAGAATCTGACAATGCCTGAAGCATCAGCATCAGGGGAAGGAAAAATGCCACTCTCGACTTCTGATGCACAGTCTCAATGATCCTGGCATAGAAATCCTCAATTGATTCACCTGCCCTATAGACGAGTGTCGAAGGATGGAATGACCTATGGTGCCCTTTGAGGAAAAAATATGAAGTGGAAAGCAGGCCGAATACAAGGAACGGCACATCAAGCACAAGCACAAACACCTGCAGGAGTATCCTGAAGACAGAGACATAGTAGAACAGCATCACCACAAGGACCGCGAGAATGCGGAGCAGCATCTGCTTCTTGGTGCTCGGAAACACATCCTCGTGGATTATCGACATGAAGGAAGGACGCTCAAACCGTATGTCTGCTCCAAGGAAGATCGATATGGCGGCAAGGCCGCATATACCGACGAGGAAAAGTGGAGGTGTGAGAAGCTTCATCAATACCTCCAAGGACCGGAACTCCTCTGCGACCATCATAAGTATGGAGGGGACCGACAGGGATGCCATGGAGCATAGTATCAATAGGTCCAGATCGCTATTCCTCAGCTTCGAGCCCCTGAACACGTGCTCATCCTGCCTCTTTCCGAAGATAAGCCTCATGAAGCTGAGCTTGTACGAGGCATACATGAAAGCCAGCAGCACAAAGAGCTTCGAGAAGAACTCAAGTATCCAGGGAAGCTCAATGAACAATGATAGTGTCGCCAGGACTATGAGGAAAGCGACGATGGATATATCAAACCTATGGATGATCCCCTTCATTGGACCTCATCGATAGCCGATGCGAGCGACATGAGACCTGCCGACAGATTGCTCCTGCCAGCGACAGAATCATGCACTGAAGGATTGATTATCCATTTTGAGTTAGTCGCAGGATTCGAGAAGATGATCATCAATGTCCTGTTCTGCACGAAAATGTCCCAGTGCTTTGCCAGGAATGACACATTCTTCCTCTTGTTCAGGCACACGATCGATAGATCAAGCCGGCTGGCGAATGGTATGATCTCATCTGAAAGGTCTTCCCTGATGAGGTATGTCCTCCTGGCATCCTTGTAGGTGCATTCGAAGCTGTCGCCTCTATCATCGATAGAGACAAGCTTCTTTGCCACCACGTCCTTGTTCCGGATGAATAGTTCAGTCCATTCCTTAGTATCCATATACATCTCTCTCTCTCAGCTCGAAGTACTTGTACAAGAAATGCGGCAGCAGGAAGCTAGCCGTATACACAAGGGCAAGGAGCACAGGGTCCTGCAGCTTGGTGGACTGGAAATATCGTGAGATGAATATGCTTGCCCTGACTGTCATATACATCGTGATCAGAGACACCATCGGCAGGAACAATCCTGCTGCGACATAATGATGCCTGCTGAAGCTGTCTATCTCGCGTATCAGGAGATCCATCAGCAGCCCGAAACAGAGCCCGAAGAAGATGAGGCACAGCATGACGATGAACGGGGGCATCGACAGATATACGGGTATCATGGCGATGGACACGATGAAGTTGATAAGTATGGAGAAACCGAGCGCGATCCATGCGAGAAGCTTCTCGACAGTGCTCAGAGCAGGGTGGGAATGGTGATGGGCATGGAGGAGGGAAGCTATCACCCTTGCTATGTCTGTCTCATGCCAGCCTTTGGCAGCAAGCTTCTTCTTCAGCACATGATGCTTCATGGTTTCAGGCCGATCCTCTTCAATACATAGTCCATCATGCTATCCTTCTTCTCTATGGACTCGACGTATTTCTCACCCAGCATCTTCGCAGCAAGCTTCTTATATGATACTGAAGCAGCTGCCGAGGGATGGCTGAATGTGACAGGGGTCCTCAGATGTCCTGCCTGCCTGACTGTATCATCCTCAGGTATCATGGCAAGCACAGGATGCTCAAGGATGTACTCGATGTTCGCCTTCGCCATCTCGAAATCATCTTCCTTCACCCTGTTGAGTATGACACCTGCTATCTTCTTGCCATGGCCCTGGCACAACCTAACGGTCTTGAGAGCATCTGTGACCGCGGCAAGGTGAGGAGTAGTGACGAGCACCACCTCATCCCCCGCATCCACAGCTGCAGCCACCTCTCTGCCTAGTCCTGCTGCTGTATCGATGATGACCATGTCAGCATATCCATGCAAGCCAGACAGATGATGCTTGAGCAGATTGACGTTCGTCTTCTCAATGTCACTTATGGAAAGGCTGGAGGGGATGACCTTGAGACCGTTCCTGTGGATATACACAGCATCTTTCAGGCTCTTCTTCCCAGCAAGCACGTCATGGAGAGTGACTGGGACCTTTGGCGCACCAAGATAGAGGCCTACATTAGGCGTAGAAAGGTTGGCATCCACCAATACGACGTCACGTCCATATGAGAGCAGAGCAGTAGCGAGGTTTATGGCTGTCGTTGTCTTGCCCACGCCCCCTTTTCCCGAGGCGATGACAATGAACTTAGTCATTTTGCGATTCGATGAGTTTATTTATGATCTCCACGAATTTCTTCAGAGAATGGTATTTCTCTGTGATGTTGTCGATGTTTATCTCCACTATGGTGTTATCGACTATGGCGGACATCTCGACATGGCGCCTGTACTCGTTCCTGCTACCGTAGTTGGCACGGACCAACTTCCGGAACAGAAGATATGAATCGATGTTCTCGAGGATCACCTTGTCCTTGAAGATCTCTTTGGCCTTCTGGGCCTTCAAAAGAGGCATCTCAGGTATCTTGTCTATCTTGCCGATCCTCTTCGCATGGTCAAGGAGCCCATCGATCGAATACTCATAAGCATTTATCATGCGTTCAAGGACAGAAGCTAGGACATCCACTGTCCTTGTGTACTTCAGAGTCACGTAAACGAGATGGTCTATCCTCTTGAGTTCCTCCCTGGCATCCTCCATAGACTCATCCATTTTGTTCTACTAAAAGACTTAACCTGGCTATAAATAACTTTGCTTTTTCAGAATATTTCTTAAGCTGCTCCGGGGATAGGGTTTTCAGAGAATAATCGTCTGCACAAATCACGAATTTTCCCTTCCTGGAAAACGACATCGGAGACTGCTCATTCTCCTTGAGGAGTTCCATGATCTCGGTGATCATATGGATGTAATCCAGCTCAATCCCATGCTTCCTCACAAGCTTGAGCTTGAACATATTGAACTTAGAATCGAAGTTCTCCCTGAATGGAGGTATCTCCTTCCTCGAACGCTCCAGATACAACAGGGAACCCATCGCATACTCAAGCGAAAGGAAGATCTTGTCAAGCACCACAAGGAGAAGCTTTGGATCCTGGACCAGAGGATAGGTCATCGTAAGGAGATGATCTGCTTCTGATATGTACTTCTGCGCCCTCCTCTTCTGCTCAGCGACTATTTCCATCATTCTGACTTAGATCAAGAGGTATAAAAACGTGTCGCCTATCCTGTGAAGGAGATGATGGCTGCTGCAAGGTCTCCGCCATGCTTCTTGAGCGCTCCGATGGCTTCTTCCTTTGAACAGCCTGCCTGCTGCATCACTGTGGAGACATCTTCGTCCGAAAACTCAGGCTCCTGCTTGAGAGGCCTATGCTCTTCATCTCCACTTATCGAGTAGGTCCAAGTCCCCATCATATTCACTTTGGAGACCGAAGGATTGCGGATGATTATATCTTCAGAAGGCGTACGGATTATGACTGCTGTAGCGTCCACAGGCTGCTCCTGGATGCCAAGCTTCTTCATAGCCTGCTCCACCTGCTTCTTGTTCATGCCTGGAAGCATCTTCTAGACCCTATGCCAATCCAAGGATCCTGGGACCCATATAGTGCAGCAGCATCACGATGGCGATGACTGCGATTGTCAGGATGATAACATGCGAAGGCTTGAATTCTATCTTGGAACGATAATCCTCGAAATATCTTGTTATGCCTGCTCCGCTCGTAGGCATTGTCACTCTTCTGTCAGCCATAAAGTCTTGAAGAAACCATGGATATTTAAAAATATTGCTCTGATAAGTTTTTTAAAGTCTGGCGTCAATGCATCCTGGTGAAGGCTCAGATAAGCAATTGGGCTCTGGCAGGAATCTTCCTTGTCCTCACAACAGGCTTGATCATGGCTTTTGTCGCGAAACAGAAGATGATAGAGCTGGAGACCGACAATGCGCAGCTTGTGGCTGGGCAGGCACCGATGCTCCAGGCGCAGATCGAAGCGTGCCTGTATGATGCGATGTATGAGGTCATCTTCGGCAGGATCGGTCCACAAGGAGGATATGTGGATCCGGACATGAACGAAGAATTCGGCGACTATGACATCGTCCCATACGAGAATAGCGCCGGCAGCAGGATACCATACTGGTACATAGGAGGTAACGACATATCACCTTCAATTGAGCAGATAGAGGAGAAGATCGAGAGATATGTGGCAGTGAGGATGCTGGATTGCGATGATTTTTCCCAATATGCCTTGCAAGGCATAACTATCGAGCCTCCTCCGACAAACTACATGGAGAACAGATTCGGGTTCATACAAGACAGAGTAGATGTGGACATATCCCTGAACAGAGAAGAGGTCTCGGTCAAGTACATCTATCCGATCACTGTATCTAAAGACAGGACGAGCAGGATCGTCAGCGAATACTATACCACAATCCCTGTCGCCCTGGGACCTGACCTCATCCTCGCAAAGCAGCTCCTGGCTGAGATGGCAGCGAATGGAGGGGATTATAATCTGGCAGAGAACTGCGCCAGGTTCAGCAGGAAGGGTTACACGAACATCTATCCCCTCAATGGGAGGATACTTTTCATCGACTATGGGCCTTATTTCGACAAGAAGATAGAGCAGAGCCTGAAGCTGCAGTTCGCTTTCTCGGATATAAACATCTACGGGTACTGCTCAGGATGAGATATATCCTGATGTTTCTGCTGCTCACCTGCTTCTCATATGCAGACTGCCTTGGTGAGGATGCACCAGGAGCGATGAAATGTGACGAGGGATACGCCTCGATAACTGACATGGATGCAGATGCTGTGCCAGACCTCTATGACATGTGCCAGAATACAGCTCCCGGAGAGCTTGTCGATGAGAGGCAGCATATCATGGGGGTGACGAATGCCATGCATGGATGTTCCGCATCACAGGGAGCTGAGTACGTGTCTGCGCCACAGGGAGGGAAACCAGGTCATTTCAGGATCCCTGATCTGCTGAGACTTCCTTGCTGGGGAGTCCCTGATCACTGTTGCAATGGTATTCTCGACTTCGATGAGTTGGGTGTGGATTGCGGAGGTTCTTGCAAGCCATGCAAGGGATCATGCACCAAGATAATGGGAATGGGAGGACTAGGAGTGGTGCTCGTTCCTATCGGGTATTCATCAAGCAAGTATCCTGAGAAGGATGCATTCTACTGGTGGAAGAATCGAGCCTATGAAGAGGCTATCAGGCTCTCCTCGACCGCACCTTTCTCTCTTGCAAAGATGACTTTCTACAGGTTGGACCATTTCAAGCCACATGCTGCATTGACAACAGCAATTATCTCCTCTACAGGTGACATATTATCTTACAAGTCCCAGCTGGCAGCTTTCTGCCCTGATGGAGACCTTGTCTACTTCCTCCCAATATTCCCCGGCAGAAGCTTCGCATTCGGTTCTGCAAATACTGCTGTGATATTCCCAGACCCAGAGAATGCGATAACTCACGAGACAGGCCATGCGCTTTGCGGTCTGAATGATGAATATGTATCTCAGCAGGATGCTCCTAGCTTCGGCGGTCTTCCTGCAGCGTCACTGAATTGCGATGCGAACCCATTCATCTATGAGCTGATGCCGACAGGAAACTACATATTCAGGCCTGCGATACCAGGAGAATACTGCGATGGCACAAGGAAGATATGCATCTGCAAGTGGAGTCCCTTGCACCCTGCTCATGCATTGTATGAGGCAACGCTCATTTCCCGAGGGCTTCTGCCTAAATCATATCCTTACGCAGGGTGCACTCCTGGATGCTACTACAACCAATTCTATTACAGGCCGGAGGTGCCATACACTGATTCCATGATGAATGGAAACATGCCTATAGGCATCCCTACGTGGAATCAGATCGGACTTGATGTCTGCTCACAGGTGGTGAACTGGTATGCATAGGCTACTGCTTCTGCTGCTGCTTGTCCCTTCAGCAATGGCATCTAATGTCCTTATCAGCCTTGATTATATGGATGATGACAATATCACAGTGGTCCGAAGCGTCTATGTGCCATACAACCTCTCCAAAGAGATGAAGATCTCGGAATATCGCTTTGAGACATTCCTTGTGGATTCGACTGTGCTTGACTCAGGTCATGTGATCATACCCGGCCCCATCTTTGTGGAGGAAAGCGAGGAAATGCCTGCAGAGGTGTTCGAGAAATACGTGAAAAGGATCGACATCGTCACAGACTATGATGATCGGATCTCACATCTCGTCCTTAAGAGAGATAAAGAACTTCTAAGGATCGACCTCATGCATCTGAACAGATGCGACCTCGACGGGATCTGCGGAGAGAATGAGAATGTGGCCACATGCGCCGAGGATTGCCATGATACATCCGAGGACGGGCTATGCCTGCTCAAGGAAGATGGCATATGCGAGGAAGATGCAGACTGCGCTGCAGAGGACATCGACTGCAGGGAGCCATTTGCCAAGAATGTAAGCTTGGATCATGCATCCGGGGAGGATGCCATACTGAAAGAAGAGATCGATGCACTACCTCTCATATGGCCAATAGCCGCTTGCGCTATCCTCATTATCACTTTGTACCTCATGAGACGGCGGACCGGCAAGCTTTAAATAGTCGATAGGGTTTTTACGCTGGAAGGGGGAACATGAGACGATTCCATATGATGTTTTTGCTGCTGGCGCTCCTGTCGCCACTGGCATCAGCTGCGACCAACGCATATTTCTTCTGGGGAGACGGCTGCCCGCATTGCGAGAAAGAAAAGCCATTCTTATCTTATCTTGAAGACAGATATCCTGATCTCAAGGTACATAGCTACGAAGTATGGTACAACTCGACTAATGCTGAATTCTTCATGAACCTCAGCAAAGCATGCGGAGTCGATGTCGGAGGGGTCCCTACTCTTTTCATCGGTGATGAGGTAGTGACTGGTTTCAGTTCCGCTGAGACCACCGGCAAGGTGATCGAAGGCTATGTAAAGGAATGTGTCGAAAATGGTTGCATAGACCCTGCTGATAAGCTTGAAGAGGAATCATGCACTGTCCCGACCAGGGATGAAGAATGCATGCTTGAGGTCCCTCTGTTCGGACAGATAAACACATGTGAGATATCCATCCCTGTGCTGGCAGTGATACTTGGGATAGCTGACGGATTCAACGCTTGCGCCATGTTCGTGCTATTGATCCTGCTCTCGATCCTGCTGAGGACCAACTCAAGGAAGAGGATGGCTCTTGTCGCAGGGATATTCATCCTGACCAGCGGCCTCATCTATTTCCTGTTCATGACAGTGTGGCTCAATGCCTTCATCATGCTCGGGAAGATATCCATAATATACATTGTTGTCGGGGTCATCGCCCTGGCTGTAGGAACGATAAACATAAAGGACTTCTTTTTCTTCGGCAAGGGGGTCTCTCTCAAGATACCTGAGAAGGCAAAGCCCAAGATATTCAAGAGGATCAGGGACATTGTCAATGCTGCGTCCCTCCCCGCGATGATCGCGACTGTCCTCCTGCTCGCGATATCAGTGAACTTCGTCGAGTTCCTCTGCACATTCGGTTTCCCCATGGTTTTCACCAAGGTGCTCGCTGGCTCTTCCATACCTGTCTTCATGAAATATTTATGGCTCGCAGTCTACCAACTGTTCTATATGCTGGACGACACGATCGTCGTCGTGATAGTCATCGCGACACTGTCATCCAAGAGAGTGACCCAGGACTATGGAAAAGCGCTCAAGCTAATCTCCGGCATCCTGATGCTCATACTCGGGCTCGTGCTCCTACTCAGACCGCAGCTTCTCATGATCGGCTGACCCTCGAATGGGCAGAATCGGCAAGAATCTTCCTTATCGAGTTGTATACCGAGGGAGTCTTCTTCTGGTCCAATGAACCCAGGACATCCTTCAACAGATCGTGCAGGACCTGGCTTTCAGGAAGGTCATCAAGATGGGAGAATATCGATACGATATGCATCGTGTTGTACTCGTTTATCCTGGAAAGCCGGATCAGGATATCCTTGAGATAAGCTCTCCCTTCTTCAGTCTGCAATGATTTCCTCTTGTTGAAGGCGAAACGCATGAAGAGCGCCCGCTGGTCATTGGCCTGCTCGATCCTGAATCGAGGCGATCTCTCGACTTCCTTGATCAAGCCTATGGCGTCATCCCCCTCTGAAGAACCGACAGCAGACAGGAAGGATTCCCAGGTGACAAGACTGCTGCTAGATTCTTCCATGAACTCCTTGAGCATCCTGTCCTTATCATGGGCATTGCTCTTCAGATACAGGCTGAAGGCCACAAGCTTCTCAGTCATATTGCTGCTCTGGAACTGCTTTCGGATCATGTCATGGATATCTGGTGTGTCAATCTCTGACAGGATGCCTAGAGCAAGGTTCCTGAGCTGCCTTCTCTTGATCTCTCGTACCTCTTCCTCGATCGTCGACGCTTTCAGAGGCGCACTCTCATCATACAGCTTCAAGAGCGCATCCTTATGCGCGACAGCCAGGGCCTTCTGGATCCTCTTTCTTGCCTGGTACAAGGACTCGTACATGTGCTTCTTCTTCCTGTCCTCGAGAGTGGGGAAAATCTGGACATGCATCGCGCCCAGGTGCCTGAAGCGATCATCTGACACAAGCTGGAAGAACAGGGCGATGAATGAAGGGTGCGGCTCTGTAGCTGGATCATCCACCAGCCTATCAAGCTCTATCTGCGAAAGCCTGATCCATGCACGGAACCTGTTGATAGCATCATGGTCAAGGAGCGCCTGCTTGGCAAGCTCTGCGACAGTTGCGCCATGCTCTATCTTCCCATAGAAAGACATGCCTCGTGCGAAAGAGATGAATGCACCCTTCTTCAGCAGCATGTTTTCATCCTTGCGCCTGAACAGGATGCTGTTTTGGTCAATATCTACCCCTCTGTCATCGACTGCGGCTGCATCAAAGGGAAACTGCCAGGGCGCTTCCTTATAACCTTCCTGGCGCAGTCTCAGGTGGGACATCCCGTCTTTCTCTTCCCTCTCGACATTTACGACCGGATAACCTGTCTGCCTCAGCCATGATCGCGCCATCTCCTGTAGCGGTATCCCGGACTCTTCTTCCATACACCTTATCCAATCATCTGTAGACGCATTCGAGTGCCTGTACCTCGTGTGGTACCTATGGAGGCCACGGGCGAAGACCTCCTTGCCGATGAGCTGCTCAACCATCCGTACGAATTCAGGTGCCTTGCTGTATGTGACATTGGAGATGAGCTCATCGGGGGAGTTGAAACCTTCAGGGATTATCGGCATCGCAAGGCTTCCCGAGTCCTCGTCGAAGGTGCCTTGCATGGGCGAGATTATCCGTGCCACTTCCTGCAGCCTCGAATACTCCTCTCCTGCGACAAATGCGTGATACTTGCGCTCGACATGACAGGTGACTGCCTCATTGAGCCAAAGCTCGAATGGAGAGCGGCCTGTGACCTCGGACCCATTCACATTGTGGTAGAACTCATGAGCCTTCACCCGGATCATATACTCGAAATATCCGTCTGTCATCTGAGGGAACGGCATTATCCTGTTCGCAGAGATTGTTGTATTTCCCACGTTCTCCATGCCGCCGAAATTGGAATTCTGCATCGCGATCTCCCTGTAGACCGAGCCAGTGTACTCATACCCTAGACGCAAAGAACCGGCAAGCTCGCGTATCCTATCCTGGTCTCCCTTCTTCAGGACCAGGTCGAACAATACGTCTCTCTTATCGACATCCTTGTATTGCTCAGGGCCTGTGTAGATGTTTATCCAAAGTATCCCGTGCCATAGTATATCAAGCGCCTTCTCCGCCGATCCTTTGCTTGAGCCTGGAGGGACAAGGAGCTCGAGAATGAAGCGACGTCCGGAAGGATACTCGACTTCCCTAGTGAAACTCTCATATGTCCCTACACCCAGGAAGAAAAGGTAGGGGGCCATCGGAGTCCTGGTATTGTGATAGGTAATCTCAGCTCTCCCGTCCGGGCGGAGAGTCCTGGGAACAGCGACATCTCCATTCGTGATCATGTGAGTATACCTTGGATCAGCGATGATCCTTGTCGTATAGGTCGCCTTCGCATCCATCTCATCTATGCATGGGACAAGCCGCTGGAATCCCCACTGCTGGCACTGGGTGATCTGGGTAGGAGGGCAGCCGGCAGGAGTCTCATCATAGTACAGGCCTTCGAGGATGTTTGATGTGGGCTTGCAGATGCTCTTTGTCCTTATCCTTATCTCTTCCCCTTCCTGCACTTCCTTTCCAAACTTAAGCACAAGCTTCTTCTGATCAGGATGGTATCCAAAGCCAGAGCCTGGAGAGGATTCCACTTCAAGGATCTCGAGGCTATCAGCGTCAAGACCAAGCTCTGACAATGGCTCCCGCGCCTTGAGCCGGATCTCTGAATCCACGACCGTATGGCCATCATAGATGTCGAAGACCAGATCCATATGCTCGACCTGGACCTTGATCTTGCCGAAATCCGACTGATAGTACTTGTATCTCCTCTCCATAGGTTTAGGGAAGAACCAGGACTTCTAAAACCTTTATGCTTGGAACCTTTATCCGAAAGCACCATCAATTTAATCGGTGATAATGTAGATCATCCATGGCAAAGGAAGAACTTGACAGGATAGAGGACGAGATAGAAGAACTCGAAGCGAAGGCTGAGACCAAGGAAGACAAGACAGATGCCAGGGAGAAGGCTGCGCAGGTCCGCGGGATGGAGCTTGACATCAAGGATGCGGTCAGGGAGAACAGGCTAAAGGAACCTATAGATGAGGAGATAGACAGGATCAAAGAGTCGCTTGATGATACCAAAGAAGACATAAACGCATAAATAGTATCTAAGTCTCCCAGATGACCATGAATCATTACAAGGATATCTTCGAGAAGCTCAGCCCTGTCCTGATCGATGCTGACTGGGGATCAATCAAGGTCGAGCTTTCAAAGAGGTTCCTGCTCTTCGAGCTTCTCAGGGAGCTGACAAGGAAGATAGAAGACGATCCTTATCTCAACTTCATAAGCATCCTGAAATATTACAAGGTCCTCGGCAATTATCTGCATGGAGATATCAGAGAGCTTCATCGCGACAAAGACAAGCCGTATTTCAGGGATTTCTTCCACGATCCTGAACTGTATAAGATCGTCTCTGAGGATCTTGACTGGGCGATATCTGTAAACAGCAAGCTGAACCTCACCATCACGAAATCAGGAGTCATCGTATATGACAATTACAGGAAGAACAAGTTCAATGCGTTCCTGCTCACTGTACATTCAGGCTCATGGATGCCGAAAAGCATCAAGGCCAAGCAGGCCCTCTCCGCAGAAGAGAGGAAACTCGAAGAAGATGTCGCCACTCACAAGCTCTATGGGAACCTTGTGCTCAAGAAGTCGGGTATATGGATAGACAACAAGATGTCAAGATATGCTTGCGACTACAACAGGCCGAGGAAGAGGTCCATATATACTGACCATGGAGAGAGATGGCTCAGGTTCGTCTGGAAGGAGAAGCTCACAAAAGAAGAGAACAGATGGCTCATGGCATGCTATGATGAGTTCTATTTCACACTTGCCAAGCTTGTAGAGACATATAGGTTCAATATCATCTTCGACGGCCATTCGATGTCAGATGATGAAGGAAGGCCGGACATCAGCTTCGGGACTGTCCATATCCCAAGGTTCTACCTGCCGATAGTAATCGCGATGAAGCAGAAGCTTGAAAGCCAGGGATACTATTCAGTAGATGTCAATGCCCCTTATGGAGGAGGGCACATCCTCAACTGGATGGGAAAGAGGTTCCCTAACACTTTCACATTCTCCATGGAAGTGAACAAGAGGCTATACATGGACGCTTCGAGGAAGCGAGTATCAGAGAAGAGGCTTTTCGAGGTCTCAAAGAGCCTTCTTTCGATCTTCAATCTTTGAGCAGCTGCCCTTGCATGAACCCTTATATGGGCATGATGAGCATCCTCCCCTGAACTGCCTGCTTATCAGATATGCAAGGACCAGGACGCCTGCGATCCCTATAAGATAGAATATCATCCGAAGATCACCCACAACCTGTATGCGAGGAATGACACTGACCATGCTACAATGAGGCTATATACCAATGTGAATGCAGGCCATCTTAGGCTGCCAGTCTCCTTGTACATGGCTGCCAGTGTCGATAGGCAGGGTGTATACAAGACCACAAACACCAGGAAAGAGAATGCTGATGCCTGAGAGAATGATGCCTGGAGGGAAACCGACATATCTGCACCATAGATCGAGCCAAGGGTGCTGACTACGATCTCCTTAGCTGCCAGACCGAACAGGAGCGCTACAGCAGCCTCCCAGGTCCCAAAACCAAGGGGAGCCAGCAGTGGTGCCAGGACATGCCCGATCCTCCCTGCAATACTCTCTTCTGAGGCATATTCCACGCCCAGCGGGAGATTTGCCAGGAACCAGATGACCACAGAGGCAGCGAATATCAGAGTCCCTGCCTTTGTTATGAATGACATCGTCCTGGACCATGAGGAAGCAAGAGCTGCAGGTATCGATGGGGACCTGTATGGTGGCATCTCGATGAGGAGGGCGCTCTCCTCTCCTCTGAAAAGGAACCTGTTAAGGATAAGCCCGGTGATGATAGCGGAAAGGATGCCCATACTGTAGAGCAGGAAGAAGACAAGGCCTCTGTCCTGCGAGAAGAATGCGCCAGCCATCAATGCTATCACTGGCAGACGTGCGCTACAGGAGATGAATGGACTCATGAGCATTGTCAAGAGCTTCTCCTTCCTTGATCCAAGGGATCGTGTGGAAGCTATTGAAGAGACTGTGCAGCCAAAACCGAGAAGCAGCGATATCATGCTCTTGCCGTGGAGGCCGAGCCTATGCATATAGCTGTCAAAGACGAAACTCACCCTTGCCATGTAGCCAGAGTCCTCAAGGACTGATATCGACAGGTAGAGCATGAAGATGACCGGGACGAACACCAATACTGATCCGACTCCTCCCACAGATGCCTCAGCCAGAGATGCAGCCCACCCTTGCGCTCCTAAAGAGAGCATGATGGATGAGGCCAGAGAAGCCAGGCCTGAGAATGCTGATTCCAAAAGGTCTGAGATGGGTGACGATAGAGTGAAGGAGAACTGGAACAACAAGGCCATCACAACAACGAATGAAAGCGGACCATACACCTTGTGAAGGACTATCCTGTCTATCCATCCGAACCTGTCCTGCCTTTCCTTTATCACACAGGCCCTTGCTATCTGCGATGGATTCAAGTTATGCTTCGGTATCGCACCTTCTGCATCCAAAGCCTTCCTTGCAACCTCAAGGACATCAGACCTTGAGCGGCAGTCTATCCTCATCACAGGGACACTGAGCATAAGTGCAAGCTTCTTATCATCAATCAGTGCGTCGTCGAAGTTTGCAGCGACAATTACAGGTGTCCTTGTGCGGATCAGCTGCTCAGTCAATAGCAGGTTCCGCTCGAGGTTACCTGAATCTATGATATTTATGATAGCGTCAGGCTTCTCCTTGAGGATGAAGTCTCTGGCTATTGCTTCATCCTCTGTGTGTCCTTCAAGCCCATAGGCGCCTGGAAGGTCCACTATCTCTGCTTTCCTGCCATCCAGGGAAATGATCGCGGAAAGCCGCTCGACTGTCTTTCCTGGCCAGTTCCCTACATGATGCCTGGTCCTGGCAAGGCTGTTGAAGAATGTCGTCTTCCCAACATTGGGATTACCTGCCAGAGCTATCCTAAGCATCTACAAATATCCTTTCTGCCTGATGACGCCCGATGGCTATCCTGGATTTCAGGACTTCCAGAAGCACAGGCCCATGATAATCGTTCTTAACCATCTTTATGCAACACCCATCTGTGATGCCCATGCACGACAGCCTGCCTCTCATGCATTGGCCACAGTCCATGCCACAGATCTTTATCGTCTTTCCCTCTGGTATGCTCGCTAGTCTCTGCATCATCTCACCCCTATCCTGCTGCCATGAGGACAAGCCTTGGGCTTCTCCATGTAGTCATATAATCTCCTTATGACCTTGTCTGAGAACGCGTGCTCAAGGACATGCGCCTCTTCATGCACATCCTCAGGTTCCAATCCCAACGCGTCTACCAAGAACACTTCGACAACCCTATGCCTGAACAAGACACGCTCAGCTGCTTTCCTTCCCTTCTCCGTGAGCATGATATCTGAATACGGGTCATTCCTCACGAAGCCTTCTGCCTTCATCTTCTTGATGAGCTTGGACACTCCTGCCTTTGTTATATTGAGGCAGCGTGAGATATCTGTGCAGCGGGCCCCTGTGTCCTTCTCCAACCTGAAGATGGTCGTCAGATAATCCTCAGTCGAACGCATGGCACGAGAAGAAACTATACTTGCTTATAAAGTTAACCAAGGTTAACTTATGGCACAAAATATTTGATACCTGAAGACATAGAAATGAAAAGGAAATTCAGCGATAGGTGAAGCTGACAGGTCCGCCTCTCCTTGGAGAAGAATCTCTATTGGAGGAATCCCTCCTGTCATCGCTCCTGAAGCTACTACGAGGGCTGTCTCTCTGACGGTCTCCTCTGAAGCCTCCTCTCGGACCATCCCTGCCTCGGGGACCATCTCTCCTTGAGCCGTCCCTTCCTCTGAACCCTTCACGTCCTGGAAGCCTGACCCTGATCCTAGGGAAAGAAGGGGTCTCCTCCCGGATTATATCGTACCGAGTCAGGTCAAGCACAGCATTGAAGTTCTCATGGTCCCTGCTTGAGATGATGTTTATAGCGATTCCTGCCTTTCCTGCACGTGCAGTCCTGCCTATCCTATGGGTGTACTCCTTTGGATCAGAAGGCATGTCGTAGTTGTAGACATCGGTGACGTCAGGGATGTCAAGGCCTCTCGCTGCCACATCTGTGCAGACAAGGACAGATATCTCACTCCTGTGGAAATCAGTGATCGTCCTAGTCCTCTTGGCCTGGGGCATGCCACCGTGGATGGCTGTCGCCTGTATACCGTTACCCTTGAGGTTCTCAGAGACGAACTCTGTCATCTTCTGAGTATTGCAGAATATCATGGAAAGGCCGGATCTCCTGGTCCTCAACAGGTGGGCGAGAAGAGATAGCTTCTCGTTATCTGCGACATCATAGTATACCTGTGTAAGAAGGCTCGGGTCGACATTGTTCTTGGCATCGATCCTGACCGGGTCTCTCATGTACTCGGCTGCTAGTCCCCTGACATCGCTGGATATGGTCGCGCTGAAAAGAAGCGTCTGCCTCTGCTTCGGGCATTCCCTAATTATCTCCCGGATCGTCTCGATGAATCCCATCTCGAACATCCTGTCTGCCTCATCCAGTATCAGGACCTTGATGCCGGAAAGGACAAGGGTCTGGCGCTGCACATGGTCAAGAATCCTGCCAGGAGTCCCGATGACGATCTCAGACTTCTGGATGCCTTCAATCTGAGGCTGCATCGCTACCCCTCCATACACCGGCACACAGCTGAGGCCAAGGAACCTTGAATAGCGTTCCATCTCCCCTGCAACCTGCTGGGCAAGCTCTCTTGTCGGTGCTAGGACGAGCATCTGGACTCCCTTGCCTCGCGCAATGTTCTGCAACGTCCCTGCTGCGAATGCAAATGTCTTCCCGCTGCCTGTCGCAGATTGTGCGATGACGTCATGACCCTCGAGGATCACCGGGATAGTCTTTTCCTGTATCTCTGTCGGAGATTCGTAATCGATCGCCCTAAGGACGGGCTCTATTATTCCTAGACTTTCAAAATCCATAATGAAGACCTTACTCTTTCTTCAGAAGCTTGATCGCGAAGTTAAGCTCCTTTCCTGCAAGCGGATGGTTCATGTCGAGGATGACTTCCTCCCCCTTGACCTCCTTGACTGTCACAGGAAGCTGTTCTCCTTCAGGAGTCTGGACTGCGAGCACATCTCCTGGAGAGACTGGTCCAGGCATCTGCGACTTGGGGATCGCCTGGATGAGCTTCTCATCGTATGCGCCATATGCTTCCTCTGAAGGGATCTTGAACTGCTTCTCTTCACCTATCTCCATGCCGAGGACAGCCTTGTCGAATCCAGGTATGACCTGGCCAGACCCGACTGTGAACTCGAGCGGATGAGAATGATCTCCATGCTTTGAAGTATCGAAGACTGTGCCGTCCGCGAGTGTGCCTGTGTAATCTAGGGTGACCTTGTCTCCGCTCTTGACAGACATCTTACTTCCTCACGTTTATGGCCTTGGGACCCCTGTCTCCCTGGGCCACGTCGAATTCGACGGAATCATTATCTTCAAGGCTGACTCCCTCCTGGAGTCCTGTAGCGTGGACAAAATACTCTGTTCCGTCCTCTGCCTTGATGAATCCGAATCCTTTCATGTGGTTATAGAACTTGACTTCTCCTTTCATTGTTGCACCTTCTTCTTCCTATAGCAGTCCCTGCAGTAAACAGGCCTGCCTTCAATAGGCTTGAAAGGCACCTGGCAATCCTTTCCGCACTCACTGCATTTCGCGTCGTGCAGATCACGCTGCATGGAAGGTCCGCTGAAGTCCCTTCCTATACCGAAACTGTTCCTTATGCTCGAAACTGAGGGTCCACTTTTGTCTTCTTTGGTTCTCATCTTTTTCCATAAAACTCAGAAATAGGTTTTACTTCTGATTATAGGTGAAAAAACAGGACCATATAAAAAAGTTTGGGTTTATCGAGTGAAAACAAAAAAAAACTAAGCAAGTGTCAATATCTGCTGCAGAGTGAACCTATTGCTTTCATCCTGGTCAGAGACACATTTGAATTCTATGCTGTACTGCGCCTGCCTCTCTATCAAACATGTGCTCCTGGTGACGACATAGACCCTGATAGGGGCGAATCCCTTCACAAGGTCCATATCTTCCTTTGATTGCCTTATCAGCTCATATGCATCCCTGGCATCGTCAATGCTACTGAATCTCAGCCTCATTGATGTGACATATGCCTTTGCTGCTGGATAGCTTTCCTTATCGAAGTCGAAGAACTGCTGCTCCAAAGGCCTAACCTCAAAATAGAGAGAGGGACCATCATAATAGCCAGGCGAATAGACCACCTTCTTCACGTCCTGCAGTGGCAAATGGATATATCCCTCCTGGATATAAGTCTCATATTCAGTGCCTTCCTCTTCAGCAAACACTTCCTCAGGGATATCTGCCGAAGGATCTTCATAATCGATGTTGAGCTTCTCGAGCTTCTCTTCAATCACATATAAGGGCAAGTCAGAGCCTGCAAGGTCCCTTGCCATAACGAGTCTCTCGGAAGGATCAAATTCCTGGAACCCCTGGGTGCGTCCACTCCTAGCAAGTGTCTCGGTTCTTGCCTCCCTTGTAAGTTCCTCCCTGAGCTGGGTCCTGTCGACAACATTGTTTGTCTCTCCAGTCCCGCCATCGAAGATGCCGAAGAAGTTCCACGCTGAGACAGAAGCCATCGTGGCAGTAAGCAGAACAAGTGTCAATATACCTAATACAATCCTTTTCATCAATCCACCTCAGAAAATCAAGTGGAAGCGGAGTATAAAAAATTTTTTAGTCGTCAGGAGCTGAAGCTTGAATTCCTTTATTCCGTACGGGTTGCTGGATGACACATTTGCTGTAATCTATTAAAAAATTTGGAGGATTCTCTTTTCAGTTTTGTCATCATGGCCCATGCCGAAATACCGTTTCCTTGGTGACATGCATCGAAGCAAGGAATGACATATGACACTTTCCTGCCATGATATCAACCTTTATTTTTTTTTCTGCTATAGCCATCCTTTGCCATCCTGTGCAGGCCTTCGTATACCTTCACAGCTGCATTTTTTGCTTCCCGTGCACCTGCCTTTATCTTTGGAAGGTAATCTCTTTTGAAGGTTTCATGCATCTTTATTGCTCCTGCCTTTGCCCTTGGGAGAAGGTTCTTTTTCATGTCTTTTCCCAGCTCCTTTATGCCAGACTGCGCTTTTCCAAGAACATTGTGCGTGAATTTTTTCGTGTTCCTGCCTGTGGCATACCTGTAGCCAAGAAAGCCGGCTATGCCAAAGAGAGGAATCCAGATGAGCCAGCCAAACCCTGCTTTCTTTCCAGGTTCAGAATCCCGGAGAGTCTCTTTAAGCTGCTTATCCTTATTCTCATCTGATGTGAATGAAGGCTCAAAACCCAGGGCGTATTCCGGATCCTTGCCAGCGCTTACCCTTGTCAGCTTGAAGTCATGCTCGCCATAATATCCTTTTCCACCGCTAAAGTAGATCCCTTCCAGAAGTATTGTGTTCGTAACTTCATACTTCTGCTTGTATGTGAAATCCTGGGACTCAGGGACAATTGTTATTTTGGCATAAGTATCATCAGGCCTAGGCTGAACATAGATCCTGTCGCCCCTTCTTTCGACCATGTAGCTGTATGTTTCCCTTTGAGGGTCCTCATAGTCAACAGTAATCTTGTAGAACCTCGGGCCTTCTGGATCAACCTTCAGGAACGCATCAGGAAGCATGACTGCCTGCGTTCTTGCCTTCCTTTGATAAGTTGCAGCAGGGCCGATCTTCATGCCTTCTTCATATGTAAGGTTGCATGGGCTTCCTGTGCAGGAAAGATCGACAAAGAACTCACCAGCGTCCCACCTGCCATTTCTGTTCACATCTCTCACTGGCTCATGTGCACTCCAGTTGCCGTCCCCTTCTCTTGTGTCCTGAAAGAATCCATGCAGCTTGAACAGCTCATCAAAATCATTCTTCTTTTCAGGGAACCTTTCCCTGAAAGCCTCATAGTACTCATAGAAATTTGCCCTCTCCACTGCCAATACACGCCATATGTCATCTATCGGCATTGACAGGGAATCACCTTCTTCATTTGCAGCGTCATGCATGTCCCAAAGGAGTGATGCTATAGCAAGCTCTTCATAGTATCCGCGTGCGCTCCAGGGCTTGTAATTATCTTCCATGCTGCCGAATGACGCATAGATGTCAGCATCCTTGTAGCCATGGAATTTGGCCATGGCAAGAGCCATGAACTCTGCGAATCCCTCAGTATAAGAATCTGCTGTGCTTGGATTAAGGAGGCCGTCATGATTCCTTGTGCCGGCAATGTCACTATCTTCTGGCCACTTCCCATAGAGATCATACATGATATGGTGAGCGAACTCATGATACTCCCTGTTCCTGGGATTGTTGCTTGATAAGTAGGACTGGTCTGAAAGGGCGATCTTTATCATTGACTGACCAGGAGAATAAAGCGTTTCCTTGTCATCCTTTCCGACAAGGACCTCAACAGGGAGCTTGTGGTCCAACTCGAGGTGCAGCCTTTCAGTGGCGAACTCGACTGCCTCATGCATCCTGAAATATATTACAGCATGGTCTCTTAACTCCTCATATGTATGCATGTTACTTATTAGATCAGGATCCTCAGAGCCGTCCAGAATCATATTCAGCTCTCCATGCTTCCCAGGAGAGACAAGAACATCCTTTCCGAACTGTCCGTGAAAGTATTGGGCTGTGTCTGGCTTATGGAAGTACAGCTTGAAATAGTTCTTTTCCTTTTTCAGGTAGTTGAAATGGAACATGACAGTGACATTTGCTTCTTCACCTTCTTTTAGCTTAAGGTCAGCAAGCTCAATCTCATAGTTGCCATTGAGGTCAGTGGTGCCTTCATAGGTCTTGTCTTCTGATATTGCCTGTACCCGCATGTATGGCAGCGGATCCTTGTTTATGTCAAGCACGTGGCCATGCACATAATGCCCTGCAACCTGTTTTCCTGGAAGGTAGTTTATGTAGGCTGCCCTATATTCCTTGCCTGAGTCAGGGCTGCCCTGTTTTAAGAAGGAGACGCTTCTGACAAAGGCTTCTGCATCACCAATTATCTTTCCCTTCTCAGACTCAATCTCGTCCTTCTCCAGCCACATAGTCCTTGAGAACTCTCCTGTGAAGTCAACCCAGCCGGATTTCTGGTAAAAGCTGACAAAGTATATAACCCTGTATTTGACATTCCCATCTTCATCAGTATATTTGGTGGATTCGCTCCAGTCTGTCGAGACCCTGATCCAGCCTTCGCTTGAGCCTTCACCTGCGTATGGCAATCCCCAAGTCTTGCTGTTTATCTCAACGGAGGTTTTCCCGCTCTTCTCTATAGCGCCAAGCTTTTCCTTTCCAATATGGGAGCAGCCTACGATGTTGTTTTGCTTCTGGTAATCCCCGGGGATGCAGGCATGCCTTACAAAATTGGCCTTCGCAGACGCTACCCTTGGATGCTTGTCATCTCCCTCATACCGGCAATCGTAATATGAGACTCCCTGCGGCTCTGATCTCTCCTCCAAGGGGCAGCTTTCATAGCTGGGGAATGAGGCAGTGCCCCTTACAGGGATGACTTCAATCAGCTTTGATAGAGTGGCGACCTTGTACATATAACCCATATCAGCAGGATCAAAATCCTTGGATATTGTCTCATGGTCAGAATAGAAATCTATGGTGAAATTGATCGTGTTGTCCATGTAATCGTCATCATACGATCCCCACAGGACGATAGACAGCTCTTTTTCGCCATTGTATTCCATCTCATACTGCAGAATCTCTTCAGTGCCCTCAAGGTAGTACTGGGCACCGCCACCCCGTATCTGGAAATATACCTTACTCACATACTTGAATATGTTCGGATCATCGATGGAGACCTCGACCTTGATAGGCATCTGGCTCTCAATCGCGTCAGGCGCATCGATGCTGACAGATCCCTTTGCAGCCGCAAAGGCAGACAGTAGTATCAACAAGAAAAATGCACTTTTCTTCACCATGAAGAACCCACCTGTTAAGCCGAATATAAAAAAGTATTCAAAATCTGCATCTCGACAACCTGCAAAAGCAAAAACAGGGGAATGTCCCTGATGAATCAATAATTCTTAGTCGTTATCCACCCTTGGCGCAAGGATGAAGCTCATCATCAGCTTGTTTAACACCTGGTAGTTGAGCTTGAGCGGATAGTCCTTGGAGAAGTTTATCGTGACTGTGCTTGAGAGCTTTCCCCCTTGCATCATCTTCTTGAGGTATTCGATGGAATATTTGGCCTTGATCGTGTCATGGGAATCCATCTTGATCTCAGTCTCCTCGTCTGGCTTCACTTCGATCCTCGCCTGCGACAGGTCGCCTTCGGCAGCGACTGTGAACTTGTCAGGCTGTGCCTGGAAGCTGACCGACTCTGCGACGATGTCAACGTCCTCGATAGCCTCTGCGAGGATGGAAGTGTTAGTCTTGATGCTCACAGGGAATGTGAGCTCAGGGATCCTCTGCTCCTTCTCCTCGAAGTCGATTATCGGGAGGAAGAAAGTCCTTGTGGTGCTCGATTTGAGGATGATCTTGAACTTGCCGTCTGCGATCTCCATGGTGAGGATGTCGTTTGGGCCTGCCCGCTTGAGTATCTGCTTGAGATTGTTGAGATTCAGGGCGATCTTCTGCTCTGATTCAACATCATATTCTGTGAAAGAGCTTGACAGGAGCTTGAAGATGACCATAGCCACGTTGGCCGGGTCCATAGCGACGAGATCGATGGAATCTTTTGTGATCTTGAACCTGGCTTCGCTGACAAGGTCAGAGATTATCGAGACGCTGTCTTTGAATATCTTAGGATCTGCTAGCGTGAGTCTCATGAAAACACCCCCATGTGTATCAGTATAAAAATGAAGCGTTATTTAAAAATTTGTCTAAACCTCGAACCTATAGCCATCTTCGGCTGTGATTACTCCGCTAAGTCCAAGCTCTTCTGCAAGAGTGAGGATGCCAGATGTCTGATCAGGGCTGCCGTGCGAAGGGAGTATGTGCTGAGGCTGAAGGAGTCCGATCAGCTGCGCATGATCTCTCCTGGATGCGTGGCCTGACTGATGGATATCCTTGAACATCCTGACATTCTGTGCAGCCAGGCTTGCTTCAAGCTCCTGCCTGCTGGCGATATTCTGGGGCTGAGGGATGACATTGCAAGAGAAGATGACCATATCCTCTGCCGAGAGCTGGATGTCGAATTCCCCCCTCACTATCCTTGAGAGGACAGAATCCCTCTCTCCCTGGTGCCCTGTCACGACCAGGAGGTATTTCTCCCTACCAAGCCGATCTATCTCCCCAAGCCTTTTCCTGACAAGGCGCCTGTAGCCTGCGATCTCCACCTCTTCAGAGAAATTATATAAGCCACATTCCTCTGCTGCAGTGCAGTATTTGTGCAAGCTTCTGCCCATGAAGATCGGCTTCCTGCCCATCCTCTTGCTGAAATCCACGATAGACTTGAGCCTTGCTATGTGGCTTGAGAAAGTTGTTGTGATGACAGTCCTCCCTTCTGAACGGATGCCGAGCATGACTTCTCTGAGCATCTCCCGGGCCTTGGCCTCAGAGGGAGTATGCCTGTCGGATCTCGAATACAGCGAGTCCATGATAAGGAGCTTCACTCCCTCCTCCCCAAGCTCTTTCATGCGCCTGAAATTCGGAGGTTGGCCTAGGATCGGGGTCTCATCCAGCTTGAAGTCATTGCAATAAGCTACAGCGCCTTCTGGAGTGTGGATGACGACCATGACTGTGTCAGGTGTCGAATGTGTTATATTGATGAACTCAACTGAAAGATCGTCGGATATCCTGTAATGAGAATTGTTGTCCAGGACTGTTATCGTGTTCATGATTGGCCTTGGCTGCTCTGTTATCAATGCCTGTAGGACTGCTGCAGAGAATCGTGTGCAAATTATCTCTGCATCCTCGAACCTGTCTGCCATATATGGGATCGCGCCAAGGTGATCAAGGTGGGCATGCGTGGGTATTATTGCCCTGACATGCTTTCGCCAGTCCTTTATGCACCTTGTATCAGGGACTGCTCCTTCCTGCATAAGGTCCCTGTATGTGACGTAATCCTCCTCGCTCTCATCCTTGACCTGGATGTACCTGTCCACCTGGAGGCCCATATCAAGCAGGATGACATCATCCTTGTACTTGACAGCGGTCATGTTCTTGCCGACCTCGCTGTAGCCTCCGACTGCGGTTATCTCTATCATTCAAACTGCTGGACTGGGAGAAACTATTTAAAAATATACGATAGGACCTGCGGAAGAGCGTTCCATTCTTGTCTTAAACGTGAAGTCTCTCTCCCTCTCCTTTTCCGGCTCAGTGCTTTCCATTCTTGTCCCCTTGGCTCATGAGGAAGTTCATCCAATATGGCTTTGCAGGGTAATCCTATACATTTAGCCGCCTTTTCCCGAAAATTTATATACAGTCAAGACAACCGCTTGCCGGGGGTGTCAAATGAATCCTGAAGATATCAAGCTTATTGAAAGGCATGTCACAAACACTGACAAGAGCATCTACGTCATCCACAACCTGCCGCCTGAGGTCGTCGCGGTACTGTTCGCATATGTGTCAAGGAGTCCCAACTCCTTCAGGGACAATCTCCTGACGCTAATCAAGCAGAAAGACATCGAGATAAACGGTGTAGGGGAAGCAGTCGACTATAGCCAGGCAAAGGAGAAGGCTAGGAGTTTCCACGAGAGATGGGTTGTCGGATACGGGCACTCGAGCGTGGCTGAGCATGCGATTGCCTCTGTCGCGATCGAGGATGTCAGCATCATAGCAAGCAAGATAATCGAGGACAACAGGCTTGCCTCCTATACCGAGAAATCCACAAGGTACCAGATATTCGACAAGAGCCGATACATAAGGCCAAGGAAGATAATGGAGTCCAAACATGCGGATCTGTACATAAGGACCATGGACCTCTTGTTCGACACATATTCAGAGTTCATTGAGGTCCTGCTCAAGCATATGAGGGAACTCTATCCCCGGCTGGAGGGACAGCCTGAGAAGGTGTATGAGAACATCATCAAGGCAAGGGCATGCGATGTGGCAAGGTATGTGCTGCCGGCTGGAACCCTGACAAACCTGGCCATGACAGGCAATGCGAGAGTCATGGAGCATGCGATAACAAAGCTCATGTCTGACCAGCTTGAAGAGGCGCAGGAGATCGGCAGGCAGGTGAAGGAAGAGGTCAAGAAGATCATCCCGACTCTTGTGAAGTATGCTGACAGGAACTCCTACATGGCAGAGACATGCGCCCTCATCGAAGAGGATTGCAAGGGTATGGATCTCGCAGACAACGGGAAGAGCGTGCAGCTTGTGGATTATGACAGGGACGCCTATGATAAGCTCGCTGCCTCAATCACATACAGGTGCTGCAAGGGACCTTACCAGGAGGCTCTGAGGCATGTGAAGTCACTCAGCCTCACTGAGAAGGAGAAGATAATCGACGATTACCTGAAAAGGATGGGCAGGCATGACTATCCTATGAGGGAGCTTGAGCATATCTACTATACATTCGACATCCTGGTCGATTATGGCGCATACAGGGACATCCAGAGGCACAGGATGTGCACACAGACGACCCAGGACCTCACTACCAAGCATGGGTACTCGATCCCTCCAGAGCTCAAGGATCTTGAGCTTGAAGAGAAGTACATAGATTGCATGGAGAAGGCTGCGGCTGCCTTCAAGGCCATATGGGCCGACCTCCCTAAGGAGGCCCAATATGTCCTGCCTCTGGCTTACAGGAAGAGGACGCTTTTCACTTGGAACCTGAGGGAACTGTTCCACTTCATCAAGCTGAGGAGCGGAAGGGAAGGCCATATCTCATACAGGAAGATCGCCTGGGAGATATTCGATGAGATCGAGATCGTACATCCGCTGCTCGCGAAATACCTGAAGGTTGACAAGAGCCAGGGAGCGAGCAGGTGATCTCACCTCGGAATTTCTTCTCATCTTTCTATCCTTACTGACAAAAAGCATATATACTACCCTGACTCTCACTTCTTGTATGGGGGTCATCGACAGAATCTTCGGAAAAAACGAGAAAAAAGCTGAAGTAGACCTGACCGGACACTTCTCAGAGGTGCACAAGCATCTCGGCTATCACAAGATGTGGATAAACTATCTGCATGAGAACATCAGGCAGATAACGCAGAACACAGACAATCTGCATAAACACCACTCATATCATTCTGAGGAGGTCAAGAGGAGCATAGATGGCCTCAACAAGTGGGTGGAATACCTGCATTCCTCCAATCAGAAGATGGAAAAAGACCTCACAAGGGTCGAGGATTCCATAAAGAGGCAGCTCAGGAAGGATATGGAGAAGTATCATGAGGAACTACTGACGCATATCCAGGACCTGATCGTCACAAGGACAGATATGTCACAGGCGAGGGCTGATATCCTCACTGAGATGGAAAAAAGGCTTGATGAGAGACCGAAAAGACAGGAAATACCCCTAAAGATGCCTGTATTCTCCTCAGAAGAACTCACTTCCTCTGAGAAAGAGCTTGTAAACTTCCTTTTCAACCAAAGCGCACCCCTCACCTACAGCGATATCGCGAACAGGATGAGGAAATCTGTGAATTCGGTCAGAGTATACATGAATGCCCTAAAGCTCAAGAAGGACCTGATCGAGGAATTCAGGCAGCCAAATGGCACCAAGATCTTCGGACTCAAGAACAGGGAAAAGGTCAAGACCCTGTACAATCTTCCCTGATACTTTTTTCTGATCTAAACTTGTTTATGTGCAGGCCGGGATTGATCACATCCTTAATCATGTTTGGCAGATTTGTTCCTTCTATCCTTGAACCAAGAACATTATAATGCGCAGATAATGCATTATCCGCATTATATAATGTATTATAATGCATTATAATGAGGAGCGATTCTTGACCATTTTATAGAGGAAAATGACCATAATTCAGCATTATAACGCATTATATGCATTATTTTTAGAAAATAATGTCATATTGAACCCCATAGACGACAAAATACCTCAAATAATGCAATAATGGCCATTAATAATGTTAATAATGACCATAATGTGTTAAGAAATAATGACTTTAACATTAATAATGTTAATAATGGGGATCCGGCTTAAAACATAATATAAAATACCTATTGGTGAAGATATATGCGTAAATCTATTTTAGATTCGATATAACAATCAGCAAAAAAACAGAGTGATTATTAGGAAATGTGTGAGATTGCTCACCCGACAAAGCGGCAAATGTTTTATCAAGCGAATTAACCTGGTCAAGAAATGGAGGAATAAAGTATTTGATTTATGCCAAGAAATTGAACCTGAAATCAGAGATCCTGCAACTTACGGTGAAGATCGCCGGATTTCCCTGTAACTTGATGCAATGGAAGGCATTTGAGGGCTTCTGTGGGGCAATAATCCACACACGCAGGCTTGCCTTCGTTATTCTTCCTGCAGAGGTCGCAGACTAAAGCAGCCTTCTTGTCTATCGAAAGTGAAATCACACCATACTTGCATTCATGGACACAATATCCGCAGCCGTCGCAACGGTCTGGATCGATAGAGATTATTCCGTCTTTGTCCTGGGAGATTGCGTTCCTGGCACATGCATTGAGACATCCTGGCTTCTCGCACTTCCTGCAGGATAGAGCGATATCGAAGACTGGGTCGATCCTGATTGTCTTAATCCGGGCCAACCTCGGATTGAGCCTACCCTCGTTGACAGCTGCGCAGATATATTCGCAGATCCTGCATCCTGTGCACTTGTCAGTATCACATACTATGACGTCTGTCATGGTCTCAGCTCCTTTGCGACGTCATCAAGCTTCAGGGAAGTGAGAGTTTCTCTTGTAGGGATGCCTTCTTTGTCCCATCCCCGGTAGTTGTAATAGCCATCAAGGGCTTGTTCCCACTGATCCCTCTTGACGACAGCGCCCTTGTTTATGTGATCATTGATCGGCTCTTCATATGCCCTGGCTGGCAGATAATCGTCCTTCCTCCTGAATCCGTGCCTCGCGTTGAAGCACCTAGCCAAGGTGTATACTCTTTTCCCTGCCTCGAGGAGATCCTTATGGCTGGTCTTTATGCCAGTCACCATCCCAAAGAGCTGGGCAATCTTCTCCTTGTCTGTGTAGATCCTCCTTGAGAACTTGCAGATTATCAGCGAGTCGATAACTGTGTAATCATCCTCGCCATCTGCGACCAGCTTGCCCCTTGAAGAGTCAAGGGAGAACCTGTCGACCGAGTCCTTCTCATCATACTGATAGCTTCCTGAGCGCTGATAGAAGGAACCTGTGACGCATGTGGCATGGCCAAGGGCTCCTGTCTGCATAGGACGGAATGGATATGCGCTGGTCTCAAGGCCTTTTATCTGCATGGCGAACCTTATAGTATCCCTGCCTGTCTTTTCTGCAGCCAGCTTAGAGCCTTCTCCAAGCATCTTCGCGAATGTGCCTTCCCTTACTCCTATCCTCCTGATCAGCTCGACCATCTCCCAGTGGTTGCCGAACCTCAGTTCAAGCCCGTCTGTCGTCTCTTTTGTGAAGATGCCTTTCTCAAAGCACTCCATCGCCCATGCGACTGTCACTCCTGCTGAGATCGTGTCCATACCTAGGTTGTCGCATAGCTCTACTGCCTTTGTTATTGCATCCAGGCTGTCGACACCGCAGAGCGGGCCTAGTGCCCACAGGGACTCGAAGTCGATTGAGCCTATTGCTCCCTTGTATTCGCCTTCTTTTATGACATTGACATGATCGCATGCTACTGCGCACATCTCGCAGGCGACGATCTTCCTCACTTTCTCGGCCATCATCCTTTCGCCAGAGACCTTGTCAGCTCCCTCGAAAGTCATCTTCTGGAAATTGTTGGTCGCAAGGACTGCCCTCTTGTCATGGACAAGTATCTTTATCGGTGTCCCCTCGCGACCGTAGTACATCTTCGGTCCGCGGCATTCCTTGTAGAGCTGCTTGACATCTGCGAGCAGGGTCTTGAGGTCATGTACCTTGACGTCATTTGTCCCTCTGAGGGCGATCGCCTTGAGGTTCTTTGAGCCCATGACTGCCCCCATGCCGTTCCTGCCGACATGCCTGTTCTTGTCATTTGTGATGCAGGCATACCTGACCAGCTGTTCGCCTGCAGGGCCTATGGCTGCGACCCTTATCGATAGGTCTGAGAGCTCCTGCTTGAGCGTGTCCTCGACTTCCCAGACAGGCCTTCCCTTCAGATGGGCGGCGTCCCTGATCTGTACCGAGGCATCATCTATGAAGAGATATGAGAGGGAGTCTGCTTTTCCGCGGATGACAATGCCATCGTATCCTGCTCGCTTGAGCTCAGCTCCAAATCCCCCGGAGCTTATGCCAAATCCGATAGAACCTGTCAGCGGGGATTTCGCAACTGCTGTGTATTTCGAAGAGACCGGGACAAGCGTTCCTGCAAAGGGGCCTGTCCAGAAGCTGATCACGTTCTCAGGAGAAAATGCGTCAACACCTTCAGGGATATTGTCCCACGCTGTCTTTATACCAAAACCAATGCCTCCTATGAACTTCTCTGGCCAGTCAGCTGGCAGCTCTTTCTTTTCGACCTTCCCTGTAGAAAGATCGATATCGAGATATATTCCAGTATAGCCTAACATGATTTATCCACCTGATATGACTGAGCAGAAGGTATAGTCCGAATGGACTGGCTCAGCCTTGAATGAGCTTGATATATTCCTTCCTCCTGAGAGGATCATGACACTGTCCTTCACATGTCCATCCTCTTCAAGGAGTGTGTCGATGAATCTCTTGCCTAGCTTCTCCCCAAGCGCATGTATGACCTCTGCTGTCGAAGTAAGTCCCTCTCTGTCCAGCGTGATTTCCTTCCCAAAGCTGGAGAACGGCACAAGCAAGGTTACCTGGATCATTGGAGCGCACCTTTCATATCTTGTGACAAGGACCTGTTCTCTGATAGGTATGGGTCAAGACCGAAAGCGATCGCGAGCAGCTGGAGGACATGGATCGTCCCCAGCTTCTGCTGCTTGAGGAGGACCTGGTTCCTGTCGAACTGGAGGAAGCAGCTTGGGCAGCAGACTGCCAGGAGCTCTGCCTGCGGCAGGAGGGAATCGACCTTGTCTTTCATCAATGAAAGCGACATCTGCCTATCGCCTGTGATCTGTGTGTAGCCACAGCAAAGCGTATCCTTCTCATGCCTCTTCACTTCGTATCCGAGAGCAGCTGCTAGAGCATCGAACTTGACAGGATAATCTGGCTCATCATAGCCCATAATCGACGCTGGCCTCAAGAGATGGCAGCCTGTGTGGGTCGACATCCTAAGACCTGGGCGCTTGCCTGCCTTTGATGCGATCGACTGTATATTATCATCAAGCACATGCATGAGATGGAATACCTTGGTCGATCCGTTGTAAGTCACCCCTTCCTTTGCAAGCCTTGTGTTGATCCTCGCACGGAGGTCCTTGTCCTCCAGCTTATGGGCTGCCTCCTTCAATGTCTGGAAGCATCCTGAGCATAGTGACAGTATAGGAAGACCTGCTTTCTCAGCCATGCTCAAGTTCCTGGCTGCGATAGCTAGCCAGAGATCCTGGTCCGCATCTCTTACTCCTGAGAATGGGCAGCATGTGAAATCAAGGTCCACAAGCCCGATGTCAAGTTCCTTAAAGACATCATGAGCAAGCTTCTCGATGAACGGGAGCTGTGTCTGGATGACGCAACCTGAGAAGGCTGCAAATCTCTGAACAGGGACAGTTGAACAGGAAACAGCAGTCATAGGTCAAGCCTCCTGTCCTTGAGTTCCTTGAGGCCGAGAGCTGCTCTTTGTGATGAGCATCGTTCTGTTACTGGGAGGGCTCTTCCTGTCTCAAGGACTGTGGAAGATGCCTTTTTATAAGTTTCATCGACAATCCCTGTCCTGACTGCATAGTTCTTGAGCTTGACAATCACGTCGTATGGATTGACTCCCTGCGGACATCGCTCATTGCATGAGTGGCAAGTCAAGCACCTGAAAAGCTCCTTGCCTAGGACTGTCTCCTCCCCCCTCAATGCGGAGAGGATCTTCTTCCTAGGCGAGTATGAGCCACCGTATTTCTGGGCAGGGCACGTGGCGACGCATGAGCCGCACTGGTAGCACCTGAGGATATCAGGGACTTCTTTCGCAAGCTCTGCTCTCTTTGCCAGGTCTATCACTTCTGATCACCTATGCTTTTCAGCTCTTTTACGAGCTTTGTCACGTACTCTGCGAACAAGCTTCCCTCTGCAGCGCTTATCCAATTGAGCTTGAGTCGTTCCTCTGGTATGCCTAACTTCTTCGGAAGCTGCTTCTGCAGCCTCTCGATCCTTGCTTTGGCGAAATGATTGCCAGATATGTAATGGCAGTCTGTAGGGAGATGGCAGCCAGTGACCCAGACGATCGGAGCGCCTCTCTTGAAAGCATGGAGGATGAGCTTGTCTGAGACCCTGCCTGAGCACATCGTCCTTATGATCCTTATCTCTGGAGGATACTGGAACCTGGAAACACCGGCTAGGTCGCTTCCTGCATAGCTGCACCAGTTGCAGGCAAAGCAGAGTATCTTGTCCTTTGGATTGTCTGCGAGAGCCGCATCGACCTGTGCCATCAGCTGATCGTCTGTGAAATGCTTCTGCTGCAGTGCCTCGAAGCGGCATTCTGCGACACATGTGCCGCATCCATGGCATTGGGCCTCATTATGGATGACCTTCTTTGAGGCCTTGTCGACCTTCATGGCTCCGTAAGGGCAGGCCTTCTCGCACATTCCGCAGCCGACGCACTTATCTGGAGATACTGTTATAGTTATGCCTTCTATCTCTACCTTGCCTTTGGCCATAGGTATCGAGGCCCTGGATGCTGCTCCGCTCGCTGACATCACGCTGTTCTTGATGTCCTTGGGACTTTCGCAGGAGCCGCAGATATAGATGCCATCCCCTGGAGAATCGATTGGCTTGAGCTTTGGATGCGATTCCATGAAGAATCCGTCGTTATTGAGGGGGACATGAAGCTTCTCAGACACCTCTTTTGCTGTCCTATCCGGCACCATCCCTGATGCGAGTATGGCAAGATCGACCTCAGCTTCCATCACTTCTCCTGTGAGGATGTCTTCGCAGACCACGACTGGATTCTTGTCCTTGCCTTCGATTATATGGCTTGGCCGGCCTTTCACGAAAATGACACCTGCCTGACGGGCACGGTTGTAGAGCTCTTCGAAGCCTTTCTCAAAAGCCCTTATATCCATGTTGAATATGTAAATGGTAGCATCAGGCTCATGCTCCTTTATGAGCATCGAGTTCTTTATAGAATTCATGCAGCAGACATTGGAGCAATACTCTTTTCCGATGCTCCTGTCTCTTGAGCCGACGCATTGGATGAATGCGAATGACTTCGCGTGCTTGCCATCCTTCCTGACCAAGTGGCCGCCTGTGGGGCCGCCTGCGCATATGACCCGCTCGAATTCGATTCCGTCAAGGACATTCTCGTATCTTCCGAAACCGTATTCTGGCTTGACCCTTGGATCTATGGATTCGGCGCCTATCGCGACGATTATCGTGCCGACATCGAATTCCTTCTTCTTCTCTGTCTGGGTGAAATCTATCGCTTTCCTGTCGCCGCATGCTTTTGCGCAGCTATAGCAATTGATGCATGAATCCATGTCAATATTATATTTGAGAGGGACTGCCTGTGGGAAGGGCGCTCTTATCGCCTTCAAAGGCTTCAGGTCTACCTCGAACTTACTAGGGAGGATCACAGGACACACTTCAGCACACTCGCCGCAACCTGTGCATCGGTCCTCGATCACATATCTCGGCTTTGTGGTGGTCTGGACCTTGAAGTTGCCGATGTAACCATCGACCTTGTCTATTGTCGTGTTAGTTAGAAGCTTGATGTTCTTGTTCCTGCCGACCTCGACAAGCTTTGGGCCGAGGATACAGATGCTGCAATCCATCGTAGGGAATGTCTTGTCAAGCTGGGCCATCCTTCCTCCGATGGATGGCTCCTTCTCTACCAAGTATACCTTGTATCCCTGGTTCGCGAGGTCGAGGGCTGCCTGGCAGCCTGCGACTCCTCCTCCGATGACCATGCTTGCCTTTGTGACAGGGACTGTGAAATTCTCTATTGGCCTGAGGTTCCTTGCCTTGGCGACAGCGATGGCGACTATCTCCTTCGCCTTCTCTGTCGCCTTCTCCTTCTCCCAGATATGGACCCAGGAGCAGTGCTCCCTGATGTTTGCCATCTCAAGGAGGTATGGATTGAGTCCTGCTTCAGACACACAGTTCCTGAATGTCGGCTCATGCATCCTTGGAGAGCATGCAGCGACAACCACACGGTTGAGGGAATGGTCCTTTATGGCTTTCTTGATCTCATTCTGACCAGGGTCTGCGCATGTATATATATTGAGCATGGCGACCTGGACGTCCGGAAGGGTCTTCGCATATTCATTGACTGCTTCCACATCGACGACTCCACCGATGTTCTTGCCGCAGCTGCAGACAAAGACCCCGACCCTTGGAGCGTCTGTCATCTCATTTTCTCCTGTCATTCGAGATACTCCTTGAAGTCCTTCTTCATGATGGATTCGATCTTTGATAGCGATGCTGCATTGTGATGTACATTCGCCTTTGATTCGCCGACAAGGCTCCTGATCGCAGATGTCAAAGCTGCGGAGAAACCGTCATCTGAGCATCTGAGGCGGCTCCTCTCGATCGCTATGGCGTCCTTCGGGCATGCGTTCCTGCATGCTCCGCATAGGACGCACTTCTTCGGATCCAGGACAGGCTCTCCTCCCTTGCCTGTCCTCTCGATAAGGCCGGTCGGGCAGGCTGAGACGCACTTCTCGCAATCAGGAGGACAAAGCTCTGTCCTTATGCTTATCGATCCTTCGAACAACCTCTTTATGCCTCCTTCCTGGAGGCCGATGGCCGGAAGGCTCTTCCCTGCCATGATGACCTGATCCTTACCATCGATCCTGATGGACATTGCGCCTGTAGGGCAGAACGGGACGCAAAGGCCGCACAGCACGCAGCTGTCCTTGATCTCTGCGGTCTCCTTGACCTCGATAGATTCTTTTGGACATACCTTATGGGAAACATCGCAACCTATGCACTTGTCCTTATCTATAGAAAGAGTGACTGATGATGCGTAGAGCCTGCGAGTCTTCTCCGATACATGGGAGACCTTGCCTGCTGCGACAGCTGCGAGGAACGAAATCCTGCTGTCTATCTCTGAGATGGCGTTCTTCCTCTGGCGAAGCCTTCGGAGCCTTCTCTGGAGCACAGGATCAGGCAGCCCTGATAAGATGCTTTCTCTCTCGGAAACAAACTCATTGTCGCTGAGCGCTGATATCCTTGCTTTCAGAGCGCCAAGGCAGTTACCCTCTTCCATCATGCTCCTGAAAAAGAATTGCCTTTTAATAGTTAACTAAGTAGACTACATACTGTAGCCCGGAGAGAAAGGATGGTTTCCAACAATCTTTATTAAGGGATGGAAACTTCATGACATCATCGTCATGAAACAGAGGGCAAATTGATGGAACAGATTGATAAGATCATCGAGAAGTGCAAAGGCACGAAGAATGCTGTAGAGATACTGCAGGAGATCCAGAAGGAGTGCGGCTTCATCTCAAGGGAGAACATGATCGCTGCCTCCAAGAGGCTGGATGTGCCTCTTGTGAAGCTATATGGTGTCGCTACATTCTACACCCAGTTCAAGCTCCACCCAGAAGGACAGTACAAGATTGCTGTGTGCAGGGGGACCGCGTGCCATGTCAAGAGCTCTAAGAAGCTCCTTGAGCATCTTGAGAAGAAGCTCAAGATCAAGGCAGGGGAGACAACTGCTGACAACAAGTTCACGCTTGAATGTGTCAATTGCATAGGAGCATGCGCAAAGGCTCCTGCGATGATGATCAATGATACGGTCTATGGAGATCTCAGAGAGAAGATGATCGACAAGATCATAGAGGAGTTGAATTAAGATGCTCGATCTCGAAAAGAAATTTGATATATCCCAGGCAAGGAAAGAGCTTGAAGGGGACAGGATCACAGTCGGAGTCGCGACATGCGGACTTTCTGCAGGAGCTGCTCCTGTGCTCGAGGCACTGCACCAGGCAAATCTCATGCTTACTGAAGGAGTGGGATGCTCAGGCATGTGCTATGCAGAGCCGATAGTGACTGTCAAGCAGAAAGGCGTATTCTCGATATATGGCTTTGTCACCAAGGACAAGGTAGGGATGCTCATCGAATCTGTAAAGAAGGGAGAGGTCTGCAAGGAACTCTTCATGGGCCACACGCTGGAAGACATTGAGTTCTTCAAGAAGCAGAAGAGGCTCCTGATGGAGAACTGCGGAACGATCAATCCCCATAAGATCGAGCAGTATCTCGCAAACGGCGGATATACCGGACTCCAGAGAGCACTCTCTATGAAGCCGCTCGATGTGGTCGAGGAAGTCAAGAAGGCTGGACTGAGAGGAAGAGGAGGAGCAGGATTTCCGACAGGGATGAAATGGGGATTCATCGCTTCAAAGCCAGGGAAGAAGATCCTCATCTGCAACGGAGACGAGGGAGATCCAGGCGCTTTCATGAACAGGACAGAGATGGAATCTGATCCTTTCAGGCTGGTCGAGGGAATGACTATCGCAGCCTATGCGACTGGCGCCTCAGAAGGCGTCGTCTATACCAGAGCTGAATATCCTCTGGCTATCGAGACACTCACAAAGGTGCTTGAGATGGCAAGGAAGAACAACCTCCTGGGAAATGACATCATGGGAACCAAGGGATTCTCCTTCGACATCAAGATCGTGAAGGGAGCAGGAGCATTCGTCTGCGGAGAGGAGACAGCACTTATAAAGTCTGTCGAGGGAGGAAGAGGCAACCCTATGCCAAGGCCGCCTTATCCAGCTGACAAAGGCGCTTTCAACTATCCTACTGTCCTGAATAATGTGGGTACATTCTGCCATGTCACTACAATCCTCAAGAAAGGAGCAGATTTCTATGCTACTTATGGGACTGCGAAGACCAAGGGAACGCACACGATATGCCTGACAGGAAATGTCAAGAGGACAGGCATCGCTGAGGTCCCTATGGGAATCACGCTCAGGGAGATAGTCTATGACATTGGAGGAGGATGCCCTGACGGCACAGAGTTCAAGGCTATCCAATCGGGAGGCCCTTCAGGCGGATGCATACCTGAATCAAAACTGGACACCCCACTCGACTACGAGGCTATCAATGCTCTTGGAGCGATCATGGGCTCAGGCGGCCTAGTCGTGATGAACAATAAGAACTGCATGGTCGAGATCGCAAGGTACTTCATGACCTTCACACAGGAGGAATCATGCGGCAAGTGCACCCCTTGCAGGGAAGGCACGAAGAGGATGCTCGAAGGCCTCACAAAGATAACCGAGGGACTAGCTGACCAAAAGACTGTCGAGGATATCAAGAGGCTGGCAGCATATGTGAGAGAGAACTCGCTCTGCGGACTTGGGAACACTGCGCCAAATCCAGTACTCACGACGATGAACTACTTCAAGGAGGAGTATGACGCGCACATCGAGAAGAAGCAGTGCCCAAGCGGAGCATGCGCCCACCTCACACAGTATGTCATAACAGACAAGTGCAAGGGATGCGGCAACTGCGCACGGCAGTGCCCAGTGCATGCTATCACGGGAAAACTCAAGGAACTCCACACAATCAACCAGGAACTTTGCGTGAAATGCGGAAGGTGCTACGACGCCTGCGCTTTCGACGCGATAGAGAGGAGATAGAGAATGGCCACAATCACAATAAACGGGAAAGAGATCCAGGCTGAGGCAGGAGAGAACCTGCTCGAAGTCTGCAAGAGGAACAACATCAAGATCCCTCATATGTGCTATCATGAGAGGCTGCACCCTATCGGTGCATGCAGGCTCTGCGTGGTAGAGGTAGAGGGAGCAAGAGGCCTTGTCGCATCATGCGTGACACCTATCAGGGACGGGATGAAGGTCCAGACGCACACACCCAAAGTGCTGGATGCGAGGAGGACAAACCTCAAGCTGATGCTCGCGAACCATGACCTGAACTGCACGATCTGCAAGAAGAACCTCGACTGCAAGCTGCAGACCTATGCTGCTGAATTCCAGATGAAGGAATCTGAATTCAACGGCGAGAGAAGGATCGAGGATCCTGACGAGTCAAGCGTCTCGATAAGGAGGGACAACAACAAATGCATCCTCTGCCAGAGATGCATACAGGTCTGCGATGATATCCAAACTGTGCATGCAATCGGGCTCGAGGGAAGAGGCTTCGCCACCAGGGTAGCGCCTCCTCTGAAGGCGAACCTGAAGGAAAGCTCTTGCGTCAATTGCGGCCAGTGCGTCGTCATGTGCCCGACTGGAGCGCTCACCGAGAAGTCAGACATCCAGCCAGTCGTAGATGCGCTCAACAGCGACAAGGTGAAGATCGTACAGGTCGCACCTTCGATCAGGGCGACAATAGGGGAATGTTTCGGCATACCTGCAGGCACACCTGTCACAGGGAAGCTTGTCAGCGCACTCAAGCTGCTGGGATTCGATTACGTGTTCGACACTGATTTCGCAGCAGATGTCACAATCGTCGAAGAGGCAAACGAGTTCATCCACAGGTTCACTGAGAACAAGCATCTTCCGATGATAACCACATGCTGCCCTGCATGGATCAAGTTCGCTGAGCAGTTCTTCTATGAGCAGCTTCCTCACATGTCGAGCTGCAAGAGTCCTCAGGCGATGCTGTCATCGATAGTGAAGCATCTCTGGGCACCTAAGAACAATATCGACCCGAAGAACATCGTCATGGTCGATATCATGCCATGCACTGCAAAGAAATTCGAGGTCTCACGACCTGAGTTCGATGGAGACACCGATGTCTCACTGACAACTGTGGAGCTTGCTAAGCTCATCAAGCAGATGAACATAGATTTCGTTAATCTCCCTGAATCTGACTTCGATGCACCGCTAGGGCTTTCAACAGGAGCTGCAGCGATCTTCGGCCATACAGGCGGAGTGATGGAAGCTGCTCTCAGGACAGCTGCAGACTGGCTCGAAGGAAAGGACCTGCAGCAGATCGACTATGTCCAAGTGAGGAGCATGGAGACCAAGAAGGAAGCCACGCTCACACTCGCAGGACACGAGATCAAGATCTGCGTCGTGCATACGCTCGGAGAAGCGAGGAAGCTTCTCGATGAGATCAAGGCAGGAACAAGCCCCTATCATTTCATCGAGATAATGGCCTGCTATGGCGGATGCATCGGGGGAGGCGGACAGCCATACCATCCGACAAAGGAGATCCTCGACAAGAGAGTAGAAGCCTTGTTCAAGGTAGACTCGAGCTTGAAGTACAGGAAGAGCCATCAGAACCCTGCTGTCATACAGTTCTACAAGGACTACGAGGTAGGCGGGTATGGGAGCGAGTGCGCGCACAAGCTTCTCCATACCAAGTACTATGACAGGAGCAAGGAGTTCCTCGGGTAGATTGTTTTCTTTGGTTACCTTTATTTTTCAGTCAATATTGAAGTACATCAGTTTTTCTTGATTGACTATCTGTGAGAGTTCTGAATCTGATAAAAGGATTTTGAAAACATATCCAGAAACATTTATTTTTAACCTGCTATTAACTGACCTGATGGCAACTTACGAAGACTTCCAAAAGCTTGACATACGTGTTGGAAAGGTGATCAGTGTAGAAGATTTCCCAGAGGCAAGGAAGCCTGCATACAAACTGACAATTGATCTCGGTGATGCTGGCGTCAAAAGGTCTAGTGTGCAAATCATCAAGAATTATTCAAAGGATCAGATTGTGGGTGTACAAGTCCTTTGTGTTGTCAATTTTCCACCTAGGCAGATCGGGCCATTCTTATCTGAGGTGCTGACATTAGGAGTACCAGATTCAGATAACGAGTGTGTCTTGATCAAGCCCGAGCGGAGTGTACCGTTGGGAGGACGACTGTTCTAGATTGAGGTCATATCCTAATTCTAAACAGTGGGTTATTCTCTTGTTGATAATTTTATTAACCAATACATTATCATTTTGCATATGAGACTAGGTGTATTGTTCTCTGGAGGGAAAGATTCCTGCAGGGCACTTGAGCTGGCTATGCAAAAGGAAGAGGTCTGCTGCCTGATCTCTGTCATCTCCGAGAACAAGGAGAGCTATATGTTCCACACCCCTAATGTGGAACTAACAAAGCTGCAGGCTGAGGCAATCGGACTTCCTCTTGTGCAGGTGAAGACAAAGGGAAATAAGGAAGAAGAGCTTGTTGACCTGATGGCGGCAATCCAGGCCGCGATATCAAGTCACAGGATCGAGGGAATAGTCACTGGGGCTATCGAGTCTGTCTATCAGGCAGAGAGGGTGCAGCGTATCGCTAGCGAACTTGGACTCTGGTGTTTCAATCCGCTGTGGAAGAAGGATCAAGCCTTGCTTGTCAGGGAACTTATCATATCAGGGTATGAGGTGATGATATCAGGCGTATTCGCATATCCTCTGGATGAGACATTCCTCGGAAGGATGATCGACATGAGGCTTCTTGATGAACTGATCAGATTGCAGCAGAAGTTCAGGATAAGCCCTTCTGGCGAAGGGGGAGAGATAGAGACCACTGTCCTGCATGCGCCATTCTTCAAGAAGAGGATCAAGGTCGAAGGAAAGCCTTTGTGGGATGGGCGATCCGGCGTATTCATGATAGAGAGGGCTGACCTCGTATGATCACGATTGTCGATCTCTCCTGGAAGAAGGATTCTCTTTCATCTCTTGAGTTCGTGGAGCCAGTGAGGAGGATAGCAGAAGAGACAGGAGAGACGAGAGTGCTCCACATCTCCGAGATAGATACGGCTCCTAGAGGGAAGATAATCCTATGCGGCACTGCTCTCCAGGACAATGGATTCCTGGATATGGACCTTGGGTGGATAAGGGAAACTGATGATGTGCTTGGGATCTGTGCTGGCATGCAGGCTATCGCAAAGGCATATGGAGCTCAAGTGGAGAGATGCGAAGAGATCGGGATGGTCAATGTATCGACAGTCGTCGAGAATCCTCTATTCATTGGCGAGTTCAGGGCATATGCGGTCCATGCGAATGCGTGTTCCCTCCCGCATGGATTTGATATGATCGCGAGGTCTGACAGATGCATCCATGGATTCAGGAAGAATGGTATCTATGGAATCTTGTTCCATCCTGAAGTGCGAAATGAGGAAGTGTTACGAAGGTTCCTGAAAGATCCTTACAACAGAGTGAGACAATGATCGAGATAAAGAAGCTTACAGAGGAGTGGCAGATATACAAGCAGATACGCCTGGATGCACTGACGCTGGAGCCTGATGCATTCTGCAGCACCCTCGCACGAGAGCAGGGATTCCCTGATGAAGAATGGAAGAGAAGATGCATGAGTGCTTACTGCGCTTTCGAGGATGGAAAACCAGTTGGTGTCTTGTCTGCAGTTGAAGAAGGAGAGGATTGCCATATCTATGGAGTCTATGTGAGGAACCTGGCGAGAGGCAAGGGCATCGGAGAAGCTATGATGGAAGCTGCTCTAGATGATATGCAGAAGAAAGATGTCAAGAGGCTGATGCTTTCAGTGAAGCCTGGCCAAAGGGCTGCGATCAGCTTGTACAAGAAGCTAGGCTTCCAGATTGTCAAGGAAGCTTGCGAGATAGAGATGGCCCTGGACCTGACTCAGCAAAAACAATAAGAAGCTGATGCTCTTCTGTCCTATCATGGATAGATATTCCCGCCAGGAAAGACTGATAGGAAAGGAAGCACAGGAAAAGCTCTCGAGAGCGACTGTGACAGTCGTCGGCGCTGGCGCTCTCGGGAGCGCTGCGCTCCAGGTTCTGGCGAGAGCAGGTATAGGAAAGATCAGGATTCTCGAATATGATGTGCTTGGGCTGGACAACCTGCAAAGACAGATCCTTTACAGCGAAGAGGATGTAGGAAAGAAGAAGGCTATCCTCGCGAGAGATCTGCTTGGCAGGATCAATCCAAGCATAAGCATCACTTCGATCGATGCCAGGCTTGACAAGGAGAACTGCGGATCACTTGCTGGCTCAGACATTGTGCTAGGGTGCACTGACAACCTTGAGAGCAGGTTCCTCATCAACGAATACTGCGTGAAAAACAGGATCCCCTGGGTCCATGGAGGTGCTGTCCGGACTGTAGGCAATCTTATGGTGATCATGCCAGGGGGACCATGCTTCAGGTGCATATTCAAGCCTTCATCTTTCTCTGAGACTGCCGCTAGCCATGGAATCTCAGGAAGCATCCCTGTGATCATAGGAGCCATGCAGGCGAACGAGGCGATCAATATCCTCACAGGCAAGCCACATGAGCATGGACTCATCTATCTGGATATCTCTGAAAACAGATTCAGCAGGGTCCAGATACAGAAATCACCTGATTGTGAGGTGTGCTCATGAAGACAATGACTGCAGGAGGAGTGGTCCTCAACAAGGAAGGGAAGGTGCTTGTCGTAAACCAGAACAATGATTCATGGAGCCTGCCAAAGGGGCACGTGGATGAAGGCGAGGACCCTCTGGCCGCTGCAAAGCGAGAGATATATGAGGAATCAGGCATCGGGAATGTCGAGCTTGTTAGGGAGCTTGGCTCATATGACAGATACAGGATAGGGCTTGATGGCAGTGATGACCTGAGCGAGATGAAGCACATCATCATGTTCCTCTTCACGACTGAACAGGTGGACCTCTTGCCAAGAGACCCGGGGAATCCTGTCGCGATATGGATGGACAAAGAAAAAGTGATATGCTTGCTCACGCATAGAAAAGATAAAGAATTCTTCGAGATGATCAAGCCTTCTCTTGTATAGGCTTTGCGATGGCCTCGTTCATCTCCTTGACCATCTTCTCGATATCAGGGCGCGATATGCCATGAGCAAGGCATCCCTGCTCGACTGTCTCATAGGCTGAGACATGGCAACCGATGCAATGCAGCCCATACCTGAACATGACCTTCGCTGTCTCGGGGTGCGCTCTGACAATATCTCCAAGCATCATATCTTTTGTTATCTTATTCATAGCAATTCCTCATCATTACCGTCTATATCATCATCGATCTGGCTTCCGATTATCTCGGCTTCTGTCTCACAGACGATGTCGTCTTTCTTGCAGACGCTCTCGATCTTCTTCTTGCTAGAAGACTCGTCCCAGCACTTACCGTTCTTGCATCTTATTTTTTGCATTTTATTTCCCTCAATTGCAATGACAGTGAGAATGCTCTTCTGGCATCTCTTCATCTGTGATTCTGCCTTTGCTTCTTAAATATTCCCTTATGGCCTTGTGCAATCCTTCTGCTGCGAGGTTCGAGCAATGCTCCTTGACAGGCGGCAACGTGCCGAGCGCATTGCTCACATCCTGGCGTGTGAGAGTGAGTGCCTCATCAAGCGTCTTGCCTTTTGCAAGCTCTGTCACCATGGAGCTTGTGGCAATGGCCGCGACGCAGCCGAATGTCTTGAAACGAATATCTGAGAGGATCTCTCTTCCTTCATGATCTGCCTCGACCTTTATCGAGATCCACATCATGTCACCGCAGACTGGATTTCCTACCTTCCCTATCGCGTCTGCCCCTTCTATCTCGCCCATGTTCCTGGGCGACTGGAAATGCTCTATGACCTTATCTGAATACAATCATCTCACCTTCCTTTCTCGTATACTACTCCTTCCTTGAGGGGGCTCATCGCCCTAAGCCTCGCGACTGCCTCAATGACCTTCTCGATCGTGTAATCGATCTCTTCCTCTGTCGTGTATCTGCTGAGCGAGAATCTTATCGTGCCATGGGCTATCTCATGTGGGAGACCTATAGCCAGGAGAACATGGCTTGCCTCAAGAGATTTTGATGAGCATGCCGACCCAGTCGAGACAGCGATCCCCTGCATGTCGAGCTGCATCAGGAGAGACTCGCCTTCTATGAAATGGAATGATATGCTCGCATTGTTACATAGCCTCTCTGTAGGATGGCCATTGAGATGAGTGTCAGGGATCCTAAGAAGAGCTGAGATGAGCTTGTCTCTCAATGCCTCCATCCTTGCTATTTCTTCTATGGAATGCAGGGCAGCAGCTTCTGCAAACCCGACTATCCCCGGCACATTCTCTGTCCCTGACCTTAGGGAGAACTCGTGACCTCCACCATGGGAGAGCGGCGATATCTTCACACCCTTCCTGATAAAAAGGGCACCGACGCCTTTCGGGCCGTGGATCTTATGGGCATTGAGAGTCATGAGATCAATTTGCATGTTCCTGACATCGATAGGGACTTTTGTATAGCTCTGGCACGCGTCTGTATGGAATAAAACAGCTGACTCTCTACAGATCTTCCCATATTCCCCTATGGGAAGTATGGTGCCTATCTCGTTGTTGGCGTGCATGATCGAGACGATGAGCGTCCTGTCTGTGATCGCTTCCTTTAGGACTGAGGGCTGGACAATCCCGTGCTTGTCTACCGGAAGACTAATGATCTGGAAGCCTTCCTTCTCAAGCCAGCCAGCTGCTGACATGACGCAATCATGCTCGACAGCTGATATGAGAATCTGATCCCTCTTGTCCTTCCTGCGACGAGCTTCGAAAGCGATGCCTTTGAGGGCAAGATTATTTGATTCTGTCCCTCCAGATGTGAAGATGATCTCAGAGGGTTCTGCGCCTATGCTCCTTGCGATCGACGCTCTTGATCTCTCAATGGCTTGCCTTGCCTGCCTGCCAAAAGAATGCAGTGAAGATGCGTTCCCGTAGCTTTCGGCTCCATATCTGCCGACTGCCTGCTGAACGCTGTCTGCGACTCTTGTGGTCGCCCCGTTATCGAGATATACTTTCATCTTGTCATCCCCTGCTGGAGGCAGACATGACAGCAGGCAGGCACGTCCTCATGCTGCCTATGGATGCTGCATAGCCTCCCTTTCCTCTTCATCTCATCCAGAAGATTCTCGAGCTCATACCTGAAGCATGAGCGCTCTTCAAGGAGGCTCTCTGCTGCCCTCATTATCCTCTCCTCGTCCTCGGATGAGAAATCTATCTCCCCTGCTCTCTTGCTGTTGAGATATTGGGAGACTGCGGCTTCTGTCACACCGAGTAGCTTTGCGATCCTCTTCTGGGTCGTGCCTTTCTCCTTCAACCTTAAAGCGATACGCCTCCTTATCGACGGAAGGACATACCATACGCTGAGTTCTTGGGTTGTTATCATGTTAACGATTGTTAATTAACAATCGTGAAGTGTATATAAACTTTTTGGCGTTCTTGCCATTCCTGTACCAAGATTTAAATATTTCAATCCAATAAAGACTGCGATGGGGAGACGGTTAGATGACATAGCTGCCGCAGTAGCTAGGCACAAGACTTTCGCCGTCATCATGATCCTCCTATTGTTCTTCTATTTCATCAAGAGAGAAGTATGCATCATCATCGTATTCAGCGTCCTTGATTTCCTGAAGAACATACTCAAGGTCAAGTTCCAGTTCATACCTGTGGATCTCGGATACATCTTCGGGGTGACTGCGGCCTTCTTCTATAATCCAATCTACAGCATAATCATATTGATAATCGACAATTTCAACAGGGCTGCGTTCGGATTCCTGGAATCAAGGCATTTCTCCTCTGCGATCAGAGACATCATATTGTTCTTCATCGTCATATTCCTAAGGCCTATGCCATTCCTCGCAGCAGCGCTTGTGATGCTTCTGCTCAAGTATGTTTTCCATTACATGCCTGAGATAATCCTAGCTCATAACTTTCCTGTCGAGAAGCTGCATTTCCATGTCGTGAATGTCCTGATATCGACACTCTTCTTCTACCTTATCGATGAGCTTTCCTTCCTGTTCTGATTCCGAATCCTTCAAGGACAGGCAGGATGCGTTCAATCGGCAAGCCGACTACATTGGTCCTTGAACCGGATATCTCTTTTATGAACAACGAGGAAGAACTGTCCTCTGCGTTATAGCCCCCTGCCTTGTCAAGAGCATCTCCGCTGGCCAGATAATCATCGATATGGTCTTTATCCAGGTTGTTGAAAGTCACCAAGCTGACTTCAAAGCCATATTCGCTTCGGCCATGACCTATCACAAAAAATCCAGTGTATACCTGATGCGTTGTCCCTGACAGCTTCATCAGGAAACTTCTCGCCTCGTCGATGTCCGTCGGCTTCTCGATTATCTGCTTGTCAAGGACCACGATAGTATCTGCTGCGAGGACCACACCTCCTGCCTTTGATGCCACATCCAAGGCTTTAGCCTTTGATATGGAAAGGACATGCGCAGAAGGGTCGGGGCTTGCGAAGTCCTCCTCATGTGTGCTGCTTGGAATGACGACAAACTCAAAGCCATACTCCTCCAGCAGGCGTCGTCTCCTAGGTGATGCAGATGCAAGGATAAGGTCAGACATGCTTATCTATATGGCCTCTGAAATAAGTCACTTCCCTGTTGAACAGCATCTGGAATGCAGATTCCATCAGCTTCTTGAGCCTGGGATCCTTGATCTTCTCGTTCATTATCTTGGTGTCTGCGAGCTTCCAGTCCTCAAGCCTGGCACCGGGTGTGCTAAGGCCTTGCGCCATCGCATCCAGGACATCGGCAAGCTTGACCACCTGGGCTTCAAGAGTAAGCCCATGGCTGTACTCTTCGAAGAGCGATATGAGTTCCTCCTTGTCTTTGAGGTTCCTCACAAGCAACCGGAATGCTTTGTTCTCGACTTCCTCGAACTTGCCTTCTGCCAGGACCTTCACCCATGTGCCAATATCTCCTGTTATAGACTCACCCATATCATGGAGGATCGCCATCTTGAGGAGCTTTGATTCATCCAGCTGATAGTCCTCGTCCTTAAGCTCCCTCGACAGGAGGAAGGCGAAAGAAGCGACACTGAATGAGTGAGCTGCTACAGAATCAGCATCATTCCTCTTGAATCCTGAATAGATGAATCCCTGCCTCGGCAGCTCCTTTGTCGTCTGAAGCGTAAGAAACACCTCAAGGATATCTTTTAGCCTTTTTTCTTCCATGGCAAGTTAGAATAAGAGAAGAAGATATAATGCTTTCTTCAGGAATTCTTCACAAGTACCTCTGAGAAGTACGGCTTGAGCATCTCGCTGAAAGCAAGCAGTTCCCTCTCGTGATAGCTCTCTTTCCCCTTGAAAGATGGCAGCAGCATCGGCATATCGCTCCTGAATCTCTGCAATACATATCTATTCGATCCTTTGAGCGACTCTGCTATCGCAAGCAGATCCTCGGCCTTATGGAAGTGCGGTATGACTGTCGTCCTGAATTCATAGTCAGGAGCGGACCTCACAAGCCTGACAGATTCCTGTATGGCTGCCGTGTCTGTCCTGACTTGTGTGATGGAATCATATTTATCTATCGAGTGCTTCATATCCATCGCGACATAATCCACAAGGCCGTTTGAGAGAATCTTCGAAAGCATACCTGGATTTGTCCCGTTCGTGTCAAGCTTAATCTTCATTCCTAGAGCCTTGAGTTCTGACATGAACGCAGGAAGGCCTGGATGGAGCGTTGGTTCTCCCCCGGTGATGCAGACTGCATCATACCACTTCTTCTTCTGGGAAAGATGACTCAGGACGTCTGATGATCTTATGCTGGGGAGCTTGTCATGGCCTGCCACCAGATCAGGATTATGGCAGAAAGGGCAATGGAAATTGCACCTCGAAAGAAAAATTGTGGCTGCAGCATAGGGCTCATAATTGAGCATGTCGAGCTTCTGCAGCCCTTTGATATCCACCATCAGCCCAAGAGGCCTTTTATCTGTGCCACATCATGGGCAGCTCCGACGATATTCTTCTCACCGTCGAAGAAGAGCACAGTCGGCACAAGAAGGCTTCCATCCTCATTCCTCCTGACCATGTCCTTTATCGTCCGATAGTATTGCCTGAGTTCTGCGACTCCATCATCTGCTCCGAGGTTCGTGTCTGAGCCATCGAGCGCAGTCACTGAGAGGAATTCCTTCACAGTCGTGCATTTGTCACAGTTCGGGAAGGAGAAGATCTTATAGCTCCTGATATCTCCGGCATTCATCGTCACCTCTGGAGCTGCCTCCTCCATCTCAAGCTGTCCCATGCTAGCCCTGAATCTTGTGGACATCCCTTTCTCTTCAGTATACTCAAGCCTCTCCTTGAATTCCTCCTGCTTGCCAAGGTTCCACTGGTCCACAGGCCTGTAATATCCTACGATCCTCGAATATACTTCACATTTCTTGTTGCATGCTACCATCTTTTCACCTCACGATAATCTCCTGCTCTGGCTCATCATATGGGCAAGTGAAATGCTCGCCAGTGATATACCCATGCTCTGGGCAAATGCTGAATGTCGGAGTTATCGAGAAATACGGGAGACGCGTATTCTCGGCAATCTTCTTCACGAGCTGCTTGCACGCCTCAGGTGATGATACCTTCTGGCCAAGGAAGGCATGGAACATCGTCCCTCCGGTGTACAGCGTCTGGATCTCTTCCTGATGCTCGAGAGCCTCGACAAGGTCATCTGTGTAGCCGACAGGAAGCATGGTCGAATTTGTCATGTAAGGGACGTTCTCTCCTGCGGTCTTGATGTCAGGGTAGAGGATCTTATCGAGCCTTGCGAACCTGTATGCTGTGGACTCTGCAGGTGTCGCCTCAAGATTGTAGAGGTTGCCTGTCTCGACCTGGAACTCTGTCAGGACCGTTCTCATGAAGTTCAGGGTCTCGATAGTGAAAGCCTTTCCTTCTGGCGTGGAGATATCTTTTCCCATGAAATTCATCAGGCATTCGTTCATCCCGCACAGGCCGATAGTAGAGAAGTGGTTCCTGAGCGTGCCCAGATAGATCTTGGTGTAAGGCATGAGCCCATTGTCCATGTTCCTCTGGACGAGCTTGCGTTTCAGCTCAAGTGATACTTTCCCAAGTGTCATCAGATGCTTGAGCTTATCAAACATCTCCTCCTTGGTCTTTGATTCATACCCGAGCCTGTTCATGTTGATCGTGACCACACCGAGCGATCCTGTCGAGTCTCCCATGGCGAAAGTGCCGCCAGGTCTCTGGATGAGTTGGTTCATGTCGAGGTTCAGACGGCAGCACATGGCTCTTATGCTTCTCGGATCGAGGTTCGAGCCGATGTAGTTCTGGAAATACGGGCTCCCATATTTTGCTGTCAGCTCGAAGAGCGGCCGGGTGTTATCTGCCTCCCAGTTGAAATCCCTTGTCAGATTGTATGTAGGGATAGGGAAGGTGAACAGACGGCCGTTGGCATCACCTTCGAGCATGACCTCGAGGAAGGCCTTGTTGATCATGTCCATCTCCTTCTGGCATTCTCCGTAGGTGAAATCCTGCTTTACTCCTCCGACTATCGCCTTCTCATCTTTCAGGTCTGATGGCGGGACCCAGTCGAAAGTCAGGTTAGAGAACGGGTACTGAGATCCCCATCTGGAAGGGATATTCAGAGAGAAGATGAGCTTCTGCATGTCCTGCTTGACCTGCTTGTATGTGAGGTTGTCTGCCTTGACAAACGGCGCGAGCAGGGTATCGACGCTCGAGAATGCCTGGGCACCGGCCCATTCCATCTGCATGCAGCCGATATAATTGACCATCTGATGCACGACCACATCCATATGCTTCGCAGGCTTCGCATCTGTCTTGTTCCTCACTCCGCCAAAACCTTTCTCGAGGAGCCTCTTGAGAGACCAGCCTGCGCAGTAACCAACGACTGCATGGGAGAGGTCATGGATATGCATATAGCCTTTCTCATGGGCCTCAGACACTTCCCTCGGATAGATGTAGTTGATGGCGTAGTTCTTGATGACCTTGCCTGCTGTATAGAGCAGGAGGCCTGAGAATGAATACTGCTCATTCGAGTTCTCGTTCACATCCCAGTGCGTCTTCTCCAGATAATCTGAAATCACGTTCTGGACATCGATGAATGTGTTCTTCGACTCTCGGGCACGCTTGTGCTGGGCCCTGTATAGTATGTATGCCTTGACTGTCCTGTAATGGCCATCGTCGACAAGGACTTCTTCGATGATGTCCTGGATCTGTTCAACAGAAGGTATGCCATAGTCCTTGAACCTGTCGTTCATGATCGCGACTGCCTTTTCAGAGAGGGCCTTGGACATCTCCCTGTCTGTGCCTCCTACTGCCTGCGCTGCAGCGAATATGGCTTTTGTGACCTTCTCTGGATCGAATGCCACGATCCTGCCGTCCCTTTTCCTGATGCGTTTTATCTTGTTCTCCATATCTATCCCTTCACAAACCTGCTTATCTCCTTCTGGAAGGATTCAGCGTCCTTGAACTCCTTGTAGACAGAAGCGAACCTGATGTATGCCACCTGGTCAAGCTTCTTGAGTTCCTTCATCACAAGGCCTCCGATCTCCCGGCTGGGCACCTCGATAGTCTCCCTGTTGCGCAGCTGCATCTCTATCGAATCGACAATCTCCCGTATCATGTCGTAGCTTACCGGGCGCTTCTCTGTCGCCCGCAGAATCCCTTTCTCTATCTTGCTCCTGTCGAACTGCTGCCTTGTGTTGTCTTTCTTGATGACAATGATGTCTATGTTCTCTATGCGCTCATATGTCGTGAACCGCTTCTGGCAGGAAAGGCACTCCCTGCGCCTCCTGATCGAACCATTATTCTCTACAGGCCTCTTATCGACGACCTTAAGCTCTGCTGAGCTGCAATAGGGACACCTCATTTTCGACCAGTTTTATTATCTTTCAGTAACACAATGTGTTGTGAGACAAACTCAAACAAACCACAAGATATAGTGTTTTTTATGCCTGGGCTAGTTTATATGTATTTTGAAAATGAAACATATAAGAGGCATAATGGACTATAGCAATTACAATTTCACAAAATATATTTTACTAAATTACGATTACTACAAAGATTTATTAATTGCAAAGAAATAAATTCCTAGGAATGGGACAGCAGGAAGTATATGATTTTCTCAAGAAGAACAAGAGGAAATGGTTCACTTCCAAAGAGATTGCTGAAGGCCTCCTCGTCTCCATCGGTTCTGTGACCAACAACCTCAAGAAACTGAGGAAGACAAACTCGATCAAGCATAAGCTCCTTAACAACAAGTACAAGTACATGTTCAAGGACTGAAGACGCATTTTCTATCAATCGACTTGATGAAAAGCAAGAAGTCTTCCTGAGATCTTAATGCTCCTACTGTGCCTGAGGCTCCCTTAGCGCCTGTTTGTGCAGTGATGGGAGTAAAAGAGAGTCGTTCAGTAGTAACTGAAAACCTCTTTTTTCAACATGCTTGAGATTACAGGGAAAAGCTCCAAAAAAGAGAACTGGAAAAACAAAGAAGCAAATTTATTCCGATCACTGCTTCCAATACACAATCGGAACCTTGGTGAATATTCTGGGATCGGAAACCACGAGAGAATCGAGTGATGCCAGGACGTAAGTCCTGAGGACCTTGGTGCTACCTGGACTTAAGGTGCTGTCCCCCGTACTTTAGTGACCTGTCTTTTTTCTCTTCTGTTATGCGCAAACATAAAAACCAGCCGGTCTTCCTACTGATTGTATGTTATATATAGTATCAACGCCGATAGGCAACATGGGAGACTTTTCCCTCAGAGCTATCGAGACGCTCAGGGATTGCGACCTGATCCTTGCTGAAGATACTAGGAGGACAGGGATCCTTCTCAAGCATCACAGCATAGAGAATAGGATGGAAAGCTTCAACGAGGCTAGCGAGAAGAGGAAACTATCTGGTGTGATGGACATGCTCAGACAGGGGAAGAACATCGCTCTCGTCAGCGATGGAGGCACTCCTGCGATATCAGATCCGGGTTTCATGCTTGTGCGTGAATGCGTGAAAGAGGGCATAAAGGTGAGTCCAGTCCCAGGAGCAAGCGCAGCGATCGCGGCAGTCTCATGCTCAGGGCTTCCAACAGACAGGTTCACATTCTATGGTTTCGCTCCAAAGAAGAACGGGAAGATGAAGGAGCTCTTGGAGACAATCAAAGAGAGGGACGAGACAGCAATACTATATGAATCCCCCCACAGGGTGATGAAGACTCTCGAGGCGATCGCCGCAGTTATGCCTGACAGGCCGGTCGTGCTTGCCAGAGAGCTGACAAAGAAATTCGAGGAATTCATGCATGGGACTGCTAGCGTGGTACGTGACCTTGCGAAAGAGAGGACTATCAAGGGAGAGATAGTCCTCCTGATCGGAAAATAAAAATCCCAACGCCTAAAGGGGGGAGGTATTTTTAGTGTTACCCTGCTTATTGGGCATTAAGTATAACTATGATGGAGGCAGCCAATCGCCACAAGAGTTGAGGTGTCTTTAACAAATGATACGCATCATCTGCATTGGGAAGCCTAAGAACAGGCAGATAGAGTGGCTTCTAGATGAGTATCTGAAAAGGATCAGCAGATATGCAAAGCTGGAGATAGTCTGCCTAAAAGAGGAAAAGATCCGGCCAGATATAATGAAACAGGAGGGAAAGCGGATCCTTCTTGAACTGGACAAAAAGAAAAGTATAGAATATGCGCTTGTCAAAGAAGGGAAACAGATGTCAAGCGAGGATTTCTCGAAGATGCTCGAGGGAGACCTGACATTTGTCATCGGCGGATTCCAGGGATTGTCGGAGGACGTGACTGTGAGGACAAAGAGCATCTCACTCTCCAGGATGACCTTCACCCATGAGATAGCCCTCATGATCCTTGTAGAGCAGATATATCGCGGGTATACGATCAGGCATAACGAGAACTACCATAAATAAAAACAGGAAGAGATCTCCTGGGCTTTCTTTTCCTGCACGTGGGTGCAACATGGTCCCGGACGCTACCCTGGCGTCAGCTGCCGGCGTCTGCGATGGTGTTCCCGCACGCAACCACTGCTTATCCAGCAGCATAAGCTCATCTCGCGCTTGCCGGGAGAAGGCCCAATCAACCCCTCCCCCCAATTTTGCTCTTTCGAGCGATAGAAATACAATGTCACGAAATATATATATCTATCTTTCTGGACTCATCTCTCTCTTAGGAACAATGAGTCTGTGACTATCTTCTGCACAAAGGACAGGTCCTCATCAGTCACCTTGTCTCTCAGAGAAAGTCGTGCGCTGGCCTTGGCGAGCCGGACGAATCCGACGACTATCCTTGGCGTCGCCTCGATAAGGAACTCCTCCTCGCATTCCTTGATGTATTTCATGAACTTGACGACCTTAGGCTCGTATGCTTTCGGGAAATCCACGCTATGATCTGCGAATCCTACATAATCTTTCAGGAAAGCCAGATCGTCCTTGGGTATCTGGACTTTCTCAGACCGGACGATCTTCTTTGTTATATGGAGGAAGCCTTCCACCCCAGGCTTCCTGACCAGGAATGTTATATGGAACCTTGACAAGAGAGCTGAATCGAATGGTATCTGGTCACGCAAGGTCGAGACGATCCTTCCCACAAACTTGTCTCCCTTCGGGTTTGCTGTGGCAAGGACCTTCACCCTGGTGTCAATCGTCAGGTTCTTGTTGGATTTGGTGTATGTGATGAAGCCCTTTTCCATCGCTGAGTAGAGGAATGCATAATCCTCCCTCTTGACGAGGTTCAGCTCATCTATAGCGCATAGTCCGCCGTCAGCTCTCGGCAGCAGACCATAGACTATCTCATCCCCCCTGGCCATGACACCTAGGCCTGCTCCGCTTATTCCTGAGCCAAGGCCGAATGATGACACAGGTGTAAGGTCTGCAGCTGCACGGAGGATCTCTGTCTTGCCTGTGCCTGGATCACCGAGCAGGAGGATATGGACTGGCTCTGTGCAGAAGAGCTGGAGCATGGCAGCCTGCTTTATCAGATCAAGGCCGAATATCTGCGGGGCTATGAATGCAGGGATGCGATCCCTCGCGATGCCTGAAAATTCCCGATACGAGGCTTCCCTTATGGTCTTCTCTACAGCGGAATTGAGGTTCTTGACATAATCTCTCACTTCCTTGTCTTTTGATCTGGTCGTGAGCTTGGGTAGGAGCTTGTCAGGGAGTATCTTCGATGATAGATTCAGCTTCCCGAGGAACATGTCAGCTTTCCCTGTCCTGACAAGATACCTCGCTTTCTTGTATTCCTCCTCCTCGACGACGAGCTTGAGCATCTCCAGAGAAGATTTCTGCTGCTGTGACAGAGGCACAATCAGCTTCGCGAGATCCCTGATGGATGTATACATATGATTAGTCAAAGAGAGGACAGAATATAAAGATTGCTGCTAGAACAGGATGCTTGCGTAGCTCACAGAGTTGGAGTGGTCTCCGACTATGTCGCCTGAGGTGTAGTGCATGAGAAGCCTTCCCTTCGGCTTCTCTTCGTCAAGCGAGAGCATATGCATCAAGAGCAGTATCGGATAGAAGCCGCAGATCGTCACCTGGGTCTTGTTGAGCAGCTCAGAGAATCCTTTCACATCCAAAGACATTATCAGATCTATGGCTGACTTGTCAAGATCATTAAGCCTCTTCTCGATATCTGTCGTGAAAGGAAGGTATCCATAGCTCCTCCCATAATGGGTGAAGTCGGAGCTGACTATGAATACCACATCCCTGCCTCTTAGCGCCTCGTGGAGAGCTGTGCCAAGGCTCCTGAAGTCGACATCATGGTTGATGGAGATCGGAAGTATCTTCTGATCCTTCGACACATCGCGGTTGACAAACTGGAGGAAAGGCAGCTGGACCTCGATAGAGTGCTCGTCCGCATGCACCTTCTCTTCTATCCTTAGGCCTGTGGTCTCCTTCAGATGGATCGCGAGGTCCTTGTCTGTCTTGATCATGCCGAAGGGTGTCCGCCAGTCCTCTATCGATATCCCTGAGTCTAGCCCCTGATGGGAGAATCCAAGCAGGATGTATGTCTTAGGAAAATGCCGCTCAGCGATCTCCTTGTAAGCCCAGGCTGCGCAGGCGCCTGAGAACTGATAGCCTGCATGAGGGACAATGATCGCACGGATCCTCCTCGTGTTATCGCGAGAGATCGGAAGCTCTCCAGGCCCGCGCTCACCATAGAAGCAATCTTTCAGCTCCTTGTCAAGATCTTCGAATGCTGCAGGATAGAACCTTCCTGCGACTGTTGGCTCTCTCATGGAAAGACAAGTTGAATAGAGCGTATAAATAAGTTACTGTTTCCTTATCTCCTCGATCTCCCGATCAAGCTGGGTCTTCTTTCCCGCTTTTAGGAATAGCATCAGGGCTATGAGGAGAACAGCAGCTGCGATTCCTGCGTAAAGAAGAAATTGCGGAGGTTCCTCCTTTCTCTGTGGTGCATCCCTATAGACAACTGGAGATGAAGGGCCCTCTTGGCTCTGGTTGGGACTTTCTGCATCTGTTTCATTCACTATCTCAATCTTTGTGTCATGAGGTCTTGCTTGCACAACAATCTCCCTGGACTGGCTGCTGCTCATGTCCCTCCCAAGGACAGAATACTGCAGAAGGGATGAGATATTGTATTCACCCGGGGTGTCTGCCACCAGGACTATCTCGCAGGCAGCACCTGAGCCATTCAGCAGATAGCCAGACAGCCTGCCTTGGTTGCCGCACGTGCTCTCATTCAACAGCAGACCTGGATGCTCGACCTGGATAGAATACCTGTCAAGCTTGATCCTCCCTGTATTGTTGAGAGCGTAGCTCACAAGGATATGGTCTCCTGGAAATATCTCTCCATCAGTGACAGTGAAAGAACGATTCAAATAGAAGTAGGAGGAATTCAGGCGGAGCTTGAATGTCGCATTCATGTTCGCCTCCCTTATATCGTCAGGGACCTGCTTGCCCCTGATCATGAACTTGAGATCTGTGATGCAAGCACGGTATATCCATTCTGCCGAACAGCTGCCATTCACTCCCAGGACATCTGACACACCATCAGGATATCGTATCAATACGGTATTTGATGGCTTCATGTATATGGCCCTGAATTCGTTCCCCTGGATATTGAAAGGGACATCAGATATGACTGTGCTGTCAAAGAGCTTCTCGTCGTGGGCTGCCAGGGCGATCGGCAAGAGGATTAGAAGGAGGATGCGTCTCATCTCACTACCCTTCCCCTTATCTCTCTTATCGTCCTCTGCCCCCCTGGAACATAGCGGAATGCAATATCAAGTTCATTCCCTGCCAATTCCTTGTCGCAGCCGAAAACAAGGATATGCTCGCCTCTTTCCAGTCTTACCGGGGGCGCTCTATTGTCTGCTGAAGCAAGCCATGCCTTATCGCAGCCGGTGATGTTGGCATATGATGTCACGTTGATTTCCTCTGAGAAAGAAAAGGAGACCGTGGCTGTCGTTCCCTCTACTACCGGTCTTGAGCTGCAACTTATTCCTTCTGGAAAGAAGCAGTGCTTCTCCTCACGAAAAAATGATGCTAACAGGAGCACGACTGCAAGAGAAGCTGAGACTGCAAGGAAAAAATCAAGAGCTTTGCCCATCCTATTTCTTCTTCGGCCTCACAATAGGTGCACCTGAGAGATTGCCTATCACGTTTATGAGCTCTGAATCGCTCGGGAGGACAATCTTTGCATTGCTGGAGAGGGATCTCTCGACTGCCTCCAGCTTCCTGAGAACCTGGGCGTTACCGACAAAATATTTGTTTGCTGCCTCGTTGACAAGCTTGATTGCCTCTGCTTCTCCTTCTGCTTCCAGGACTTTAGCTTTCTTCTTTCCTTCTGCTTCCTGGATATATGATCTCCTTGCTCCGTCTGCCTGTGTCTCTGCTGCAGTGGCATAGTCCTTTGCTGCTATCTTCTCGTTCTCTGCCTTGACGACCTTGTTCATCGTGTCCTGGACATCTTTTGGAGGATCGATCTCCTTGAGCTCTGTCCTCACGACATCGATACCCCAGTGCTTGGTCTCTTCCTTTAGCGTCCTCATCAGCTCGTTATTGATCCTGTCCCTCTCTGAGTTGGCTGATTTGAGCGTGAGAGTGCCGATGATGTTCCTAAGTGTGGTCCTTGCGAGATTGACTATCTGGACCTGATAATCATATACATTATACTGGGAATTCTTGACAGACTCCTCATCAGGCCTCACCCTGAAATATACCTGGGCATCGACTCTTGCGTTCAGATTGTCGTTAGTGATTATCTCCTGTGGCTGGGCATTGACCATCTGCTCAGTCACATTGACCTGGTACATACGATCAATGATTGGGATGAGCCAGTGGAATCCTGGCATAGCGAACCTGTTGTATTTCCCAAGGCGCTCGATGATGCCTCTGTGAGTAGGCCTTACAATCTTCATACCCAGGAAGAAGACGACCAGTGCGAATATTATGAAAATGACCCATAGCTCCATGTTATCACCGAAGACATATGGTTATCTGAAGTTAATAAAGATGTCGAAACTTATCATAAGAACAGCTTATCACGACATATTTAAAATCAGGACAAGAAACAGAATAAAAATGGGAAGATTTATCCTCTTCCTCTGATTGTTCCGACTGCAGGATGGTCGAGTCCAGATTCGTTGTTCCTGTATGTCACAGTGAACTCATCTGAGAACTTTCCTGGATCGAAGTTTGCGCATGTCACAGTGATCGTTGCCTGAGCATTGTTGGCAAGCCTGTGCCAAGTGTCAGCTCCGCTTCCTGCATCCCATGCTGCAACGTCACCGCATGTTCCTGCTGATGAAGCGACGATATTTGTGATATCGATCGGGAAGCCAATATTATTCTTGATAGCGAACCTGACTGTTCCTGGAGATCCTGCTACAATAGCTGCTTTGTCGATGCAATCGACTCCTGCTGGGAACTCGCACTTCTCTGGGAGCATCCTGCTTGGATCGAGCACCCCAAAGTATGCAAGCGCTGCGATAGCTGCGATGACAACAAGAATCGCCCAGCCATAAGTCATGAGGAATTCCATGGCTGCTTGTCCTTTCTTCATATTTTCACCTCTGAAATTATTATCGTAAAGCCGAACTACGGCTCTTCTAGGGAGAGATTGATATCTGGCTGATATATAAATATTACGTTTTTCTATACTAGTATATAAAGTAACACCTCAGACAAAGAAGCCTCCGAGGAGCATGTGCATGAAGCTGTAGGATGCGTAGTAAATAATCATCGACGCAAGGATGAAGACAGGAATAAGGTATATCCCTTCTCTCACGCTTCCTTTGCTGATTATATTTATGATCACTGCAGAGAAAAAGGATGTGACTGACATGCACAGGAGGACGAATGTCTGGTAGTCTGCAAGAGCGATACTGTCACCTGAGATCGAGAACATCATCCCTCCGCCTGAAGATACTGAACCGAGATCGATCTTGGAGATTATCGTCTGCATGATGACAATGAGCTCAGTGGAAAGGCCGAAGAGGAACGGCGCTGCTACGATAGAGGCAAAGCCAATGAATATCACATAGGTCGTGACGCTTGCTGCCATCTCCTTCCGTATTATCCTTGTCTCCTCGATATTACCAGCGATCCTGTTGAGAAGATCACCTATCTCTCCTCCGGACTCTAGACCTTCAAGGAGCAGGCTGATGCTGCGCTTGAGGATCTCTGAATCGTACTTGTTGGCGAATTCTGTCAGGGCATTCTCAAGCTTCTCCCCTACAAGCGTCGATTTCGCGACCTCCTCGATCTCTTTTGCCAGCACTCCGAACCTGGGCCGCACAGCGAACCACATCGCGCGATCTATAGGCATTCCTGCACTGATGTTCGCGCTTGTGAGATGAAGGAACTCAGGGAGGACCTCCTCGATCTTCTTCGTCCTCTCGTATATCCTCAGGTCGATCCAGATGAAGAAGCCGATCCACATGAAAAGGACAAGAAGCATGAAGCCAAGTGTCCACAGGACCGATGTCGTAACAAGAGTATACAGCACACCTGGCCTGAAATTCGAATATGTGTAAAGGAGATAACCGTTTATTATGAGATTGAGCACGATGGCTGCCTTGAATATCTTGCCTGCCACCTGAGGCAGGTGGAGGTCAAGCCCTGATTTGCTTAGATATTCTGAATATCTCCTCTTCTGCTGGGTCTCGGATATCTGCTCTTTTACTTTTTTTTTCTTTGGCATGCTCTTGGCCTTGATCCTGAAGTCAATGTAGATAGAGAAGAGCATCCAAAGCAGGAACACTATCGCAAGGAACCCTAAGACCACGAACAGAGGAATGAAGATGAAGAGGATGCCAAGACCTTTTCCTCTGATGACTGCCAGCCAATACACCAGGTAGGCTGACAAGACGAAGTTTAGGATCAATGCGTATCTCTGTATCAGTTTCTGGATCCTCTTGGGCTCCATATCAAGACCTGCCTTTATCAGGTATTCTTTAAGATGAGGCACCCTTATCTCTGTCAGTGACCTTACGTCGAATGGCATCAGAAATCAGCCGCCGGCCTGGATGAGCTGATGATGGCCACGAACATGAACTGCATGAAGCCAAGGAGCCCCACTACGACCAGGAGCATTGGGAGGTTGAGCTTGATCCCGACGAAGATAGATATGATAGTTATCAGCGTGATGCCGAGGCTTGGGACGACCACTGCGATGAGCATGTAGAACATGGCGAGCGGATTTAGCTTCCTCCCGTATTCAGAGACCTTGATCTGCTGCTCTCGTATAAGAGTCTCAACGACGTTCGTGATCGGTTTGACGAGATCCGAGCCGGTCGACAGGGAATTTGATATCTGCCAAAGGATCTTCGTCAGACTTTCGCTCGGAACAAGCTCCACTGCTTCGTTTATCGCTCCTTCAAGAGTCGTCCCTACACTTACCTTCTCGATTATCTCCTGGAAATACGCTCCGACATACTTGAAGTTCCTGCTCATGTTCCTCATGGCAGTGTATATCGGCACACCTGATTCCAGCTCGACTATCAGGAACCTGCCAGCAAAGATGATCTCCTTGTCTATCTGCCTCTTGAGCTTGTTTATCCTGACTGTAGGCATCTGGAAGAAGTATGAGAAGAGCATGAAGAAGACGATAGGAAATGCGATGAGAAGTATCTTCAGGAGATCCAGCTTGTCAATGCTGTTTGCTAGGAACATGAAGATTATCATGATCACGCCGAATGACATCGTTAGGGATGACTGCAGGGTCCTCTTCACAAATTCCTCCGGGGTGTAAGCAAGGTTCGCCATCCTGAGTGTCATGGAAAGCTCAGGGAACCGCTTTGTGATGTGCCTGATGAAGTTTATTTTCATATCAGCTTCGTACCTTTATGCATATGCTGCAGCAGGTTCTCCTTGTTTGTGTAGTATTCGGCCATGACCCTGCCGACACCGTCGACTGTGTCTATGCCCTGCTTCACCAGGTAGTCAAGGACCTTCTCCTTCTCCTTGAGGTCGCGCTCTATCTCAGCCAAGGTGAATCCGGTATAAAGCGACAACGTGTTCATCAATGCCTTGGACCTCCCTTTCTGGACAAGGCAATCCTTCCTCGGATCATACTGAAGCAGGACGTTAGAGGATCCGTCAGGAAGTACCTCTGCGACCTGGAATGTCCTCCTCTTACCGGTCCTCCTGTTCCTGAACTGGATGATTATGAGCGAAATTGCAGGAAGCATGCTGACCGGGACCTCGATAGGATTGTTTGTCAGCCTCCTTACGGTCTCCTCTGCGCTGTTCGCGTGGAATGTGGCATAGCAGGAGTGGCCTGTGTGGATGGCCTCGAACAGCGTCTCTGCTTCTCTCTTACGCCTGACCTCTCCGACAAGTATCCTGTCAGGCCTCATCCTAAGGGAATTGACAAGAAGATCTCCCATCGTGACCTCTCCCTTGCTCTCTGCGTTCGGAAGCCTGGTCGAGAGAGGGACCCAGTGGAGGAACTTGGGGAGTCGGATCTCCCTCGTGTCCTCGATAGAGAGGATCCTCTGGTTCGGAGGGAAGAACATGGCTAGGACATTGAGCGCGCTGGTCTTGCCAGATGCAGTGCCGCCAGCGATCAATGCTGACAGCTCATATTGCATGCAGAGCCAGATGAGGGCTGCCGCCCTGGGGGATATTGTGTTGTATCTCAGGAAATGGGTTATCGTGAATGGCTCTCTTGAGAATTTCCTGAAGGTTATGGTGTTGCCTTGCGTGGAGATAGGCATCAGGCTTGCGTTGACCCTGTCACCAGGACCGATGTGGGCGTCGAGGAGCGGTTCGAGGACGGTTATCTGCCTTCCGACCTTCCTCCCTATCATGGTCGCGAAATGACGGGTCTGCTCCTCGTCTGACATCTCGATATTGGTCTTGAGCCATCCATGCTTCTTATGATAGACCCAGACTGGTTCCCTCGCAGAATTTATGACGATCTCCTCGATGAGGTCATCATCCATCAGGATCTCTATGTTACCGAGACCGAGGCTCTTCTGGATGAGGTATGTGACAAGGAAATCCTTTGTCTCCTCCTCGATATCGGGGAAGTATTTGTTGATGAGGACGACAATTGTCTTCTTGAACTTCTCCTCGATGACCTCAGTCTTCTTGACATCTGTGATCTCTACGATGCCAAGGCTCACCTGGCGGACAAGCTGCTGCCTGATCTTCTCGAGGATGAGCTCTGTGGTCTTGCTGATCTGGGAGATGGAGACCTCATATATCGGGACGAACTCGCCTGGCTTGTGCGATACAGTTATCTCGATAGGGATGTTCTTCGACTGGAACTTGTAGCTGTCAATCCTAGGATCCTGGGGCTTCGCCCTCTTCTTCACCTCTTTTTTCTTTGCCATCTCTAACCTTTAATCAGCTTGATGACCTTCGAGACCTTCTTCTTCATGTCTTCGCTCTTCTTGTCGATTGCAGCGAGCTCCTTGTCCAGCTGCTTAATATGCGTGTCCACTGTGGTGCTCTTCGATGCCAGATTGAATGCCGTCGCCTTCTTGACAAGGGCGCTGAATTCCTCCTTGAGGCTTTCCTTCTCCTTATCGATCTTCGAGAAGAGTTCATCGATCTCGCTCTTCTTTGAGAAGAAGTCTTTGAAGCGGTCTGTCGCCTCTGTGCCTCTCTGCACCTCTTTCTCGATGCTTTCGGCCCTCTTCCTTACCTTCTGGAAGATCTCCTCCTGCTTGTCCTCGATGCTCTTCTGATGCTGCATAGACTGCGCCATCATGGGGCTCAACGCTTTCTTCCTGGCCTCAAGCTCCTTCTCGATGGACTTGAGCATCCCCTCCATCCGTGAGATGTGGTCCTCTTCAAGCTCAGTGGTCTTCTTCTCCTGGTCTATCTTGTTCTCTATCTCCTTGGCAAGACCATACATGGCTTTTATCTTCTGCTTGAGCTCTGCTTCCTTCTCCTCCAGGGAATGGACAGACTTCCTTCGCTCTGCAACAACAGCCTCTTCCCCTTTGATGCTCTCGATAAGCTCCATATATCTCTTCTGCTCCGAATCAAGCTGGAGCTTCGCGCGCTGCATAGCAGCGGAGTATTCCTTCTTCTGCTTCTGGATATCTGTCTCAAGACCTTTCTGGAGCTGCTCGAACCTCTCCAGTTCAGCTACTTCGTCCTTGACCTTGTCAAGCTCTGCTCCTATCTCTTTTTTCAGGGATGCGAACTCATCTTTTATCTTCTCTATCCCTGCTGTCTCCTTCTCAAGGGACGCAGCATAGGACTCGACCTTCCTGACGAATGCGTCCTTCTCGTTGCCGAATTCCTGCTCCTTTACCTTGATCTCCTTCTGGGACAGTTTCCTTTCGGTCAGATAGGTCTTCGAGAATTTGTATTCGATGGAGATTATCTTCTCCTCCTCAAGGAAATCTGCCCATTCCTGGACAACCACATCGCTAACGCCAAGCTTCTTGGCAGCATCGTCAATCGAGACCCTTTTTGCCGAATTGACAAGAGCCACCAGTTTATCGACCCCGGTCTCGATCCTTGACATGCCCCGTATAAAAACCCGAGGGTATAAAAAGATTTCTAGATGCGTTCTCGACAGGATCCCTCAGTTGCTCAGTGATTCTGACAATGCAGACAAGCTTTTCATCGCCTCTGCATGGTCCTGACCCATACAGACCATGAAGGAATATAGCTCCTTTGCTGCCCGCAATTCGTGAGGTTCACGGGCAAATGAAGCGACTGAAACAGAGCATTTGTATTTGCGAGCAAGACGGATGTTCTGCATGATCCTGCCAAAGGCGATCTCCCTGCGCTGGCTGGAGAGAATGTTTTGGAAAGACACGCTGATGATCTTCCTTCTCTCCCGGATTATCTTGCAAAGCACCTGATTTAGTCCTGAATTCCTGTAGTGGAGGCTGTCTGGCCTCTGGCTGTTCTCGAAGTTGAACATGAGCCTAATCCGCTTGTCCTCGACATTTCCCCTTGAGACGTTGCTTGTCGCTGAGATGACCCCGCCTTGCTTTTTCAGCGTATCTGAGACTGTGCCGTAGCGGATGCCTTCGATCCTCTTCTCAGGCAGGGCATCGTAAAGGAACAGGAGCTGCCTTGTGCCGAGGACTCTTGCCTGCTCGATAAGCGCGAGCTCATTGCCTCTCGGAATGCAGATATCTATGAACATCCAATACCTCTTGTCATTTTTTTATATAAATCTTTAGCATCCGGCATGCCATGCAGGCATCATTCGAGGAAGGTTCCCCGCATTCCTTGCATATCTTGATCCCATGGTTGCTGGACGGCTCTTTCTTAAGCGAGAGATATGCCTTGATGAGCTTCTCCCTCATCCCTGGCTCTTTGTAGAGGAAGTCCCTGACTTTTGCCCGGTAGCTGTCCTTGACATAAGGGCACTCATGGAAGCCTGCCTTGATGCCTCTGAGAAGGGTGTATGTCAGGTTCTCTTTCTCTGTGCAGAAATAAAGGGGCTTCACCCGCTGCGTGAACCTTCCTCTGCCTCCGGACTTCGGGCCGAGCCGTTCGTACATATCCTTTGATGACCTGAGGAGATTCATCAGGATTGCCTGGGCTTCATCATCCATGTTATGGCCGGTCGCGATCACATCATAGCCTTCGGCATGCTTGTTGAGAAGGTACCTCCTGAAGACACCGCAGACACTGCACCTGTTCTTCTCTTCGATGCTGTCCAAGGTCGTACCAAGCTCACCTGCGAATGTGACGATCCTATAAGGGATCTTCTCCCTCTCCACATACCCCTGCATATCATGTATCGTGTCCTTCCTGTATCCTGATATGCCTTCGTCTATCAGGAGCGCCTCAGGGGAGAAACCGAGCTGCTTGATAGCATCAAGACACGCAAGAGAATCCTTGCCACCTGAGACTGCCACCAGGGGCCTGCCCCTAATCAGGCCGTATCTCTCGATAGTGTCCTTGACCTTGGCAAGATAACTTTCGATGAAATGCCTGGAGCATGCTCCTCCGGCAATCGCGACGTCACCGCAATGGCAGAGCATCTCAACCACCGCTTATCACGCTGTGGAGGACTATCTCATCTTCATCCTCAAGCATGCTATCCTCTCCCAGGAGTGTTCCGGCCCTTGATGCGACGATGCTCTCTGGAGGGATTGAGAGCTTCTCGAGAAGCCCTCCAAGAGTCCCTTCGTAGGATACAGCGAGGGCCTTCCTTTCTTTCTCAACTACGACTCTCATAGATATGCCTCCCTGAGCGCTGCCAGCTCTGCTTCATCATAACCTACCAGCGGATAGAGTGAAAAGGATGCTTCTTCAGTTATATCTCCGGCCTTTGCTGATGAGACGATAGCATGACACTCGAATCTGTCGCTGAGCGCCTTCAGTCCTCCCTCTTCAGAGAGTATCTTCACCTGCAGAGGGAACTTGTGGAAGTACCTGTTCACTGATGTGAGGTCGAAAGGGCCTTCTGAGAAGCAGATGACTTCGCAGCCACGCCTCATCATGAGTATCGCTGCAAGAGAAGAATCCTGGTCCTGCATCCTGACAAGGACACGGCCCTGTATCCCCACAGGAAGCCCTCCGAAACATCTGACCTCGGTATCGAACAAAAAGGCTTTTCCTCTCATTATCTCGACAGTCAGCTCCTTGTCAAATCCCTTGAGCGAGACCTTGCACCCCTTCTTCTCGACAACATGGCTGCCTAGCTTGATATTGATCTCCTGGGATGTCTCGAGAGTGTCCTTCTCGATCCTCTTTGTCGTCACCCTGAACTTAGTATCTGCTCCCCAGCCCTGCGTAAGCAGATCAGCTGCAACGAAGAGTGAATCATCGTCAAGTTCAGATTCAGTCGCGAAGCTATATGATGACAAGCCAAAGACTGTCCTGAGATCGATCCCCTCCTGGCAGTAGAGTATGATGCGGCCTTTGACATGCACAAACCGGGGATCTGTAGTCCCTTGCCTCTTGAGGCAGAGCCTGATGTTTTTGACCAGCAGATTCTCGAAATCCTTCCGATTCTTCCCTTTGAGAGCTATCTCAGCATATCTAAGCAGATAAGGCATGGCAATCGGACCTGGAGCAGATTTAAAAAGCTTACTTGCCTAATAGAGGCCATCTTTTATCATGATTTATAAATAAATTTATAAACTACTATAGCATTTCTTTTTAAATTGATAAGGGGCGCCAGTGTTTCGGTCGCCTCCAGGGGGTAGCAAGTTGACTAAAAGGAATATACAGGTCGTTAATATCGTCGTCTCCACAAGCCTGGAACATGACATTCCGCTTGAGAAGATGGCAGCAACTCTTTCGAACACTGAATACAATCCTGAGCAGTTCCCCGGTCTTGTGATCAGGATCAAGGAACCTAAGACCTCAGCCCTCATCTTCAGCTCCGGAAAGGTAGTATGCACTGGAGCACGGAGCATGGAGAAGGTCGAGCAGAGCATCGACAAGATCATCAAGAGCTTGAAGAAGATCGGCATCGAGATCAAGATCAAGCCAAAGATCAATATCCAGAACATCGTCGCATCAGGAAGCGTGGGGATGGACCTGAACCTGAACGTGCTCGCTATGAAGCTCGAGAACACCGAGTATGAACCTGAGCAGTTCCCCGGCCTTGTCTACAAGCTGAACGAGGCGAAGGCGACGTTCCTCCTATTCTCGAACGGAAAGATTGTCTGCACAGGAACGAAGAGCGAAGCTGAAGTGGAAGCTGCTCTTGACAAGCTGATAATAAACCTTAAAAAAGTGCAGTAATTTTGCGTTGGGATGGACGCAACCACGGTCATCAAGAAGTTCCAGGAATTTCTTGAGACCTGCTATTATTCTGAGCTCGCAGAAAAAATCAGGATCGGCGACAACTACCTGAATGTCAGCTTCTCCGAGCTCACAAAATTCTCACCAGAGGTAGCTGATGAGCTACTCGAGAACCCTGAAGAAGTGATCAGGGCAGGAGAGCTTGCTGTCGAGCAGTTCGATTTCGGCAGAGAGGTCAAGAACTTCCGCCTCAGGTTCATGGGCATCTCAGAATCCCAGAAGATAATGATCAGGAACATCAGGAGCCTGATGCTCGAGAAGTTCATCTGCGTGAAAGGGATTGTCAGGCAGAAGTCTGATGTCAGGCCGCAGGTGATAACCGCCAGGTTCGAATGCCCGAGCTGCGGCAACATCATAACCGTCCTCCAGCTCGACAAGAAGTTCAGGGAACCTTCGAGATGCGGATGCGGAAGGAAGGGCAAGTTCAGGGAAGTGTCCAAAGAGCTTGTCGACGCCCAGAAGATCGTCCTCGAGGAATCGCCAGAGGACCTTGATGGGGCAGACCAGCCGAAAAGGCTTGATGTCTTCCTGAAATGCGACCTTGTATCGCCTATGAGCGAGAAGAGGACGAATCCTGGAAGCAAGATCATCGTGAATGGTGTGCTGAAAGAGGTCCCTATCGAAGCAAGGGAAGGAGGGAAACTCACTAGGTTCGACATCATGCTCGAGGCAAACTATGTGCTGCCTGTCGATGAAGATTTCACCGAGGTTAAGATCTCTGAGGAAGAAGAAAGGAAGATAAGAGAGATCGCCTCTGATCCGCAGGTTTTCGAGAAACTCGTCCAATCGATTGCACCGGGCATCTATGGGCATGATGATATCAAGAGGGCAATGATACTTCAGGCAATGGGAGGAGTCAGGAAGGTCAGGCCGAATGGAGGCATAAGGAGAGGAGACATCCACATCCTGCTGATCGGAGACCCTGGTGCAGGAAAATCGCAGCTGCTCAAGAGATTCAGCGAAGTGGTCCCGAAAGCAAGATACGTCAGCGGAAAGGGCGCTTCTGGCGCAGGACTCACTGCCTCTGTCGTGAAGGACGAATTCATCAGGGGATTCGCCCTTGAAGCAGGAGCGCTTGTCCTCGCCAACAGAGGAATCTGCTGCATAGACGAACTGGACAAGATGAGCAAGGAGGACAGGAGCGCGATGCATGAAGCGCTTGAACAGCAGACTGTCACTATATCCAAGGCGAACATCCAGGCGACACTAAGGTCCGAGACCACTGTCCTTGCTGCAGCGAATCCGAAATTCGGAAGGTTCGATCCATATGAGCTCATAGCAAAGCAGATAGATCTTCCGCCTGCTCTCATCAGCAGATTCGATCTGATTTTCCCGATTAAAGACATCCCTGACAAGGCGCAGGATGAGAAGATGGCCAAATTCATCCTGGGGTTCCATAAAAATCCTGATTTCGTCGCGCCTGAGATCGATGCCGATGTGCTGAGAAAGTACTTTTCCTATGCCAGGCAGAAGGTGCAGTCAGAACTGACACAGGAGGCTGTCGATGAGATCGAGAACTATTATGTGAAGATGAGGACGATGGGTTCCAATGAGGACGGCGGAGTGAAATCTATCCCGATAACCCCAAGGCAGCTGGAAGCTTTGATCAGGCTGGCCGAAGCTTCTGCCAAGGTCAGGCTTTCACCAAAGGTCACAAAGGAAGATTCGCAAGTGGCGATATCCCTTGTGCATCATTGCCTGACACAGATAGGCATGGACCCTGATACAGGAAAGATAGATATAGACAGGATATCGACAGGAATCCCCGCTTCAGAGAGGAGCAACATCTCAATCATCAGAGAGATCATCCATGCTCTTGAGTCCAAGGGGAATTCGATGATCGCCATCGAGGACATAATCGTCGAGAGCACAGCGAAGAACATCAGCGAGGACAAGGTCATGGAAGTCATCGACAAGCTCAAGCGCTCAGGCGACATATTCGAGCCTAAAAGGGGTTTCTACCAGAGGATCTAGATGGAGACATCAAGAAGGCAGACCGCAATAAAGGTAAGGATATCGGATCTCCTCAACGGAGAGTTCGTGAAGAAGAGCGGCTGGGAGCCAAGCTATGTCGTCACAACACTAGGCAATGCCTCAAGAGTCAATATAATTGGCTACGTGGTCTCCGCAGATGAGAATTCTTTCATGATCGATGACAGCACCGGCAATATCCCTGTCAGGATCTTCGAGGAGAACCTCAGGAAGCCTGAAGTCGGGTCGCTTGTGCTCCTCATAGGAAGGCCGCGGCAGTTCAATGAAGAATTGTATGTCGCCCCTGAGATAATCAGGCTGCTGGAAGACAAATCCTGGTTTGAGCTGCGGAGGCTTGAACTGACTGGTGAACCTGCGCCTCAACAGAAGAGCGAGACTGTCCCGGCAGCCGCCATCACTGACGAAAGCCCGTATGAGCACGTCCTCAATATCATCAAGTCCCTTGATCAGGGATCTGGAGCAGACTATGACGCTGTGCTGCAGGCCGCAAAGGTCAAGAAACCTGAGTCAGTGATCCATAACCTCTTAGAAGAAGGAGAGGTCTACGAGATCCGGAAAGGGAAACTCAAGGTCCTCGACTAGAGCGAGTAGATGCTATACATAAGATAGGGCGTCACATAGACCTCCAGGAAGGCTGCTGCGACAACTAGTGCCAGGCTAAGCAGCACCAGTATGGAGGAATCCATCAGTATCTTCTCATATGACTTCGTACCAAAATCATGCTTTATCACAGCTATCGAGATTATCCCTCCTGCCAGGCCTGCGACAAAATATGACAGGATCTCAGGGATGCCGTGAAGAGCATATCTGAAAAGGCCAAAGGAGATTATCTTTGAATATGAGGCTATGCCAGACATGCCGACCGCAGAGGATAATGCGTAAAGCTCCGTCCTTATGGTGTTGCCGATCGCGACACCGATCACTGATGCGTTCCAAGCGAGGATGAATATGCTTCCCACACCATACAGGAACGAGAACAGTATGCAGAATATCAGGACCTTCAGGTTGTTCAATAGGATCTTGGTGAATATGGACATCGATTGGTATGTGAAGCCTGTCACCGCTGAATTGATCTGGATTATCGTCTGCGTCTGGGCCCGGAACAGGGTATTGATCATGGCAGAAGGAAGGACCGAATACCAGAAGGCGCATGCAAGGGTCATGCCCAGGAAAAGGTAGAGGAAGAACGAGAGGGCTTTCCCGTGCTCCCTGAGGATCGAGCGCTCGCTCTGCATGGTGATGTCCTTGTTCTCCTCGAATTTTATCGTGTTGTATATCAGAGGGACAGCGGCCATTGTGGCAAGGAACACCATCACCATAGAAGCCTGGTCCTCGAAGATCCAATAGCTCAGGAAAAGAGCCACAGTAGAATAAAGGAAGCCGACTAAGAACATGCGTTTCGGATGCTCTTCTGCCCTGAAGGGATTGACGAGAGACTCGATGACCATCGCTCCTACTATTCCGTCGAGAGTATATAAAATTTTCTTTTGGCATACTTTTATAAATCTTATCCGTTTCCTCGTCTTCATGGATTACAAGGATATGCTTGCTGCAGGAAGGGAGAAACTTCCTGAATCTGTCAAGAACATCGAGAGGTTCACAGTCCCGAAAGTAAGGGGGCATATCCAGGGCAACAGGACCATAATCTCAAACTTTGTCCAGATAGCTGAATATCTTGGGAGGGAACCAGACCACCTCCTGAAGAACATCCTGAAGGAGCTTGCGACACCAGGAGAGATCAAGAACGGGCTTCTCATAATCGGAAGCAAGGTATCAGCTGACAGGATCAACCAGAAGATAGAACAGTATGCGAACCTGTTCGTGATATGCAAGGAATGCAAGAGGCCTGACACAAAGCTCATCAGGAATGAAAGAGTGCTTTCGATACAGTGCTCTGCATGCGGCGCCAAGTTCCCTGTGAATGCATGATCTGCTTCCACATATTTCTCAGTATTGCTTAGAACAATCAGTTTCTTATCCAAACCACTTGCCAAGGCCTTCCTGGACTTCCTTTTCCCTGCCGAGGACAGAATCGATCCTCCTCCTTGTTATCTCAAGAGTCTGGCAAAGGTAGCTTGGGACCTTGTATTTCTCAGCGATAGACAGGCTAGGCTCAAGGTACTTTATGATAGAGCCTTTGGAGATCGTGAACAACAATTTCCCCTGGCATTCCGGGCACTTGCCCATCAGTGGCGGCCTGCGGAACTTGGCGTTGCATTTGACGCACCTGAACTGCTGCGTCGAATATTTCCTCAGGTTTCCCCTTATATCCCTCAGGAAATGCTTCTCGATGACAAGCCTTGCTACATCTGATGCATCTACCGCCCTTATCTTCTCAGCAAGATCCATCTGACCCCTGAGCTTGTCTTCCATGCTTGGCAGGGTCTTGTATGAAGAGCATACTACACCGGAATTGATGTTTGTGCATTCGTGCGTATACCACATCTTCTCATATTGCCGCGGCTGGTTGAGGAATGTGTCTATCTGGTATACCTTGATATCCCACGGGTTCTTGTATTGGAGGGCGGCATTGTAGAGCTCGAGCGGATATGAGCGTGCAACATCCAAACCATGCACCTCGTCATCGACCTCTGTCGGCACCAGGATGGATGTCATCACAAGCGGCGCATCCATGGTCCTTGATCCTCGTTTGTCTGGGAGGAATGATCTTGAAAAATTCAGGAGGGAATCCATAAGGAGCATCACGCATGCTTCGTCGCCATCGCAATTCCTCCTCATGGCAGCATGGAAGAGCGGATGCGTAAGCATGCCCTGTGTCCTCGAGAATCCGACTATCCTCCCCACAGTGCCTGCTGATGTGTGCGGAGCGAGTCCGACGACTAGATGCCCGACCAGGTCCTCTTTCTTCTCCAGCTTGTAGAAAGGCGGCATCTTATACAGGTATACCAGCAGATCATCGATGAAGTTGGCTGCCCTGAAAAGCACCTCGCTGCAGATCTCATCTGGCGAGTCAGGGCAATCTGGAAGGATCATGTCCTGCGGCTTGAGCTCGAGCACCTGGTCCTCGTGCTCGAGAGGTTTTCCGTAAGCGTCCACATCGTAACCGATCTCCCTCAGCTTCTGGAGGTCTGCGTTTAATTCTCTCGGCTTGAAATGCGTGATAGGAAGCTCGATCATGTCATATCTTGTGGTCCCGTCCTTGTTGACATAGATGTTGTGCTTGGCGCGGAGGATGCCTTTTATCAGATGCTCAGGGGTGTGATCCTTGTTGCTTGTCCCCCTGACCCCTTTTATCATGTCAGGATATATCTTGGTGTCAAGCTCCATGAGCGCCTTGTCGAAGTAATACTTGATGTCGATGTCCTTGCGCTGGAATGATCGTGGCTCGTGCGGACATTTTTTCGCTATGACGCCGCATGTCTTGCAGCACAAGAGCCTCTGTGTCCTCCCTTTGCATGTCTCGCACACCGAATAGATGGTCTCCTTGTTGCATGTCGGGCATCTGAAGACCGGGAACTCTGCTGTTATCTTGCCTACATCAAGAGCTGACTGGATGCACCTCATCCTCCCGCCGTCATCGCCAACCGGGAAGAGCATATGCGGGCTTCCTGTGAGCTTCCTCATCTTGGCCTTCTCTGGCCTTCCCATCCTGGCGCCTATGAAGGTCCCTCCCTTGTCACGCTGCTTGATAGCGTGTATCCTGTTGAGCATGGAAAGGGAGGACTCGGCATCCTTGGACTCGAACTGGAGGGCGTTGAAGAACATGGAATGCAGAGCCGCCGCATGCTCCTTCTCGACAACGACGAATTCATTGTTGACATGAAGGTGCGCTACACCGATGTTCTCGAGAAGCGACTTATCAGGAGAGCTCCTGAGGATCAGTTTTGTCACCTTCGAATCCTCTTCGTGGACTGTCGCTGTCCTTATCCATTGGATGAGCTGCTTTGCCTCCTCTGCCGTTATCGCAAGCCAGTACGGAGTATACTCAGGATGCAGCGGTATCCTCATAGCCTTCGATATCCGCAAAGCTTGTTCTGCTGTAGGTATACGATGAAGCGGGTCCTTCAGAAGGTCGCTCACCTCACAGCCTACAAGATCAGAGATCCGGTCTGGATCGACTGAGCCGAACAATGACACAGATTCTGCTTCCAGCTCTCTGATCCACCATTCCGGGCAATATCCTGCAGGGACCAGCTTGTGGCCGTTCTCTGAGAAGTCGCCGTAGTTCACAAGTATGTCGCCTAAGTATAATATCTGCTCTATCTCAGCAAGATGCTGCTTTGCTTCTCCTTTCGAATGAAGCTTCACGACCTCGCCTGTCTTCAGCCTGACGATCGGGCCTTCTATAGAATCACAGGGCACAATCGCCGCTGCCTTGCCTGGCCTTTCCACCTTCAGCTGTGTGCCTGTGGCTATATAATCATTGAGCACATGCATGGTCGCTGGATGGATAGCTGCTGCGGCAAGACCTGTTCCTCTGCTCCTCCCATATCTCAGCCTGAAGCCTCCTGAGCGCATCGGGTGCGACAGGATCGGCCTTCCTGCCACCAGGTCCTTGATATAGGTATAGTTAGGAGTAATGAGGACGTCAGATGCCTCCTTCTTCTTCGACTTTGCCTTTATCCTCTTCTGGATCTCCAAAAATTCCTTCAGGAAATCCCACTCAAGGTCGAACGACTTGCCCCATTTGGCTATCTGCTTGTATAGCTTTGGGGATTTCTGCGCAAGCCCTTCTCCAAGCACAAGGCAGAGGCCTCCTCTTATCCTGTTCGTCTCGATCCTGGGAAGGTCCTTGTAATTTGATACTTCCAGCTCTTCAGTGGGATCTCCGTTTATCTCAATAGGCGTGTTACGAACCAGGAACTCGATCTCCTCTTCAGAAGGGAAGTACTGCAGGTTGGATATCCTCTCATGGTAATCCCTGAGCTCGGCGACAGTCCTCTTGACCTCCTGTTCCTGGGGATCGAACTTGGCATAGCCCATCCTGAGGCGCACATAATCCGAGATGATGAGGGATACTGCCGCAGCCGTACCCCCGGCTGCTCTGATCGGCCCTGCGTACAGGACAGAGAAGTACTCCTGGTTATCCATGGTCTTCTTCAGCCTGAGCTCTATGAACCCCTCCAAGGGAGCTGAGATGACTCCGAGTGTCATATAGGCGAGACCTACCCTGATTCCTGTCTCCATCGCCTTTATCTTGTCATCGAACTTGCAGAACTTCTGTTTTGCGACCTCTTCAGCGATCTTGAGGGCGACCCGCCAATCAAGGCTTCCGTATTCTACTTCGAGCTTCTCGATCCTCCTTGCTATCCCGCTGCCCAGGACCTGAGGGACGACTGCACTGATGAGTCCCTCCACCCTCTCAGCGATCCCTTTTGCCAGAGGTATATCGACATGCTGGTCTGGATCGAAACCCTTTGACCTGGCTTCCTGGCATATCTTGTAGGACACGGAGATATTCTTATCCAGCTGATCGAAGTACTTCCTGATATCTGGGCTCTCTTTCATCTAATCCCCTGCGAACTTGAGTATCTTTGCCTTCCTGGTCTGGAGGTTGACAAGCGCCACCCTGCCTGGCTGAGGCTTGAGCCCGACCTTCTCCTGGTATTTAGTCTGGGATATCCAGCATGAACTGTTGATGCATGTGACTGAACGGTAATTCGAGCAGGAACTCCTGTGGATGTGCCCTGTAATGAAGAAATCCGGGACAGGGTCGATGAACAAAGGGTCCTTCTCATAGTTTGGCATGTACAGCGAAGATCCGTGGGCAGGAGCAAGATGACGCCTCTTCAAGAGATAGTTGGAGATGAGGTCTGTATGGATCAGTCCTCCTTTCATCCTGATGCTCTCGACTGAGTCGCCATAGAACGGATATGAATAGCCATGATACATCAAGACATCCAGGCCTGAGAATGACGAACCTATCGATATCTTCACGACTGATGGATTAGAGAGGACAGAGACATTCGGGATATCGTAGACAGCTTTCGCGAAATCCGTGTATAGCGGCGGCTGCGGCTCAGACAGCCGGACCGCGTCGTGATTTCCCGGGCACAGGAAGATCTGGGCGCTCCTGGGGAACCTAGATAGATATGATGCAAGTTCGTTGTATTGCTCTGTTATGTCTTTTATCAGGAGGTCCTCTTCCTGATCAGGATAGATGCCTGCGCCGTCCACAAGATCCCCCACTATGAAGATATAGCGTATCTTGCGGGCTGTCCTCATCTGCTCCTCGCTACCTACCCTGCCGCCAAGCCATTGTATGAAGTTCTCGAACTCCTTCTTCAGAAAGGCCTTTGAGCCAAGATGCAGGTCGCCGATGAAGACAGCGTATTCGTCCTTGGGAGATTTCTTCATCTCGCGCGACAGCGGGATATCCGGCCAGATCAGGCTGTTGGCATATATTATATCTTTCCCTCCCACTACGCCGCAGATCCCGACTATCTCATCAAGGCAGAGCTCTTTGGCCTGCTGGTACAATTCGTCGCTACCGGTCCTGTCCTTGTCATTCCTTATCAGGACGCTGATCTGAGAGTATGGGTCCTCTACCTTCAGGATGATGTGATTGTTCTTGGTGGTAGACTTGTCCACGATCATCCCTACTATCGATACCTTCTCCCCCGGGTTCATCTGCCTTGTCCTGGAGATGGAAGTCACATCGGCAAGTTCCTGGTGTGTCCTCAGGACACCGAGCATCAGGTTGTACCTGCGCTTGAAGTAGTCGACAAATTCCGAGAGGGTGTTCTTGCTGCACCTGTCTGCATAGCTTGTGATGATCTCGAAATCTCGCTCAGGCCGGTGCTCTATCACTATGTCCTCGGTCCCGAACTTGGAGATATCACCTAACGCTGTCATCTTGTCGAGGACTTCGGGAGAAAGAAGCTGTCCCCGTTTCAGAAAATACTGATATATCTCCTTCCTGTCCATCTTAGCTGATGTCGAGCTCTTCGAAGAGAAGCTTCTTGATCTTCTCGATCATCGATGCAGGAAGCCCGATCGACACTTCTTTTGTCCTGCCGTATCTGCCTTTGCTTATGACGCTTGCAGAGACAATGCCAAGCATATCCAGCTCTGCCAGGATGTCTGATATCCTGCGCTGTGTCAGGGGCCTGAGATTGAGACCTGTGCACAGCGATTTGTATTTTTCATAGACCTCCCCTGTGTTGATCTTATTCTTATCACGGTCAAGCATCAGGATGCAGAAAAGGGCTGTCTGGGACTGCTTGGGAAGGGTCTTGACGATGTCAAGCACCCTCTCCTTCTCTAGCTTGTCCTCTGCCTCATCGAGATCCGTGATCTGCACTGCCTTGCTCTTCTTGCGTTCGGCCACCTCACCCGCGATCCTCAAGAGCTCTATCGCACGACGGGCATCACCATGCTCTCTTGCAGCATATGCTGCGCATTTCTCTATCACGCCCGGCATCACCGCCTCTGGCTTGAATGCCAGTTCTGACCTCTTCTTGAGGATGTCCTGGATCTGGAGGGCATTGTACGGAGGGAAGGTGATCTCCTCTTCGCTCAGGGAAGACTTGACTCTCGGATCCAGATGGTCCACAAAGACTGTGCTGTTGCTTATGCCAACTATCGACACCTGGGAGCTCTTAAGTTCAGAGTTAATCCTGGTCAGGTTGTAGATGATCTCGTCTCCTGCCTTATTGATCAGCTGGTCTACCTCATCAAGGATCAGTAGCACCTGGGATTGGCTGGAGTCAAGGGTGCTGTAGAACATATTATATACTTCATCGGTAGGAAGGCCGGTGGGAGGGACTTCCTTGTTGAATTCCCTGATGAGCTGTGCAATAAGCCTGTATTCTGTATCGGCGACCCTTTTGAGCTTGCAGTTCAGATAAATAATCTTGAGCGGCACATTCTGCTCCTTGGATATCTCCTGGAGATATTGACATACGTATCGTATCGTCAGGGTCTTGCCTGTACCGGTTATCCCGTATATGAATAGGTTTGATGGTTTCTCTTTCTTAAGGAGTGGTGCGAGGATGCTTGCGATCTGATTGATCTCCTTGTCCCTATGCAGGACCTGGTCAGGTGTATATGATAGCTGAAGCGCGGCCTTGTTGTTGAAGAGGGAGTGTTCCTCAAGATACTCCTTGAAGAAATTGGCAAGACCTTTCTGAGACATCCTGTCCCACAAACATATTATCACTTATAAAGATTTATGTGGTCTAACCAGCCTGCCTCCCACCCCTTGATTTCGTATGGAACCTGTATATAATTAATAATGGATTATAAGGATTATTTTCTATATAGTAATATATTAAGAGGATGAACGAGTTAAACTTTTCAGTTTCGATTTCCAGTGGAAGGTAAGGGGTAGGGCCTCATAGAGACAACCGAACAGAAAATCAACCAAATAGATTAAAAGGTCATCACTATTCAATAACAAAAAACAAAGCTTTAAATATAAAATACATTTTCAGAGTAGTTACAGGTTAGCAGTAAAAAACCCAGAAAATACGAGGTAAAATCATGATAGTCCAGAAGAACTTCCTGTCAAAACTTAAGGATTTTGGTCTTAACACTTATGAGAGCAAGATATGGACTGCGCTCCTTTCGAGAGGCGTCTCTACAGCAGGAGAACTCTCTGATATCGCGAATGTGCCAAGATCCAGAAGCTATGATGTGCTTGAATCTCTTGAGAAGAAGGGCTTCATCATAATGAAGCTGGGCAAGCCTATAAAATACATAGCTGTCCCTCCAGGCGAAGTGGTCGAGAGGGTCAAGAGGAAGATCAAAGAAGACTCAGACGAAAGGCAAAAACAGCTCGAGGAGCTGCATTCAAGCGAGGTATTGAGCGAACTTTCACTCCTATTCAAGCAGGGGGTCGATCTAGTCGAGCCAACAGAACTCGCCGGAAGCATCAGGGGGAGAGAGAACATATACAATCAGATGGAGAGCATGATAAAGAAAGCAGAGAAGTCAGTCTCCATCGCCACCACGACAGCAGGCATCGGCCGCAAATCCAAGGCGCTCTACAAGGCCATGAAGAAAGCCTCTGAACGAGGAGTCAATGTCACTATAGCGGCCCCGATAACTCCAGAGACCAAGGAAGATATCGACAGGCTGAACGAAGTAGCGACAGTGAAAGACATCAAGGACGTGGAAGCCAGGTTCTGCATGATCGACAGCAAGGAGATACTCTTCATGGTGACAGATGACGATGACGTCCATCCATCTTATGATATGGGTGTGTGGGTGAATGCTCCTTACTTCACAAACGCCATCACAAAAGCCTTCTCATTCGAGTAGGCTTACCAAAAATTTTATATAGTGTATTCTTCTAGTCGTACCTAATCAAAGAGGTGTAACCATGGAAATGTTGACAGTTATCTTGTGCATAATCCTAGGCACGCTCGCAGCGATCGTGTACAGCCTGAGGATACTTGTGCTTCTGGAGCGAAGGATGTGCAGGATGGACGAGAATATCGAGAAGATGACTCGGGCCATCGCGAAGGAAGAATTCAAGATCGAGAGAGAAGAGCTCAAGATCGAGAAAGAACTGAAGATGAGAAAGTGATCCATATATGACTGGCCAAGATTTCAGGCATTCCGTACTGAAAGTAAAGGCAGCCATAAAGACACTTCATGACACACTTCTCAATTCTTCTTCTGATCATCTGTCCAGGGTCCATGAGGTGCAGCGAGCATTATGCGAGAAGGATCCGCACGACCCCCTCATCCACAACAGCCTCCTCCTCCTTACCAAAGGGCTTGGCGAAGGGAACATCGAAGAAAGATTTGTGAGAAATAAGCTTGCAGTGCTCAAGCATATGGAGGAAGCGGAACAAAGGATCTCGGATATCGGGGCAAGCAAGATTAAGAACGGATCCCACGTCTTTGTGTCTGGACTGTCGCATGAGATAGATTCCATACTTTCCAAGGCGACGCAAGACGGGAAGAAGTTCATCGTGAACACTGTCGAGGGAAGAGGACATGCCTCAGGGAAAGAGCTCTGCTTACGACATTCCTCGGCAATAAGGATAAACTATTTCCTCGATTCTTCTGTATTGCATGCCATCAAGGCCTCAGACTTCTGCCTTTTAGGTGCGGATGCCATCCTTGGCGACATAGGAGTCATCTCAAGAACCGGCTCAGGCACTGCAGCGATACTTGCCAACCATCTCGGTGTACCTATATATGCGTGCGGAGTGTCGTTGAGATACACAAAGGACCACGGCATCAGAAAATCCCTGGATATCAATATAGAAAAAGAACATATCGAAGACCTGCCCAGGAAAGCAAGCTTCAGGAATCCAAGGCACGAGATGGTCAGCGAGAGATACCTCAACGGGATTGTGACAGATCTAGGCATAATGTCACAAAGACACCAGGATCAAGAGATCAGGAAGCACCTCTCAAGACTGTGAGATATCCTCAAACGAAAGCCCCTTTCTCTCAGCCACCTCCTTTGATATGAGATAGCAGCTCTCTTTCTCCTCAAGATCGTCGAGGGAGAGGAAATACCAGGCAGTTCGATGGAACCTGACAGCAAGCCACGCCTCTGCTCCAAAATAGCTGCAGAAATTCCTCAGGTCCTGCAAATCTTCTTTGTCGACGTACTTCTTGTCATGCTTGGTGACTTTGCATTCGATCGCGACCCTCCTCGTCCTGTTGCTCGCCACGATATCGCACGCAGGGTAATGCATACTTCCGGACCCTGCGACCCTTACTGCGGCCCAGGTGCCTGTAGCCCAGAATCTGCTGACAAGGTCCCTTTCCGCATTTATGCCCTTGCTCTTCCTGTTCATGCTGTCAGCTGCTCCTTGAATAGTCCTGCCACATTAGCCAGCACCAGGCTGTAGAGAGAGAAAAGCAGGCTAAGATTGATCACTGTCTCCATCCCTGTGATCCTGGCGAACTGGACCATCATCAATAGGATTATTATAGCAGTATCTATGCCTTTCGGGACATTGACAGTCAGATAGAATCTCTGCTTGTGTGAAAGACCAAGGCCGCGAAGAGCCACATTTATCGAGAGGAACCTCACAAGAAGGTAGATCAGGAAAAGAAACGTCCCTCTGGCGATGTATTTGAACTCAATGAGCATCGATGTTCCGATAAGGAAGAACACCAGGATGTTGAAGATATAGGACACGACAGAAGTGTACTTCTCGAGCTCTGCCTTGTGCCTGATATGGAAATTTCCGAAAACCAGGCCTAGCACAGTAAGCGAAAGGATCCCCCCGGCACCTACCTTCTCAGCAACAAGGAAAGTGACTACCGAGCAGCTGAGGACAACCAGATATGCGAGCTCATCAGTCAGCTTCTGATTCAACACGATATGGATGAAGAAACCCGCTGCTACGCCAAGCGCCGCCCCGAGACCTATCTGGCTCAGGAGCATGATCACATCATTTCCTCCTCCTGTTCCTCCCAGGTGGTTGAGCAGAAGCAAGGGCGCGATCAAGGTAAGAGGCTTTGTCAGCAGCTCTTCTGTCTCCATCAATGACCTGATCTTTGAGTGCCGGGCTTTGGTGTCGACAACCGTCAATCCAGGTTCGCTGGAGAACACCAGGCAGGAGAAGCTGGCTGCAAGGACTATCGAAAGGTAACGGCTGCTATTGAGATCGAATAGAGAGACTGTCAGCCAGGTGAGTATCGTCACAGATAGGACGAAGAAGAGAAGCACCAGCTTGGTCCCATAACCAGAATACCTGGTTATCTCCGCAAACCTGAGCTTCGCAGAGTGCTCGAATACGACAACGACGACCGCCAGGGAGGAGATGATAAGCAAGGTCTCTTCCGGGAAGTTCATGATCCCCATGCTGCCGATCACCATGCCGACGAAGACAAGGAAGAAGACATTGGATATCTTAAGTTTCGAGGCTAGAGCAGACACCAGGGTTCCGAGCAGGAGAATCATCGCAAGATATACCAGATAAGGGTTCTCCATCCAAAGTGTTTTTGGGAAGAATGTTAATAAATCTTTGCACTCAGACAGTCATCTTCATAAGGTCATATGCGCAGACAACGTTATCAAATACAGACTTTGCATCGTCGAGGATGTCTCCTGTTGTCTTGTATCTCTGGGAGAAATGTGTAAGGACAAGCTTCTGCACATTGTTCCTGCTGGCGACATTTGCTGCCTGCCTTGCGGTCAGATGCTTGTATTCTTTTGCCTTGTCCTCAAGAGAGGACTCATATGCAGCTTCACTTATGAGGAGATCAGCATCTCCTGCAATCGTGTCGCAGGAGGGAGACATCTCAGTATCAGATATGATTCCTATCTTCTTCCCCTTGACAATATATGTCGCTTCTTCAGGGGAGATGGTCTTCCCCTGCCAGGCAATCGGCCTGTTGTCCTGGAGCGAGCCCAGGAGCGGGCCATCTGGGATTCCCAGCTTCTTGATGAACGGGACGCGTATCCTCCGCTTATCCTTCTCGGAAATCACAAATCCGTAGCATGGCATGCCGTGCTCCAGAGGATAGGCGAATCCCTCAAGTTCCATGGTCTCGAATATCTTCTCCTTCTTGATCTCTGTGATCTTATAGTCTATCTTGTTCTGGAATTCGAAGGCCTTGAACATGTATGAAAAGAACTTCTTGCTTCCTTTCGGACCGAAGATCTCCAGCTTCCTCTCATAGTCGCTGTTGTTGAGGGTCTGGAAAAGCCCAGGGAGCCCAAGCACATGGTCGCCATGCCAATGGCTGATGAGTATCTTTGAGATCCTGCTAGGCTTTATGTCTGCGAGCTTCAGCTGCCTTTGGGTCCCCTCGCCGCAGTCCACAAGTATCCCCTCAGTCCCATGGCTGATGAAGATCGAGTGATGGTTCCTATCCTTTGTGGGGACCATGCAGCTGGTACCAAGAAAGATGACTTCCATCCATGACCTGAAAGGCAGTTTTTATTTAATTGTATTGGAAATGTTTTTAAAGCGTCCTCGATTCGATGGCATAATGCCCAAGAAGAAGCAACCTGAAAAAACCGAGGTGCTGCCACCCAAGCCTGTGCCTGAAGAAGAAGAGAAGAGACAGGTAGTGGATGGTCTTCTCCAGGGAGAATTCGTGCTCACCGAGGACAGCGATGCAGCCAGGGAGCTATCTAATCAGAGCAGATACGGAAGCATCGAGAACAGCAGGGTGTGCCTATCGCTGATCGAAGCCTTGTTCCTCCTGGAGAAAGGGAAGCTTGCGATAAAGGACAGGCGCAGGCATCAAATGACGTATCAGGAATTCCTGAGAAGAGCGATCAGGACAGAGCCAAACTTCTGGGTGAGATACTGCGTCTATCGCGATATCCGCGGAAGGGGATATATCGTGAAGACCGCTCTCAAGTTCGGTGCAGACTTCAGGGTGTATGATCGAGGAGTGAAACCAGGAGAGGACCATGCAAAGTGGGTGGTGTTCCCGGTGCATGAAGGCTCGACGATGACGTGGTACGAATTCTCTGCTAAGAACAGGGTCGCTCACAGCACCAAGAAGAGGCTTCTCATCGGATGCGTCGATGCAGAGCAGGATGTGACGTACTGGGAGATCAAGTGGGTAAGGCCATAGGACTCCTTGACTGGATCAGCATCAATGAGTAAGGTGTGCCAAAAAGAACACTAAAGGATTATAGCTCGACACATTCCATCAACGAACTCACACCTTTTGTCAGTTCACAAAAAGGTGTGGCCAA
>CAYTWW010000005.1:0-35899 GCA_964441565.1 uncultured Methanosarcinales archaeon | reverse complement strand
CATCAACGAACTCACACCTTTTGTCAGTTCACAAAAAGGTGTGGCCAAAAAGAACACTAAAGAATTATAGCTCGGCACATTCCATCAACGAACTCACACCTTTTGTCAGTTCACAAAAAGGTGTGGCCAAAAAGAACCTAATAAAAGTGATCTGTCCTGTAGGATGAGAATCTCTCGGCAGCTTCTTCCTCAAACTTTGAGAAGGTCAGGCATTTGTAGCAAGCGAGATCCCTCAAGACACCAAGCTCCTTCCCCTTGTCGTCCACAAGCACAAGCCTTGTGACTTTTGTCTTCTTGAACATCTGCATTGCTGACATGAGATCTATGTTGTACTTAGCAGTCATCACAGGACTTGACATGATGTCTTTGACCTTATGCTTCGAGATGTCGTTCTTCTTCGAGACAAGCCTCAGGATGTCTCCGACAGTCACTATGCCCGACAGCGCCATCCTGCTATCCTTCACCAGGACAGAACCGACGTTCTTGGCCTGCATAAGGTCAGCGACTTTCTGGACAGGATCATCCTCTTTGCAGAAATACAACTTCTTTCTCGCAAGGTCTAAGGCTATCTTTTCCATGCATTGTGTATATCTATGATACTTATATATCAATATCCTATAAAACTAAACATATGTCAAACAAAAAGGTCAGGAAACCTTCTTTTCAGGTATGTATAGAGGCCTTCGATATGGCTTATCTTCGACCTCAGGAGGTATTCCCGAAAACGATCATCGATCCTGACCCCCCTAAGACGCAGCTCGCCAGCGAGCTTGCTGTAGAGTTTCTTCCCTTCCCTGTCAAGGTCGGTCAGGATGACCAGCTCGTCCTCCTCTGCAAGCTCTTCGATCTCCAGGTACAATGGCCTTGCCAGCGGATGCACATTGTGTATTCCCAGCTTAGATAATGAATTAATGTCTTTCTTTCCTTCTACGACGATCTTCTTTCCTGAGAGGGCCTCAAGCTCCTCAGCAAGCTCATCTCCTGAATGCATCTTCTATCATCTGGTTATGGTCTGCGACAAGTCGCGGGATCTCGCCGAGCGGATATACCTTAGCATCAGCAGCATCATCTCCTGCATGAAGCCTGCCTTCTCCTTTGCAGAGGAAGCATATCGAGACCACATGGAACCTCTCGTCCCTGGCAGGATCCGAATATGCATGGACTTGCCTGAGTCCGTCCACATCAAGTCCGGTCTCTTCTTTCGCTTCTCTCATTGCTGCCTGCTCAAGCGTCTCTCCGACGTCGACAAATCCGCCCGGCAGAGCAAGACCGAAAGGCTTGTTCTTCCTCTCAATGATGACTATGCCGCGGTCATGCATGATGACAAGATCCACGGCAACCTTCGGCGTGATGATATCTCTCATGGTGTGAAAGATGGAGGACAGCATATAAATCACTTTGCATAATGTTTAAATTGCGACTTCCTTTTTGCTGCAGCATGGATGCCAGGGCAATCAGCCAGCGGCTTCTTTATTATAAAAGAAGAGACATACAGGAAGCTATAACCCGAGGAGCAGCTGGAAGGGAAGTGGCTTTCAGGTTCTCAGACAAGGGGTTCGGAGCAAGACCTGATATCCTGGCTTATCCTGCAGATGTGCTGCAATTGATGAAGAAAGGAGTAACGTCTTTCCATGTGTCTGAAGAGAGATGGTATGATCCGATGCAGCTCTCGACCAGCATGAGGAGAGAGGACCAGGATGAGCTTAGGTCGGGCTGGGATCTTGTGCTTGACATAGATTTCCCTGACTGGTTCTTCTCAAGGCTTACTGCCCATCTATTGATAAAATCCCTGAAGCATCACGGCATCACGTCCTTGTCATGCAAATTCTCAGGAAACAAGGGGTTCCACATAGGGGTGCCGTTCGAGGCATTCCCTGAGAAGGTCGGTGACCAGGACTTCAGGAAATGGTTCCCTGAAGGCCCGAGGAGGATCGCGCAGTATCTCCTGGACCACATCGCCGACAAATACGTGAGAGAGGACGGCGAGAAGATCATCTTCGACAACAGGTACGAGTTCACGATCAAGGAGCTGGTAGAGCATCTTGGGATAGATCCTGAGAAATTCATCTACAGATCGAGGTGCAGGAAGTGCGACCACATGATGCAGAAGGGAGCGCTCCTTGAATATGAGTACCTCTGTCCACGATGCGACAAGAGAGAGAAGAGAAAGACACTCGACAAGAACGCGGTCTGCGGTTGCGGGTTCCCGCTAAATGTGTACGAGCACCCTATGTCAAGATGCGAGAAATGCGGGAGCAGCGATATCGAAGAGTCCAAGAAATTCAATCCCTTCTCCCTGGTACAGCTCGACACACTGCTGATATCTTCGAGGCACCTCTTCAGGTCTGTCTATAGTCTGCACGAGAAATCAGGGTTCGCCTCTGTGCCGATAATCCCCGAGACTGTGCTTGACTTTGACAAGGAGGCAGCCAGGCCTGAGAAGGTGCAGCCAGCGAAACTTCCTGTGTTCCTAGACAGCACACGGGCCAGCAGCAAGGAGGGAGCAGAGCTTGTCCTCCTGGCGCTCGAACACACGCATAAGGAAGCAGAAGGCAAGACAGAGCACAGGGAGATGGCTGCCTTCACAGAGGCGGTCCCTCCAGAACTGTTCCCTCCGTGCATCCTCAAGATGCTGGAAGGCACTGAGGATGGGAGGAAGAGAAGCTTGTTCTGCATGATGAATTACCTGACATGCGTAGGGTGGAACTATGAAGAGATCGAGAAGATCCTCATCTCATGGAACGAAAAGAACCATGAGCCTCTCAGGGAGATAAGCATCAAGAGCCATATAAGGTACCATAAAGCAAAAGGGAAGAAGATACTGCCGCCGAACTGCGGAAGCTTCTACAAGGACCTGGGCTTCTGCGATCCTGATGCGTTGTGCATCAGGATAAAGAATCCCGTAGGATATACACGGAGGAAGACTGTCCCAAAATCAGGAAGAGAGAGGCTGACAGACGAGCAGAAGGAGATGAGACGTAGGCATCGGGAAAATTTAAAAAGGCAGAAGGAATCAGTGGGGGGAGATGCGGATAAAGAGGAAAGAGCGTAAAGGGGAGAACGGGAGAGTCCTCATCATAGGAGGCAGCGAAGATTATGTCGGTGCTGTGGTCTTGGCTGCGGTGGCAGCCTATCGGACAGGTGTCGATATCGTGACAGTCGCTGCGCCAGAGAGGGTGGCCTGGTCAATCAATAATTACTCTCCTGACATAATCACCAAGAAATTCGTTGGCAAAGAACTTGACATCACCCATGCAAAGGACATACTTTCCCTTGCTGAAGGTTTCGACTCTATCTTGATCGGAAACGGCCTGGGGATCAAGAAGGAGCTTGTGAACAAGATAGTGAGGTCGTACGAAAGGCCGAAGGTGATCGATGCAGACGCCATCAAGGTCGTGAACCTCACGCTTGTCACAAACGCGATCTTCACACCGCACCAGAAGGAGTTCGAGATCCTGCATCAGAATAGCATCACCCGAAGGGAATTCCAGACAAATGATCAGGCAATCAAGGATTTCCAGAAAGTCATGGGAGCAAATGTCGTCCTCCTTAAGGGTCCAGAAGACCTCATCTTCAGCCAAGGCCAGCTGTTCAAGAACAAGACAGGGAATAACTCGATGACTGTAGGAGGGACAGGCGACATACTTGCAGGTCTGTGCGCAGGATTCCTTGCCAGGACACAGAACATGTTCGAGAGCGCCAAGGCAGCTGCCTATGCAAATGGGAAGACAGGCGAATTCATGTCCAAGCAGAGAGGAAATTCATATATGGCATCGGAAATGCTTCCTGAGCTATGGAGGTTCATAAGGTGAGTCCAAAGAACCATCTGACCATCAGCTTCATAGCAGGGATCTTCATGCTGAATCTCTTCAGATGGACAGATACAGAATTCCTCATATTCCTCGCATCATCGCTCCTGATCGATATCGACCATCTCCTCTATTTCCTGTCAAAGAGGAAAGGGGTATCTGAGACAATCGCATTGTGGAAAGCCCACTATCGTAAGAAGGTGCCTGGCATCTATGTCTTCCACTCAATCGAATTTATCATAGCTCTCGCCGTGGCATCCATTGCCTACAGGCCTGCATTATTTGTCCTCCTTGGGGTGCTTGTCCATCTTGGCTCTGACGCTTTCCTGTATATCATGCATTATAAGAACTTGCGGTGGCTCAGGCACTGGTGCCTTCTCTGCCAGCTCAGAAGATGATGTCTGGCGTAGTGGCTGCGCTCATTGTGATGGTGCTGTGGGGTGTGGCCGACTTCCTGCAGAGCATCCCCTCCAAAAAGCTTGGAGCAGCGAAGACCATGTTCCTGACACAGGCCGCAGGGCTTATGATGACTCTCATCATAACGTCGTTCCTCCGACTGAATCTCACTATCGCGTTGCCGATCCTGGCGCTTCTGCTTGTGGGGGGGTGCATCGATGTGCTTGCTTCATATAATTTCTTCAGGTCGCTTGAGATCGGTGAGGTGGCAATCGTCGCACCGATATCAGCTTCGTACTCGCTCGTGACTGTCGTGCTTGCTGCCCTTTTGCTTGGAGAACGCCTTTCGCTGATAAGATATCTTGGAATAGCGGGGGTGGTCCTCGGCATAATGCTTGCGTCGACAGACCTCAGGAAATTGCACAACATGCATCTGATCAAAGGGATACGGGAATCTATCATCGCACTCCTCGGATGGGGCGTCTATTTCTTTGTGATCGGGCTAGCGTCAGCATCTATTGGAGGGATGGAGCTCTTCCTCCTGACCGGGCTTATCAATGGAGCCTTGATGTCGGCATACGCTCTCAGCAAAGGCGGCCGGCCGCAGAAGGAAGATTTCAAAGGAAGCCTGATCGCACAGGTCATGACGAGCGCCATCCTCTACACTGCAGCATGGGCTATACTCACGAATGCTTCGAAGATGGAGAAGATCTCTCTCCTCGCACCTGTCAGCTCGCTATACCCTGCTGTAACCATCATGCTTGCAGTGATATTCTTCAAGGATAAGCTTGTGCCGAACCAGATCGCAGGCATAAGCCTTATACTGCTCTCGCTCTTCCTGATATCTTAGACGAGCTCAGTCCTGATTTTCTGAAGATTGCAGAAATCGCAGGAGAAATTATAAGCGCCGGCATTGAGGAACCGTATCTTATCGCCTACGTTTGGAGGATCAAGGAATACGCTATAACGGAAGATGTCCATCGAGTCAGGGGTGCAGCCCTTGATGGTATATCTCTTTCCCGAATCGAGCTCTCCTTCTACAAGGAGCCTGATGTTAGCGATGAATGTGTCCATGGCAGAATTGAAGACAGAACAGTCGACGATTATCGTGTCGTTGTAGATGCTTTTTATCTCTGCTTCAAGGACCACTGAGGGCGCAGCGATGAAACGGCCAGGCTCGATCATCATCCGGATCCCCCTCTTTGAGAGAAACCCGTGGAATCTCCTGATCTTGGCAAGGACGCCTTCGACTATCTCCTCACGGAAGTTCTTGTAAACAGAAGGGATGCCTCCCCCTATATTGACAAAATCGATCATGGAAAAAGTCTGCTCGGACAACGCGTCAGAAAGCTCATCTTCCATCGACCATTCGCTTGTGTTCTGGGTCTTCCTGTGGAAGTGTATCCCAAGCTTGCCGACTGAAGGCATATCCCTTAGTCTGGGGATAAGGTCGTTTATCTGGCTTGAGAATAATCCATACACAAAGTGCTTGCCTGTGTGGATTGTGTGCTCCTTGAGCCTCATCCTAAGCAGGACATCCAACTTCTTCGTAGACGTCCTGAGGAAATCCTTGAGGACATCCAGATCAGATGTGTTGTCCACGACGAAATGAGTTATCCCTGCCTGCGCAAGATCTTGGATCTGCTCCTTGTCTGCAGCTTGCAGGAAATACCATATCCGGGATTTGTCCTTAATCTCTGACATGTCTTCGATCGAATGGACCGAGAACATGCATCCGGTCTCTCTCTCCAGGACAGACGCCACCTGTGGGTTCGTCTTGTAGCTATAGGAAACGATATCTGAGACGGTGAGCAGCTTGTTGTACTGCTCAAGGACCACACCCCCATCCAGGATGAACCTGCTCATCTCAGAAGGCCCTCTTGCGAAAGCTCTTCAAGAGCGCGGAACATCGCAAGGGGGAACGTGAAGGTCACATCCCCCACGACAGTGCATGCGTCAGAATCGTCCTTGATCTTTCCCCAGCTCTTTGCCTCGTCAGTTGTCGCGCCTGACATGCTGCCTGATGTGTTCCTTGATGTGGTCATATATACCGCATAGTCCAATCCGCCGTTGATCAGGGAGGCGAGTATCGCATGATGCTTGGAAATCCCCCCTCCAAGCGATATGAGGCCTTTCTTCTCATCGTGGCTGGTGAAGAACATTATGTTGGAGAAATCCTTCACAACATCAACGACAAAGTCCGGATGCTTCTGCTGCACCATGTATAGATGGAAGCCGAATGAGCCGTCAGTTATGCCTGGGCAGAATATCGGGACATCGTGCTTTGCTGCCTGGTAGAGAATAGAATGCTCGTCCTTGAGCGAAAGGCCGATCTCCCTGAGAAGCTCTGAGACAGCCCATCTTGGTTTCTTATGGTAGAGCTTCAAGAGGATGTTTGTGCAGAAATCCTCGAAACGCTCGTAGCTTTCGTTCCTGATGAAGATGTTCCCGACACGGTTGATGCCTTTCTCGTAGAGCTCGACATCGTCAGGGACAAATGAGCCCAGCCTGAACTCCTCGCCCATGGCTTTCATGATGTCCTCCTCTATCCCCCCGACAGTCGTGACGATCGCGTCAGCCATGCCGAAACCGATCACCTGTGCAAAGAGGCCGCGAAGGCCTGAACTCACCATATTGGATGTAAATGTGAAGAAGATGGTAGAGCCATCCTTCTTCATCTTGACAATTATCTCAGAAGCCTTGCCCAGCTCGCTCGACTGGAAACCGACCTTGCCAAGCGAGGAGACAAGCTCGTTAACAGTCATCCCTCTATGCCAGCGAAGATCATTGACCTTTGTCATCTTTCAGGAAATCACCAGACTGCTCCTCGAACTCTCGTCTCTTCTGCTCTCGCCTGATCTTCTCAAGCCATCTGTAGACGTTCGTGTGCGGGCTTCCGCTGACAAGGGATTCGACTGCCCGCTTCGCGATAGAGACATCCTCGATCCTGCCGATTATGCCGACAGTCTTGCCGAAGACAGAAATGTTCGTTTCAGTCATCTTCTCTATGATGCTCCTGGTCTTGCCTTCGGTGCCAATGATCCTGCCTTTGATCCTCATCAGATGATCCGCTTTCGCGAAATCCTGCAGAGAAACAAGCTCGAAGCAGTAATCCTGCTTGAGCAGGAGAAGCGCGATACCCGGATTGAAGCCGCGTCCGATTGCCCTGATGATGTCCCTTGTGCTATACAGCGCCAGGGCATCTTCGCCTGATACAGTCACATCTCCTTCTTTCGAGTCGACTGATATCTTGGTCTTTGTCTGGTCCTCGATATCCTTCTTGATCTCACCCTTCTTGCCGATAAGCACCGCTATCCTTTCTTTAGGGATCTTGACCTCGTAGGAAAATTCTGTCATATCTCCTAGGAAAAATGGTTCATTTTTAAAGTTTGTTTAAAAATGCCTAGGCAAACATATAGCTTAGTGTGCGGGTTCCAGCCCAGAGGCGATTGTCTTGTAGGTCTTCTCCTCATCCAAATCCTCCCCGAGCCTCCTCCAATATCTGCATATGTTCTTCACGTCCCTCCTGAGGAGCTCGACGGAGTTTGGATCCTGTGTGCTTGTCGCCTGGGAGAAGTCGATGAAATATGGACGCTCATTGTAGTTGAGTATGTTGTACTCAGAGATATCGCCATGCACGAGCCCGACCTTGGCCAGCTTCTTCATACCAGAGATCACCCTCTTAAGGAAATCCTTCGGATCCTTAGGAGGCATATCCTTCAGCTGAGGAGCAGGTACGCTGTCGCCGATATGCTCCATGACAAGGACATTATGCATTACAGTGATCGGGGTCGGGACATTCATGGCTTCCCTTGCCTTGATAAGGTTTCGGTATTCCCTCTGGACCCAGGAGAATATTACCTTCCTGCGCTGCTTCTTGACCCTCACTCTCGGGTCGGATTTGATATAGTCATACATCTTATTGAAGTTGCAGGACTCAAGCCTGTATATCTTGACAATGACTTTCTCGTCGCCTTTCCTCGCAACGAACACGTTGGATTCCTTGCCTACCTCTATCTGATGGACAAGGCCTTCGAAATGCCCCTGTGTTATCAACCTGAAGAGCGTCTCTATAGTGAACTGGTCAAAGACGTTCTTGTATATCTTCCACTCTTCCTTACGGTCAGGCATATTCCATCCAGATATGGTATGTGCTTATAAATGTATTAAATGTGGAGGAAATCCTCGAATATTAGCTCTTACTTTATTAAACAAAAGGTTTATATATAAACAAAGAAACAACCATTCCAGGGTGATAGCATTATGACAATCGTCGGTTTTGACTTTACAAAGATACATGTCGAGAAGAACAAACCAGGCATCGGTAAGATAGATATCGCCAACAACATCTCCATCTCTGATGTGAAGGAGGCGAAGCTCACATTCGGAGAGGCCAAGAAGACAGGTCTTGAATTCTCATTCCTATACACATCAAAGTACAAGCCAGATATCGGTTCGATAGAGCTTTCAGGGAAGCTGATATACATGGGCAAGGATGAGCAGGTCAAAGAAGTGCTCGCTTCCTGGAAGAAGGACAAGAAAGTCTCGAAGGAGATCCTGTCGCCAGTCTATAACGCAGTCCTTGGCAAGTGCAATATCGAGGCGATCATCCTTTCAAGGGAGATACAGCTGCCTCCTCCGATCCCTCTGCCGAAGGTCAAGACAGAGAAGTAAAGCTTTTCCTTTTTTTTGTCAGAGTATTTTAAAAACGAAAAACCTTATTAAATGATTCACTTTTTGCAGGTTTCTAGAGGGAGGAGAAAATGGTGAAGGAGCTTAAACTCAAGGTCGCGGAAGCTATACAGGATGATGTCAATAAAGGTATCGTCAGGGTCGATTCCAGTTTCATGCATGAGCTGTCGATAAGGCCAGGGGATATCATCGAGATCGAAGGCGAGAGGGCGACAGTCGGAATTGCAGACAGGGCATATCCTGGAGATATAGGACTCAACATCATCAGGATGGACGGCCTTGTCAGGCGAAACGCCAAAGCAGGGATTGGAGAGCTTGTGTCTGTCAGGAAGGCAGATATCAAGGAAGCGAAGAAAGTTGTCATAGCTCCACAGAAGAAGGGCATCGTCATAAGGGCGAACCCGATAATATTCAAGCAGGGACTCCTAGGAAGGGCAGTTGTCAAGGGAGATCTAGTGTCCCTTGGGGGAACAAAATCCAGGCGTTCCACGATGTCACACAATCCTCTATTCGAAGAGGTTTTCTCGATGATCGACGAGAGCCTCATGGGCTTCGGCCTGGGTGACCTGAAGTTCATCGTGTCAAGCGTGGATCCGAAACAAGCAGTCGTGATCACAGAGCAGACTGTAGTCCAGTTCAATCCAGAATCATCTGATGTGTCTGAAGAGAAGGTCCTGGAGTTCACATACGAGGATGTCGGAGGGCTTGAGGATGAGGTCAAGAAGATCCGAGAGATGATCGAGCTTCCTCTCAAGCACCCTGAGCTGTTCGAGACTCTTGGGATAGAACCTCCGAAGGGAGTGCTCCTCCATGGCCCTCCGGGCACAGGAAAGACGCTCCTTGCCAAGGCTGTCGCGAACGAGACAGATTCCAATTTCGTGCTGATCAACGGGCCAGAGATAATGAGCAAGTACTATGGCCAGTCTGAAGAGAATCTGAGGAACAAATTCGAGGAAGCTGAGAAGAACGCGCCTTCTATCATTTTCATAGATGAGATAGATGCGATAGCTTCCAAGAGGGAAGAGGTGCATGGAGAAGTAGAGAGAAGGGTAGTCGCACAGCTCCTCGCGATAATGGATGGCCTAAAGTCAAGAGGCAAGGTCGTTGTCATTGGCGCAACAAACATCCCAAATTCCCTTGATCCAGCTCTCAGAAGGCCAGGAAGGTTCGACAGGGAGATAGAAGTCGGAGTGCCTGGGAAGGAAGGGAGACTGCAGATACTCAAGATCCACACCAGGAATATGCCGCTTGGCAAGAACGTCAACCTGAAAGAGCTTGCCGAGATAACGCACGGTTTTGTCGGCGCAGACCTGTCCAGCCTTGCTAAAGAAGCAGCGATGATAGTACTCAGAAGGATCGTCCCGGACCTCAAGCTGAAAGAGGATGAGCCAATCCCGCGCGATGTCCTTGAGAAGCTCAGGATAAACAACGAGGATTTCATCGAGGCGCTCAAGATCGTCAGGCCTAGTGCCATGAGAGAAGTGCTTGTGGAGCTGCCTAATGTCAAGTGGGACAGCGTCGGAGGGCTTGGAAGTGTCAAGCAGGAGCTTGTGGAGGCAGTCGAATGGCCGCTCAAGCATCCTGAAAGCTTCAAGCGGCTCGGAGTCCAGCCGCCAAAAGGAATCCTATTATACGGTGCACCAGGTACAGGAAAGACGCTCCTTGGAAAAGCAGTCGCGTCTGAGTCGAAGGCGAACTTCATACTGATAAAAGGTCCTGAGCTGCTGTCGAAATGGGTGGGAGAATCAGAGAAGGCAGTGAGGAAGATATTCGAGAAAGCAAGGCAGGCAAGCCCTTCGATAATCTTCTTCGATGAGCTAGATTCGCTGGCGCCAAGGAGAGGAGTGTCAGAGGACAGCCATGTTGCAGAGCGGGTCGTCAACCAGCTCCTGACTGAGATCGACGGGCTGCAGGAGCTGCATGATATCGTGATCCTCGGCAGCACGAACAGGCCTGATATGATCGACACAGCGCTCCTCAGGCCAGGTAGATTCGACAGGATAATACTTGTTCCTGTCCCAGACAAAGAGACAAGGCTATCAATCTTCAAGATCCATACTAAAGATATGCCTCTATCGAAGAGCGTCTCAGTAGAAGAGCTTGCTGAGAAGACAGACGGATATGTCGGAGCTGATATCGAAGTGGTCTGCAGGGAAGCGGCCATCCTTGCCCTCAGGTCTGACATCAATGCCAAAGAGGTCACACAAGAGCACTTCGACGAGGTCCTCAAGAAGATCGGCCCGTCTGTCACCAAGGAAGTGGAGCAGGCATATGTCGAGATGCTCGGCCAGTTCAGGGCTGCTCGCGGCAAAGAGATGAAGGACCAGAAGCCAAGGTACTTCGGCTGATCTTATCTTCTTTTTCTGTTATTTAGGTAGCGCCAGAGGCTCCCCTGAATGGGTTTGTGTAGTGATGGGAGTTAAATCTCGTCGTTTTCATCGTCCTGAAAATTTTTTAGAAAAACAAGTTCCAAGCTTCCAAAAAAGAGACCTGGAAAAGTGAAACTTTTTTTCTTCCGATCGGCGAGATTGCTCACGCCGAATATCGGAATCACGAGATACTTCGAGTGATACGAGGACGCAGTCCTTAGTACCTTGGTGATTATCTGAAGTAAATCGGAACCATGAGAATTTCGAGTGATGCCAGGACGAAAAGTCCTGAGCACCTTGGTGATTCTGCAAACGCTTGTGATGCGAGAATCGACTATTGGGCATAACCTTAAGATCAAGAGTAAAAAATGAATCAGCAAGAAATCACATAGAACCTAAGGCTTTCTGCATCAGAGGGAGGATTGCTTCAGCCTCGTCCTTGGTCATCCTGCCTAGCTTTGCGAATGCATATGTGCCGTCGTTCGTGTTGAGGTTCTCCCTGCTTATCTGGAGCTTCGGTGTCCCGCTGTTGTATGAGAACACAGCGACTGTGATCTTTGTTGTCTCGAAATCCACTGTCTCTGAGAACAGTTCCTTGTCAAGCTCCTTGTTGAATGCCATGCTGTCTTGGAAAAATGGAGAGATTATATATGTTGTGCTGTCAGAACCGCAGGAACTCCATGGCCTTCACAGCATCCTTCTTGTCGATTATGAACAACGTGTCCCGCCAGCATGAGAGGAATTCAGAGATATTTACTCCGTTCTCAGCGAACAGGCTCGTGAGATAGGAGACGACGCCTATCGTACTCTCTATCTCTTTTGGCGACTTGATGCTTATCAGGGCCATGTCCTTGTTGTCCTGCATCATCCTGTTCCTGTATCTCTTCCTGATGACTTCAGCTCCCTTCTCATGTGTTATGACTGTGAAATTATCTGATCCTTCGAGGACATAGAGAGTGTCCTTCTGCAGCTCGGGGTCGAATCCCTGCTTCTTCTCGATGACCAGTACCGCGATCTTGTTCCTTATGGAGAGCTCAGATTTCTCAAGAAGGCAGCGGATCCTCTGATCATGAGACAACTCTGACTCTAGCTTGGTCCTGTAGCGTCTGCTCGCGATGAGGACTGCTTCTTTTGATGTCTTGTTCTCAAGATCGAGTTCCTTTGACACTAGGCGGGCGAGAGATGAATAGTTGATCAGTCCTTTCTTAAGGCAGCTCTTGATATGAGGGTGCTCTTTTATGTATTCTACAGTAAGTTCGCTGGTGGACTTGTCCATATCATAAGAGGAATGCCCTCCTCCTAATAAAACTACGCTATTGTCCTATTTAGAACATATTTGTTCTATCTTGTCTGGGGTGGGACGCAGATAATATATCTTCGGCACAGCTCCTTGACAATCATGGAAAAAATAGTATTGGCATATTCAGGCGGGCTTGATACGTCTGTCATACTGAAGTGGCTCGTCGACAAGGGCTATGAGGTCATTGCATATGTGGCTGATGTCGGCCAGAAGGAAGATTTCGAAGCAGTAAGGAAGAAGGCCCTCAAGACAGGCGCCTCGAAGGTGTATGTCGAGGACCTCAAGGAAGAGTTTGTCGAGAAGTACATCTTCACAGCGATAAAGGCGAATGCGATATATGAGAAGAGATACCTTCTCGGCACAAGCCTTGCGAGGCCTATCATCGCCAAGAGGCAGATAGAGATCGCGGCAATCGAGAGAGCCATGCACGTCGCGCATGGAGCGACAGGGAAGGGGAATGACCAGGTCCGATTCGAGCTGAGCTACTATGCTCTCAATCCAAAGATCAATGTCATCTCTCCATGGAAGATGAAGGAGTTCACTGAGCAGTTCAAGGGAAGGACAGACATGCTTGACTATGCAGCGAAGAACTGGATAGATGTGGCTCAGTCAAAGGCAAAGCCTTTCAGCGAGGACGGGAACCTCATGCATATCAGCCATGAGGCAGGCATACTTGAGGATCCCTCGATGCCATTCTCGCATGACATCCTGAAGTATGTGAAGCATCCAAAATATGCCCCTGATCAACCTGTCGAGCTGGAGATAGAGTTCAAGGACGGAATAGCTGTCGCCGTGACAGGCCCGGAGGGAAAGGTCACTGGCTCACTGAAGATATTCCAGTATCTGAACAAGGTCGGAGGAGAGAACGGAATAGGTATCGTTGACATGGTCGAGAACAGGTTTGTAGGCATAAAGAGCCGTGGCATCTATGAGACGCCGGGCGCGACGATCCTGTATGCAGCTCATCAGGACATCGAAGGGATAGCGATGGACAGGGAGGTCATGCGCCTCAGGGACATGCTCTCTCCGAAATTCGCGGAGATTGTCTATTACGGCTTCTGGTTCTCGCCAGAGATGGATTTCCTCCTCGGTGCGATCGAGAAGAGCCAGGAGATGATCGATGGTAAGGTGAAGCTATTGATCTACAAAGGGAACGTGATGCCGATAGCCAGGGAGTCTGAGAGTTCGTTATATGACCAGGACCTCTCCAGCATGGACATAGCAGGCGGCTTCAACCAGCAGGATTCAGAAGGTTTCATAAAGATAAACGCAATCAGGCTCAAGGCGCATAAGGCGATACTGGACAAGCACAAAAAAAAGTACTTCAGCTGATTGATATGGCAAAGCTATGGGACAAGGGATATGCCCTGGACAAGAGCATAGAGCATTACACAGTGGGAGACGATCCAGTGATCGACCTCGTGCTAGTCAGGCATGACTGCATCACATCGAAAGCGCATGCGAAGATGCTGCATAAGTCAGGTGTTCTCGATAGTGATGAGACCGCGAAGATCATCTCTGTCCTGGAGGAGATCATCTCTTTGGCAGGACAAGGGAAGTTCAATATCTCTCAGGAGGATGAGGATTGCCATACAGCGATAGAGAACCATCTGACTGCAGAGCTGGGAGAGACAGGCAAGAAGATACATACAGCGAGGTCAAGGAACGATCAGATCCTGGTCGCGCTCCGTCTCTATGAGAAGGAGCAGATATCTGAGATACTAAAGCTGGGAGAAGCCTTCATGATCGCAGCAGGAAAGATAGCTGATGTGCCATTCCCTGGATACACGCACACGAGGAAGGCAATGCCGTCATCAAGCAGGATGTGGGCAGGCGCATATGCTGACTGTATCAAAGATGATATGGAGATGCTCTCTTCAGTCCTGAAGATCATAGACAAGTCTCCACTCGGATCTGGAGCAGGGTATGGCATACCTGTCTTTGATGTCGACAGGCAGCACACAGCTGAAGAGCTTGGATTTACGTCTGTGCAGGAGAATCCTGTGCATTGCCAGCTGTCCCGAGGAAAATATGAGGCAATGATACTCTCGGCACTGTCACAGATGATGCTTGATCTCAACAGGCTCGCGACAGACCTGATACTATTCAGCACAGAGGAGTTCGCATATGTGAGGCTTCCTAAAGAGTACTGCACCGGAAGCTCGATAATGCCGCAGAAGATGAACCCTGATGTGCTTGAGCTTATGCGTGCGAAATATCATGTCGTCGCATCGGAGGAGGCCAAGGTCAAGGGCATATGCTCGAATCTCATCTCAGGATACAACAGGGATATGCAGCTTACAAAAAAGCCGATCATAGAATCCTTCAGCATCGTGGAAGAATCGCTGATAATCGCTGCTGCAGTCATAGGTAGCATAGAGTTCGACAAGGAAGGATGCGCAAAGGCCTTGACACCTGATATCTATGCTGCTGAAGAAGCATACAAGCTTGTCAGGCAGGGGATGGCTTTCAGGGATGCTTACAAGAAGGTGGCGGAAGGAATAAGCAACCGGAAACCATGACAATGAAGATGAGGAGATACTATCTCCACTCGGTCACTTCGCTAATCGGCCTCCTGCTCCGCGGCCTGGGGGATTCTGCAGGATAGCCTATCGGGATTATGGCCACGATCTCGATCCCGTCTTTATCATATTGTATAGTCTTCTTGAGGTCTGACTGTATCTCATCATCGATAGCACCGACAACTGTCCAGCAAGCGCCAAGCCCATCTGCGTGGGCTGCGAGAAGCAGGTTCTGGACAGCGGCGCTGGCAGAATGCACAGAGTAAGGAACCATGTCCTTCTCACATAATGCAACAATGACCGCCGGTGCCTTGGATATGAATGAGAAGAATTTTCCTGTCGTGAATCCTCCCACGACACTCTCTCTCTTCTCTTTTTCCATGGCCTCGAACCTCTTCTCAAGCTCTGGCCTCTTCCTCCCGAAGAGCCTGACAGCTCCACTGACAGAAATGTCTGCGATCCTCTCTATCATCCCCTTGTCCTGCACGACAATGAAGTGCCATGGCTGCTCATTCTCAGAAGAGGGCGCCCATATGGCTGCTTCCAGGATCTTCTCAAGCTTCTCTTTCTCGACAGGCCTATCCTGATAGCGACGGATGCTCCTCCTGTTCCGGATCGCCTCATGCATCTCCATCTGTTGTGGGATGGGTACCTATGATATAAAACCTCTTGAAAATGGAAGGAACAGGTTTATATAGTCGTCTCACAAAAGCCTGGCATGTGGACGTTATCACTATCTTCTCCTTGTTCGGGATCACGATATTTGTAGGTTTCGCAGGAGAATGGATATTCGAGAAGACCACCATCCCTGATGTGATCTGGCTTATAATCCTCGGGTTCGCTGTGGGGCAGGCGCTCCATATATCGGGAAATCCTCTCATTCAACAGATAGGTCCTATCTTCACGACTTTCGCCCTGGTCTTCATTTTATTCGAGGGTGTGCTCAATATTGACCTGAAGGAAGTGTTCGCTGGAGTGGTCGAGGGCAGCGAACTAGCTGTCGTGAGCTTCACCCTGGCGATACTTTTCTCAGGGATAACTATGCTTGCGCTCGGATGGGGGATACTTGAGAGCCTGGTGATGGGTGCGATCCTCGGGGATTCTGCCCAGGCTGTCATAATACCGCTGATCAAGAAGATACATACGAAGAAGGCAGGGCTTATCCTGACGTTCGAGTCAGCTATAAGCGATGTGCTCTGCATCGTCGGTGCGCTCGCATTCATCAATATATTTGTCCTCAACACGTTCAGCATCAACATGGTGCTCCAGAAGATCCTGTATAGCTTTGTCCTTGCAGTCTTTGTAGGTGTAGGGTTCGCATTCTTCTGGGTCAGGGTACACAGGATCATGGACAGGTTCTCCAAGTCCTACATGACGACGATAGCGGCGCTCCTCCTAGTATACAGCTTTGTCGAATGGATAGGAGCAAACGGGGCCCTTGCCTGCCTGTCTTTCGGTATAGTCGTCGGCAGCTCAAAGAAACTTTTTTCCCTGTTCGACAAGAAGGATGCATATTCTCTCACACCTTCAGCCAAATTCTTCTTCGCTGAGATATCATTCTTCGTGAAGACGCTGTTCTTCGTCTACCTGGGAATGATAATCGATGTCTCTGACATGAGGCTCATCGCGATCGGCGTGTTCCTCGCGCTCCTGCTCTTCGCGGTGAGGGCGCTGGCAGTCAGGCTCTCTTCAAAGAGGCTTGAGCTGGACAGGAGGGAAGTGACCTATCTTGAGATCCTGAATCCGAAAGGGCTCTCAGCAGCTGTCCTCGCCCAGCTGCCTGCGCAGTATGGCATGCCCCATGCGCATGAGTTCTCAACGATTGTCTTTGCAGCCATCATAACTAGCGTCCTGATATCTATACTGACTGTCTATCTGACAGAGAAAGGGATATATCACGGCCTTTCGGGAGCATTTGATGCAATAGAGAACAAGTTCCGCCAACATGCCTAGCTCATTCCTGCATTAGTTTTAAATATCCCCCTTTCTTCGCTGTGCATGATGGCCAATAACCGATCCGATGACTGCTAGTCATCCAGCGGCCCCATTCTAGTCACGGTGATAAATGATGATGAGGACACATACATGCGGCGCACTGCGCAAGACTGACATTGGTAAGAAGGTAACTCTTTCTGGTTGGGTGCAATCCAACAGGGATCATGGAGGGCTTGTGTTCATAGACCTGAGGGACAGATACGGCCTGACACAGGTTGTCTTCGACCCTGCGCATGACCAGACATCCCTTGCCATCGCAGAGAAGCTCCGCAGGGAGGATGTGGTCACTGTCTCAGGCACAGTGCGTGCCAGGAAGGAAGGGATGGTGAATCCTAACCTCGACACTGGAGAGATAGAGATGCTTTCAGATACTATCGTCATCCTGAACAAGGCAGAGGTCCCTCCCCTGGAGATAGATGACAGGAGGCCGGCTTCTGAAGAGATGAGGATGAAATACAGGTACCTTGACCTGAGGAGACCGATAATGCAGCAGAGGTTCCTTATCCGGCACAAGGCAGCGATGGCTGCGAGGGAATTCCTGGCTGGCCAGGATTTCCTTGAGATAGAGACACCTATCCTCATGAAATCAACGCCTGAAGGAGCTAGGGATTACATCGTCCCCTCAAGGGTGAATCTCGGCGAGTTCTATGCGCTGCCACAGAGTCCGCAGCTCTACAAGCAGATACTGATGGTATCGGGCTTCGATCGCTACTTCCAGCTGGCGAGATGCCTCAGGGATGAGGACCTCAGGGCAGACAGGCAGCCAGAGTTCACTCAGATTGACATCGAGATGTCTTTTGTCACACAGGACGACATCTTCAAGGTTGGAGAAGGACTGGTCGCAAACATCATCAAAAAATCCATCGGCCAGGAGATCAAGATTCCGTTCCCAAGGATACCGTACAAGGAATCAATGGAGAAATACGGTAACGACAAGCCAGACCTAAGATTTGAGCTGCATCTGTCCAATGTCTCTGACATCGTGAGCAGGTCTGATTTCCAGGTCTTCCAGTCTATCGTCGCTGAGGGAGGGATAGTCAAGGCCATCACGCCAAAGAAAGACTTCACCAGGAAGGAGCTTGACGAATACATCGCCTTCTGCCAGAAGCTTGGCGCCAAGGGCATGTCCTATATGAAGGTCGTGTCAGGAAAACTGGAGAGCAATATCGCCAAATATTTCCCTGAAGCGCTCCAGGCAGAGCTTATCGAGAGGACTGGAGCAGAGGAAGGCTCAACACTAATGTTCATCGCAGGCAAGCCAAAGCTTGTGAATGATGTGCTGTCAAGGCTGAGGAACCAGCTGGGGCTTGATCTCAAGCTATATGATCCTTCAGAATTCAGGTTCGCTTGGATCGTCGATTTCCCGATGTTCGAATGGGATGAAGAGAACCAGGCATGGTCGCCTGCTCATCACATGTTCACGATGCCCAAGCGTGAGCATATCGAGATGATCGATTCAGATCCAGGGAAAGTCTATGCAGAATGCTATGACATGGTCCTCAATGGTGTGGAATTAGCTTCTGGCTCAATCAGGATATGGAATCCAGATCTCCAGAAGAAGATAATGGATGTCGTAGGATTCCCTGAGGAGAAGGCACAGAGGATGTTCGGGTTCCTCTTGGAGGCATTCAAATATGGCGCTCCTCCGCACGGAGGTTTTGCTATCGGATTCGACAGGCTTGTGGCGATGATGAACGGAACATCTGATATCAGGGAAGTGATCGCGTTCCCTAAGAACAAGAATGCGCAGGGGCTCATGGACGGCTGCCCAAGCGAGGTGGATCCAAAGCAGCTCAAGGAGCTCAGCATAAAGCTTGATTTCATCAAGAAGGAAGAGAAGAAGGCAGATGTGTTCTCGAAGCTCAGCGAGCTTCTCTCCAAGAACGGGGTGCAGTTCGAGCATGTGAAGCACCAGCATGTCAACACATCTGAAGAGGCTGCGAAAGCTAGGGGGACAAAGCTTCGACAGGGAGCAAAGGCGCTTGTGCTCAAGTCTGACAATGGATTCTTCATGGCAGTGCTCTCAGCCGAGGATGAGCTTGATTTCGGAAAGCTGGAGCTGTTATCCGGGAGGAAGGATGTGACACTTGCATCAGCTGATGAAGTGAAGCATGCGACAGGTGTGTCGATAGGAGCAGTCCCTCCGTTCGCAAGCCTGTTCTCGCTGCCGCTGTTTGTCGATAACAATCTATCGAGAAATCAGCAGATAGCTTTCAATGCAGGCACCCACACTGATTCCATCAAGATGGGTTTCGGCGATTTCAAGAGGACCGAGAAACCAACGATGGGAGACTTCGCGAAGCCAAAGGCTTGATTTTTTTGATTCTTCAACAACAGTATAGTTGTGTGGCCCAGTAATGCTTTCCATTCTTGCCTCCCTGGCAGCAATCATAGTTTTCATCTGATATGGCTTTACGGATTGAGGCAAAAATCGTATTATCCTGATCATTTTATACAGACCCTACTTGTCCGGGTGTGTCCTGAATCTCAATTTATATCTGTTTTGGCAACAACACTACTGGCAGCCAGCGGGACTGACGTCCCAGGTTCAATGAGACACTCATTGAGCGTCCTCCTAAAGTGTGCTGAAGCACACTTTACAATGAAAATGCAGCATTTTCAGTGTCATAGGAATCCTTAATTTAGGTACATATTGTAACTGCAAATTAAAGTCGTCGCCAGCCACCCCTTAGTTCGCTTTAGCGAACTAAAATTCGCTATGCGAATTTTGGGGTCTGAGTTCGCCATAGGTGAACTCAAGTTCGCCCTGCGAACTTTCCCCCGGCTGGCCGGCGCCAGTGTTGTTGCCTCAATCTTGGACTTTCAGGACAGGGCCTACTTGTCCGATACATTTATATTTACGCTGCTCCTATAAGAATCCTATGTCAATTGCAGCTTCAACTGCATCGGCACTTTCTGCTAGATATTACTATCTTTGAGTCCGCGCAGATAGACGACGGACCAGTGCATATGGAGGTAAACATGAGAATAGGCATAATTGGCGGAAACGGTAGGATGGGAAGATGGATGGCATCTTTCTTCCTGTCCCACGGCTTTGAAGTAGGCATCAGCGACAAGGGGACTGAGCTATCAAATCAGGAACTGGCTGAAGGATCAGATGTGCTTGTATTCGCAGTTCCGATAAGCGTGACAGAGGAAGTGATTGAGAGCCTTCATCCCTTCTCGAGGGAGGACCAGCTCTGGATGGATGTGACATCGATCAAGCAGCCAGCTGTCGAGGCGATGCTTAGATCCAAGGCGGAGGTCGTCGGATTGCACCCTATGTTCTCACCCACGATCGGCATCAAAGGGCAGACTGTCGTAGTCTGCGATGCGAGGACCCAGAAATGGAATGGATGGATAGATGACCTGATAGGGTCGTCAGGCGGGAAGGTCAAGAAGAGCACAGCGGTAGAGCATGACAGGATGATGTCAGTCGTGCAGGGGCTCATGCACTTCAACCTGATAAGCCTGGGACGTACGATGTCAGAGCTTGGGGTCGATATTCAGGAGAGCCTTGAGTTCTCTTCACCAGTGTACAGGATGCGTCTCGCGATGATAGCAAGGGTGCTTGCGCAGGATCCTGAGCTCTATGCAGACATATCTATAGAGAATGAGTTCACTGAGGAGGTCATGAGGGCTTACATCAACAGCATCATGGCGCTTCACATGGCAGTCAAGGACAGGGACAAGGAGAAATTCCGGAGGATGTTCCTTGAGGCAGCAGAGCATTTCGGCACATTCAAGGAGAGAGCGATGCAGGAGACTGACGCTATGCTAGAAGGAAGATTTTAATTATTGGAAGGTTTACTGGTGGGAAAATGGAAACTGAAGAGAGATTCGCACTTATCAAGCAGGTAGGGGAGGAAGTCATCAATGATGAGGAACTCCTTGAGCTCCTGAGGAGCGGCAAGCAGCTTATCGCATACGATGGCTTCGAGCCTAGCGGGAAGATGCATATCGCCCAAGGACTCATGAGGGCGATCAATGTCAACAAGATGACTAAAGCTGGGGTCCACTTCATCATGTGGGTCGCTGATTGGCATGGATGGGCAAACAATAAGCTCGGTGGAGACATAGACAAGATCCAGACAACCGGCAAATACATGATCGAGGTCTGGAAGGCCTGCGGCATGGACCTGTCAAAAGTCGAGTTCAGGTGGGTCAGCGATGTTGTCAAGGATCCTGAATACTGGAAGCTTGTAATGCAGGTATCCAGGCATTCTACCCTCAACAGGATCATCAGGTGCGGCCAGATAATGGGAAGGAAGGAAGGCGAGGTGATGCAGGCTTCGCAGATACTATATCCCTGCATGCAGGCAGCTGATATCTTCTATCTCAAGGCAGACATATGCCAGCTGGGCATGGACCAGAGGAAGGTCAACATGCTGGCAAGAGAGCTGGCAGAGAAGCTCGGCTATGCTAAGCCTGTCATCGTGAGCCATCACATGCTGATGGGACTTGGGCAGCCGCCTGCAGGAGAGAACACCGAGGATAGGGTCCTTGATCTCAAGATGAGCAAGAGCAAGCCTGATACTGCGATATTCATGACTGATTCATCTGAAGATATCAAACGAAAGATCAACAAGGCATATTGCCCGGAAGGCCAGGTGGCTGAGAACCCGATTCTCGAATACTGCAAGCATATCATCTTCGAGAAGTTCGATACGCTTGTCATCGAACGCCCTGATAAATGGGGAGGCAATCTGACGTTCGGTTCATATGCAGAGCTGGAGAAATCATTCTCAGAGAAGCAGCTCCATCCGATGGACCTGAAGAAGGCTGTGGCTGCAAGGATCGATGAGCTGATAAAGCCAGTCAGGGACCATTTCGAGAACGATGCTAATGCAAGGGAACTGTTCGAGAAGGTCAAGAGCTATGAGATAACAAGATGAACATCAGGCACGTCGTCCGAGAACTTGCCTTCTGGTCTCTCATATCCACAATCCCTGGCAAGAAAAGATATGTGCCTCCTGACTTGATAACTCTCGCATTCAGGAAGAAAACCTTCTTCAATAAAATCTCGAAGAACATTTTATACCGTTTTTCAATCCTGATGATGATCAACATCTTTGTGCTGCTCGCCTATATTAATAGCGGGGGAGTGGAGATACTCCTATTTGGAGTGCTTTACCCTGCAGTGTTTTCTTTGGCTTACCTGCTTTTTCATATTTGCAGCCGATGGCTAAGAGATGAAAAGCTTGTGAAAGGCCTCCTGCTTGGCATTGTCCTGTTGCCTGTATTATGGTTTTTCTCACTGATATGCTATTCAGTCCTCTTCTTCTCTGTGCAGTTGCCTGCTTGGTTCATGCTTGACCGCCTGATTATCTCACATGAATTTGACATGATACTATCGATAGCGCTGGCAAACTCATGTGTGGCCTTACTCCAGGAATGGTCAAGACGACCATCAAAATGATTTCCATGTATAATTTTATTAAATCATCCTGATTAGTCCTCCTATATGGGAACTAACCTCGGTCCGATCCTGACTTCGCAGGAGATAACGACATCGAATCTTGCAGGAAAGAAGCTGGTTGTAGATGCCTTCAATGCGCTGTACCAGTATCTTTCATCCATAAGGCAGAGGGATGGCACTCCGCTGATGGACTCGAAAGGAATAATCACGAGCCACCTCTCAGGGCTCTATTTCAGGACAATGAACCTGATGGAGCAAGGCCTGCTGCTCGCATACTGCTTCGATGGGAAGGCTCCTGAGCTGAAGAAGAAGGAGCAGCAGCGAAGGATGCAGGGCAAGGAGGAAGCGGAGATCAAGTACCTTGCTGCTAAAGAGACGCAGGACCTTGAGGCCATGAAGAAGTTCGCGTCGAGGACATCGAAGCTGACATCTGAGATGATATCAGAATCGAAGGAGCTGATAGCAGCGATGGGCCTCCCCATAGTCCAGGCGCCGTCTGAGGCAGAGGCAGAGGCAGCATATCTTGTGCTCAAGGGAAAAGCGCATGCAGTCGTCAGCCAGGACACTGACAGCTTGCTCTTCGGAGCGCCAAGAGTCATCAGGAACCTGACAGTCTCTGAGCGGAGGAGGATAAAAGGGACCATGGCTTACGAGCAGGTGAAACCTGAGGAGATAGTACTGTCTGAGAGCCTGAACACACTTGGGTTGGATAGGGAACAACTGATCGCCCTGGGAATACTATGCGGGACAGATTTCAACATAGGAGGAATCAAGGGCATAGGACCAAAGAAGGGACTCCTCCTCCTGAAGAAACATGGGAAGGATTTCGGTTCTATGTTCTCTGAGGTCGAATGGGACAAGCACTTCGACTACAGCTGGAAGGATGTCTTCTCAACGATCATCAATATGCCAGCCGAGGATCGCGATCTGAGCTGGGGCAGCATCGACAGGAAGAAGGTGATTGAGATACTTGTCGACAGGCATGATTTCTCCCGAGAGAGGGTAGAGTCAGCCCTGGAGAAGCAGGTCAAGAAACAGGGGCAGAAGGGGCTTGGGGAGTGGTTCTAAACTGTTTAGTTAATTCGAAATAAACCAATTCTTTATATCAGTTTCATATTTTATCATACAATAAATTTATTATCAGTAGGTTGTAACAATGACCAAAGAGGGAACGCCATTCAAGATTCTTTGTGCAGAGCCTGATCCGGCACTGCCTGAAGACATCGCAGTATTCTTTCCAGAAGCATCTAGTCCAGGAACAAATTTCCTTTCTGAGAGGAAAAGGAATCCTGGTCTTTTCTCAGATGGATTGGACTATGATACCTGGGTCCGTAAACAGAGCCTATCAAGTTTCAAGGAGCTGCACGAAACAGGTGCAGTGGACGAGGCTGAACCCGAGGCCATTGCCAAGAAAATCGCAGATATATTCGAACAGAAGCTGCCTTGGGGGAAGAGCCTGTGCGAAGAGACACCACAGCAGATCTATCAGGATATTTTCAACAGGACCATATTGCACCTGTCGGGAAAGATAGACCATCAGGCGCACCTGTATAAGGAGTTCAATCATGTATGCCATCTGGCAGCGATAAACCTTATCCGGGAGCTTGACGATGAAAATTCTGTGAATCATATAAGAAAGGAAGGCCAGGTAGATATCTATAGGCTTGTGCAACTTGCGGTCCTTTCCGGATATACAGGCATAAACCTGAAAAGCTCTGCGTCAGCAGCCTCAAATATATTCAATGTCAATGACATCCCGGTCGATAAGAAGCTTCTCGAGATGAGCGGTTCGATGACTGCGGAACATCCTGAGATAAAAAGGATCATCAGGCAGCTGTTAGAAGTAAGCAAGAGACCAAACAGGCAGCTTGAACTCAGCGGGCTTCCTCAGTATATGTCTGAGGTCGCTTTCTCAAAGAAGCCAGTCCTCCTGGTGTTCTGGCCTGACGATTATTTCGAGTCACTAATAGATCTCAAGAGGTTCGAACTGCTGCTAGAAGGCAATCATCACCTTACTGTCCTTTTCGTTCCACGCTTCGGAAGATATGGAAATGATCTGGCTTTCGAAGATATGGAGCAGGTCCTCAGAGAGCCGGAATTCTCAGGAATAAAAAGGTTCATCGGGGAAAGATTCTTCATATCCGGGAACGGACCCAGATGCGGGTGCATCGATCCCAGATTCATCTCAGCTGGACTGATCTCTGAGATAAGGAGACTGGGAGAACGCAGGAAGATCGTATTCGAGACAAAAGGATGCAGGAACTTCGAGATGGTGAAGGGATGCCTCAAGGTGCCTTGGTACCCTTCCTTCAATGTGAATAGAGAACTTTCAGTAAGGACCCTTGGCATAAGCGGCCCACCTGTCTTCCTGAGGATCCCTCCAGGGCTACCTGCCTTCGATGGTTTCACAAATCCGAAGATCCAGAGGATCGACGGGTATGACGGAGGAGATGTGATGCTTGCGAATTTCACGACGATTGATCTCTTCAGGTTGACCAGGACTGCCCAGTATAATGAGTATCTCTCGCGGCATGCGGATGAATATGAGGCGAATCTACGGCTCAGATATCAAACCCCGGAGCTGGTCATCGAGAACTAAGATGTTGGATGAGAATTTTGAGCTGCAGGCAGGAGAATGGATTCCGCGCAGCTTCAAGAGCTTAGATGTAACACTCCTGATCAAGACTCCTGGATACTTTGATTCAGCGGTCGGAGAAGCTTCAAGGATCATCCTGGAAAGCACTGGTTCAACGGGCTACATCGTCCCCCCCGAGGACAGGCACATCACGGTGGTCACTCTTGTATCAGGGGAAGATACCGAAAGAGCAGACACCCAGGCAATAACAAGGAGGCTCTCATACAAGTCCTGGGGGATCGGTTGTCTAAGGCTTGAGTTTGATCATTTTGAACTTACTGATTCAGGAAGGTTCTACGCAGTATTCAAGGACAATCAAAGATTCGATGAGCTGAGGAGCATATGCGAGAAGGTAGCTGATGAGTCTGCCATGAGGAAGAAAGGGATACGGATGACGCTTGCCAGATTTTTCACAAGTATCAGCAGCTCATTGAGGGATGCCGTGATCTCAGCCATGCCAGTTGTCGATCTCCAGATCTTAGCAGACCATGCACATATCCTGAGGCAGGCAAGATTCATGCTTAAGGAGAGGAGCGAGATATCAAGGATCATCCTTGATCCAGGACACTTCTGCTTCGGTCCAGTAAATCCTACTATTCTCATGCTCGGAGGGGGTTCTGGAGAAGGGAAAAGCACACTCTCCAAGGACCTGGCTGGAAAAGATGGCTTCTTCAGGCTTCAAAGAGTCTACACAAGGCCAAGAAGGGAAGGAGAATCGCAAGGGCATTTCCTGGATAGAGAAGAATTCGAGCGGATGCAAGACCTCGGGGAGATAGTGTATCCGCTCGAGACGCGAGGCAAACTGTTTGGGGTGTGCACATCTGAACTACAGCAGGCATGGGAACGCGGTGATATCGCGGTCGGAGAGAATCTATGGCAGGTCATAGATGGTGTCCCTCAGAGGAACATCAAGAACTGCGTCTATCTCCTCATAGCGTCAAAAGACCACAAAAGCAAAGAAGATTATGGCATGGCTGTCGCAAGCAGGCTTAGTGGCCGTGACAGGATAGAAGAGAGGATAGCCGAAGGATATGAAACATATTATCGCAACAGGGACCAGGCAGACATCGTCGTCTTCAACGAGGAAGGAAGATACACCAGCACATTGATGGGACTTTCTGAGATCGCAGATACGATAAGGAGGAACCGATATATCCCCTGCATAAGAGAGCTATCAGAGAAGTTGGGCCTTACGCATGTTAGGGAGATGGCCAGTGCGAGCATGGAGATGGAGAATGACACAGGAGCCTATATGGCTTATATGATCATTAAGAGGAGACTGCCAGATATCGCAGCTGCGCTTGAAGCAGAGTTCACTGAGAAACTTATCGCAGGAAGCCTGCGCGGAGGCGATCTTCGAGGTCTGGTGCAGAGAGAGCTTGGGAAGAACCTGAAACATTCGATGCCTCCTCTAAGGCAACGAAATCTTGAGTTCCATCTGTCAGACAAAAGATGGCCTTTGCAGCTGGAGGTGGATCTCTCAGAGTCATGCAACCTGCGATGCAGATACTGCCTGCTGACAAAGGGCAAAGGAAAAGCTCTGTTCATGGAAACACATAAGGTGCTCAGGATCCTTGACGAGCTATCAGGATACAAGGGACTGATCAGGCTTTCAGGAGAGACAGGAGAGCCGCTATTGCATCCCGACGCTGGAAAGATAATGTCTGCCATCACGGAAAGACGACTGGCATTCTGTCTCATAACAAACGGCACGCTCCTGGCCCGTCATGTCCTACAGGCGAGAGAAGCTGAATATGTCAATGTCAGCCTAGATGCAGCGGACAGGGATGATTTTCGCATGCTCAAGGGAGCGGACCTTTTCGAGCAGGTGATGGAAGGCATAAGGCTTCTTGGGAAAGAGAAGAAAAGGTTGGCTGTCAGTTTTGTGCTGCAGCCAGATACGTACCATAAGATCATCGATCCAACATTCTTAAGCACGCTATCCTCGATGGGAGTCGATGAGATATACCTGAAATTCCAGCATGAGCACCAGGAGTGGCTGGCTGATGACGAAAAGAAGATACTCGCAGTCAAGCAGATGCTCCTATCGAGAGGGATGGAATCGGAAGCAGCGAAAGTACATGTCCGGGCCAGGGAAGGGGGGATGATGACCTCAAGGAGATGCCTGATAAGCCAGCCGCAGCTCAGGATGCTGGATACAGGACATATCTCTCTCAATGCATGTTGCCATAGCCATCCAGAAGTACACAAGATAGGAGACTTCAGGGTGCTTGTGAACGCCACAGAGGGCCATGATGTGAAAATCAGGGAATGTGAAGGTCTTACAATCGTCGAAGTGCCGGCTCATATGTGGGGACGACCTATAGGGCGTTCGTCGCTTCCTTCGCACAGCAGCATAGATGAGATAGCAAAGGCAATCGACAAGGCCATATGCAAGAATAAAGCTGTCTTCCAGGGTCTTGGATCCATCTCGATATATGAGGGCAGCCTCCTGGAAGCATATAGGAAAGCGAAGGCGTTTAGGGAAGTCGATTGCAGGAAAGTCTGTGGCAAGTGCCCGCCGCCTGCATATATGGACAATATCGTAGGGGATATGCTTGATAAGACGAGCAGCATCTTCATGAGCGAAGATGGGAAGGATGCAGCAAAGAAGACTGTGCTTGAGGCGATGAGATGGACAGGATAAGCCTGTGCGGTATCTGGGCTTGCGGCAAGAGCGTGGTAGGAAAAGGATTAGCTGAGAGGACAGGATGGGAACATAGGGATCTTGATCAGGAAGTAGCCAGGCTCTACGGAGGGGATGCAAGATCCCTTCCAAGAGAAGGTTTCTTCGAGCTGGAACATATAATACTCAAGCAGCTCACCCAGATGCCGAGAGCTGTCATAAGCCTGGGCAGCGGTACTCTGGCGACAGATGTCAACCCTTATCATGCACAGAATGCTGAACTCCTCGATGCAACCACATATCTAGTAAGCCTTGAAGCAGACAGGCAGACTCTGATTGCCAGATATGTCTCTGATCTTGAGCAGAATACAGAAGCTGCAGCATACAGAAGGCATGAGCCAGATATCAAATTGGCGTTCATGGAGAGAGCAGAGAGATTCCCTTATCATAGACAAGTTAGCAGACTTACCCTAGATACTACCAATCTGACTGTGGCGCAGAGTGTAGAAGCGGTGCTTGGACATTACAAGTACAACAGGATACAAGGAGAATTGGAGAAGGCAGAGGATGTGCTAGGGATAGGCCCTGTGCATATCCCTGCAGATGAGTACCCAGGGGGACACCTGAGAGGGCATTCAAGCGATGTCGCCTTGATGACCTACCGTATGGCGGAACTGCTTGGATGCTGTTCTCCTGAAAGCATCCTCCTTGGAGCACAGTTGCATGATTCAGGCTTCCTTCCCTGGGTCTTTGGGGATCCTCATAATGCTCCTCCAGCATGGCTGAAACAGGCGCATCCCGAGCTGGGGGCGAAAAAAAGCATACAAAAGCTGATCCAGGCAGGTGTATTGGAGGGATATGGACCCAGGAATATCGAGGATCTGGTCGGGTTGGACAAATTCGCTCCTCTAATCATGATACCTTTACTGCATCATTCTCCTGAATTGGCAGCTCAGATAGGAGGGGATGCGGGCAAGTATGTCCAGGCGGCCATGATAGCTGATGACTACGCAGCGCATGGGCGTGACTACAGAGGTTGGTTTCCTCATCTACCCTTGGAAGAGGCCGCAGGTCTTGCAGTAAGCAAGGCAAGAGAATATGGATTCGATGAAAAGGTGGTGGGAGCATTCAGAGAAATATACTCAGGGTAAGCCTTGCCGTCAGCCTGGCGCTAATGCTACTATTGTTTCTGTTCAAGGAGAATATCACGGCATTGCTCTCCATCGGAGCGCTATTCGCCATCCATCTCGCATGCAGCTATTGGCAGAGGATGACTGGGGTGTATATTCAGCTTGAGCTTTCCCCGCTGATCGGGCTACTTGCTGTGAGATGGTTCGGGTTCTCCTCAGGAATGCTTGCCGGGATGATCGCTCTCGGCCTGTATATGGTGATGACAAATGAATTCTATGTGCAGAGCATCATCAAGCCATTGGGGTTGCTGGCGATCTTCTATATGGTGAGCATGCTGTACAGCTCGCTTGTCATCTATATCTGCTTTATTGCATATAATATCTTCTTAGGAGTGCTGATTCCCCTGATGGGAGGAAATCTTATCAGGAACATCTATTCAAGGATAACCAATATCACATTCAATTCGATCGTGTTCAGCATGGTCGAAGTGTTCATCTGATGATTCAGGCAGGCTTATGTCCAACGAGATAGATAAGGTTCGTGATGTATGGGTCATCATATCTCTGCTCTTCTCTTTGCCAGACCTTCAGGCCGCGGAAATGTCTGAAATCCTGACGCAATCCTTCCTCAGTCTCGAAATTCCTAAGGAAAGGCTTCTTGCCTGGAAAAGGATTGGCATCGATCATACCATCTTCGCGCCGGGTCCCTCCAGAAGCGAGGCACCACTCATCTCTGGTCGAAGGCACGACAACAAAAAGCAGCCCACCGGGCCTAAGCTTGCTATAGCACTCCTCAACAAATCTGGCCTGTCCCTCATTGTCGAACAGATGATAGACCAACCGTGCATATATCGCATCGAGGGAGCCATCTTGGACTTCAGGTGCTGTAGCACTGAACAAAGCAGTCCTAAGTCCTTGAATATGAAGATGCAGCCTGTTGAGCTGGTCGATCCTATCAAGATGAGGTTGACTGATGTCAGATGCGAGGACATGGTATCCTTGCTGAGCAAGTGCAATCTCATCCCACCCACTACCGCAGCCTAAAGAGAGGACATCTGAGTACTGCCTGCCGGCAATGCTTCTGAATATGTCAACAGAAGGGCTGGGCTTAAGAATCGGAGCACAGACGCTGTATAAGTTCGCAAGATCAGCGATGTCGAATCTCCCATTGTCTCCAGCCGCAATCATCAGGTCCATCTTAAGTCCAAGTATCTCTGGCCTGAAGAAAAGCTCCTCCCTACCTTCCTTATATACGATTCCAGGAATTTCCTTCCTCGATAGCTGGTGATATCTATCCAAGCTTTCCCTCACGACCTTCAGCAGATGCACACCTTTATGATGGATGGCAAGGCTGCCATCATCTGATGAGATGACAGCGTACCACGGCTGAGCATCCATATCTCTCTTGACAAGAACATATTCATCGCCTTGGTTCACGACCAGGAACTCATCTCCCATCTTCTCATGCAGATCATCTGCGAGCAACAAGAGGACCTCTTCGAGCACAGGCTGTTTCTGCGCAGAATAATACTGTCTCACAATGTCGCTCTGGTTTGCAACTCTGCCCTCTATCATCGCCTGGTTGTATAGCATCAGATACATATCCAATGCACCTCGCGAGAAGAAGTATCCGTCTGGGCCGGTGCCGAATTCAAGTTCCCTCCTATCCTGGATCGATGCTGCCAGAACAGAATTCCCTGATGATCTCAAGACCCTCTCCCGTGTATCAAGATCATCCTCGTTTGTGAATACCTCTATACCAGATCTCAAGGACACAGAGGGAAGCTGTATCTTATCTTCCGTTGCTTGCGCATGGAGCATCCCATAGGTCAGGATTCCTCCCCTAAGGAAAAGCTCAGGTTCTCTGAATGCTTGCGCACCAGTCTTCATCAGTTGCATAAGGAGATTGTTCCCACCTGATAGTGCAGCTGCCTCTGTCTCGTCCTTGAATGAACCGTATCCTCCCAGGTATGTCCGAATGACCAAATCTGCGATATCTTGTGAGACTACAGGGAGACCCATAAGGTGATATCTTATCTGTTAATATATAAAATTATCCAGATTCACTACTTGGTAGAACTAAACAATTGTTCAACTATTAAACCAATTCATAAAAATATTTCTCCCTTTGCAGTAGTTTCAGTTCGATAAGCTTTTTATATAGGCAGTCATAATCTCCATCGATGGCAGTCAGAAAAGTCGGTTTCCTCACAAGCGGTGGTTGCGCTGCAGGCTTGAATCCTTCCATAGCTGGTTTCCTCCAACAGATATTTGACATCGCCAAGGAATCGGGCGACACTTATGAGATATACTTCTTCGACAATGGATGGGATGGGCTTCTGAATAAGAATTACAAGCTTATCACGACGACAGGCAACCTGGAATCACAGGTCAGTAATGCCTGGGACACAACCTTGAAGACACTTGCCAATTCTCCTGGCTCGATCCTTGGCAACTCAAGGGTGAACCTGGCAAAGAACAACCACGATTTCAAACTTGGTGTTCATAACTATAATGCCCTTGGTCTAGATTGCTTAGTCGCTGAAGGTGGGGATGACACGCTCGGACTTGCGGCTAAGCTGGCAGAAGCAGGAGTCAACATGATCGGCGGTCCAAAGACCATGGACATGGACCTGAATACTGCCCTTACCTATGGTGCGGCAAGCGCAGCGAAATCCTTGTGCGACCATGTCAGGGAGTTCTCTTATCCCACAGCTTCACACGGTAGGATTGGGATCGTCGGTGCGCTTGGGGCGACAAGCGGCTGGTCTGTGCTTGCAGCGATGGCTTTCGATAAGCTCGAAGATCAATCGAGGATCGATGCTGTAGTCATACCAGAAGTCAATGTAGACTATGATATGCTGACAAGCAGGATCGTCGAAGCATACCATAGGAAGGGCTATGCGATGATGATCGTCGCAGAAGGCGTTGCGAAGCAGGGGATGGAGGAGGGTGGATTCGGCAGGATAAAGGTCAGTGCGCCTGATGCAGCCAAACTTGTCAGGAAGAACCTGGAGGAGCGGATCAGCCCTGTCAGCATAATGTCGCTTGAAGTCGCAAAAGGCAGGGACTATATCGATGATCATCTGATGCCTACCAAGAGGGCGATACTGGAGCATGGATATGAGGAGAGCAGTAACAATTTCGCTGTCGTAGGGGATCATGTGATCTTTGGGAAGAACGCAGTCTTACTCGCGAGTGTCTTCCAGGACTCAGGCCAAGATGATCTTTCTTCCTTCATCAAGCAGAACCATATGGTCATCAAGGAGAAGACAGGCCAGTATTTCATTGAAGCGATCCCCGGCGGCTTCGCATATAATGATAAGTTCACACCTGATCAGGTTGTCCGAGGGATGATGACCGGCCCTGATATGATCTTCGGGATAGCTGCAGGAAGATCCATAGCGATGTCGGTCGCAAATCAGCACTACGGCACAGTCCCTGAACTGGACCTCTCCTGCCAATACGGGAGGATTGTCGAGGGAGCATTATCCAAGGTCAGCCAGAAGACACCTCTTCCTCCGGATGCATATGAAAACTTCGGACCATCGGGTTCTTTCCAAGCTCAGGTTGAGAAGATAAACGGACTTGGTTTCTTCAGGAAAAATACTCCGTTCATGCCGTTATATCATACCGCAGCAGCACTTCTCATGCCGGGATGCTACGAAGCAGGATTCAGATAGTCTTTCTAAGAATTTTTTTTATTTGACAATATTTGAAAAAGTCAAGAAAAAATCTAATATCCGAACATCGGAAGTCCCCTGACTCCCTGGATGTGCGGTTTGTAGGTGTCTGCATAGTAGAGCCTTTTCACGTCGATCTTCCTGGACTTGCCAGAGATCTCTGAGATAGGCACGACATCATAGACACCATTCCTGATCGCCATCATGACTCCAGAGTTTCCTTTCTGGACCTGCTCATAGGCCATGATGCCGAAGGTCTTTGCGACCATCCTGTCGAATGACACAGGCTCTCCAGACCTAAGAAGATATCCGAGGTTCTGGAACATGATATGCGTCCCTGTCATCTTCTTGATGTTCTCAGCAGTCCTCTCTCCGATGCCGCCCAGCTTCTTGTGGCCGAATGCATCCATCTCTCCTGAGAGGGCCATATTGCCTCCTTCTTCCATGGCACCCTCGGAAAGGACTACCAGCGAGTACTTGCTCGGGCTTGCCTTCCTGTCACTTTTGAGGAAATCAGCGAGCTTCTGGACATTGAATGGCACCTCAGGTATGATCACGCGGTCAGTCTCTGCAAGGTATCCGATGTACCAGGATGTGAATCCAGCATACCTGCCCATGACCTCGATCACGCCGATCCTCTCATGCGAGCCTACAGGTGTCCTGAAAGCTGTTATCAGGTCCACTCCTCGTGTGACAGCTGTCGCGAAGCCGATGCAGTAGTCTGTTCCCCATACATCATTGTCCATGGTCTTAGGGATAGCTACGACCTTGAATCCTTCCTTATCCAGCCTTCCGGAGAATGAAAGGGTATCGTCTCCTCCTATCGTGACGAGGACATCGATCTTGAGGAATTTGAGGTTCTCGACAACAGATGCAGTCATGTCTGCAGGATATTTCGAATACTTGCCTTTGAGCCTATCAGGCGCATCCTTCTCTGCGACATTGACAGGATTCGTCCTCGAGGAATGCAGGAATGTACCTCCTGACCTCGCCACCTTCCTGACTGTCTCAAGAGTGAGCGGCATGTAGAATTCAGAGTTATCATGACCTTCTTCAGGTACCATCCTCAGAGGTCCTGCCCAGCCTTTCCTGAAGCCGATGACATCATATCCATCCCTGATCGCAAGCTCTGTCACGACCTTGATCGCCGCATTCAAGCCTGGAACATCTCCGCCGCCTGTAAGGATTCCTAGTCTCTTTGCCATAAAATTCCCTCCCTGTTTATATCAAATATCTCAACTAGGCAGAGTACCTCTCTATCCATAGAGAGGATGAATGCACTATCTGCTTATTTGAGATTTGAAAATACGCGAAGTAGCGAGGGGCGAAATACCCGAATTGCCCCGAGCAGCGCATTTTCATTATCTGACCTTGATCCCCGGAAACGTCCGAGAAAAGAGTGCCAAGATATGTGCCGTATGGACAAGCTTATAATTTAAATATTTTTTCTTGGGTAGGATGAAGGGTCTCAAGGTCAGGAAGGAACAGACAGAGAAAGCGAGGAGCCTCCTACAAGATAGAGGAGCTCTGGTCCCAGGCTATCCTATACTGACACAAGGGGATTTCACGATAATCCCGGTCGACGGTACTTCTGATCTATCTGATATCGGCACTATCGTGGAGATGGATTTCGGCAAGAGGCCTGGGCAGTCCTACAAGGACTACATGGATATCCCGGAAAGCGAGAAGGAGAAGCTCCCCAGCTCTTTTGATATACTCGGCAGCATCGCAATCATCGAATCCAGGGATGAGTACAAAGAACATGTCAAGGAGATCGGAGAAGCATTACTGAAGGCGCAGAAGAACATAAAGACTGTGCTTGTCAAGTCAGGCATCCATGGCGGGGAGTTCAGGACCCAGGACCTTGAATTTGTCGCCGGAGTGAAGACTAAGGAGACATTATACTTCGAGAATGATGTGAGATTGAAACTTGATGTCGAGAAAGTCTACTTTTCCCCCAGACTTTCGACTGAGAGAAGAAGGATAGCAGATCTTGTGAAACCGCATGAGCGCGTGTTAGTGATGTTCTCAGGATGCGCACCATACCCTTGTGTCATATCAAGGCATTCGCGAGCGAAGGAGATTGTCGGGGTCGAGAAGAACCCTGTCGGGCATCATTATGGACTTGAGAATATCAGGCTCAACAAACTGAAGAACGTCACACTGCACAATGCAGATGTCAGGGATATCGTACCTCAGCTGGGCAAGTTCGACAGGATACTGATGCCGCTCCCAAAGGATGCCGGAGATTTCCTCGACACAGCGCTTGCAGCTGCTGGCCCAGGGACAACCATACATCTCTATGATTTCGAGGAGGAGAAGGACATCGCCCTTGGGGAGAGGAAGGCGATGGATGCGTGCAGAAAGGCAGGGACGGACTGCAGGATCACTAGGACAGTGAAATGCGGTCAATATGGCCCGGGAAAATTCAGGCTATGCGTAGATTTCGAAGTTCTTTCCCCGTAAGATTCTTATAGTAGGATTGCCAATGGTCCTCCATGGTAAAAGAACGTACTGCTGTCGAGGTCTTCACGAGGACAATCATGTTCATCATCATCGGACTCTTCGCGCTCATCACACTGTTCCAGACATTCTATACGATCGAGGCTGGAAGCAGAGGAGTGATCCTCACATTTGGCGCTCCTTCTATGGTCCCGGTCCAGGAGGGAATACACATCAAGGCCCCTTTTGTCCAGAGAGCTGTATCTCTGAGTGTGCAGACGCAGAAGTATGAGGCAGATGCCACAGCTGCTTCAAAGGACCTGCAGGTGGTCTCTGCAAGGATCGCGACAAACTATCGTGTGGATCCCAACAAGGTGCCTGAGATATACCAGCAGCTCGGCCTGGGGTATCAGAGCAGCATTATCCAGCCTGCTGAGCAGGAAGCTGTGAAGGCTGTGACAGCCAAGTTCACTGCAGAAGAGCTCATCACAAAGAGGGAAGCAGTGAGGCTTGAGATAAGGGACCTCCTGACTGAAAAGCTTGCCCCAAGAGGTATCATCGTCGAAGAAGTGTCGATCACAGACTTCGATTTCTCAAGATCGTTCAATGATGCTATCGAGGCAAAGGTCACTGCGGAGCAGCTCAAGCTCAAGGCTGAGAGGGACCTCGAGAGGATCAGGGTCGAGGCTGAGCAGATAGAGGCACAGGCCATCGGTCAGAAGAATGCAGCTATCGCCGCAGCAGAAGGCCAGGCTGAATCGATCAGGATAATCCAGGAGCAGCTGGACAGGAGCCCTAATTATATCGAATACATGAAGGCGCAGAAATGGAACGGGGTGCTACCGGCAGTGACTGGGGGAGTCACGCCGATGATCGATGTC
>CAYTWW010000004.1:178532-191343 GCA_964441565.1 uncultured Methanosarcinales archaeon | reverse complement strand
TTTTGAAACATCTTCAAGTTCTCAAAAAAAGAGACCTGGAAAAACTAAAGACGTTTCTTAATTCCGATCGGCGAGATTGCTCACGCCTAAGATCGGAACCTTGGTGATTCCGAGAGTATGTAAAAGCAGGTAAATCGGAAGTTACGAGAAAATCGAGTAATGCCAGGACGCAAGTCCTCAGTGCTTGGCGATGATAGCGGATCGATTCATGAGAGGAAGGGGTGGTATCAGGATAGGAGTTCCTGGAAATCCTCGGAAGTCCATGCTTGAGATCCGTAAAAAAAAGAAAGTCACTTCCTGAAGTTCGAGAACAGGCCTTTGATGCCAGCCAGGAGATCAGGCTGCTTGCCAGGAGCATTAGAGAATACGCTTTTCCTGGTGTCCCTGAAAAGGCTGAAGTCAGATTCCTTTTCGCCTTCGATTATCTCCTGATTCCTGTAATATGACAGGGATTGCATCACAAGCTTGAGTTCATTTATTGCCCCGTAGATCTGGTGCTGCTTCTCGATCGGAAGTGTAGTGCTCTCTGCATGCAGGAGCGATACAAGCTCTCCATGCCTCTTCTCCAAAGTCTTGTGAAGTTCTGATACTACCATTTTTCCTCCTGTCTAGATGTGTCCTGCCTTATTATCTTTTTCTGTTTGAGACCTACCAGGATGCCGCCTGGGTCGTATAGCGGATAGCATTTTGTGATCTCCCCGCTGTTCTCGACTTCTTCAATTGTCCTGTAGTTCAGACTGATTGTGACTTCTCCTTCAAGCGTCATCATATTGAAGGACTTTGATTCACTCCTGTCAGACAGTGCCAGGAATTCCATGCCCTGCGCAGTCTTCCCTACATAGCCCAGCGCAGCAGCTTTCTCCAGGAGGTCGACCTCCATGGCACACAACCAGGCACTAGCATACCTTAGCGCATTGTCCTGGGAGAACATGGCTGAGAGCATGATGCTGTCGAATGGCTCGATCCTGAGCAGACGCTTGGCGCAATAATTATCCTTCACTATTGTAATATAGGCGAACTCCTTTGAAAGGCTATATTCGACCCTGCTGCGACCGGATGGCTTCTTCTCGCTCTTCACAAAACCAAGGGCTTCAAGCAGCCTAAGCTGGATGCTGATATTCGATATGGTCGTATGGGTCTTCTTTGCAAGTTCCAGGGGAGACGCTGGACCTTTTGAGAGTGCGACCAGGATACCCCACTTAGTGTCTTTGAAGATGGTATCCAATTCCATGCAGATTGACATGTTATCTGTACTATATAAACTTTATTGTAGTTGTTTAGATGTGCTAATAAAACAAGTTTAATGCATATTAAACTCTACAAACTTAACTCTTCAGGGATTACAATTACTTAAGAATTGACTCAGATTTTTGTTCTTTTTCGCTATTACCTTTCAATAAAGTTTATATACCAGCTCTTTTTTAAAAATATCCATAAGCGGGATGGCATAGTTGCAGGGTTCCACCCATTTCTGGCGGAGCGCCAGTACAGCGATGACAGGGACGTCCCTTAGCGAAGGCGATTTGATGGATATGCGGGATAAGAAAGAGGTGCGGGCTTGAAGGTACTCATGTTTGGATGGGAGTTCCCTCCGCACAGCCAAGGCGGTCTTGGGACCGCATGCTATGGCCTTACCCGAGGCCTTTCTGGAAAAGGTGTCGATGTGTGCTTTGTCCTCCCTCGCGGCAGGAGAGGCGCCGAGTCCTCCCATGTCGATCTTGTCGTGACAGAGAACCTGTACATAGACAACAAGCGCATACGGATGAAGGCAGTCGATTCCATGCTCGCATCTTATATGACCCCTTTCGACTATGAGAAGATACTGGGGGAGAAGACCTCATCCAATATCACGTCATCTGACAGCAAGCCTGGCTCATCGATCTATGGCAAGGATCTTTTCTCTGAGGTCGAGCGATTTGCTGGGAAGGCAGGGATCATCGCAGGATTCGAAGATCATGATGTCATCCATGCGCATGACTGGATGACATACAAGGCAGGGATCGCTGCCAAGCAAGTCAGCGGGAAGCCTCTGGTCGTCCATGTCCATGCGACCGAGTTCGACAGGACAGGAGGAAGCTGCAACCAGCATGTCTACGATATTGAACGTATGGGGATGCATGCAGCAGACAAGATAATCGCTGTATCAAATTTCACCAAGAACATGATAATCAAGCATTATGGTGTTAGCCCAGATAAGGTACAGGTTGTGCACAATGGCATCTACTGCGATGGCATGGAAAGATGCCAGCAGCGGATCTCCACAAAGGATAAGATAGTCCTGTTCCTCGGAAGAGTCACTCTCCAGAAAGGGCCTGACTATTTCCTGTATGCAGCGCACAAGGTCGCAAAACAGATGCCAGATGTCAAGTTTGTGATTGCAGGCACAGGGGACATGCTGCCAAGGATGATCGAGAAGGCGGCTGAGATGGGGCTTGGCTCTAAGGTCATGTTCACAGGCCATCTCACTGGAGCAGACATCGACAGGGCCTACCAGATGGCTGACTTGTATGTCATGCCTTCAGTGTCAGAGCCTTTCGGCATCACGCCCCTGGAATCTGTAAAGAATGGGACACCTGTCATAATCTCGAAGCAATCAGGTGTATCTGAGGTGCTCACAAATTCGCTGAAGGTCGATTTCTGGGACATCGATGAGATGGCGAACAAGATGGTCTCATGCCTCGCTTACGGCGCACTTTCGCAGACAATCACGCACCACGCGAAGAACGAGATAGCGAACCTATCATGGGACAGTTCAGCTGCTAAGTGCCTTTCAGTATACAAGTCAGTGTCAGGTTGAAGATGGAAAACAGGGGGGGAGACGGGAAATGCATCTGCTTCTACTTCCAGGTGCATCAGCCCCACAGGATGAGAAGGTATTCTGTGTTCGAGATCGGCCAGAAGTCCGATTATTTCGATGATGCCAAGAACAGGGAAGTCATGCACAAGGTAGCCAGGAAATGCTATCTGCCTACAAACAACCTCATGCTCAAGCTCATCCATGACACAGGAGGAAAGTTCAAGATATCTTATTCGATAACAGGGACTGCGCTCGAGCAGTTCGAGAAGTATGATCCAGAGGTCCTGGACAGTTTCAGGAAGCTGAGCCAGACTGGGTGCGTGGAATTCCTCTCAGAGACTTACTATCATTCCCTATCGTTCCTTTATTCGAAAGAGGAATTCAGGCAGCAGGTGGAGGCCCACAGGCAGAAGATGCAGAGGCTCTTCAACCAGACACCGAAGGTCTTCAGGAACACTGAGCTCATCTTCAACAACGAGCTTGCTAACTTCGTCGAATCAATGGGTTACAAGGCCATCATCGCAGAAGGAGCAGATCACATCCTTGGCTGGAGGTCCCCCAATTATGTGTACAAGCCGCATTATACTGAGAACATCAAGCTCCTGCTAAAGAACTACAGGCTGTCTGATGATATCGCATTCAGGTTCTCGAACAGGGGCTGGAATGAATGGCCTCTCTCCACTGGGAAATTCGGCCAGTGGGTGAGGGATGCAGACGGACAGACGATAAATCTCTTCATGGATTATGAGACATTCGGAGAGCATCAGTGGGAGGACACAGGGATCTTCAAGTTCATGGCGCACCTTCCCCACGAGATGCTTTCCAATGGCATTGGCTTCAGGACACCCTCAGAGGTGGCTGATCTCTCCCCAGTAGGAGTGCTGGACATACATCATCCGGTCTCATGGGCAGATGTGGAGCGGGATCTCTCAGCCTGGAGAGGGAACAAGATGCAGGATACTGCGCTTGAGGAGATCTACAGGATGGAGAAGAAGATCAAGGAGTCAGGAGACGAGAAGCTCATCGACGAGTGGAGGAAGCTGACAACTAGCGATCACTATTATTACATGTGCACGAAATGGTTCGCTGATGGAGATGTGCACAAGTACTTCAATCCATATGACAGCCCATACGACTCATACATAAACTTCATGAATATACTCAACGACATGGCTGTGCGGCTCAACATGAACCCCTCATGCACACCTGTCGAAAGACCTAGCATACTCACAAATCAGGCCTGATCGGGATCCGGTCCGGCAAATGACGCTATTTGCGTAAAAAAAAGAGGTGGAAAAATATGGCACGCTCAAAGAAGAGCACAAAGCCAGTGGCCAAGGCCAGGCTGAAAGATGCGCTGCCAGAGCATTATTTCATCCTGGTCACAGGGGTACCCTTGAAGAACGTCAAGGAGCTGCTGAGCGCATTCGACAACATGAACGACTGGGTCTTCAACCATCACGTGAATGACTCAAGGAATGATTTCTCTGCATGGATAAAGGATTGCCTGGGAGACAAGGAACTTGCTGAAGAGATCGCAGCCATCAAGGACATGCATGAGATGCAGGTCAGGATGCTCAAGCACCTAGTGCACAAGCATCTGTAGGTGATACCCATGGAGACTGTTCCAGATGAGTTCGCCTTCAGGATGGGTGACAGGACGCTCCATAGCATAGGGGAGCTGAAAGCCGCTCTTGAGAAAGCCAGCGATCAAGAATATTCTGCATATGCAGGTTTCGGATACAATCATTTCTCGAATTGGATAAGGGATGTGATAAAGGACAAGGACCTGGCCGACAGGCTGAGGTCTGCGAAGGACAGGCATGAGGCGATCATCATCCTCTCCCCCCATCCTGAGACAAAGGTCCTCCAGCCATACACTGAGATCAAGGCAGCGGAAGCGCATCATGAACCTGCCAAGGCCCTCCTTGAGAGCAAGGACAAGGCAGAAGCAAAGGAGAGTGTCCATGATCACGTGCCTGTGCAATCGCCACATCATCCAGCTGAGCACCATCCAGCTGAGCACCATCCAGCTGAGCACCATGCTTCTGAACATCCTGCATCAGAGCATCACAGGCCGCAGAAATGGCATAAGCAGGAGCTTGCCACGTCCTTTGCGCTCGGTATGATGATCGGTTTCATCATGGGAATAATAATTGCCAGGATGGTGGTGGGCTAGATGGAAGCGAAGGCTGATATTCTGTTCGAGGCATCATGGGAGGTCTGCAACAAGGTAGGCGGGATCTATACCGTGGTGACTTCGAAGGTCATGCCTATCGAGAGCTACTACAAGGAGAACTATTATCTGGTCGGGCCATATGTAAGGGGCCAGAGATATGATGAGTTCCAGGAGCAGCCTGCTTTCGGTCCGATAAAAACGGTTTTCGACAAGCTCCAGGAAAGAGGGATCACCTGTCATGTGGGCAAGTGGCTGGTCGATGGTGAGCCTAATACGATCCTGGTGGAGTATGCTGATTTCTCAAGGGAGACAAATGAGATCAAGAAGCAGCTCTGGGAGAGGTTCGGAGTCGATTCCCTGGGCACAAGCTACTATGATTTCGACGAGCCAGTAGTATGGTCCACTGCAGTAGGCCTCATGATCGAGGAATTCGCGAAGAACACAGATGGCAAAAGGATCGCTGCTCAGTTCCATGAATGGATGTGTGGCGCAGGAATGCTCTATCTCAGGATGAAGGATGCTCCTGTGGGGACAATATTCACGACACATGCCACAATGCTTGGGAGGACGCTTGCGGCCAACCATGTGGATCTCTATAATAATCTAGACAAGATCAATCCTGAACAGGAAGCCTACCGCTTCAATATCCAGGCGAAGTTCCATATGGAGCGAGCCTGCGCGCATAACGCCCATGTATTCACGACAGTCTCAGAGATAACAGGGATCGAGGCCACCTATTTCCTGGGAAAGGCACCTGATGTCCTCCTGCCTAACGGGCTGGATATCGAGAAGTTTCCTACCTTCGAGGATGCCTCTATCAGGCATAAGTTCCTCAAGGAGAAGATCAAACAGTTCTGTCTATACTATTTCTTCCCATACTATTCATTCGATCTTGACAATACCCTGTTCTTCTTCACAGCAGCCAGGTATGAGCCGCATGACAAGGGGATTGACATATTCATCAAAGCGCTCGCAAGGCTCAACAGCATGCTGACAAGCAAAGGCTCAGAGAAGAATATCGTCGCATTCATCTGGGTCCCGGCATTCGCAAGGAATGTCAAGAAAGACCTTGCTGAATCAAGGACCTTTTATGAAGACATAAGGGAGACTATCGTGGATATGAGCGAGGACATCCGCGAACGGATGACCTATGGGCTTGTGGCCAAGAAAGAGATAACCCCTGAGTTTGTGCTAGGCGAGACCCTTGTGAGGGAGATGAAGAAGAAAGTCAACAGGCTGCAGAAGACCGGTCTTCCTCCTGTCTGCTCGCATGACCTGACAAATGAAAGCTCCAATGAGATCATGCAGTGCATCTTCCAGAGCGGACTATCCAACAAGAAAGAGGACAAGGTCAAGATAGTCTATTATCCGATATATCTGACTGGAGCAGATTCCCTCCTCGACCTCAATTATTATGAGGCGATCCTTGCATCTCATCTCGGAGTCTTCCCCAGCTATTATGAGCCATGGGGATACACGCCGCTTGAGACAGGTGCGCTGGGAGTGGCAGCTATCACGACAGATCTCGCAGGATTCGGCAGGTACATCGGAAGGAGCGACAATGGCAGGAGGAACAAAGGACTCTATGTCCTCAAGAGACAGAACAGGAAGGACGAAGAGGTCGTAGAGGACCTGTGCCAGGTGATGTACCAGTATGCTGGCAATTCCAAACAGGACAGGATAGAGAACAAGCTCAAGGCCAAACGCATCGCATCGCTCGCTGACTGGAAGCTTCTTGTGGAGAACTATATCAAGGCACAGAACCTGTCTATAGACAGGCTCAAAGTGATAGTCCAGGCTTAGGAATCTTTTTATATTAGATTATAACTTGGCGTCTGATGAGCCTGAGAAAAATCTGGAAGACGCCTTTTCGATTCACTTGTACCAATACTCTGAAACCTTCTCTTGTGCATGTTGCCCGACTCTTGTTTAATGAGGCTGAGAGGATGAGATTGTATGGCCTGCGTGATATCCCGATAGCAGTGAACCTTGAGACAAATGGTTCCTGCACCAGATATTGCGACTACTGTCCGCGGCCCAGGAACAACAGCAGGCTACTTGAGGAAGAAATATTCATGAGCGCAGTCGACCAGCTTGCAGATTGGGGTTTCAGGGGTAGGTTCTCACCACATTCTTTCAATGAGCCGCTTACAGATCGAAGACTTTCTTCCCTTATACGGTAAGCCCACGAGAGACTGCCTGCATCCGAGATTGTATTGCATACAAATGGAGATCTTCTTGAAGAGACGATCATCAATGAGCTATTGGGGGCAGGTCTTGGTGAGATCAAGGTAACCTTCCATGACCCTATGCGAGATGACAGGGAAGAAGATCTGAGAGAGCTCGCAGGCAGGTATCCTATCACTCTCATCGACCTGAGATCAGGCCATAGGACTCTTCCTTTATCCAATCGGGGAGGAAAACTGAGATTTGACACACTGACAAGGCCGCCTGTATGCTATGCAGTGAATACCATGGTCATTCGTCACACCGGTGAGGTTGTCCTATGCGCATGCGATGCACAGGCTTAATATCCTTTTGGGAACCTGCATGATAGAGGACTGAGGGAGATCTGGGAGGATCCTGGCTTCAGAAGGATAAGGAAAGACGTGAAACATGGAGTCTACACACTGGACATATGCAAGGCCTGCGGCTATGAACCCGCTCCTAAGGCATCCTAAAGTATATATACAAGGGAGCGATAGATCTTCTGCATGGGAAAAGAGGTGAATGATGCCTGAGCTCAGGAAAGACTATATCCTGGACAGATATGTCATCATCGCTACTGAGAGGGCGAAGAGGCCTGATCAATTCAAGGGGCATCGAAAAGAGCAGGAGAGATGCGAGGATTGCTATTTCTGCCCAGGCCACGAAGATAATACTCCTTCTGAGATCCTCAGGATAGAGCGCGATGGCAGATGGCTCATCAGGGCTTTCCCCAACAAGTATTCTGCTGTCCTGCCAGCAGGCAATCCGTATATCCGGACAGCAGACACATTCTTCACATATGCTGATGCCTACGGATTCCATGAGGTGATCGTGGAGACACCTGATCATTATGCGCAGCTGTGGGATCTGCCAGCATGGCATCTGAAGGAACTTCTGAAAGTCTATTCCTCCAGGGTTGAGGTGCTGTCAAGCAGACCTGGTGTCAGGTATGTGTGCGTCTTCAAGAATTCAGGGGAGGATGCAGGGACTTCGATACTCCATACGCATTCACAGGTGATCGCATGCAACCTTGTCCCACTGGAGGTGCAGGAACTTGAGAAAGCCTCCCAGGACTCATGCCCTTATTGCAGGATAATCGAGATAGAGAAGAGGTCTGACAGGAGATGCTTCGAAGATGAGCACATCTCGGCTTTCACTCCATACGCGTCCAGGTTCGCATTTGAGATTCAGATCGTTCCTAAGAGGCATGTCACGCAGCTTGTTCATCTGCATGAGGAAGAGCTTGATTCTTTGGCAGGCATGCTTCAAAAAGCCCTGTTGCGGCTAAGGGAGCTGAATGCATCGTATAACTTGTTGCTGCACTATGGTGTCAGGAATTCCCATCTCAGGCTGACGATCGCGCCGCGATTGGCAAGATGGGCTGGTTTTGAGCTGTCAAGCGGGATGATCATCAATTCCATGCCGCCGGAGAAGGCTGCTGAATTCTATCGGTCATGATCACAGGGCGATTACCTGGCGGCCGATGACAAGGTTTTTATAGGACTCCCGCATTTTTCTATCATGAGCTTCTGGTCTGCTATCGGGAGTGCGATATCGGGATTCTTCTCTCTCCTCTTGTATTGGCTATCGATATTTTTTGTCATACCTTTCAAAGACATAGAAGTGCTGTGGATTCTGATCCCGATATGGATCAATCTGATCTTCGCAGATTTCTTCCAGGAAAAACGTGGCACATCGCTTGGAAATGCAGTGACGAATGGTGCGGTCCAGGTGTGGGTAGGGGTGGACTGGATCAGATACCTTGTCAGGACCCAGGATAAGCTCACAAGCGTCCTTGTCGGCAAATATATCCTCTGCAGTATTGTCATAATCGTCGGGTTGATCATCATAATCCAGGGAGTGAAAGGAGTGAAGCTCATCAAATTCATAGGCAGGGTACGGGAGACGAGCTATGTGATGCTCGTGTGTTCCCCCCTAATATATAATATAATCAAGTTCAGCTGGCAGTATGTCATCAGCTCGATAATCTTCTTCCCGCTCTTCTACTATGTCTTCGAGATGATAGACAAGCGGCTGCCTGATCCCAAGACATATGCTGAGTGATATCTGAATTGCTGATGTTCGAATGATTCGATTTATTTTTGAATCATATTGATATAATGCATTCTCCCGTTATTGTTAAGAGAAGAGGTGAGGAGGCGATAGCTATGGAAGAGGATTCACCTTGGTGGTTCGGGCTTACTCTGGGAGTGGCTCTAGATAAGGAGAATGGTTCTGTCCTAGGCGGAGGATCAGGCAGCAAAGGCAAGAGCAAGGGCAGCGGGCAGGGGTTCCTCAATCTGGGGGGTTATCAGGTCTATGGGTATGTTGGACCGATTGTAGGATATGGCAGGACTGTGGGGGGATATGGAACTGCAGGTCTTCTTATCGGCCAAGAATGCGATTTTGCTTTTGGTGGCGGGATCGCGTTCGGCAAGAAGGTAGGTCTAGGAATACTCGTCCCGTTAAGGAAAGCGAATGAGGCAGCGCAAGCGCTGATGCATAGCGATAAGGTCCTTGCAGGTATCGAGCATGGAAGGATGCTCGTATCGGGACTTGTCGACAAGCTTGATTACAACACAGCTTCAGTAGCCATCATGTCAGGTGCAGAGACTGCTGCCAGGCTTATCAATGGTGCAGGCCAGATGTACAACGAGGCCTCGCTTGGTATTTACCAGGCAGCTTGTACTCTCTTCAGCCCGCAGATGACACAGGTTGTGGCGCATAACATTCAACAAGCAGCGGTCACGCTTGATAAGCTTGTTTAATTTTTCTCCAATCGGAAATTTTTTTAAAGTGCATCGGTTTGCCTTGATATGGTGATATGAAATCAAAGCGATAATCCCAGTCGCCGGCATCGGCACAAGACTCAGGCCTCACACACATACATACCCTAAAGCACTGCTCTACGTAGGGGGGAAACCTATTCTCGGGCACATCCTTGACGAGGTCAAGAACCTTGGCATCGAGGAAGTAGTGCTCATCGTAGGCTACATGGGCCACAAGATCAAGGAATATGCAAGTGAGCATCCTGACATGAAGTTCTATTTCGCAGAGCAGGAGAAAAGGCTTGGACTAGGCCATGCGATCTATTCTGCCAAGCCATTCGTCAAGCCGGGAGAACCTGTGCTCATCATCTATGGAGATACGATCTTCATCGGAGACATAAGCGCTGGAGCGAAGAGCAAGAGAGATGCATGCATCGGTGTGAAGATGGTCGATGATCCGAGGAGGTTCGGCATCGTCGAGATGGATGGAGACAGGATAGTTAAGCTTGTCGAGAAGCCGGATGTGGAGAAGCCGCTCCCTGCGATCGTCGGAGTGAACTTCATCAACAACTCGAAGCTCATGTTCGACTGCATCCAGGAACTCATCGACAGGGATATCAGGACAAAAGGCGAATATCAGCTGACCGACGCATTCCAGCTCATGGTCGAGCATGGCGCATATATGACGACCTTCCCTCTGGAGGGATGGTATGATTGCGGCAAGCCTGAGACCCTACTTGAGACAAACAGGTATCTGCTGGACCAGAAGTCCAGGATAGCTCCGACTGAGAACTCTGTCATCATCCCTCCGGTCCACATCGAGGCAGGGGCTGAGGTGAAGAATTCGATCATCGGGCCATATGTATCCATAGCAAAGGGGGCGAAGATAACTGCCTCGATAATCTCAGACAGCATACTGAACAAGGACTGTGTCGTCAAGAACGCGCAGCTCGCCCAGTCGCTGATCGGAGAGAATGCCATCGTAGAGGACATTGTCGAGAAGCTCAACGTCGGAGACAACTCTGAGATCCGGTTCAACGGATGAAAATCTGATCAGTCAAGACAAAGTTTTAAAAAGCAAGCAAGGATAATCCTTCTAAAAGAGGTGAGCATGATCCTTGTCAGCCATAGTTTCAAGGGCTTTGAGGCCAGCCAGAAAGGGACTGATACTTTCCTCCTCACAAACAGGCAAGGCGATTTCTTCCTCTCAGGCTATCGCAGCAAGTACAGGGGGCTGTTCTTCAGATGCGGCGACCAGATGATGAGGACGGTCGAGTGCATCACGCCTGACAGGACTCCCACTGAACTCAGGCATGAACTGCATTCTGTTGTGGAAGTGTTCAATGGCGCGAGCATCAGGTATATGATGCGGAGGAGATCGCTCCTGCTCAGGGTGGAAGGGAACCTGAAGCTTGACTTCACTCTTGACATGAGATACATCTATGATTTCTCGGACCAGGGAAGGATATACTCTATCAAGGACAATGTTGTCGAATACAGGAAGATGGATGGCGAGCATGTGCAGTATCAGGCAGCGCTCGCAGTGGCAGGACGGCCGATACAGGCAATCGGGAAGTGGACTGAACAGTTCTATGACAAGGACCAGAAGAGGGGATCAGGACTGGACTCGCTCTGGGTCTATGATGGATTCTCTATCGAGTGTTCGGGAAAGACTGACATAGTCATAGGCTTTGGCTCTGATAGGGAGAATGCGCTGCATGAGTGCGAGCACTGCTCGCAGCACTTCGATGGACTTATCGAGTCAGAGATGAAATACTGCGACCACATAAGCCCGAGGCGAGGAAGGGATGTCCAGGTGAATCTCGCCTATGCGCATGCGAGGAACTCTCTCGACTCGCTGCAGGCAGAGATATCGGGGAGGAAGAGCATATATGCAGGCCTGCCATGGTTCTTCCAGTTCTGGTCAAGGGATGAAGCAATAACTTGCGGCGGGCTGATCGCTGAGGGGCGGATATACCTTGCGAAGGAGATCCTCATGAGGCTCCTCAGCTCAATGCAGCCAGATTCCAGCATATCCAACAGGATCCCGCCGGCAGGGCTCGGCAGCGCTGATGCTGCAGGGCTTGTCCTCCTGAGGCTTGAGCAGCTTGTAAGGCTAGGCCAGGAGAAGAAGATGACAGAACACCTCTTCAGCGATTCCGAGCTTGAGATGATCAGGGACCGGCTGAGGCTCAGATGCCGGCTCCACGACGGCCTCATTCTCAACAAGAGGAAAGAGACCTGGATGGACACAGACTGGAAAGGGGACTATCGTGAAGGTGCGAGGATAGAGATACAGGCATATCATCTTGCGAATCTAAGGTTCCTGAGGATGATGGAGCCATTCAGCGAAGAGAAGAAAGCTGCCCAGGATGCTTTTGATGGTCTGAGGCGGCTTGTCAGGGAGAAATTCTTCGACGGAAACACACTCGCAGATGGGGCGGATGACCCCACTATCCGCCCGAATGTCTTCCTGGCATATTATGCATGTCCTGAGCTGCTTTCCAAGGAAGAGTGGGGAAGGGTATTCCATAACTCGCTCGCGAAGCTGTATCTTGATTGGGGAGGGATAGCCAGCATCCAGCGTGATAGCGAGCTGTTCTCTCCTATCTACACAGGAGAAGACAACAGGAGCTATCATAGGGGAGACTCCTGGTTCTGGATAAACAATATCGCAGCCATCTGCCTCCACAGACTCGACAGGAAGAGGTTCTATAGCGAGGTGCATAAGATACTTGAGGCGAGCGCACGAGAGATACTGTTCCATGGCGCTATCGGACATTCTGCTGAGCTCTCTAGCGCATCCAGGCTTGAGAGCGAGGGTTGCCTTATGCAGGCCTGGAGCGCAGCGACCTTCAT
>CAYTWW010000004.1:137524-178432 GCA_964441565.1 uncultured Methanosarcinales archaeon | reverse complement strand
CCAGGCTTGAGAGCGAGGGTTGCCTTATGCAGGCCTGGAGCGCAGCGACCTTCATAGAGCTGATGGAAGAGCTATACTGAGTTTCTTGTGCATATCTGGCAGGCAGTCTCCTCCTTGGTCTGCCGACTGCTGCAGGCGGGCAAAAGCTTTTTAAAAATGAGTGAATCCATCGTACCTATGGAAGATATCATATTCAAATTCGCATTGCAGAACGCGGTCAGGTATGGAGGCAAGGCTCAGCAGGGGAATGTCATCCCCAAGGTGCTTGGTGAGGATCCGAGCCTCAAGAACGACATGAAGAATCTTGTCCAGAAGATCAAGCAGATTGTCGACAAGGTGAATGCCATGTCTCTTGAGGAGCAGACTGAGAAGCTCAAAGAGATAGCTCCTGAGATGCTCGAGAAGAAGGAGAAGCCAAAGGAAGAGCTTGCTCCTCTCGAAGGAGTGGGTCCTGAGGGTGTGACGATGCGATTCGCTCCCTCGCCATCCGGTCCTATGCACATCGGGCATGCGATGACTGGCGGTCTCACTTCTCTTTATGTGAAGAAGTACGGAGGGAAGTTCATCCTCAGGATAGAGGACACGAACAGCGACAATATCGATCCTGAGGCGTATCACCTCCTCCCTTCTGATGGGGAATGGATCTTCGGGAATGTGACTGAGGTCTGGGTGCAGTCTGACAGGATGCAGATATATTATGATTACGCCCTGAGATTCCTTAAGATGGGCGCTGTGTATGTCTGCACATGCCCTAGCGAGAAGTTCAAGGAGCTCCTTGACAGGAGCGAAGCATGCCCATGCAGAGGACTCTCTATCGAGGATAATCTTGCGAGATGGGAGAAGATGCATGACCTTCAGCACGGCTTCAAAGAGGGCGAGGCAGTGGTCAGGTTCAGAAGCGACCTCACGATAAACAATCCAGCTATGAGGGACTTCCCTCTCATCAGGATCAATGATAGTGAGCATCCGAGGCAGGGGAGGAAGTACAGGGTATGGCCGCTGATGAACTTCGCAGTGTTTGTGGATGATGTCGAGGCGAAGATGACACATATCATCCGTGGCAAGGATCACGCAGACAATGCCAAGAGGCAGGAGATGATGTACAAGACCCTGGGTCTTCCTGTTCCCAGGACCTATTTCCTGGGCCGCTACAACTTCACAGGACTTGACCTCTCATGCAGCAAGACCAAGGCGAAGATAAAGGAAGGTGTCTTCTCAGGCTGGGATGACATAAGGTTGCCGTTCCTTGGCGCGCTCAGGAGAAGGGGCTATCAGCCAGAGGCATTCCTGAAGTATTGCCAAAAGAACGGCATCTCTCCAGTCGACAAGGTCGTGGCTGCGGAAGATTTCTTCAAGTCGATAGATGCCTTCAACAAAGAGATAATCGATCCTATCGCAAGAAGGCATTTCTTCATCCCTGACCCGATTGAAGTCAAGATAGAAGGAAGTCCGGTCATCGAGAGCGAACTTGATCTGCATCCCCAGAACCAGAAGGGAGGCAGGAAGTTCACCTCACATGGAGGATTCATATTATCCAAAGCAGATGTCGATTCGTTCAAGGAAGGAGAACTAATCAGGCTGATGGACTGCATCAATTTCAGGAAGAAGGACGGAAAGCTTGTCTATGAGTCGACTGCTTTCGAAGACTACAAGGGGAAGGGGCATAAGATACTTCACTGGCTTCCAGCAGGAGGTGGACATGCCATGACGACAGTGCTCATGCCTGACAACACACTCATATCAGGCATCGGAGAGAGATATATCGGCGAGCTGAAGGTAGGGGATATCGTGCAGTTCGAGAGGTTCGGATTCTGCCGCCTTGATTCAGTCCAGGCAGGAGTGCACAACTTCTGGTTCGCTCACAAGTGATATCAGCTAAGGCAAGTCAAACCTGTCGAAGAGCCTGGTCCTGAAACCAGGCCTATGGATCCTGAGCCGGTCCTCCAGCTTAAGATAGCTTGAGAATTGAGAAAAATCCTCCTCACCAAGATGGAATGCCGAGCTTAGCAACTTGGCTGGAGGAAATCTCAAGAGGCTATTCATGCTCTTAGGGAAATAGACAGAACCAAGCGGTTCAATCATGATGGATTCGAATTCAGACACCTGGGGATACCTTGTCCATGCAGGGTTATCAGTCTCTTCCAGTCTCATGACATGACCTTGATATGCGATTATGCGGCTGGATATGCCTTCACCAGGTGTCACATCCATCGCTTCGCCAGCGATTATCACCGGAAAATCTGAATACTGTGATTTGCTGTGCGGGTTTCCTGCAAAGGCCATCACAACTGGTCTGGGGATGTATGTCTCTTCTATAGGAACATAGGCGAACATCAGATGGATTCCAGCCCAAAGATATTAAAAACTAAGCTTATCATCCCCCAGCCCTCCAGACCCTCCTGCATTTCTTGCATTTGTAGAATCTGGTCGGTGGCTCATCAGAACGCCTTGTCTGGACAAGCCAGTAGATGGCTTCATTGTGCCCGCACTTGCGGCATCTGATCTCTATCGTTGGATGTGCAAGAAACTCATCATCCTCATCGACAATCTCGAGATCCTTCTTCTTCTCTACAGTCTCGCTGATCCTGGCGTCGAGCTTTCCTTTCTCCTTATGGCCGCAGGAACAGACCAGTTCGTCTCCCTGGGGCTTGAGGAGCGAACCGCATCTTGGGCAGAATCTCATTATGGACCGGATTCTTTAGGGGTTAATAAGATTATCATCCAAAGTCAAAGCTTTTTGTGATTGCCTCAGCCTGGATGATCCAGATGCAATTTCGACCAATACTGTTGGAGGAAGTCAGATCAAGGAGAGCCAGTCTCGACATATTGGTGAAAGAGGCTCTGAACCGGATGCGCTATCATAACACTAGGGAGCAGGACCGGTATCAGAAGGTCCTTTCTTCATATATAATGGTTGATCCTTATATGACCGAGCCAGGTGCGCGGGAACTGGCGCATTTCTCCCTATATGGCAAGCCTACACCTGATGATATGCTCTTCCTCATCATAGGCGAGGATACAGGTGATCTCATATCTTATCGCAGCCATCCGATCGAGGGGCAGGATGCATTCCTTGGATATCTTGCCTCTATCCAGAAGACAGAGCTGTCACCTCTGGAGGAGAAGCAGATAAGGGAAGCAGGAAACCGGAGGGCGCTCTACATAGGAGGAGCAATGTCCGCCACCTCAGCTGTCTCTACCTTGGCTCTACTGCCGCAGTCTCTAGAGACATATCTTCTTGCAGCAGGTGCAGCGCTCCTTGGAGCGCTGGTCGGCGCAGTCGGGATCCAGCCGATCGAACCATATCTGCGGAAGCGCCATAGAGAAAGGATACTTGCTGAGCATGAGAGGCTTATCGGGCTGTATGACCAGTTCAGGGAGGAACAGAGATTCGTGACTGAGGGTATCCAGGCAGTGCTTGATTATGCAGGACTGAAGCCGATACTGGACTGATAAGATTTATAAGATGACTGAGATTGCTATGTCCCCATTGGGGCTGTAGTGTAGCTTGGTCTATCACTCAAGGCTGGGGGTCTTGAAACCCCGGTTCAAAAGAGCGCTTTACATGGCCCTCGGAGCAAAGATTGAAAGAACCACTTCGCTTCCCTAGCGAAGTGGTTCGACAGCACCGATGGCCTTAAGCATGCTGATAAGATAAGCAGCTCATGAAAGTCCGGGCAGCCCCAGTTTTTTTTTATGCCGCAGGCCTCGCGTTGAGCGAGTGTTTTCCATGCATACTTTTGAAAAAGCCAAAGGGATATTCCCTGGGCAAAGATAGGAACTATCTTGTGGATGCCCGCGGCAGCCCCGGTTCTTTCCTAAATTATATATCCTAGATAGCGATCAGGCTTATTATGAAGGCTAAAGGCTATCTGCTTGCGATCCTTGCAGTGTTCCTCTCTGCGCTAGCACCGGTCTTCACAGCCATAGTCGTCGAGGATATGGAACCGCTTGTCGCTAGCTTCTACTGGTTCCTGTCTGCGAGCTTCTGGAGCCTCTTCCTGCTCCTGCCTTCCAGAGCCTATGCGGATGCGATACCTGCGTTCAAGGCGAACAAGAAGAATCTTTCCATGTTCGGAGCATTTGCTGCGCTTTCAGTGATACTCTTCTTCTATTCGATAGAGGCGATAGGTCCAGCAGTCACAAGCTTCCTCAATAATATCGCGGTCATCGTCATGGTCTTCCTCAGTGTCATATTCCTGAATGAGAGGTTCGAGACAGCTGAGATGGTCGGTGCTGTGGTGGCGATAGCGGGCGTGTGCATGATCACATTCTCTCCGATAGAATATCTTGGGGGGAAAGCTGTATTCATAGTCGGATCCTCCTTCGCATATGCGTTCTCCCAGTTCTATGCGAAATCTAGCAGCCACATGGATCCTATCCTGCTCAACCTCTACCGCTCCATATCGACTCTCCTGGGGGTGTCTGCATTCCTCCTCATCTCAGGCGCTTCCCTCCTGGTGCCCGATGGAGAGACTCTCCTTATCCTGGCTATCGTGCCTTTGTTCTCTGCGGTCCTGCAGCATCTCTGCATCTTCACAGCCTACAAGCATGCAGACCTTGGAAGGCTCCAGCTGATCAAGTCAGCCACTCCTTTTGTCGTGCTGCTCTACTATTTCCTCCTCTCCGGAGACATCCCTCTTCCCCACCAGCTTGCAGGAGGGATCGTCATCTCAGCAGGGATCCTGCTTATGCTGACCTACAGAAGATTTAAGAACATCGCATCCTAAGGAAAATGAATGATAGCGATAATTTCTGACACGCATGACAATGTCGAGAATATCAAGAAAGCTGTTGGCATCATGAAGGGCCGTGGTGTGGAGTTCTGTGTGCATTGCGGCGATGTCGTGGCTCCTGCGACTGTCCGCTTCTTCGATGGGGTGAAGATGAAGTTCATCCGAGGGAACTGTGACGGTGACACGGAAAACATCAAGAAGAGGGCTGAGGAGATCGGAGGAGAGTTCCTTGGGGAGAAGGCTGAGTTCGAGCATCAGGGGAAGAGATTCTGTGCATATCACGGACATGATCCGGCGAAGCTGGACTTGTTAATCAGATCAGGCAAGTATGATTATGTGCTGACAGGCCACACGCACAAGGCACGAGACGAGATCATCGGAAAGACCCGTGTGATAAATCCAGGAGCTCATTATTATGGCGCAGGGGAGACATTTTCCATACTTGACAATGGCAGGCTGGAATCTATCAAGATTGAATAGGAAAAAAAACTACTGATTGTAGAAGACGATATTATATTCAGTGACGTCGTCTTTCTTGCCTTTCTCTGAGACTGAAGGTTCTTCTTCCCCCATGACCTGATGGTGTGGGATGATGGTCTCTCCTTTTGTCTCTTCGAGGAGCTTGTTCTTCTTGAATTTCTTCTGGCGCTCCTTTGGCTCTTCTTCTGAGTTCTCAATCTGGACGACCTCAGGTTTCTTCTCAGGTCTCTTGACAGCCTTAGGCTTTGCCTCAGCTTTGGCAGCTGGTTTCTCCTCTTTCACAGGATCGACCTTCATCTCAGGTCTCTTCACAGGCTCAGCTTTCTTCGCCTTAGGCACAGCTGGCTTCCTGGCTTTCTTTGCTGTCTTAGCAGTGGCTTTGAGCCCAAGGACTTCATTTATGTGCTGCTCATCGACCTCGACATCGCCATTCTCAACAGCATACTTGCAGATATCCTCGCAGTTCTCGAGGAGCCTCCTTGGATTCTTCTCAGAATTCGCGAAGATCTTCCTTATCATGCTGTCTGAAAGGATCGATATCTCCCCGATCCTCTTCCTGACAAGGGCTACTGCCTCGTCTCCTGCGAGCTGGGCTGTCCTTATGACGTTCCCTTCGAGCAGCTTCTCGATCTCAGCTGGGAGCTTAACGCTGTAATAGTCGTGGTTGACGAATACGACAGACTTGATGTTGCCTCTGTCATAGTAGGTCAGGAGGCTTTTGGCATCCTGGTTCCTGATGACTGTGACCTCGTCAAGCAGCAAGATGACATCCTTTGGCATCATGCCAAGCATCTTGTTCACGAATGTGGTTGCTCCAGAGAGGAGCTTCTCGATCACGAATTCCTTGTCAGCTCGGTTGAAGTTGTAGTATATGACCCTTCTCTTGCCTTTGTACCTGTTTATGATGTTCTTCAGGATGGTCGTCTTCCCTGTTCCGAAGGTGCCGTCTATGAACAGCATCTCCCCATTGTCGATCTTCCTGTAGATGAAATCTAGATCATAAGCGATAAGCTCATCATGGAAGGCAGCAGGCTTTATGCTGAAAGGATTTGAGAAGAATCCCACCTTCCTGTACCATGGTTCACTCATTTGCTATCACCCAACGCTCTGGTAACATCGATATATTTTATCCTGTCCCTGCCGTTCTTTGCTATGTTCTCCGCGATCTTGCCGCAGTTCTCCAGGAGCAGTCTTGGGTTTCTTTCGGATTTTTTAAAGATATCTAAGATGAGCTCGTCAGTGAGGATCTCTGAGCTCCCTATCCTGTTCCTGATCATCTTCACAGCTTCCTCGTCGGTGATCTGCCTTGTGGAGATGACCCTTTTCCCGATCCTGTCCTTGAGGCTGTCAGAGAACTTGACCTTGGAATAGGAATCGCACGTGAATATCACAGACCTTATGAAGCTGTGGTCGAAATAGTATTTTATGCGCTCGTTGTTTATCTTCGACAGTGACTCGATGTTATCGAGGAGGAGGATCATGTTCTTAGGCTTCTTGCCAAGGAGGATTCCTGCGAGTCCCATCCTTCCTTCAAGGAGCTTTGTGATGTTTAGATCCTTATCAGCGTCAGAGCAGTCGAAGTAGATTATCTGTCCTCTGCCGCCAAGCCTCTTGATGACATTCCAGAGGATGCTTGTCTTGCCTGTGCCTTCCTTTCCCTGGAGGACCAGCATGTTGCCTGAGTTTATCCTGTAGAATGCTTCCTCGAGGACATCGTCCATGCCGACAAGCTTGTCGCTATGCTTCTTTGGGTTTGTGGTGAATGGATCCTCGTCAAAATCAAGCTTCTCGTAGTATGGCACCATCAGTTCTCACCTTTCAGCTGTCTCTCAGCCTTTTCCCTGTAGAATCGGGCGAGTTCGTAGTGGTCTTTCGCATCCTCGAACTTCTCCTCTGAATACAGGTTCTCAGCCTTCTTATGCAGTCCAGTCGCTTTCCTGAGGTTGTTCCTGGCTGAATCCCTCAGATTCATGTAGATGTATATCGCGATCGCAAGGACGACAAGTCCCGCACCGATGATAACAAGAGCACTTTCCACCTTCCCCCCTCCTGATTTATGTGGTAACTTCAAAATGGTGATAATATTTAAACCTTACGGTGAGGGTTACGATTATGAAATGGAGACAAGGGGGTCCGAAGAGATTGGTTCAGCCTTCTCATATCTTGGATAATCCCACCAGTTCAAAGACATGGTATACCTTTGTTTTGTCGTGTCAAGATACATGCCTTCAGGGCTTGCAGGATACTTCCATCCTGCAAGGACATCCTCCTCGTAGACAGGCAGCGGTCGAGCTATCTTCCTGATAAGCTCCCCTGACATAGGTATGGCCTGATAATATGCAAGGTCAGGCGGCACGCCCAGGTCTTCAAGAGCAATTGAGCATCCGAGCGAATTGAAGGTATCCCCAAGATTTTCCAGTCCAACAAGGTCTGGTTGGGATCCTGGCTCCATCATGATCTTCAGCTGCAGCAATGGATATTCAGGCTTGAAGCTGTATGAGACGCCTTTCCCGAGAGAGCATGCATCCAGAAGAATCATGCTCTTATCCTGCTGGGTAGTACTCCAAGCTTCGTACTCAGGATGTTGTTTCACATTCGGGCCTAGATAGCCTTCCCTCATGAAATCCATCACGACCATGCCTTCTTCCATATACGCATCTGCCCTGGCAAGCGACAATGCAGGGCCCACATGATGATAATCGCGAAGGAGAGAATCTATGATGTCTTCGATTATTTCCTGGGAGAGGACCCCATTTTCTGAGCTGAAAGGAAGCTGGACATCGAGATCGGTGATCTTTCGATGTTCTTCGCCATAGGTAAGATATCCGACCTTAAGGCAAAGGTCTCCCAAATCCTCGATCTTTTCAAGCAGATAATTGTCAGGAGGCGCTATCGAGATACCTATCTCCCAGCCAGGGTATCTGGGCATCACGTTCCCTAATGCTGCCTCTAGACTCCTGCCTATCATGCCGTACGCGATGAGGATTTCTGCCTGCGATGCCACACAGGCCCGGAGCTATGTACTAATTATAAGGTTTTCCTACTAATTTATCCAATATGGCTTCTTTATTGATGAGAATGCCTTTATGGCTGCTTCTATACCTCTTGAGCATGCGACTGCAATGAGCTTGACGTCTTCCATCAAGTCTCCTGCAGCATACACTCCTTTCACAGATGTCTCGAAGTTCTTATCTATCTTCACACGACCATCTGGTTCCTGCTCGATGCCATTCTCCTTCAGGAAGCTGCTGACGACCGAGAAGCCTATCGCAGAGAAGACAGCATCGACTTCCAGGATCTCTGTCTTTCCTGTCTTCCTGTCCACGATAGATAATGAAGCGGCTCTCTTGCCGTCCTTTGATTTGTTGACAGAGACAAGATCTGCTTCGTATATCACCTTGATACCTTTCTCAGCCGCTTCCCTCACAGTGAATTCTTTCGCCTTTGCCATAGGCTGCTTCACAAGGATGGTCACATGGCTTGTGAGCTCAGTAATGCTGATCGCTGTGTCGAAGGCGTTGTCCCCCCCGCCGATGATCACGACCTTCTTGCCCTTGAATTTCTTGTCAAGGTTCCTCGGCTTGTAGAAGACATTCTCAAGGCCCTTGAGCATAGGGATGGTCGCCGGCATGTTGAGTCCTCCTGTGCATAGGATGATCTTCTTGGCTGCGTATGTGCCGGAGGTGGTCTTGATTTCAAGGTGTTCGTCTTGAGTCCTCCTGAATGTCAGCACTTCTTCATTGCAGTGTATCTCAGCGCCTGCATTCCTGGCCTGGTATTCGAGGAGCCTTGCGAATTCCTTGCCGATGATACCGACAGGGAAGCCTGGATGGTCCTTTATCACCTTGTCAGGGTACAGGATCAGAGGCTGTCCTCCGCATTTCTCATATTGTTCGATGACAAGCGTCGATAGCCCTCGGTGGGCTGTATTTGTCGCAGCAGTCAGGCCAGCAGGGCCGGCTCCGATGATGATGACGTCGTATGACATGGTGGCTGGGAAGCTGATTGTGTTTATAATATTTAGGGGAATGTCATGAGATGCTGCTGTGCCTACGCAGAGAAAATGCTGAAATTGGTGCGGCATAATCTAGCTTCCAAGAAAAGGCCTCATGGAAGCAAACCTTGCAAACCCGAATGGCATGCTCCTATGTTTGAAAATCTACGTAGTGAAGTAGGATAAGCATATTGTTGCACTCGAACACATCCATAGATGTCAAGACTCAAATGAATCTCGTCTTGAGCACATTGCATATCTTACAATATCAGATATGCCCTGTATTTAACGCGCTTCCAGCTGCTCCAGTCGATACTGATTGCCGGAGTTCCACACAGTAGTCGGGACTGGCTACTGGTGCACAAGGTAACTATTGTTTCCTGGGCCACGGAAGAGCTATTACTCTTCCTCTGGTCCTAGAAATCTAAATTTCTATGACTTTCGGTCTGGCGCTGGAAGACTGATAAGAATCAAAGCAAATTTACAAGGCAGGTCATCTGCTACCGATGCGGGATACAAGGTACTTGCGTACCGGTATCACTCGGACTCCTCGTGATCATCTGCCTTGGACTGCTGCTTGTTCTGACAGCTCAATGTTCCTATTACTCTTTTCCACGTATTCTCAATGCAAAAATTTTAAAAACCGCTCCTTAATCCTTCCTCTTATGCTTTCAAAGATACCTTCGAGCCTGGAAAAGCTTGGCAAGGAGGATTTGGACAAGGAGATTCTTCGTGCAGGGATTATGGCTGAGCTTGATGCTGTCAACCTCTATGAGCAGATGGCTGCCATGGCACATGATGTAAAGATAAAGAAGCTTCTATCGGATATCGCCCGTGAGGAGAAGACCCATGTCGGCGAGTTCCAGGCTATCCTCCTAAGGCTCGACAAGGAGCAGGAAGAGGAACTTGCCAAGGGAGCTGAGGAAGCTTCTGAATTATTCGAGTGAATTCTAAATGAGCGATATAAAGCATCTATTCGAACCACGTTCAGTTGCAGTCATCGGGGCAAGCAGCAGCCCAGACAAGATCGGTTACAAGATCATGGACAACATCGTCGGAAGCGGCTTCAAGGGCGGCATCTATCCGATAAATCCCAAAGGAGGAGAGATCCTTGGGAGGAAAGTCCTCTCCTCTGTCGAGCAGATCGGGGAAGATCTGGACATGGCTGTCATCGTCATCCCTGCGAGTCTCACTCTGGCTGCTGTCGAATCATGCGCAAGAAAGAAGGTCAAATACCTTGTCATAATAACATCAGGGTTCTCTGAGATGGGTAACCACGAGCTTGAGGACAAGATCGTGAAAGTCGCCAAAGAGAGCGGGATGAGGATCCTTGGACCTAATATCTTCGGCATCTATTCTGCCAAAGGACCTATCAATGCGACCTTCGGCCAGAGAGACATAGAGGCAGGAAAGGTCGCAATCATCACGCAGAGCGGAGCGCTCGGCATTGCGATGATGGGAAAGACAAAGACTGCTAACATGGGCCTCTCTGCTATGGTATCTATCGGCAACAAGTGCGATATCGACGAAGCGGATCTTCTTGAATACCTCAAGGACTCAGAAGAGACCAAGGTCATCATGATGTACATGGAGGGAGTCAAGAACGGCTCAAGGCTTGCCAGGGTCCTCAAGGAGACGACCAGGATAAAGCCGGTCATCGTCATCAAGTCAGGAAAATCCAAGAGAGGTGCGATGGCTGCTGCATCACACACAGGTTCTCTTGCTGGCGCTGATGAGGTCTTCAGCGACATCATGGGTCAGTGCGGCGTCATCAGGGCTGAGAATGTACAGGAGGCATTCGACTGGTGCAAGTTCTTCTCGAATGCGCATCTGCCTGCAGGCGATAATACTGTCATCATCACAAACGGGGGAGGGATCGGTGTCATGGCAGCAGATGCCTGCGAGAAGTACGGTGTGCCTCTCTACGATGATATCGAGGTGATGAAGGCGGCATTCTCGTCAGTCACCCCAGAGTTCGGTTCCCTCAAGAATCCTGTGGATCTCACAGGCCAGGCCACAAAGGCTGATTATGAGAAAGCAATGGAAGCAGCTCTTGCGGACGACAGGATCCACTCAGTGATCTGCCTGGGCTGCGAGACAGCTGTCCTCGACGCAGATTCGCTCAAGCTCTCGATAGAGAGCATCATGCATAGGACCAAGAAGCCCTTTGTGTTCTCTTTCCTTGGTGGGACGCAGTTCAAGGAGCTTATCTCATACTGCAGGCAGAAGCAGATACCGATATTCTCAGACGTGTATGAGGCTGTCTCGTGCTTCGGAGCATTGTACAGGCATAAGAAGAATACTGAGACCTTGCCGTGCCTCGCTGATCCTGATATCAGGATAGACCTTGCGAAAGTCAGGGAGATGATTGGATCCGCAAGATCACATGGGAGGAACTTCCTCCTGACATTCGAGGCGCAGGCCATCATGGATGCTGCTGGTGTCCCTGTCCCTAAGACAAAGATCTCAAGGAGCAAGGAAGAGGCAGCAAGGATGGCTGCAGAGATCGGATTTCCTGTGGTCATGAAGGTCGTCTCAAAAGATATAATCCACAAGAGCGATGCCGGCGGAGTCCTGCTGAACATCAAATCCGCAGAAGAGGTCGGGCCTGCATATGACCGGATCATCGAGAGCTGCAAGAAGTACAAGAGCGATGCAGTCATCGAGGGCATCGAGATAGGAGAGATGCTTAGGCCTGGTGTAGAGACGATTGTCGGCGCAAGGCATGACAAGGCATTCGGTCCAGTCGTCATGTTCGGTATGGGAGGAATCTATGTGGAAGTCATGAAAGATGTGGCTTTCAGGAACTTCCCTCTCGATACATGCGAAGCGCTTGAGATGATATCCGAGACAAAGACAGGAAAGCTCCTCGAAGGAGTGAGGGGCGAGAAGAGGAAGGACTTCGACGCTGTCGTCGACATGATCCTCAAGCTCGGCATGCTTGTCAAGGAAGTCGAGGAGATATCAGACATAGAAGTCAATCCTCTCAGGGTCTATGACCAAGGAGCGAAAGCAGTCGATGTCAGGATACTATTGAAGTGATTTTGATTCCTTTCTTATTATTCTCCAGTCAATTTCAGATACTGTTTTAAGGGATCCTGATTTTTCTCGCTGGATGGAATGCCAATATTCTGGAAGATGCGGCGGCTGCATGTTCATCGACAGGGCTTATGAGACGCAGCTTGATGCCAAGAAGAGAAAGATCGTAGGTATGTTCGGCATGGAGCCGACTGTCCATCATTCTGAACCATGGCATTACAGGAACAGGATGGATTTCACCTTCCACTCCTCAGGAGCAGGGCTCAAGGAGAAGAACAACTGGAAGTCTATCGTCGACATAGAGACCTGCGCCATCTCAGATGAGAGGATCAACAAGCTCCTTGGCGAGGTCAGATCATCCTTCTCACGAGTCGATAGCTTTGACACGCAACGCAGGTCCGGCACTTTCTACTATCTTGTGCTGCGGACTGCTTCAGAGGCAAGCGTATCATTTGTCCTCAATCCTGATTCAAGGAGGATAGCTGAGGCCCAGGAGAGCATCAGGGCATTCGCAGAAAAGACATCTGCTGAGAATGTGCTTGTGACATACAGCAACAGCGATAGCGTGTCAAGCGACTACTTCTGCGTGAAAGGACAGGACACGCTGACGACAGAGCTTTGCGGGAAGCAGTTCCAGTATTCAAGCCAGGGATTCTTCCAGAACAACTACAGGATCGCTGAGCTGATGCACACATATTGCACTGCCATATTGGAGCAGCATAAAGGCGGGATGCTTCTCGACCTGTTCGGTGGAGTCGGAACGTTCGGGATAATAAATTCTCATCTCTTCGAGGATGTGATCACAGTCGAAAGCTTCAAGGGCTGCACAGAGGCTGCTTTGAAGAATATCTTGATGAACAACTGCTCGAATGTGCAGGCGATCACGCTTGATTGTGGCAAGATATCCAGGCTTGAGACGAAAAGACCGCTCAAGATCCTGGCTGACCCTCCCAGGAGCGGTATGGGCAACGACGCCCTCAGGCACATAAAGGATATGGCACCGGAACTGCTACTCTATGTGTCATGCAATCCAGAGCAGCTGGAGAAGGATGTGAGGAAGCTTGGATATACTCTGAAAAGCCTCGCATTGTTCGACATGTTCCCCCACACGCCTCACATGGAAGTCGTGGCAGAGCTGGTCCCTTAGCACCATTTACCCAGGCTTTCCAGGACATCGAACACAAAATAAGGATAGCTTTTACTATCCCTCCCTTTGTTCTCGAATATGACCTTGGCGCATGACAAGTTAATGGATGGATCATGCTCATAGAAGATATGAAGCGGCCTTTGCCTCATAAGTCCCTGAAGGCCAGCTATCTCACGTTCAAAATCATGAACTTCTCCATTCGAGAAAGGGAAATAGGATGTATAATAGAAACCAATGTCTTCGCCGCCTAGAGATGTCCTTGCCTTTGAGAAGAATACCTTTGGATCGCTGAACACCTCCCTCATATGCTCCATCGCCTCATCTCTTCGCATCTCCTTCCGAAGCGGGGGAGGAAAGTATGAGGTGCCTGAGACTGGATACTGGAAGCTGAATACCCTGGAACAGAGCCATTCCTCCGCAGCGACTCCCATCATCGTATGCGAGACCTGATCCTGGAAGCGCATGCTCATGTGTTCATTGCTTCCTAGATATGTATTGGGATTAGGATATGTTGCCAGCTCACGCTGGATCCTTGACACCTTCTGTGGATCGATCCTATAATCCCCTCTTGAGCCTGTCAATCCGACCTTTCTCGCTCTCTTGTCGACAAAGTCGCAATAGTCGTCGATCAATGCTTTCTTCTGCCTTGTCCCATGGAAGGCCCGATCTCTTGTGAGGACTTTTGCAAGAAGGTCTTCCAATCGGCCCTGTAGCGCAGGAAAAAGGCTTTTGTAGGAGTCAACAATATCCTGCAACCTGCGAGCAAGGGTGCAATCTACAGGATCGATGACAGGGATGTAATGGCTGTCAGTCTGTTGCAGGACCCTTGCTGCAGCCATCCATCCCTTGGCGACGGCAAAGGCAGGCAGCGACCTTAGATTAGAGAGGCGATCGCATCCTTTGACGATGACTAGGGCAGAATCATATTCAAGCGCGTAAGAGATGGCGTGCTCGAATACTCTCCTCTTGTCTACATCCTTGATAGGTATTCCTGTCTTGGCGTCTGTGGCACCCTCGACAAGGAGACGCACAGCCAGGCTTGTCCTTGCCTGGATATCATCGAGGACCTGCTGCCGCTTCGAACTATCCTTCTCCAGGTCTGCGATATCGTGGAGGAGGCAAGCAGCCACGACATGGAAATCATGCCCGAGGAGAGCAGCATAATATGCCGTCTCAAGGAAATGAGAGGTGAAGGGGAGCGGTCCTTGCTTATCCTCCTCAAAGCGCATCCTGGTCTCATAAGGCACGCAGAATATCTCGTAGGCACTGGCGATGCTTTCGAGTTCGAGATCTGAAAACCTTCTTTCCTGCCTGCTCCCGAGCTCTCCCAGAAGGAGATCCAGGGTGATGTCTCTTGGCTTGACAGCTTCGATCTTCCCCCGGAAAGCTTCATGATCAATGTAAGGTCTTGTGCGCACAAAACCGGGTCCTACAATGGTTATATAATAAGCTATATGTCAACGACGGCCTGGATGGTCACTTTTCCAGGTTCTTCAGATATGGACATGTTGTTGTAGGTGATGCTCTTGATGTCACCCTTGAAATCGTATCCATCTGCCTTGTCGCAGTAGAATTCGCACATGAGGTCAAATCCTTCCTTTATCGACAGGCTGATTATCTCTGAAAGGACTAGGCCCTCTGAGTCGAGGAGGAACAGGAACTCTTCTAGGAAATCATACAGGAGGGATTCTCTCGTCTTTGAAGCGATCCTGAATCCTCTTCTGGATCTTTTCCTGACAAGGCTTGTATCAGTTATGATATTGAACATCGCGAGTGCTGCGTTCGAGAATGCCTCTTCCAGATCCTTTCCGAATGCCTGGAACATGGCATCGGCTGTATGCGGCAGGTACCTGTATCTTTCCATCCTAGTAGAAGATAGGCTTGAAGCCTTCCTGCTTCTTCGGCTGTTCTTCCTGGAAGATGTCCATGGCAGGGATGTCCGCATTATCTACTGCCGCATGTGCGTCCTCTTCGACTAATGACTGGAGGAACCGGATGATCTTCCTTATGTCTTCTTTATTCTCCTTGCTTATATCGATGCGTATCTCCATCTTGATCACCTCAGCCAATAGAACAATCTGATTGTCTTTGGCTGGTAACTGCTCATGTTGCCTGAGATAACTGCTGAATCAATAAAAATCTTCTTGTCAGGGATACGGGTGCTTATGGCGTCTATGCAGAGGTCGAAGTCATACTTCTCAGGCAGGTATGATCCCACCATGCTCACAGAAGGATCAGAAGAATCCATGCAACCTGTGGCACCAGCGGCGAAATCCCTGAAGGAAGGATCCTGGCGAAGGTGCGCGACGACCTGAAGCTCATCCTCCAACCTGTTCTCCCCGACTCGTGGGAGAAGGAACATCAGGAACAGGACAGTGAAGACACCGGCAAGCACGACCTCGATCGTCTTCATGTATGCTTTTCTCATCACCACACCCTCATGTTGACGACGACGGGGATCAACATGCCATCATCGATCGCATATCTGTACTCATCTATCGCATATACCTGGCCTGAATCTGCTTCAGGTCCGATAGAGATGATCGGCTCTGTCTCATTCATACGGTAGATAGTCACGCTGAAATCATCTGGATAGTTCCATCTCTCTTTCAATGACGAGTAGTCTGAACCCCTGATCTCTGCCAGGTCAAGTCCTCTCTCTTTTCTCGCTGCACCTGCCATGCTAGAGTATGGCCCTCTGCTGGCATTGGTGAAATTCCCCCATCCAAGCTCAAGGCGTGAAATGCTCGTATTGCCAAGCTGGAATGATATGTTGACATCTATCGTGGTGTTGTAATACTCAAGATAGATTGTAGAAGCCCTGTCAAGGAAGACAGCGGCATATTCCCTGTCATCATAGAGATTCAGGTAATCTGCGGTGAAGGACAGGTTCTGCCGGGCAGATGTGGCATTGAGCCTGCCGAAATGGATATTGTCGCTAAAATAGCTGTGATAACCAAGCGCTGAGAACTTCATCTCATACAGATAGGAAGAACCGGGCTTTGGCATGGCGATGATGTCAGCAATGGAGTTCATGGCATAGACAGCTATGGTGTGGTTTAGCCCTTCGATGTTGCCTTGGTAGACAGCTGCGATGGCTGATGATTCATAGCTGGTCTCAGTAGGCTCGACCTGGATCCTGTCAGCATATATCCGATTGCGAGTCAGCCTGAGAGTGGAATTAAGGAATAGCCTGCTGTCAAGACTAGGTATCTGATTCATCCTGAACAGCTTCGTAGTCGTCGCCCAATCTGTCCCTGATGCGAGGCCATATGCGCTATTGCGTGTTGTGTTGGCGTCCCTGACAAGCCATACAGCATCTGTGTCGCCAGTCATGTTGACAAGGAAGAAGAGCTTGTCTGCTGTCTTGAGATATGGTTCGCCTGTGCTGAGGGAGAATTGGTCCCATCCGTATGTGAAGTCGATGATGATGGGGAGGAAATCCCTCTTCTCTGAGAATATGACAATAGGCACGGAGAGCGTCTCTTCTGTGAACTCAGATGCGAAAGACGAGGAGAGGGATGTCATCATGCTCTTCTTCGAGATGTCAGTCTGCATCATCGGCTGGAGGAATGCGAAGAACCATGCTATGAGGAGGAGGAATAGTGCCATGCTGATCGCCCAATCTATCTGGCTCATCCCCTTTTTCATGGAGGATGAGTCGGGAGGGAAGTATAAATATCTTGCTGATGATCCGGCTGGTAGGGACTGAGGCAGAAGCTGCGCTTGCAGCTGCTATTTCTGGCGCAGGTCAGTGGATCAGCGTGCCCTTGAATGACTTCCCCTGAAGGTATTTCCTGAGGTTCTCAAGGTCCTTCCCGTTCATGATGGCAACCTTCATCCTCGCTGCCTGCGCCTCTTTGCTCGCGATTGGATCGAAAGGCGAGGAGAGACGGGGAGTCCACTTGTCTCCGACTAGTCTCCTGTACTCTTTCCAGGTCATGTCAAGGACTGGTCTTGCATCCTTGTGGTCCCTCGGGTCCTTGTCAAACACATAATCAATGTTAGTGAGGTTGATGATATCCTTGACTCCTATCTGCTTGCCCATCAGGACAGCGTCGAAGTCTGTGCTCCAGCCTGGCTTCCAGCCAGCTGCGACTATCACCGGCTTCTTTGTCCTTATCTTGGTGTTCGGGTTCGTCAGTACCTTGCTGTGCGCAAGGTTGCCGAACACTGCTCTCACAAGCTCAGCATTGAGCCTTGTGGCCATGATACCAATCCAGTCAAGATCATCCTTCGCGACATCGGAGACGCGCTGGGCAGCAAGGTTGTACCTGGAGTTGGTCCTCCCTCCTCCGCACATCAGCACAAACCTATATCCTTTGCCGACATGCTCCAGCACGAAATTCTTAAGTTCCTTAAGGAAAAAGTAATCTACATCATCTGGTACGATGATCGATCCACCTATGGATAGTACGACCGGCTTCATGCAGTTGCTGGATGTCTTCTCATATTTATGCATTGTGTACACGCGACGGAGAGATATAGTAACTATTTAGTGGTAAATGGCGGAAGATTTATAAGGAAAACTCTGATCCTGGCATTGTGACTCTCAAGGATAAGATAATCTCTATTGCAGAATCCTGCGCAGCCACAAGCTGGATGCTGGATCTCTATAGGATGAGTCCTCTTTCGATGAGGTCCTCTGATCTGAGGCTTGTCAGGGAACTATGGGATTTCCAGATGCCTGATCCAGTGGTGGATGATGGGCTTGTCTCAGTCATCGTCACATCACATAAGCAGGATGAGTACATATCAGACGCGCTCCGGAGCGTGCGGGACCAGACTTACAAGGACATCGAGCTTATCGTCGTCGACAACGGACGGCAAGGAAGAGCTGCTGCGATCGAAGATACCCTCAGGCAAGGTAGGCTTGGGGAGATGCTGAGAGACGGACGGATCCAGATCATGACTACACAAGAGTCCCTTGGGCAGCATGGTGCCAGGAACCTCGGACTCCAGGCAGCGCATGGCAGATATACGACATTCCTCGACGGAGATGACTGGCTTATGCCCGACATGCTCTCGACCGCGGTCGGGATGCTGCGCCAGAAACCCTATGCTGTGCTGGCTTCACCTGACTGCTATCTGGTTGAAGATGGAAAGGTGATCAACAGGAGGGTCTTCGGCCCTGTGGATCCTGAGCTGTTCGACAGATGCAATTTCATGCCTATCTCAACAGTCTATAGGACTGAGGCTAGGGGAGGAATCGAATTCAAGCCTATTGTCTTTGGAACTGAAGGGCAGGTGACTGAGCATGAGGACCACAGGTTCTGGAGAGAGCTATTGCAGCAGAGCGGAGGCGACTCTGCCTATATGCCGCTGCCTCTATTCTTCTACAGGCAGCATGGATCCAATGTCAATGCCTACAATCTAAGGGAGAACAAGCACCCAAGACCCAGAGACAAAAGGAATCTCTTGCTGACAGACAGCATATTGTATCTTCGGCAGGGCATCAGCCCAACCATGAATATGATCGGAAAACCTCCTCAATATGTGCCTCAATAGTCGACTTTGAGTCCTCCATCATGATGGATAGGCATTATTCCTGAGGCATGGGCATATACTTTCGCGATCTTCCTGACAAATTGGCTGATCGTGAAGTCCCTTGACTTCTGATATGCCGCTTCCGACATGCTTCTGTATAGCTTTGGATCAGAGAGGGACGACATCCTATCAGCAAACCCTGAAACATCCATCGGATCAGGGACGAGGAAGCCATCTCTCCCGTCTGTGATCACATCAGCCTGCCCATCACGTGCAGTGGTGATAACCGGAATGCCGAATCCCATCCCTTCGAGGATGACACCAGGAAGACCTTCGACTATGCTTGGAAGGATCATGTACCCGTCTGCTCTTGAAGCCCAATGATACAGTGTAGGCATCTGCTGTCGGGATAGATTATGCATGAACGTGACATTGTCTGACATGCCTTTCTTCGATACTGCGTCCCTCAGCTGCTCCTCATAGGGGCTTTCGGATCTGCCGTACACAAAGATGAGCTGGCTGTCCTCCCCTCCGGCAGACAAGGAGATGTCCAGAGCGTCTAGCGATATCAGCTGATTCTTCCTCTGCTCCAGGGCAGCGACATGCAAGACCGGCCTCCTTCCTCTCGTCACAAGCTCAAGCTTTGCCTCCAGGCCCTGGTCGATGGCTGGAGGCTTCTCCCTGTCGAACTGGGAATTTGTGTAGTTGCCTATGAGAAAGGATCGGGAGGCTTGCGCAAATGCGATGGAATCAGAGGTCTGGAGCGCATAGGTAGGATTGAACGGCTCATACCTGAATAGCTTCCTCCTGAGCCTCTGCTTGAAGGGAGACTCCCGGACCCACGAACCTCCTCTATGCGGCGAGACAACTATCGGTTTTCCCATAGATGTCGCAGCCGCAAGCGAGAAATATCCAGGCAGGAAGAAATGAGGTGCATGATCATCGACAACATCGCATTGCCTTATCACTGGGAGAGCAGCGCTGACATAAGCGAAGATGTTTCTCGGGTCTGTCTCTGATCTGAATTGGCCTTTCCCATGCAGCCTGACAGGATGATATGTTATATGCATCTGTTCACCCAGTGGGTATTCCTCGTCTTCGAATATGGGGAATACTACTGAAGACCTGATCCTCCCCTGCATAGATTCAGCCAGGGCAGGCAGGACGTCCATGATGTATCGCTCAGTCCCTCCTTTAGTGGTGTTGAAGGGATTCATATTCATAAGGACAGCGACTTCCAGCGGATCTCCACGCTGGTCCAGAGCTTCCTCGACCGTCATCATGAACAGTGGGAGTAGATGTGGGCTTAAAATATTTTCGTCTTTTAACTACTCTTTAGTGGTTTATATGTTTCTCAAGTATCCTGCATCCAAAACACATAAAAACTAGGCGTTTTTCTTGAGACTGATTGATTTATAAGGGAGGTAAAAAATGAAGTTTGTCTATTCTTTCGGAGGCGGAAGCGCTGACGGAAACGAGAAGATGAAGGATCTCCTTGGAGGAAAAGGAGCAAATCTCGCTGAGATGGCCGGTCACAAGGACCTGAGGCTGCCAGTCCCACCAGGTTTCACGATCAGCACTGAAGTCTGCACATTCTACTACAAGCAGGGAAGAAAATACCCTGAAGGAGTCAAGGCACAGGTCGACGAGGCCTTGAAGAAGGTCGAGGAGATAACCGGAAAGAAGTTCGGCGATGCTGAGAATCCTCTGCTCGTATCTGTGAGGTCGGGCGCCAGGAGGAGCATGCCAGGCATGATGGAGACTGTCCTCAATGTAGGACTGACAAAGAAGACCATACCTGGGATGATCAAGAAGACAGGCAACGAGCGCTTTGTCTATGATGCGTACAGGAGACTCATCATGATGTATTCTGATGTCGTCATGGAGAAGGCTGAGGGTATCGAGCCAAAGGAAGACATGGGCATCAGGAAGCAGCTCGAGCACATCATGTCTGACATGAAGAAGAAGAGGGGCGTCGTCGAGGACACCCAGCTTGGTGTCGAGGACCTAAAGGAGCTGTGCGAGCTGTTCAAGGCAAAGATCAAGAGTGTCCTGGGAAAAGAGTTCCCTGACCTGGCTGAGGACCAGCTGTGGGGAGGGATCGGAGCAGTCTTCGCATCATGGATGGGAAAGAGAGCCATCTCATACAGGAGGATCGAGAACATCCCTGATGAGTGGGGTACTGCTGTCAATGTCCAGTCCATGGTCTTCGGCAATATGGGTGACGATTCTGCGACAGGAGTGGCATTCACAAGGAATCCTGGTAACGGAGACCACCATTTCTATGGAGAATACCTGATCAATGCACAGGGAGAGGATGTCGTCGCAGGAATAAGGACTCCTGCTCCTATCAACGCAGTCAGCCAGAGCGATCACAACAAGGATCTTGTGACGCTTGAGAAGGCGATGCCTGCTGCATACAAGGAGCTTTTCGACATACAGCTCAGGCTTGAGCAGCATTACAAGGATATGCAGGATATCGAGTTCACGATCGAGAAAGGAAAGCTCTACATGCTGCAGTGCAGGATCGGCAAGAGGAACGGGCCAGCTGCTGTCAAGATCGCGACCGACATGGTCAAGGAAGGACTCATAAGGAACGAGGATGCTGTCGTAAGGGTCACACCTGCACAGCTCGATGAGCTCCTGCATCCAATTGTTGACCCGAAAGCAGAGAAGGAGACAAAGCCTATCGCCAAGGGACTGCCAGCAGGACCAGGCGGAGCGACAGGCCAGGTGGTATTCTCAGCAGAAGAAGCTGTCAAGTGGAGACAGGCAGGAAAGAGGGTCATCCTTGTGAGGGAAGAGACTAATCCTGAAGATGTCGAAGGCATGAGAGCTGCTGAGGCGATACTCACAGCAAGGGGCGGCATGACCTCCCATGCCGCGCTTGTCGCAAGAGGCTGGGGAAAATGCTGCGTCGTAGGATGCGGTTCACTCAACATCCACAACAAGCAGATCAAGGTCGGAGACGCGGTCATCAAGGAAGGAGACTGGATCACACTCAACGGGACCAAAGGAGTTGTCTACGTGGGCAAGCTGCCGATGGTCGATCCTTCTGAGGAGAGCCATCTGCTCAATGACTTCCTCAAGATCTGCGATACAGTCAGGAAGCTCAAGATAAGGACAAATGCAGACACACCTAAGGACGCCAAGAAGGCCATGCAGTTCGGAGCTGAGGGAATCGGCCTTTTCAGGATCGAGCACATGTTCTATGGGGAAGGTGCTGACGAACCGCTCTTCAGGCTGAGGAAGATGATCGTCTCTAAGACAGAGGAAGAGAGAAAGAAGGCCCTTGATGAGCTGTACCCATACATGAAGAAGGATCTGAAGGCGACACTGGAAGCCATGAACGGCTATCCTGTGACGATAAGGCTTATCGACCCGCCACTGCACGAGTTCGTGCCGCACGACGAGAACAGGCTCAAGGAGCTTGCGAAGAGCCTCAACATCGACATGGAAGACCTCCACAAGAGAGCATCCTCCCTCAGGGAGAGCAATCCCATGATGGGGCACAGAGGAGTCAGGCTTGGAGTCACCTATCCCGAGATCACAGAGACTCAGGCAAGGGCAATCCTTGAGGCAGCTGCAGAGCTCATCAAGGAAGGGAAGAAGGCTGTGCCTGAGATAATGATCCCTGTCGTCTGCACAGTGACTGAGATCAAGGACCAGTCAGCGATAATCAAGAGGGTCTGGAAAGAGGTCGAGGAGAAGACAGGAGTGAAGGTCCCTGCTTCCATCGGCACGATGATCGAGATCCCAAGGGCTGCTCTTGTCGCGAACAAGATAGCTGAGGAGGCAGAGTTCTTCTCATTCGGGACAAATGACCTCACGCAGATGGGATTCGGATTCTCACGAGACGATATCGGCGGATTCCTTGTCGACTACATCGAGAAGGGCATCCTTCCAGAGGATCCTTTCGCATCCATAGATGAGGATGGTATCGGCCAGCTGATCCAGTATGGTGTCGAGCGGGGAAGGAAGACAAAGCCTGACCTGAAGATCGGCATCTGTGGAGAGCACGGAGGAGACCCCAAGAGCATCCACTTCTGCCATAAGGTAGGGATGAACTACGTGTCTTGCTCGCCATTCAGGGTACCTATCGCAAGGCTCGCGGCTGCCCAGGCAGCTGTGGGCAAGTAGATTTTTTTCTTAATTCCTTTTCGATCATCGTGAGAAAAGATGAGCCGGCAGGCTCATGAGCCCAGTGCAGCCTGGTAAGGGTGCAGACAGACGCCTATCGCAAGGCTCGCGGCTGCCCAGGCAGCTGTCAGCAAGTAATTTTTTCCTTTGCACTAAGAAGCCAGAAAGCCCCGGGTGTCAAGAGTTACCTCTTGAGCACATTTAGCGAAACTAAATGTTTAAACCCGGGGATGTCCTCAGAAATGCAGATTTCTGGGACCCTAGAATGACTTTTGTCATTCTATGGAACGGCATGATTTTTCTGGCTTCTGGTGCACAAGGAAACTGCTGTTTCCTGTGCCACCGGAAGAGCTTGGCTCTTCCTTGTGTCCTAGAATCCGCGATTTTGGGAGGCGCGCGCAAGGCGGGTAGTGCGCCTCCAGCGGATTCTATGACTTTATTCTAGCTTGTCATTTTATTCTTTCTAGCTTTCGAGTATAACGAGATTAGCTGTCAGGCTAAACTCTTTTTTCAATCAAAACCTGAGATGATGCGATAACATCGCGACCAAAGGGATCATCATCCCGATGCAGCCTGATCTGCCATTTCATCAATAACATGAGGCATTATCATACATCATCATACTATTTTTTATATAACAAGAACCTATCAGTATAATATGTCCAGCAATCCTTTCCTCCCCTTGATCAGGCGGGCCACTGTGTCAGAGAGCAGATTCTTCGGCGGAGGGCAGCCAGTGCATCAGAAAAGGATCAGGTGCCTGGATGAAGCCCTGGCAGGATTCAAGTCAAGATACCCTTTCGGGAGCAATGTGCTGTCAGAGGAGCAGGTCTGGAGGATAGAGAACGGGCATTGGTCAGCGGATGAGCAGATATCGCTAGCTTTGATCCTGGATGACTGCTATATCCAACAGGATCATATAAGATACAATGTGTCAGGAGCTGACCAGAGCTACTTCCACGGACTCAGGGACTACGGGAGGAATGTACGCTCAGATATAATCCATCATGGGTTCAGGTCATCTCAGGCTACAGGGATCATGGGGCAGCGGGAAGGTGTCTATGCATTCTCGCTTGACAGGATGCATTGGGCTGATTATCGTGACGAGCATGTGCTTGGGCGGATCGTCCAGACGATCCTAGTAGATGGCGATCCCTTTCCAGGATACGTGCTTTTCAGGACCAGGCACCCTTGCGTCATCGGTCAGCACATCAATGCCTTCACAGCACACTTCCCACTGCCTGAAGGGAGGTACGTCAATGTGCAGGATCCTTTGTTCATCGTCCTGCAGAATGGCATGATCGATGTTGTCGAGACACCATGATCTTATCCAAAGATTTATTAACCTGATTTCTTTGGGAGGAATCGATGCAGTTCAAGAAGAAATATCTTTTCGGCATAGGTGCCGGCATTTTCATATTCCTTGCTGACATTATTCTCTTCTGGGGGCAGAAGTACTTCGTCCCTGTCTTCATCGTCGCCTTGTCTGTATCCTGGATGCAGATATGGATAGATTTCTTCATCGAAGGCCAAAGGCAGAAAGAGCTTGAGAACAGGTTCCTCGATTTTGTCCGCAACCTTGGCGGGGCAATAAAATCAGGCATGCCTGTGCCAAGGGCTATCGTCCATGTGAGCAAGGTGGACTATGGGCCTCTCACGAAGTATGTCAGAAAACTGGGGTATCAGATCGAATGGGCGATACCAGTGCACAGGGCACTCATCTACTTCTCCAACTCGACAAAGAACGAGATAATCAAGAGAGCGATCTCGACAGTCATCGAGGCAGAGCAGTCAGGAGGCAATCTCGAGGATGTGCTTGAGTCGATAACAGGGTCGCTTATCGAGATCAAGAAGATCAAGGAATCCAGGAGGGCAAGCGTCCATTCCCAGATCGTCCAATCATATGTGATCTTCTTCGTATTCCTCGGAGTCATGATAGTCATGCAGAAGATGCTTGTACCATACATGGTAGGGACTGATACGCAAGGCAGCATCACAGGTGGAGAAGGTGGTGGTCCTTCACTTGCATTGGAGGCAGAGATAGACACCAGCACCATCCCCTCTTTTGTTATCTCGCTCTCAAAATGGTTCTCTTCCATGAAAGGGATATTTCTTATGCTATCGCTCATCCAGGGATTCTTCGCAGGAGTGATAATCGGCAAGCTGTCTGAGGGAGAGCTTTCAGCTGGGTTACGGCATTCTCTGATACTTATGACTGTCGCGTTCTTCGTGATGACTCTCATGGGCTAAGCCATCGTCTTATTGACGTCCGGACAGATGAAGCGAAGGCATTAATTTTATATAGGATCCGACTTTTCAAAGGTCAATGGGGAAGGGACTCAAATATTCTGATACAAGCGAGATCAAGATCTCCAAGAAGATAATCGACCAGGTCATTGGGCAGGAGAGCGCGGTCAACATCATGAAGAAGGCCGCAGCCCAGAGAAGGCATGTCCTCCTGATCGGAGAGCCGGGAACAGGCAAGTCCATGCTTGGACTGGCTCTTGCTGAGATGCTTCCAAAAGAGAAGCTCGTCGACATAGTCTCATTCCCTAATATGAACGACGAGAACCAGCCTCTCATCAGGACTATGGCCGCAGGTAGCGGGCGTGAGTTCGTCCTCAAGGCGAAGCTCCAGAGCATGTCGATGTTCAAGAACCAGAATATCGTGATGATAATCCTTGCTCTCCTCGCGACAATCCTCCCCTATTATTTCTGGAAGACAGGTCAGATATCTGACATAATCTACGCAGCCACGATGATCACTGGCATGGTGTTCATCTTCGGCGTGATGTTCATGATCAACTTCTCAAAGAAGATGGAGAAGCAGACCCAGATCCCAAAGGTCATAGTCGATAACTACAGTAGGAAACAGGCTCCATTCTTCGATGCTACAGGTGCGCATGCAGGAGCGCTTCTCGGAGATGTCCTCCACGACCCATTCCAGAGCGGAGGCCTTGGGACGCCTGCGCATGAAAGGGTAGTCGCTGGGATGATACACAAGGCGAACATGGGGGTCCTCTTCATCGATGAAATCGCTACACTCCAGCCTTCGACACAGCAGGAGCTCCTTACAGCGATCCAGGAAGGTAAGTTCGCGATCACAGGCCAGTCTGAGCGATCTGCCGGAGCGATGGTCAGGACAGAGCAGGTCCCATGCAACTTCATCCTTGTCGCTGCAGGGAACCTTGAGACCGTAGACAAGATGCATCCTGCCCTCAGGTCGAGGATCAGGGGTTATGGATATGAGATACATATGCAGGAGACCATGCCTGATACTGAGGAGAACAGGGACAAGATAGCCATCTTTGTGGCGCAGGAGATTACAAAGGACAAAAAGATCCCTCATTTCTCGAAGGACGCTGTCGAGGCGATCATCGAAGAGGCAAGGAAGTCTGCAAACAGGAAGGGCCATCTGACGCTTCGGCTCAGGGAACTTGGAGGCCTCGTGAGGGCAGCAGGCGACCTTGCTATCGAAGACAATGCCAAGCTTGTTAAGAAAGACCACGTATTCAAGGCCAAGCAGATAGCAAGGACCCTTGAGCAGCAGATCGCTGACAAGTATATCGAACGCAAGAAGGAGTACGAGGTCATCAGGATAAACGGCAAGCAGATAGGAAGGGTGAATGGGCTTGCAGTGATAGGCGGAGGGTCAGCCTATTCAGGAATCATCCTCCCGATCGAGAGCGAAGTCACGCCAGGCGGCAAGGAGACCAACTTCATCGCGACAGGAAAGCTTGGCGACATCGCGAAGGAAGCTATAACGAATGTATCTGCGATCGTCAAGAAGTATTTCGGCACTGACATCAAGGAGAAGTATGATATCTATGTGCAATTCCTCCAGACCTATGAGGGGGTAGAGGGAGATTCAGCTTCCATCGCAGTCGCCACTTCAGTGATCTCTGCCCTCAAGAGGATCCCTGTCAAGCAGGATTATGCTATGACAGGCAGCTTGTCAGTCAGGGGAGAAGTGCTTCCTATCGGAGGTGTGACTTCAAAGGTGGAGGCAGCTATCGAGGCAGGCATCAAGAATGTGATCGTGCCAAAATCCAATCTGAAGGATATCATCATCTCTGCTGAGAAGCTGACAAGGATAAGGATAATACCTGTCACGATGATCTCAGAGGTGCTCGCAGAAGCGCTTGACTGGACAGAGCACAAGGAAGTCCTCAAGAAGATAACTGTGGTCGCCTGACAGTAGATTTCTCTTTTAAAATTTCTTAAGTGTAAGGGATCTAGGATCCTCACATGAACTTTCTGATCATCTCTTCTGCAGCCCGCTTGCCATCAGCCATGGCTTTTATGACAGTGGCGCTGCCTGAGATTATGTCTCCGCCTGCGTAGACTGAGTCTATGCTTGTCATCCTCTTTTCATCTGCCTGGATCTCTCCATGCCTGCCGACAGTAAGCCCAGCTGTTGTCCTCTGGAGGATCGGATTGGGCTTCTGGCCGATGGCGACTATGACTGTGTCGCATTCCATGACGCTCTCGCTGCCTGGCACTTCTACAGGTCTCTTCCTTCCTGAGGCATCTGGCTCTCCTAGTTCCATCCTGATGTATCTCAATCCGGCTACGCATGGCCTGCCGATAATCTCTTTTGGGGCAGACAGATAATTGAAGATGATGCCTTCCTCCTTCGCATGCTGGAGCTCTTCATGCCTCGCAGGCATCTCTTCTTCAGTCCTGCGGTACATTATCGTGACCTGAGAGCCAAGGCGTCTGGCGCAGCGTGCTGCGTCAAGTGCCACGTTTCCTCCCCCTATGACTATCGTGTGCTTGCCAATACGGACAGGTGTCTGGTATTCAGGGAACCTGTATGCCTTCATAAGATTGACACGCGTCAGGAATTCATTGGCTGAATAGACCCCGATACTATCTTCTCCAGGGATATCTAGGAACACTGGAAGGCCGGCGCCTGTACCGATGAAGACAGCGTCGAACTTCTCTTTCAGCTCATCGATAGTGTGAAGGCTTCCTACCAGGGAATTATACTCGAACCTCACACCGATGTCCTTGAGGAAGTCCACTTCTTTCTGCACAATGCTTTTAGGCAGCCTGAACTCAGGTATGCCATAGGCCAGGACCCCTCCTGGCTTATGCAGCGCCTCGAATATTGTGACAGCAAAGCCATTCCTTGCCAGCTCTGCTGCACAGGCGAGTCCTGCTGGACCGCTTCCTATGACAGCGACGCGCTTTCCGTTCTTAGGTGGGGGAGCCTGAGATACTGATGCATTGTCTGCGCAGTAGCGCTCAAGATTGCCGATAGCGATGGGTCTAGCTTTCCTGGCGAGGATGCATTCACGTTCGCACTGCTGCTCCTGCGGGCAGACACGGCCGCATATGGCGGGGAGGAGGTTCTTCTCCTTTATCCTGGCGAGGGCAGCTTTCGTGTCTCCCTCTTTGACATGAGAGATGAAATCCCTTATCGGGACTCCTACAGGACATCCTTTCTCGCAGAGAGGGATCTTGCACTGGAGGCAGCGGGATGCTTCCTTCTTCGCCTCTTCTTCTGAATAGCCGATATTCACCTCGTCGAAACTGAGGACTCGATCTTCGGGAGGGAGGGATCTTATCTGAGTCCTATCCTGCATCTATGCTCCTCCTCCTTGTAGAATCGTGATCTGGCCATGAGTGAGTCCCAGTCGACATCCTGGCCTATGAACTCCGGGCCATCGACGCATGCGAACTTCACTTTACCTGCGACATTCACCCTGCATCCTCCGCACATGCCCATGCCATCGACCATTATGGGATTGAGGCTGACTGTGACAGGGATATCGCCTGCTTCCTTGGTCACGTTCCTCATCATGACCTGGGGGCCTATGGCAAAGATGCGATCGACTCGCGTGCCCGAGAGAAGAGTCCGGAGGCCGTCAGTGACAAAGCCTTTTACGCCGAGGGATCCATCATCTGTGCAATAGATGATCTGCTCCGAGACCTTTTCGAACTTCTCCTGCCAGAAGAACAGATCTCTACTCCTCGCTCCAAATATGCAGTTGACCTTGCTCCCACTCTCATGCAGCGCTTTTGCTATAGGGTAGCATGGGGCAATGCCAAGTCCTCCCCCTACCATGACCACAGTGTTCCCTCCGATTTCTGAAGGTGTGCCAAGAGGTCCGAATACATCAGGTATATCATCGCCTGGTCTGAGTGTTGAGAGCGCATCAGTTGTCCTCCCGACTGGCTGGAAGACGATAGTGACTGATATCTTGTCGCTGTCAGCGATAGTCAGAGGGATGCGTTCTCCTTTCTCATCAAGCTTCAGGAGGAGGAACTGGCCAGGCTTGGCTTTCGCTGCGATGGCTGGTGCCTCGATACGTATCTCGATATTTGTCGGATTCAGTCTCTTCTTGTCGAGTATGAGCATCGAGAGAATGAATGAATAGGAGAATAAAAAGCTTTATCAAAATTGAAGAAAAAGCTATCTCTTGGATTTCTCTTTCCTCTCCACGATCTCGTGAGGAGGCCTGTTCTTATTGAACTTGAGGAACCTGTTGATCTTGCTCTCGTCTTCCCTCTTGAGCCTTGCCTGATCATCATCGAGCTCTGGCATACTCAGATCGAGATTTGCGCTCTTCTCTTTGTGGAACTTGGCGTATCGCTCCTTCTTAGGATTGACCTTCTTGGCTTTCTTTCTTCCCATATCAATAACCTTGACTAATTGATTCTCTGATGAAATCAGCTGCTCCTTAAAAAGGTTTTCGTAAAGAGCGGTTCTAAAGGAAGCTATCTGATCAGTAAACTGCAAGATATTTAAACCAGTCAAGCTATCCTCCCCTCGGTGCAAACATGAAGAAGATCATACCGGCAGACAGGACAGCGACGATGAAGTACGCCATCAGGGACGTCGTCGTCGAGGCTAAGAGACTATCGAAGCAGGGGAAGAAGATACTCAATCTCAATATTGGGGATCCGATGAAGTTCGATTTCGAGACTCCAAAGCACCTGATTGAGGCTGTCGAGCGGAACTGGAAGCTGAGCGCAGGCTATGGTGACAGCTCCGGCCTTGATGAGGCCAGGGACGCCATCGCAAGGGACAGCACAAGAAAAGGGATCCCAGCGATAGCTGAGGACGTCCTTGTCACTTCAGGCGGCAGCGAGGCGATCACAATCGCTCTGGGTGCGCTCCTGAACAGGGGGGAGCACATCCTCACTCCAAGCCCAGGCTATCCGCTCTACACAAGCCTGATCAGCTACTTCGAGGCAGAGCCGAATGAATATTTCCTTGACGAGGAGAACGGCTGGCAGCCAGATGTCGAAGACATGAGGAAGAGGATAAATGCAAAGACGAGAGCGATCCTACTCATAAATCCGAACAATCCGACAGGATCAGTCTGCAGCAAGGAGACAGTGAAGAAGATAATTGATCTTGCTTCAGAATTCGGTCTGCCAATCCTTTCAGACGAGACATACGATAGCCTGCTGTTCGACGGAGAGAAGCATTTTCCTACAGCATCGCTCGCAGGGGATGTCCCTGTCATCACTTTCAATACTCTATCCAAGAACTATCTCTGTCCAGGTTGGAGGGTCGGTTGGAGCGTGATCTCAGATCCTGGCGGATATCTGGGTGATGTCAGGGAGGCCATGAACAAGCTCGCGCGTGCAAGGCTATGCTCCAGCCATCCTATGATGTATGCTATCAAGCCTGCGCTGGATGGAGACCAAAGCCATATCGCAGAGATGGTCCGCAAGCTCAAAGAAAGAAGGGATATCGCTTTCAAGAGGCTCAACGATATCAGGGGACTCTCGCTTGTGAAGCCAAAGGGTGCTTTCTACGCTTTCCCCAAGATAGACCTGCCTGTCGAGTCAGACGAGAAGTTCTGCATGGACCTCCTCAGGGAGACAGGAGTCCTGACTGTGTTCGGAAGCGGTTTCGGGGAGAAGCCAGGAACAAAACACTTCAGGATCGTGATACTTCCCTCTCCGCCTGTTTTGAACGAGGCGTTTGACAAGATCGAGGAGTTCATCGAGAAGAATTATTGAGAGGAACCAGCACGGAGAAGATTCACTTAAGGAATCTCTTCATGCTCTTCTCTTTCTTCTCAGCGCTCTTGAGGAATGCTTCGTCCCTCGTGCCTTCTGCGACGAGGATGATCACTTTCCCTGTCCTATGCCTGCCTGTCCTTCCCCGTCGCTGGATCGACCTTATCTCAGAAGGGATAGGTTCGTAGAACACTACAAGATTCACATCAGGGATGTCAAGGCCTTCCTCTGCGACAGATGTCGCGATAAGGATCTCGGTCTCGCCTGACCTGAATGATTCGATGGCTGCTGCCTGCTCAGCCTGGCTCATCCCGTCTTCCTTGGATTGGCCGACAAATCTCTCCGTCTTCTTCCCTGCAATCGATTCCTCGATCGTCGGGATTGTCGACCTATACTGTGTGAATATGATCTTTTTTCCCTCTATGCCTGAGACGATCTCTGCAATTTTCGCAAGCTTTGGATGCGAGATGGCGGTCTTCCTCCCGATCGCCATCATCTTGCGCAGCTCTGGATGGTTCTGGAGGACTGCCATCTTCCTGGAACTCTCCTTTTCCTCAAGACGCCTGAAGTAATCCATCATCGGCGCGATACCTTGAGTCTCAAGAAGCATGGTCATGTGATCCACATGCAGGGCGACAAAGTAGTCGATGAGAGCTGCGAATAGATAGGGCTTCCTTGTCCTCTTCATCTTTGCCATTATCCTTCCCTGCGCATCGATGAGGTCTGTCTTTGTGACAAATGTCGCATACTTGTAGCTCAGGAATCCGAACTCCTTGAGCCTGCCCACCCTCTCGATGAATATCAGCTCCAGATGCTTTCGCATCTGTATCATCTCCTGCGTGAGGGGGACACGGACGACGTCAAGCGAAGTCGTGAAGTCTGGCTCCTTATTGCTGGTGAGGAATTCATCGATATGCAGGTTCCTTTTCACTTCCTCGATCTTCCCTCCTGGGCTTGCTGTGAGGCCGAGGATCTGGCCCTTGAATCCTTCGGCTATCCTGACATATGCATAGTCGCCGACTGCGCGGTGGCATTCATCGAAGATGATCAGACTGAGATCGTAGAGTGAGTATCTTCCTTCTGCGATGTCGCTCTCGACTGTCTCTGGTGTCGAGACTATCACTTCTGACGAGTCGAATATCTGCGACCTTTTCTTAGCCAGTGTTGTACCGAGTATTGTGCCGACTTCGGCGATGAGGAACTTCTGAAGTGTCTCAGCATGCTGGATAGCAAGCGGCTTAGTGGGAGCAAGGAACAGTATCTTCCCTTTTTCAAGATGATCAGCTATGACTAGCACTGCTACTATGGTCTTTCCAAGTCCTGTCGGAAGCACAACAAGGGAATTCTTTCCCTTTGCGCTCTCAGCAAGCTCGACCTGAAAGCCCTTCTTCTCCAATGTATCTGGAAGGATCCTTGGATGTGAGATATAATCTGGCATGATATGTCGGGAGGAGGGGAGATATAAAAAACTTGGGGAGAATATGAGAATCAGGATCGGAAGCAGTCTTAAGGCCTTCAGCCAGGTAGTCCTGTCGCAAGCTGAACTACAGCATCCGGAACGTAGGAATAGTGTTCGATATCATCAAGATGCACATTCTTATATACGAATATATGACATGTCGGAACAATCTCTCCTGGGCAACAGCATTGATTTATCATCATCTCAGGTTCGCCGTTCCTGTCCAGATCCTCAATCTCCATCATATAAGCGGAATGCTCGATCATCCTAGTCGCAAAGCAACTATCGATCTGAAGTGAAGAGCCCTCTATGGAGATCCCTTCGCATACCATGACCCTATCATGATAGATGAAGACGATTCCAGGTGTTCCTGATATCATGCTGAAGTCGAATGCAGGATTCACGAGGGTTCCTGATGCCCTATCCATCCCGTCTATGACATTGTCGAGGAAACTGATCTCGAGAGGCAGAGCAGCCTGAAGCGCGGTGCTTCCCAATGTCAGGGTGTCGTCCAGTCTCAGGTCTGGCACGACTTGGAGGAAATTGTCCTTAAGAAATATCAGTTCAGGGTAGTCATCATCATCCAGATTCCCTGTTGTGAATCTCCTCCCCAAAAGACCGATCCTCTCTTTTAGATCAAGACTATAACGAACCCATCTATCTTCCTCATCCCGGAATACGATCAGATCTTTTCCATCCCAGAAAAGCATCTCATCCTTTCCATCTGCGTCAAGGTCAGCCAAACGCATGTAGTTGGTCGCAAAGATCTCAGGATCCGGGATCTCGAACACCGAGACTCCCAGGACCATCTTTCTCCCTCTGTCAGGAATGTAGAACATGTCTTCTTCGAACCTGATATCTTCATATATGATATTATCGCCACCCAAAAGATCGACATTCACCAGCATTTCCCAGTCTTCATCCTCATCCAGGGTGCCGATACCGAAAAAATGCCTGCCTATATCGATGTTTAAAGTGACTCTCTCAAGCAAGCCGTCATCTTCTGGTGCTGATGATGAAAGTGGTTCCTGCGAGCAGGAGAGAAGAAATAGGAGCATGACGACCAGCAAGCGTCGCAATCAGATCACCTGCCTTTGGTACTCCTTCCTGTCCTCAGCAGTCATGATCGGGCGGATCCACTTTCCATTATCCTTCTTGATAATGATATAGTCCCTGTATTTCTCCTTGAGCATATTCAGGGGCTTGGTGCTGAGAAGATATGGCTTGTTCTTCTCATCGTAGATGATCTTCTCGAAGTCCCCCTCTTTCATCAAGGATTCGAGGCGCGTGAGCTCGATATTGAACTGCTCGACACGTTTCTCTTCGGCATGCAGATTGGCCTCGTCGATCTTCCTGAAGGTCTTGAGGAGGACGTATTTGTCTTTCTCGACCCACTTCCAGCATTCCCAGTATTCGCCAGGCTTTGGCTTAGGATCAGAATCCTTGGTCGCGAAACATACTTTCTTGTTGTAGAATGCTATTGGTATCTCAGGATTCTTCTTATTCTCCTTGAACTGCACGATGACGTTTACCAAGTTTCCCCCCAGGCAACAGGATTCTAGCAGGATTTAAAAATGTAGTGGGTCTTATGCGACTTCATGGAATTTCCTCCTGCTCGGCTGGTATTGGGTGACGAACACAAGCCAGGAAACAAGGATAGCGCTACCTGACACGATCATCGGCAAGAACATGCTCAAGGATACGATGAATCCCGCTATGATCGGCGGGATGGCCATAGCCAATGACTGTACGCTCTGGTTTATCCCCATTATCTCTCCCTGCGATTCTGCGCCTGCCATGTCAGAGACAACAGAGAGCGCATTCGGGCGTGTCAGGCCATGGCATAGGGAGACCAGTGGGAGAAGAAGGTATAGATAACTGTAATTTGATGGGAGGATCAAAATGAAGAGCACAAGAGCCAAAGCAAGGATGGTGCCGCTCATCACCTCATCACATCTCCATATCCTTGATGCAGGCCTGACGACTGTGCCTTGCACAATCGCTATCCAGATGCCTTGGTAAGCTGCGATGTCACCTATCATGGATGCTGAGAATGAGAATCTGTCTATGAGATAGACATTGAAGAACTGGGTGAAAAAATTGAAACCGAACGTATAGATGAATACCACAAGGAAGATCGCTCTTAGGTTAGGTATTGTGAAGGCTTTCACAACATTTCGCATGCCTGTAAGGAAACTAGGTTCAGAATTTATACCCTTCTTCAGCGTCTCGATGAAGATAACTTTGACAAGGATAGTGTTCACTAACGCCAGAGCAGCAGCGAAGAAGAAAGGTGTGGACTCTGTGAAGAGCGGATGGATGGTACCATCGGAAAGCTTGCCTCCGACAAAGGGTCCTATCACAAGACCTATCCCAAACACCATGCTTAGCAGGCCAAAATTCCTGGTCTTATTCTGGTGTGTGCTTATGTCAGAGATCGCTGATTGTGCTGTCGACAGGTTTCCTCCTGTGAAGCCGTCAAGAGCTCTCCCCAAGAAAAGAAGGACCAGGTTGTGCTTCATCACTCCCAGTGCCATGATGAGATATCCGATCGTGGTGCCGATAAGGCTTATCACAAGCACAGGCTTCCTCCCATGCCTGTCAGAGAGGGCGCCAAGATATGGCGAGCCAAAGAATTGCATGATAGGATAGACTGCCAGCAGGAACCCTAGGAGTATCGATCTATGTGCCAGTGATCCAGAAATGATATCCCCTTCAAGGAAAAAAGGGGCCATCACAGGGATTACCATGTTAAGGCCGAGCATGTCGATGAAGACTGTAAGGAGGAGCGGGATGAGCTGACGTTTCATCTGAAGGGGGAGGAAACAGGTGGTTAATAAGCTTACTCTCCACACCATCCTGGCGCAGCATGGCCATTTTGCCATGAATACGCAGGACCTCTGCCCAGTATCTTCTCTATCTGAACAGGCTGCCTGACTGCATACACGAGAGCACCGTCATGTCCTTCGCCGAAATCGCTGTCTGCGGAGATAAAATAATTCCTTGCCATCATCCTACCGAAATCAATGGATTCACAGCGTTCTCCCCATTTCTGGATGATCATATGCCTGAGCCATCTTGGAGGAGCATCTCCTGGATAGAATGCATAATCCATCATGTCGGCCGTCCTCCTGGCCGATGATACTATCTTCTCTCTCTTGGTGATACTGAACTGCAGGTCTGCGTCGGAGAGCGCTGCTCCCAGCCTCCTCGCGAAAGAGTACCAACCTTTGTCCCTATACTCCTGATCGATTGCTCCTGCGCCATTCTCCTGGACAAGGATCCTCCCCTCTTTGTGCAGATCTTCGATCGAGGCGCCATGATAAGGTGATGTGGCAAGTCCATCATACTCATCCAGATGGAAGGATGAGAAACCGACTATCCTATCTTTATACTTGATCAGGATGAGCTTATCCATGTTCCTGAGATTATTCCAAGCACTATCATGACCTGGCCTTATCTCATGGATATTCCTCTCATATATCCCTCGGATGGCATCCCATTCCAATACAGTTATGATTCTCGGATCACATATCTGATACATCAGATCATGAATAGAATCAAGTGAGGAAACTACTCCTTCGATCATCCTGTTCTCGATGCCTGCATCAAGCCTTTGAGCCTGTCGGCTGATATGCTCAAGCAAGGCAGTGCTTGTTGTGGCGAGGCCTAGCTCTGATAACATCAGATAAATTAGGATTTCTCTATATATAAATTATCACTAAGAAGTTGTATAATGATGATAAGATTTCTAGAATCAGATACCTAAGCATCAAGATTGAATTGCGGCAACAACACTACTGGCAAGGCAGCGGGACTTAGGTCCCTGGGTTTCAAGACGCAACTATGAAACCGACGGGGACTTGGGCTGCCTAGTCCCCTACTCGTCGCTTCGCGCCTCGCCGCCGCCAGTGTTGTTGCCTTTGTCGACAGCTCTCGCTATGAAGTATCATTGAAAATGATAAAGAAAATTGTGATAGTGAGCGGATAACAAAATGCAATGACATCTTGAAATTAAGGAATAAATCCTTAATTAATGAAAAAACCATGTATAGATAGGGAAAATCCGACTGCATCGGCATTTTCCGACCTTGCAACAAGCAAGCAGGAACGAACGATTGGGAATTGCATGCTGAATACCTCGCTAACCTTGGTACACAAGGAACCTTTTGGTTCCGGTGTCCTAGAAATCTTCGATTTCTATGATTTACACACCAATTCCAGGAGGGTTTCGAGCTTAGATGTAAAGAATATGGTTCACACTAACCAATCAACAAACGAAATGATTAGTAGTGTTACCACTATCAGCCATAATCCATTGAAATGATAAAGAAAATTGTGAAATGAGCGGAATCCTCAAACAAAGAATGTTTGAGAAGTAATGAAAAAACCATGCATAGACAAGGAACGAACGATTGGGAATTGCATGCTGAATACCTCGTTGCCTTGGTACTTACACACCAATTCCATTGACCCGATCTTTTATCGGAGTTCTATGATGTCTCTTTTCACGGAGGGTTTCGAGCTTAGATGCTTTCAGCTCTTATCCCATAACGCGTAGCTGCCCGGCCTACCCGCTCGGATAACCGGTGGACCAGAGGCGTCGAACCCTTGTTCCTCTCGTACTAAAGGATCCTTCCATTCAGACATCAAACAATTCCAGTAGATATTAAACCAACTGTCTCACAACGTTGTGAACCCAGCTCGCGATCCCTTTTAATGGGTGAACACCCCCACCCTTGGCTGCTTCTGCACAGCCAGGATAGGAAGAGCCGACATCGATGTAGCAAGCCCCGCCGTCGATATGGACTCTTGGGCGGGACAACTCTGTTATCCCCGGAGTAACTTTTTTGTCATTCCTGACCCCCATCAAGGAGGTTCAAGAGTTCGCTAGACCACACTTTCGTGTTTGGATTCATTATAGGCATGAATCCAATCAGGCTGGCTTTTGCTCTTGCACTCTACAGCCGATTTCTGACCGGCTTGAGCCAACCTTAGGGCACTCATGATATTGTTTCATGAGTGTGCCACCCCAGCCAAACTGTCCACCAATCGCTGTCCCTTTTTCAAGGTGAGTAACGTAAGAACCATAGACTAGTGTTTCATTTTTGTCTACACGTAATCTAGCGACTACGCTTTAGCGACTACTAGCTACCCTACACAACGGAACTCACATTACAACAACAGGCTACAGTAAAGTTTCACGGGGTCTTCACTTCCCACTGGAATTCCCTGGCCTTCACACCAGGAAAGTGTGTTCGGAGGATTCTAACTGGGGACAGTATGGATCTCGTTACGCCACTCATGCAAGTCGTCAATTAAACGACAAGGTATTTCGCTACCTTAAGAGAGTTATAGTTACTCCCGCCGTTTACCAGCTCTTAGCTCCTTTGGAAAGGAGTTTGAAGTACTGGCACTGGGCAGGCGTCACGTCCAATACACACCCTTGCGGGCTAGCTAGACGTTAAGTTTTTGTTAAACAGTCGGACCCATCTAGTCACTGCGCCCTGAGATCGCCATCTGAGATGACAACCACAGGGACCCCTTAAACCGAAGTTACAGGGCTATTTTGCCGATTTCCCTCAGTCAAATTAATCCTTCACACCTTAGGCTTCTCACCTAGGGGCACCTGTGCCGGTTCTGGGTACGAACATCAAAGATTTTTTCTGATTCCCTTTTCACAGCTTCTAGGCATATACTGAATGATCCATACGGACCACCATTCCTGCTTTCATCAAGTTCTCACCATGACGATACTCCCTTGATTTATACAGTTAGCACACCTGAGAAGATGTGTCAGTACAGCCGAAAAGGTCGGAAATCAGACCTTGCGTTGCCGCACATACTTTGAGATACAGGAATATTAACCTGTCTCCCTTTCCCATCATTCCAATTAGGAACTAGGTTAGGATCGATTACCCCTTGACTGATCTTCATTGTCAAGGAACCCTTGCCCTTACGGTGACAGAGATTCTCACTCTGCTAAGATCTTACTACCGCCAGGATTCTCATTCCATGCAGGTCCACAAATCCTTTAAGACTTGCTTCTGCCCTGCAAAGACGCCTATCTACCACAATGCTTGCGCATGTCTATAGTATCGGTGACCAGTTTAGCCCCGTCCATTTTCAAGGCCAATAACCTTGACAAGTAAGCTGTTACGCACTTATTATAGGGTGGCTGCTTCTAAGCCAACCTCCTTGCTGTCTTAGGCTACTGACGCTTTTCTGCCTTTCACACTTAACTGGTACTTTGGGACCTTAACTATAGGCTGGGTTGTTCCCCTTTTGGAGGTCAAGCTTAACCCAGACCCCCTGTTTCCCGGAGTCTACGACACAGAGGCATTTGGAGTTGGACAAGGGACCGAGCAGTTTCCCGCCCTAAATCCCAAATCCGTATCTCTACCTCCTCTGCAGTCTCGTCCGAGACTTGGCTAAGGCCAATTTCGATAGGAATCTGCTATCACCGGGTTCGATTGGCTTTTCACCCCTAATCCAAAGTTACGAGAACGCTTGTTCACAGAAACTCTTCAGGCCTCCACGAAGTTTTACCTCCGCTTCACCTTACCCTGGATTAGATCACCCGGTTTCGAATCGTGTTCATATGACTAAAGGCACTATTCATACCTCGCTCCTCGCTTGTACTGCGAGCAATCGGTTTCCCTTCGGAACATCTTCGAAAGAAGACTTATCCTCGCCATATAAACACAGTCCCTGGCTCGTTATTCAAAACGGAAGATGCAACTCCTAAGAGCCGCATCCGACCATGACTACTAGGTTTCAGGTACTTTTGACTCCCTGTTATGGGTGCTTTTCAACTTTCCCTCGCGGTACTCGTTCGCTATCGGTCTTGTATTGTATTTAAGGTTAGAAATTGATGCTTCCCAATTTCGCGCTTAGTATCCGGTAAGCGCTACTCAGGATACTGCTACATCCCTTTTGTCTTCCTTTACGGGACTATCACCCTCTGCGGTAAGCCTTTCCAGGCCACTTCAAGTCGACATCTTGGATTAAAAAGCAGTCCTGCAACCCCACATCTCCTGTATATTGCTACACAGGATTCAGTTTGCCTTTCGTTGCTTTCACTCGCCGTTACTCACAACATCTCAATTGATTTCTTTTCCTACGGGTACTGAGACGTTTCACTTCCCCGTGTTGCTCAACCTTACGGTTTCAAGACGAACTCGTATTAAGAGATCCTTGGATCAAAGATTACTTGCGTCTCCCCAAGGCATATCGTAGCTTGTCACGTCCTTCTTCATCAATACAAGCCTAGTCATTCCCCTAGTAGTGTTTTTCTTGCCTATGCATGGCCTCATCAATAAACATGATATCCAAGGAATCTGTTGAAGAGATCCCCAAGACACAGAGACATGCCTGCCTCTGGATGATCCTGGACAATGTCCAAGGTGTTTATCTCGTACCTTCGGAGCCGATATGTGGAGCATATCGAGTCCAGCAATGAAAGCTTGAGGCTTCCATGCATCACTTGTGATTTAGTGATCGTGAGTTTTGATTGGAACAGATGTTCCTATATAAATTTGTTGGAAAATTGGTGAATGGACTCTGCTAAAAAACCGATATCCATTTCATAGTGATTATGAAGATGGACTCGTCGGGACTTTCACGGTAGCCAAGTTTGACCCGGGCAACCTTGTTGAACCCGAGGCCTCCGCCTCTCTTTTGAACTCTACGAAATTACCGGAGAGTTGTGCAAGGGCAGCGCTCTAGCCAACTGAGCTACGAGCCCATATGTGAATATAAGGGGCATTAGGCAATCATTTCTTCGAAAGATCTCCAGAACATCAGATTCAACTTCTGGAAAATAAAAAGGAGGTGATCCAGCCGCAGGTTCCCCTACGGCTACCTTGTGACGACTTAACCCACCTCACTGAGCCTAGATTCAACTTAGTCAAGAAACTAAGTTTCACCTAGACCCTGCTCGGTTGGTTTGACGGGCGGTGTGTGCAAGGAGCAGGGACATATTCACCGGCCGATGCTAACGGCTGGTTACTAGGGATTCCAACGTCACGAGGGCGAGTTACAGCCCTCGATTTGGACCGGGATATGGTTTAGAGGTTTAGCTTCTCCTTACGGAGTTGCGTCCCATTGTCCATACCATTGTTGCGCGCGTGTAGCCCAGAGGATTCGGGGCATACAGACCTACCGTTGCCTGCACCTTCCTCCCTGTTTCCAGGGCAGTCCTTACACTGTGCCCAGTCACCCTTACGGGCCTGCTGGCAATTGTAAGTACAGGTCTCGCTCGTTGCCTGACTTAACAGGACACCTCACGGCACGAGCTGACGGCGACCATGCACCACCTCTCGGCTTGTTAAGTAAGGTCTTTAGCCTGACTTTCATTCTGCCGTCGCCTCTGGTGAGATTCTCCGTGTTGAGTTGGATTAAACCGCGCGCCGCACCCCTTGTAGTGCTCCCCCGCCAATTC
>CAYTWW010000004.1:118609-137514 GCA_964441565.1 uncultured Methanosarcinales archaeon | reverse complement strand
TTCCTTTGAGTTTCAGTCTTGCGACCGTACTACCCAGGCGGTGAGCTTAACATCTTCACTACGACACTGCACATTCGCGTAGAATGTGCAACACCTAGCTCACAGCGTTTACTGCCAGGACTACTCGGGTATCTAATCCGGTTCGCTCCCCTGGCTTTCGTTCCTAACCGTCAGACCCGTTCTAGTAAGACGCCTTCGCCACTGGTGGTCCGCGAGGGATTATTGCATTTTACCGCTACCCCTCGAATACCTCTTACTCCTCCCGGTCTCAAGCCAAGCAGTGTCTCCTGCACGCTGTTGGGTTAAGCCCAACAATTTCACAAAAGATTTACTTGACCGGCTACGAACGCTTTAGGCCCAATAATACTGACCCCCACTTGTGGCGCTGGTGTTACCGCGGCTGCTGGCACCAGTCTTGCCCACCACTTATTCTCCGAGATTTTTGCTCTCGGCAAAAGCCTGTGCAAAACACAGGCACTCAGACTCCCCTTATCACACTTTCGTGTAGTGTAAAGTTTTCGCACTTGCTATACTCCGTAGAGTCAGGACCCTTATCTCAGTGTCCTCCTCGAGGCTACCTCTCTCAAGGCCCCTACCGATCGTCGGCTTGGTGGGCCATTACCCCACCAACAACCTAATCGGACGCCAACTCATCCTATGGCGCGTACTTTCGCAGAAAGAACATTGCAGTATCTTTCTACTAGCCGGTCTTACCCTCAGTTTCCCGAGGCTATCCCGAACCATAGGGCAGATTAATGACGTGTTAAGGAACTGTGTGCCGGTGACCTTGCGGCCCCCTGGACTAGCTTAGTTAAGCCGGATTCTGATAGCAGCGATCTCACGCAGGATCAACGTGTATTGTATCATTGAGTACGATCGATTTGCCTAATTAATTGGCTCTTCGGTTTTCCGAAGCACTAATTGCCTAATGCCTTTTTCATACATGATTGTTATGTCATGTACACATTGATTTGATGATCGAGAAACTTTTCAGTTTTTGGAGATGATTGATCCGCATCTCGTTTCCGAAACGCAAACCAATTGAAAAGTTAGCTCATATATAAAGCTTTCGTTTTTTCCCTTTCGGTCAAAATCAAAGCTTCATTTTCCCTTAGATTGCGAAGCAACCTAAGCATCGTTTGACTTGGAGATGATTCACCCTTGGATATACAGGTTCTTTATAAAGATATATGGTCAAAAATGATATGATGATCCCGGAGGCGATTGTTGTGGCCTCCTATAATATAATGTATATATAGTTACCTGGGGCGCTGTGAGTTCATCCTGGATGTGGCTTTTTTCCAAAAGATGGCTCAATGATTGGGCCCTTTGATTTTCACGGGGGAGAATCAATCTCTTTATACAGCCAAATTCGAAGGCCAATCGGATTGGAGAATGAAGGACTGATCAGAAAAAAAGGAAATAACTACTCTATCTCGCCTGTCTCTTCAGCCCTGTAGATCTCGGCGAAGTTAGGTGTGATGACTATATAATCGTCTCCAAAGCCAGCGATATCCCCTTCCATGGCATCGCATGTCTTCTTGAGCTTGTTGATCGCTCTTTTCAGCTCGACGAGGTCCTTCTCTTTGAGAGGCCTGATATTTATGAGTGCGATCGTGTATCCTTCCCTCAGGACATCGAGGATTGTCTTGATGTCTGAGAAATCTTCGAGCACGAAAGGCCTTACGATTATCTTGGAGGATTTGTCCCTTCCTTTGGCAGTGTCCAGCTCAAGGTATTCCTCTTCGCCATCCATAGCCTCGTCGTCAGAACTGAATGTCTTGATCTTTTTCTTAATGCTGTCCACGAACTTTTTCATATTGAATCCTCCCTAATCCACGATAATAAGATAGCTACTGATAAATTTACACCTATATAAATGTATCGGCAAGTCAGGGATGCGAATATGAGAGGATAGTATGTCCTTCCAGCTTGTCGGGGAGTCCACCTCTGTAGCTTTTCAATTGAAGATAGTTCTGCCAGGCATAGGGTGCCATCACAGGCTGTGCAGCATCCATGCATTTGACACGGTCAGCATGTTCTGCGATCAGGCAGACAGCCTGTCCTTCAACTGGGGTGTCTGGCAGGCGCAAGTAACGTGTCTCAGGGATTACGACGAATTCCAGCGTATCTCCTCTCCTGCCAAATGCCATTTGGGGAGGCATATCTTCCATGATAGTTTCCTCCCTGCCTACATCTATCCTCTCTATGTCATTCTCTGTATAGATAGGTTCAACCGGTCCCTTGATGAATGTCCTGCTGCTCCCACCTGATTTTGGATACCAACCACATTGCCAACCTGCTGTCTCCATCTTCTTCAGGATGCTGAGTACAGCGTCATTATCTGTCACCAAAAAGAATTCTGGGTGCCTCCCAGTCCCCATCTGGTAAGCCTGACCCATCTGCTCAGCTGCCTGCATCAGGAACTGGGTGCCTACACCGTGTCCTCTATATTCCTGGTTCAAGTAAAGGTCTCCGGTGTAGATCCTGTCTCTGAATTCGTCGTAAGAGGACAGCTGCTCCAGTCCAGTGAGGTCCGTGTGTCTGTAGGGGTTGTCGAGACAGTAGAAATTCCTCCTTCCTATAGCAGGCGGCCGGTATGCAAAAGGGTATTCTCTCTCTGGTCCCAATGCAAGGAGCTGGAATTTTGCGATATGCCTGGAGGGCAGCTCTTCTCTTAAGTCAGGTTCATCTCCTTGATCGAAATCAAGGGAAGAATGACCAGTAAAATTCGGAGGGATAACTCTGAAAGACATCTGGAGTCTATCATTATAGAAATCCCACTTCATCACTACTTAGAAGAAGTAAAATATATATAAACTTTTACTATCTCTCAAGCTCTTTCTTAAGGTCCTCGATTATCGAGACATCTGTCGGGTCGACACCATACTCGAGAGCCAGGTAATATGAGATCCACATGCCCTGGTATATCGAAGACATTATCCGGACCAGGAGTGTCTCGCCAGTCAATGAAAGCTCGATGACATCCACTCCCTGCTTCATGATGAGCTTCTTGACGATCGAGATCCTCTTCTTGACACGCTCGTGATCTCCCTCGTCTTTGATCATGACCACAAAGTATTCTCCTACAAGGTTCAGGAATGAGCAGATCTCATTGTGATTGAATTCCGGGAAGAGATTGTAGAACGCAGGGACCTTCGCGTTCTCATTTATGTCGGTCTTCCATTTCTCAGCCACGCAGAGAAGATCGTCAGAAGAGTATATAAGGGGGACCTTCCCCTTCAGCTTCACTGCTATGTCCTGCGCGCGTTCCTTTATCTGCTGGATGCCGATGGTCTTGGACATCTGGACAAGCGAGTCTGCCTGATTGTCAATGAGGCCGGATGCTGCAAGGACATTGAGCATGGGGAGGAGGAGGTAAGGTGTCGAGAGCCTTGGCTGGATCCCTTTCGGCACCTTGATGTGTGTCGTCTCGTTCATCCTCGCAAGTTCCTCGAGCTTTCCTCCGCTCGAGATAGAGACGACTGTCGCCTTCCTCCGGAGGGCATCGCGGTATGCAGAGACAGTCTCCTCAGTGTTCCCTGAATACGATATCGCTATGACCAGCGTGTTCGCATCCACAAACCTTGGCAGTGTGTAACCCTTGTTGACTGAGACATGTATCTCTGAGTCTTTCATCAGTGACCTGAGGATGTCGCCAGATATGGCGCTCCCACCCATGCCTGTGACTACTATCCTCCTGATCTCGCCTGTGATGTTGAAGCCTTTGCCCAGTTCCACTGCTTCCCTTATCATGGCTGGGAATCTCTCGAGCACGCCTTTCATATCTGATCTGTCAACAAGGATCTTATCTTCCATCATTCATTCACCGATGGCTGGAAAGACATCCAGAACTTATAAATTATCTTGTTTTGACGGATTTGGCGATCTTGCGAGGAAGGTTATGGATTCAATAGAAGTTCACTTTTCGAAGAAGGAGAGCAGCAGCACTAGATATCTTTTGACTTTGAGCTGAACTGTTGTTGAGCAGTTATCCACCAACACCCTCTTTACTAGCCGGAGGTTCTCGGACTCTCCTTTGCGAGCAATTTTCGAGATGTGATCTGGGCTAATAGATGAACTTATTGAGATTCAGGAAGCTTGACAGCTCATATTTCAGGTCGAGCGCATCCTTCTTCGCATCTCCCTCGAAGTCCTTGCTCGCTGGTTTCATGAGGAACTTGTCGAAGATTGTCTTGATGAAGACATATTCTGCCCTGCTTTCCCATCTGCCTCTGAGGTTATATAGCAGGAAGCAGTCTATCATTATCTTGACCTTGCCGATGTTGAGGCGGACTTTCCTCCCGTCGATCTCTTTTATGGTCTCTGTCATGTCTGTGATCTTGAGCCAGATGAGTATCTCCCTTCGGACGTTCTTTCCCTTCAGCTCCTTGTATGGCCGGATCCTGATATCTATGTCCTTCCCGCTGGACACGACTGTCTCCTTCGACAGCTGGGTCCATTTCTCATAGCCTCTCTTGATGAAGAACCTGTCGATGAGGCTGAAGAGCTCATGGGCGCTGAAAGTGCCAGAATACTCGACTGTCAGTCCTGTGGCGGCAGTCACCACCTCGTCCCATGATTGGTCCATAACCATCTTAGTAGAGGAACTTGTTCAGGTTCAGATATGATACTATCTCTGTCTTGGCTCCGATCAGCGTGTATCTGGTCACTCCTTCCCACTGCTTGAGCCTCTTGCCATAGATGAATTTCTCCATCATGGTCTGGATGAGGAAGTAGTTGGAGTTGGGCGCATGCGAAGGGTCTTTCCTGTCCTTGACTACCCAGTTGTCCCTGTAATCTGTCTGCATCTGGGCGTCGAAGATCATGATGAGGCGGCCTTTATTGGTCTTTATCTTCCTCCCGTCGACCTCTCGCTCGACTTCGATGAGGTCATGGGCATAGATCCATATCCTCATCTGGACCCTGATATAATCATCGACCTTCTTGTAGGGTGTGAACTTGACATGGATGTATTTGCCTGAAGGGGTCTGGTATTCCTCATCGAAGACAATCTTCTTATCATACCCTTTCTGCCTGAAGTACTTGTCGAGGAGCCTGAAGACCTCTTTCATGGAGAAGAGGCCTTCGTATTCGATCCTCTCGTCGCTTACTGGAAATACTAGTTCTGCCATCTTAGTATGCGTTTGTCGCAGTCTCCATCTCGAGATACTGCTTTATCTGTGTCATGAAATCATGGAGGTAGTAGTCCAGGTAATCGAAGTACTTCAGGAGGTTCTCATGGTACATGACATATTTGTTGAGGAATCTCTCCACTTTCTTGAGGAATTCCCCCTTCTCGAAATCTCCATCATAATCCGTGACCTGGGCACCGCCTATGTTTATCTTCATCCTGGTATCAAGGAGGTGCTTCTCCTTGCCCTGCCTGACAACGACGACTTCCTTTGGCTCCCAGAGCCATATCTCCATGTTTATCTGCAGAGCTCCGTAGAAGGTCATCTTCCTCCTTGCCTGCCATTTGTAGACTTTCCAGGGAGGCTTGTCCTTGGCTTGCAGCTCCATGAAATCCCACTGCCTATCGCGAAGCCATGTCTGTATGAACTTGTATAGGCCATCAAAATCCACAAGACCATTGTACTTGATGATACGGTTGAATCCATAATCACCGAAGTCTGTGAAGTCAGTCATAGTCAATATATTAAAGCGTATACTGGTATATAAATCTATTGTAGGCGCGGCTCAAAAGAAAATGCTTTCCCTCATGCAGATTTTCCATAGAGCCTAGACATTGATCCCAACCAATATATCGACCAGGTTGAATACCTTTGATATCGACACAGTCAGGTAGCTTATCATGACATCCTCCTTGCCCTTCACCTTGCCGAGGAGGGAGTGGCACCTGCTGATCAGACCTGATGCCTGCTTAGTGAAATCCTGCACTCTTCTGATGTCGTAGTTATAATACAGATTGTAGTAGTCCCTGAGAAGCGAGTTCGCTTCTGCATACAGAGCCAGCGTGTCTTCATCAGGCTTGAGGTCCTTGTTCTCGATGAAGTAGCGTCCCAGGTACTTGTGGTCGTCCGCAATCTTCTCAAGTGTCCAGACAAGGCAGTGGAGGATATTGTCCTTCCTGCTGTCCCTGTAGCCGCGCTTGTTGAGGACGCGCTCGCAGTAGTTCGTCAGCTTATCGTTCGTCTCCTCTAGGATGAAGAGGCTCTCGATACGTTTCCGGTCGCTGTCGGATATGGCTTCGCGCATGTTTTCTGCGAATTGCATGGTTATCAGGAATATCCTCCTCAGGATAGCGTCGAAATCTTCGTCACCGGCAGCGGAGATGCATTTGATGACAAGATGTCCTTTTCCCTGGTCGATTATCTCAAAGCCCATGAGAACACTCCTTGTCAGCTCCTGGATCTCCCTGACAACTCCCTGGCGATCAAAAAGCACCTTTATCTCGTCATATCCGAGCTTGTGCATCTCGTCAAGGTATCTCTTGACAGTCCCGGAATCGATCCCGCGAGCATCGAACTCAATCCCTTGAGAGGCAGCCTGCCTTCCTGTGCTGACAATGAGCCTGGGCCCGTTCTCCTCAAGCTGTACTGGGTCTCCTCTACTGACGCCGTATTTCTTGACCCATTTCGACGGAAGAGAGACCATGAATGTCGCTGGACCTTGTTTTATGACTTTGCGTTCCATGAGATCGAGAAAAGCATAATGTATTTATAATTATTTCGAAGAAATCATATTACTCCTATATTTATTCGAATATAATAATTGTCCAAGGAAATTTTTTATATCATGGTTCTGACTTGGACAATCTTGGTGATAACATGACAACAGATATCCTTACCCTGCCGTATTTCATACCCAATGAAGATCTTGAAGAGATAGTACTGCCTGCAGCAAGATCAGGGGACAGCAATCATGCGAGTGCAGCGATCGATATTTTTGCCAGAAATGATAGGATGGATCTTGTCAGGCAGTTATGCAAAGAGAGCATTGATAATAAGGCAAGGGAAACAGCCGGTTTATGGCTTGATGATTACGAAGGTGCACTTGTACTCCATATGCTTAACAGATATCACAAGATGGGAGTATCGACACTTGCCAATATAATAAATGCAGATGAGGGACTGATAAAGCTGCTTGATGAGTACTGGATCATGCATCGGAAGATAAATGAAATACACCCACCAAGCCCAGCTAATTTTGTGAGAAAGATGCTAAAACCGTTCAAGGAGCATAAGCTTTCCAGTATCAGGAATAGAATCAGCCAGTACGACACTTCACAGCTACCGCAAAGGACTGTTCCTTTCAATGTATTTGGTGATGAGTGGGGATATATGGGACCTGAAGCGTATGCACTTGTCGGATCGATTGGTCCTGATAACGAATATAGTGAGGGCAATGCAGTTGGTTTGTCTGCCAGGCAGTGTGACAATCTGGGCCTGGATACAGGAAGAGGACCGCCTAAGATATGGGTAGGGATAGGAGATAGAGCTGAGAAAGCCGAAGTGTACAACCTATTTGGTCAAGAGGCGTTGGATGGACCATATGTCCGATTGTCAGAGCGTCTGGCAAAGGCGATCGATGCAGGCAGTAATGATAAGATAATCCTGTTCCAGAGGAAAATTTGAGGATTCTTTATATTGCTCTGGTTCTTCCTTATCTCTTATGGATTTCATCCTTATATCCGGGGAGGACCATTACGACCACCCGATGTCTCCCTCGGGTGTCATCAAGCGTGTGCTGGAGTCGAAGGGATTCTCTGTCGGAGTCATAGTCAGGCCTGGAACAGACAAGGATTATATGAGGCATGGCATGCCAAAGCTCGCCTTCCTTGTCACATCCGGCTCCATAGACAGCATGCTGAACAACTATACTCCTCTCAAGAAGCTGCGTTCAGAGGACAAGCACAACAAGACCACTCCGATGCCGGACCGTGCTGTCATCTATTATTGCAATCAGATCCGCAGGTTGGTCAAGGGAGCAAGGATCGTCATTGGCGGGGTGGAGGCATCGCTGAGAAGATTTTCGCATTACGACTACTGGGACAATGCTCTCAGGAGGAGCATACTCCTTGACAGCAGGGCAGATATCCTTGTATATGGCAGCGGCGAGAAGCAGATCATCGAGATCGCTGAGAGGATGAGGGAGGGGAAGCCTCTCGACAGCATCAGAGGGACATGCATAGTCTCGAAGACTCTCCCCCAGGGATTCGAGACCCTGCCAACCGCTGCAGAGGTTAAGGATCCAAGGGCGTTCTGCAGGATGCAGATGATGTTCTCTGTGGAGAAGGACCTCGTCCAGGAGGATGGCGGAAGGTATGTCCTGCAGCACAGATATCCCGAGTATACGACGGAGGAGCTTGACTGGATCTATGGGCTGCCGTATTCAAGAAAGGTTGCGGAAGGTTCCCTCCTGACGCTATCCCGGTTCTCTGTGGTTACGCACAGGGGCTGCATAGGGAACTGCAGCTTCTGCGCGATAGCCATGCATCAGGGGGCGAAGATAGTATCAAGGAGCGAAGATAGCATCATCTCAGAGATAAAGGCACTGACAGAGCATCCTGATTTCAAGGGGTATATCGATGATCTTGGCGGTCCCTCAGCCAACATGTACGGGATGGACTGCCATAGGTGCGAGAATGATTGCATCTCATGCAAGAGGCTGGACAAGAGCCATTCAAGAGTCATCTCTCTCTTGAAGAAGGCAAGGGCGGTCCCTGGTGTAAAGAAGGCCTTTGTCAGGAGCGGGGTAAGGTATGATCTTGCGAATGACGCGTATTTGGAAGAGCTTGCCCATCATGTCTCAGGTATATTGAAGGTCGCGCCTGAGCATCTTGACCATGATGTGCTGAGGCTGATGAACAAGGAAAATGAAGGGTTCTTCAAGTTCTGCGGGACATTCAGGAAGATTGACAAGAAAAGCGCTATCAAGGCATATCTTATGGTAGGACATCCGGGGGACAGCCTGGAGAAGGTGAGGAAGATGAAGCAGAAGCTCGGGGACACGATCGATTCTGTGCAGCTCTTCACACCGACACCTATGACAATCTCGACATGCATGTACTGGACAGGTCTTGACCCGAGGACCATGAAGAAGGTTAATGTGATAAGGGATTACCATACAAAAAAAGAGCTCAAGCGCTTATTTTATGAATAAGCTGTAACTTGCTTCTATGATGGTTCCCATACAAGCTCCGATAATGCTTGCAACAGTTACACCATTTGACACTGACGGCGCTCTCCACACTGAGGCGATGACAGCGCATGCGAACCTGTTGGCTGAGCATGGTGTCTATGGTGTTGCTTGGCCTGGATGGATGGGCGAGGGACATCGCCTGAATGAAGAGCAGTTCACTCAGGGAATTGCCTGGCTTGCGGGACTAGAAGGGATGCAGAGGGCAGGCGCAGTCGTCAGACCTACAAGGGATTCAGCAGTCGCAGTCGCAGGGATGTACAAAGGAGTCAAGAACCTGGATTTCCTGCTTGTGTCTGTCCCAACAGACGGAGGACTTCCAGAAGGAGATCTATGCGGTTATCTACATGAAGTGAGCCAGGTCTCTGGTCAGGATCTTGTCCTATATCTTCGTGATGATTTCACTGATATAGATCCTCACGCGATACTTGATCTGAGACAAGACCTTGGAGGACGATTTATCGGTGTCAAGGACTCACGAGGGAATGCTATGAGTGAGCAGGACTATTCGATCCTTCTCCGTGAGCTTGCAGTGTGGCAGGGCAATGACCGCTTGGAGCTTGAATCCCTCCTGAATGGGCTCCGGGCAGACCATCAGCTGGGAGACAGGTCTAAAGGAGTGCGGATACTGTCAGGAGGAGCAAACAGTCCGGCGATCGCATTGATGCTGAGCCAGATATACAATGATGTGGCTCAGGCCGTGGCACAGGATCCCCAGGAACCGACATACACGAGAGCTTTCAGGAGAGCAGAGGAGACGATGATCTATCTGAAAGGAGCAGTGTTCCCATGGATTGGATTCCATACAGGCAGGGGTGTAGCAGAGCAGTCATTCTTCAAGGCCGCAGCTTCTCAGCATACAGATATGCCAACAAGGCTCACGCCTGCTGACACAGCATTGATCCAGAATGCTGAGCAGACAGTATATCGGCAGGCACAGTCATACGCGGGAAGATAAGTCTTTTCAGTTGATCTGGGGTGGAAAAGAAGCACCAGAGGCTCCCATGTGTCGCGATCGGTGTGGTGATGGGAGTTAAGAAAGTCTTTATTTCGTTACTGAAAACTTGAAAAAAAGAGAACTGGAAAAACTAAAGACGACAATTTCTTCCGATCACCGCTTCCAGACCAATATCGGAACCTTGGCGATCAATGCAGTTTTCAAGCAGGCGAAGACTACCCTATCCAGAATATCGGAAATCACGAGGTAGACGAGTGATGTCAGCACGGGAGTCCTGAGCACCTTGGTGAATAGGGGAAACGAGGTCATGAGAGAATCGAGTTCCTTGGCGATTCTTTGGTTCCCTCTTTTTCGGCTTTCAGCTCCGTCTTGGCAAATTTTATATATCCGACTTCCTTCCCAAGCAGTTAAATGGACTGTTCGTCGTCGTGTTCGGCCTTGTAGGCCGTCATTGATCCTTCTATCAGAGTCCTTTGGAAAAATGGTGGTCAAAAACATCCTTGCGGAAGCTGCAGTCTGGGTCTTTGACTGCGATAGCACTCTCAGCCGTATCGAAGGGATAGTCGAGCTTGCGAGGATGAAAGGCCTTGAGGATGACATCCTGAGACTGACTGATCAGGCGATGTGTGGGAGGATCAGGCTTGAGGATATCTATGCCGAAAGACTGCAGATGATCCAGCCGAGCGAGAAGGAGATGACAGAGCTGTCAAGGCTCTACATCGAGAATATCATCCAAGGTGCTAGAGAGCTTCTTGCAGGGCTGAGAGAGAGAGGGAACAGGATATACATCGTCAGCGGGGGACTCCTGCCTGCGCTTGCTGGTCTTGCTCAATGCCTGGATATTCCCTTGTCTGATCTGAGAGCAGTGGATATCCAGATGGAGGATGGGAGATATGCAGGGACCATCCCGAGTCCACTGACACGGCAGCATGGCAAAAGGGAGGTGCTTGCCGGTATACGAAGGGAGAATCCGGGCAGGAGGATCGTCATGGTGGGAGATGGAGCGACAGACCTTGAGGCTGGAGCAGATGTCTTCATCTGCTTCGCAGGAGCAGTCAGAAGAGATGAGATCGCTGAGAAGGCAGATCTCGCTATCGAGAGATACGAGGAACTATCGGAGATGATGACAGATGCATGAGAGACTTTTCATACCAGGCCCAGTTGAAGTCGATCCTGAGGTCCTGAAGCAGATGGCCAGGCCCCAGATTGGACACAGGGGGAAGGATTTCGAGAGATTGTTCTCAGATGTGACAGCAAAGCTCAGGAAGCTCATGCGCACTGATGGGGATGTGTTCATTTTCACATGTTCGGGGACAGGATTGTGGGAGGCTGTCGCCAGGAACTGTGTCGGGAAGGCCTTGTGCTGTGTGAACGGCGCTTTCAGCGAGAAGTGGCATGAAGTGATCCTGGCTTGCGGGAAGGATGCTGACAAGCTGGAATTCGACTGGGGGAATGCTGTCGATCCCTCATCTCTGAGGAAGACTCTTGAGAAGGGAGGATACGATGCTGTCACTATCGTGCATAATGAGACATCGACCGGAGTCGAGAGCCCCCTGGAAGATATCGCGAAAGTCATGGAGGACTTCCCTGATGTGGCATTCTGTGTCGATGCTGTGAGCAGCCTGGGAGGAGTGGGCATAGATGTCGACAGGCTTGGGATAGATGTATGCCTTGCAAGCGTCCAGAAGGCGATCGGGCTTCCTCCCGGGATAAGCATCTGCTCTGTAAGCAGCAAGGCAATTGAACGATCAAGAGGGATGAAAGGGAAAGGCTATTATCTAGACTTCATCACCATGCAGAGATATGCCCAGAAGCTGCAGACTCCGACCACACCTTCTATCCCTCATATGTATGCGCTTGATTTCCAGCTGTCCCGGATACTTCAGGAAGGGGATGCAAGGTCCAGGAGGCATGAGGAGATGGCAGAGATGACAAGAAGATGGGCCAGGAGGAATGGCTTCGAGCTGTTCAGCGAGCCAGGGGCTGAGTCGAGGACAGTGACCTGCATAAGGAATACCAGGGACATCTCTGTGAAAGGGCTAAATGAGGCGCTGGCTGGCAAAGCCAGGATCTCTGATGGATATGGGTGCCTTAAGCAGAAGACATTCAGGATCGGGCATATGGGAGACATGAGAAAGGAGGAGCTGTCAAGCCTTCTCCATGACATCGAGGTGATCTTGCAGTGAGAGCGCTAGTTACTGAGAACATAGGGAAGAAGGGAGTCAGGATACTTGAAGAAGAGGACATAGAGGTGGTCTTTGCAGAGGGAAAAAGGATCGAGGAGGAGCTGCCATCCTGCGAGGCTATGATAGTCCGTAGCAACACCAAGGTCACAAGAGCATTGATAGACAATGGCATAAGGCTAAAGGTGATCGCAAGAGCAGGGACAGGTGTGGACAATATCGATGTGCCTTACGCCACCCAGAAGGGTATCTTCGTCGTAAATGCTCCTGCAGGCAATACCATATCGGTCGCTGAGCACACGCTTGGGATGATGCTTGCCCTTTCCAGGAACATACTTGCGACGTCGCTGATGCTCAGGAAGGGTGAATGGGATCGTAAGACCGGCATCGAACTATATGGGAAGACCGTGGGCATAATAGGCCTGGGAAAGATAGGTTTCGAGGTGGCGAAGAGATGCCAGTGCTTCGGATGCACGATACTTGCACATGACCCGTTCGCGTCGAGAGAGGCGTGCGAGAGGGCCTGCGTGATGCCAGTCGAGCTTGATGAGCTGCTGAGAAAATCTGATGTGGTGACAGTCCATGTGCCACTCACAGACAGCACAAGGAACCTCATCTCTGCGAGGGAACTTTCGATCATGAAGCCCTCAGCTATCGTTGTGAACTGCGCCCGGGGAGGAATAATCAACGAGGATGATCTCTATGATGCCCTGAAAGCTGGAAAGATCTGGGGAGCAGCGATGGATGTCTTCGAGAAGGAGCCGACAGAGACAAGGCTGATACAGCTTGATAATTTCCTAGGGACACCGCATATCGCAGGGAGTACAGAAGAAGCTCTTGAGAGGGTGTCTGAGATAACAGCGATAAATGTCGCAGGGATACTCAAGGAGAGGAGATACTCAGGTATAGTGAACCTCAATTTCTCCCTTGATGCGCCGCCTGACATCTCACCTTTCTTCGAGCTTGCGGAGAAGATCGGACTCCTGCACTCGAATCTTATGGAAGGCAATGTCAAGAAGATCGAGATAACTCTCTCGGGGCGCCTATGCGACTACCGCAAGGCAATAGAATCAAGCCTCTTGTGCGGGCTTTTGGCAGAGAAGAGGGAGGAGGTAAACATCCTCAACGCAGTCCAAGTGGCAGAGGAATCAGGGATAGAGAGGACAGAAGCCGATGTCGAGCCGAGGTCATTCAGGGAGGAGATAGGAGTCAGGGTGACAAGCGATGTGGAGAACGAAGTGAGGGGCACGATATTCGGCAACAGGTTCCAGAGGATAGTCAGGATCAACAGATACATCCTGGATTTCTATCCTGAGAAGACAGTCCTTCTGATCGAGAACAATGATGCGCCAGGAGTGATAGGCAGGATCGCGACACTCCTCGGAGAGCAGGGGATAAATATCGCGGAGTGGAGGACAGGCAGGTTCAAGGACAGGGCTTTCGCAGCAGTGAACCTTGACGGACGCCTGGACGACAAGATTTTATATAGCATAAGGAATCTTGATGATATCATAAGAGCTATCCAAATAAATTTCGGGTGACAATATGCTGGACATAAGACTGATAAGAGAGAATCCTGATATCGTAAGGAAGGATCTTGAGAAGAGGGACATGCCGACAAAGAAGCTTGATGAGCTCCTGGAGCTTGACAAGAATTGGAGGGAGGCCAAGCAGGATGCTGAGCAGCTCAAGCATCAGAGGAACGTCATAACCTCTGAGATCGCCGCCCTCAAGAAAGAAGGGAAGGACATAACAGAGAAGCTCAAGCTTGTCAAGGAGATACCTCAGAGGATAAAAGAGCTGGACGAGAAGACCGAGCAGCTCAGGCTCCAGGAGGATGAGCTCCTGATGAACATGCCAAACATCCTCCACGAGACCGTTCCCTTAGGTCTCAGCGATGCTGACAACAAGATAGAGAAGGAGTGGGGAGGAAGGCCAGAGCACAAGTTCGAGCCTAAGAGCCATGTGGATGTGCTGGCAGAGAAAGACTATGGCGATACAGACAAGGCAGGAGAGATCGCAGGAGCAAGGTTCTACTATCTGAAGAGGGAGCTTGTCCTCCTGGATTATGCGCTCATCAAGTTCGCGCTCGATTCATTGCATGCCAAAGGATATATCCTGATGGAGCCGCCCCTCATGATGAGGAGGAAGCCGTATGAAGGCGTGACCTCCCTTGCTGATTTCGAGAATGTCATGTATAAGATCGAAGGCGAGGACCTGTACCTGATAGCGACATCTGAGCATCCTATCGGAGCATATCATATGGAAGAGGTCATCGATTCCGGGAAGCTGCCTCTGAAGTACGCAGGGATCTCCCCCTGCTTCAGGAAAGAGGCAGGGAGCCACGGCAAGGACACGAAAGGCATATTCCGGGTGCATAACTTCAACAAGGTCGAGCAGTTCATATTCTGCAAGCCTGAGGATTCATGGAAGCTGCACGAAGAGCTGCTGCAGAACGCTGAGGAGATCGTCCAGAAGCTGGAGCTGCCTTACCATGTCGTGAATGTGTGCACAGGAGACATAGGGACTGTCGCAGCCAAGAAATACGATATCGAAGTCTGGATGCCTGTACAGAAGGCATACAGGGAGCTTATATCCTGCTCCAATTGCACAGCCTACCAGGCCAGGAGGCTTGGCATCAAATACCTGGAGGGGAAGGAGAGGGATTTTGTGCATACTCTCAACAGCACAGCGATCGCGACATCAAGGGCGATCGTCGCGATCATCGAGAATCATCAGAATGAGGATGGAAGCATCAACATCCCGAAAGCTCTACAGCCATACATGGGCGGCATGAAGGTCATCGGAAAGTGAAAAGCATGAAGAGGCAGCACATCACCTACGCAGCGATAGGTGTAGTAGTGCTGCTTCTCATGCTCCTCAGGGTAAGGTTCGTGACTACGCTTGCGATCAGCTTCGCGGCAGGGTTTGTCCAGTTCTTCGCATCCAAGTACAACCATGTGCTGAAGATCGACCTCGGACACATATTCTTCATCGGCGTCCTCCTGTCGCAGACCGCTGGAGGCGTGACAGCCGCAGCATTTGTCTTCCTTGCCGGCATCATACCGAAGCTTATGGGAGGAGATATCGATCCTGTCATCCTGATAGCGTACGCGATCCAGGCAGTCATCGTATTCATAGCGCAGTTCTTCCAGCTACCGATAATCGCGTATGGTGTGATACTCTCCCTGATAACATTCACGATAATACTCATTGTGACAGTCGTCATAGATTTCCAATTGATAGAGGTGCTTGACGATTCTGTCGCACCATTCATCATCAATGCCATGCTATTCTTCTCAGTGGGGGAACCGCTCCTCCTGCTGTTCCAGAATCTGTATTGATCCTGCTTGAAAATGCTTTCCCTGCGCAAGAGTCTTGATTTCCTTATTGACACAGCTACCAGAAAGGCAAAAAGGGTTCTGTTCTGTACATTTTCCAACTGAGCCCAATTAGAAAAATATATAAACCTGAGAGCCACAATAAAAGCTAAACACAAAGACTAGGGGTTACCAATTGGAACTGCAATGCGAGTGCATTGCAGTCCTCCAAATTCTAAAATGGCCAAAAGGATAAAACTGTTACCAAAGGCAGCTGCTATCAAGATCATCGAGAAAGCAGGTGCAGCTCGAGTGAGCGACACAGCTGGTTCTGAGCTTGTGGAAGTCTTGTCTGAGATCGGCCTGAAGCTTGCGCAGAAGGCGATAGTCTTCGCAGAGCATGCTGGAAGGAAGACGGTAAGGAGCGAAGATATCAGGCTTGCTGCGAAGGAATTATGAGATACTTGTTCCTCGTGCTTGTATTTCTCATCGCTTGTTCGGAGCCTGGCCCGGCAACATATTGCGGAGGATTAACCGAGGGTTCCAGGAACATGCTTGTGAAGATGGCTTATGCCGAAGCCCGGGGGGAGAGCTTCGGAGGGCTTGCCCAGACACAGGCAGAGATGAAAGCCATCGTTGTAACAGTACTCAACAGGGTCCATAGCAGTGGCTGGATGGCGAGCGCGAAGGGTGAGCATTTCTATCCCCTCGGAAGTCCCCAACATCAGGAGCAGGTGCAACGGTTCAACTCGATAAGTGTCAGTGAGAGGCTCAGGATGATACTTTCTTCCGGCCAGTATTCTCCATATACAGATCCTATCACACAACACATGTTCGTGGCGGATAGCCCTCTCACTGAAGTCATAGGGCTCTCAGACAGGGACCTCCAGGCAGCGATCCAGGCTGCCTGGAATGATTGGGGAGCAGCAAGTGGGAAGACGTATGAGGAGGTTGCATCACAGATTACGGAGGATTTCAAGGCAAGGAGAGCCTACATCGAGGCTAAATATGATTCTTTTGTCTGCGGCATCGTAGAGAGATACCTGTCTGGCAGCCATGACGCCCTGCAGAGCGAAGCTGGCCTTAAGACATACAGTAAGGATGGCATGACAGATTACTCTTGCAGCTTCTCAGCCGAATATGCTGCTGCACCATGCCCTACGCATGTTCCTCCCTATCCTGTGATCGAAGCCCAGGAAAAGTATACGAACTTCTACAATTGCGACAACTGGGCTTGCCTCCTGGACCTTGCTTCAGATGTACCTGTACAGGTCTTGCCGACCCAACCTCCTGCTGAAGCAATACCTCTGCCAGAGCCAAGCAGCACGCAATCGACTTTCTGCGGTCTCGTGGGGCCGTTCACCAAGCTGATTGTCGGAGCAGACCGATTCATCGGATGCGCCTACAGCCATGACAACTATGACTATCGGGCACCTGAGGCCTGCAATCCTGAAGGATACACATGCGCCACATTTGTGTCAAGCGTCTCTCGATACGTCCTTGATCTTCACCTCAGCGGAAACGGTTCCATCAAGTGCGACAGGATGATCGAAGAGGGGCATGGATATGATGTGACAGAGCAGCAGAGGATGCCTGGTGATGTGTATCAGGCAGGGCCAAGCCCTGGACACTCAGGCTACTATGTGGGAAAGGGAACTCTGTCTGGCTGGAGGAAGACATACTCTGTACAGGGCTCAGAATATGTTTGCTATGGCATCTACACTTATGATCCCGCTGGCCAGGATGTGATCATCCACTCATACGGGTACAACAACAGAGACCAGCCAGGTGTCTGCTATGAATACATGGATAGCGTCTTCAATCCAGGAAAGCTGCAGCCAGTGACCCGATGGTGCAGGCTGGATGACAGATATGGCGATCTCTCATTCGATCCATGCCAGCATCAGACTACTCCCAAGTATGTTCCCAGCCAGGGTGCTCTGTGCTCAGCTGACAACTGCCTGAGGACACCTATAAAAGATTTCTGCGACGGACTCAAGGGGACAGAGAATTGCTGCGGACCGCTGAACAACGCAATGACCGGACCTAACTCTCCATGTATCTGCAGATGCGGAAGACAGGAGGATTCTGTCGAGATCCAACCAGGGACACAATGCCTCTGCTCACCTGTGGATGCCCCCCCTGTCCAACAGGCTGACACAGTCTCAAGCGCCAGCACAGTCATATCACAGGCAGATGGGCAGATGATCGATATCCTCCTCCCCACCGGGATCCTCCCCCGAAACTCATTCGGAGAATGCGAGGTGGATGGGATACGGGGTTACTGCGTCCCCTATTTCCAGTGCAATTCCTGTTATGGGATCGAAGACTGCAGAGAATTCGGCCAGTATCCTATCGATGTGAGCAAGGCAGTCGATATGGGCGAGGGTGGCTGTCGTTCAGACAGTCAGATAAAGTGCTGCCACTATGATTAGGTGTGTCCTGGATCAGGTTTTTTCCTGACTTGTTGGTCATATGTTCACTCAGATTGTCAGGAAAAAATTTTTTCCAATGCAGATATGCAATGTGCTCAGGGCAAAGTCCTGACATGGAGATTCAGGATACACTCCTATGAATAGCAATGTTTTAATATCACTATCAATTTTGCAGAAAAACATAATCAAGGGCTTGTGGCGTAATTCGGCTATCGTGCCCCGCTGGCCGCGGGGAGACTTCGGGTTCAAATCCCGACAAGTCCACTTTTTCTCTTCGGGATTTGAACACACATTCACTTCGTTCATGTGCCCCTCGGCTTCGCCTCGTGGAATCCCGACAAGTCCAGTTGTTTTCTTTGGTCTTACCTTTCTTTTACAATTTAAAAGAAAGGTAAGGGGTGTGATTCTGCAAATACAGGGTCCCTTGGGACATTTGGTCCCTTCGGAACACAAATGGTTCAATTCCCTCCAATAGTTTTATTATCTCGAAGCAATCTTCAGAATATTCAAGGGCTTGTAGCTCAGTTGGCTAGAGTGCTTAGGCCGCGGTCCTCAGGGCTATCGTATTGGGACATTTGGTTCTTCGCTCCGCTTCGAACTCAAATGGTTCGATTCCATATTTTCGGTATTATTATAACTACAAGCATTACTCTAGTGAAGTCAAGGGCTTGTAGCTCAGTTGGCTAGAGTGCTCCGTTCGCAACGGGGAGGCCGCGGGTCCGATTCCCGCCAAGTCCATCAAATTTCTCTTGTGGATTTGATTACCCGCGGCAGGCCGCGGTCCAAAGGACTTCGTCCTGGGACATTTGGTTCCTTCGGAACACAAATGGTTCAATTCCCGCCAAGT
>CAYTWW010000004.1:0-118509 GCA_964441565.1 uncultured Methanosarcinales archaeon | reverse complement strand
CCCGCCAAGTCCACTTTAGGAGTTGGCGGACCAGGGACGTGAGTCCCGCTGCCCGCCAAGTCCATTCTGAGGTCATATGATGGTGCGTAGCGAGCACATCGTTCCTTGGGAGATGGAACGATGTGAAGAAATCTCGTCTGATTCATCCTGTGATTTGTGAACTGGTGGAGACAATGTGAAGTGGCTTCTCAAACTTCGGCATGGCAAGGTCGCTCCGGTAGTAGATATGGACAAACATGTCCTCCGAAGTCATCGCCTCGTCGATGTATCCTTCCGCATTCTGGATCACAAAATTTCTTGTGGAGATGATGTCTGGTTCGATATTCCTTGAGAAAATAGTATTCCTGAAAAACCGATAATCTTCTGCATCAAAGTCGAGTCGATCATCGACCAATGTGAATTCACCGACTCGGTCATGCGGTGCGACAAAGGTCTCAGGGACCAATAAGGTGCGGGGGGCAATCACATCCTTCCTGAATACTTCAGAGAATTTGTAGGCTATGCTTCTCTCGTCCTTGCCTGTGGAGCAGGAATAGAGTATGATATTTGCGTCTTCTTCTAGATATCTGTCATAACCAGAGAGATGCTTCTCGATGTCTGGCGAGTAATAGTCATTGAATCCAATCTGGATACTATCTTCTGCACCGTGGAAAGCAAGGATCAGGGTCGTGACAGGAGCATGCTTGATGATAGAGTCCTTGAGTCCCTCGATGCTATTGACCCGGACAGATTCGAAGCAGAATCTTTCCTTGAATTCCATAAGATTCCAAGCGAACATGTTCTCAAGGTCAGTTGTCGCATGATTAAGATCACCAGTAGTTATGACCGCCAGCACTTTCCCCTTGCCTGGGACACATTCGAGAGAGGTTTCCGGTGGTTGTGTAGGATATATCGGATTGGGAGGAAGGACATCCTGGCAGGAAGCGAGCAACAGAAGACATATCAACAGGAGTCTCATACACTCAATGCAATCGGAGTATCTTATAAATATTCTGGATCATGAGATGACAAAACCTATTTTCCAGGATAAGCAAATTTTTAAATCCAAAACGCGTATATCAGTTTGTTCAGATGCAAAGCTACGAAGTGCTATGCGACACATGCGGGCTTGGGCTCAAGCTTTCTGACCTTAAGTGCCCTCGCTGCAATTCCAAGGTATTTTGAGGCAGCAACAATTTTAAAGAGGCCTCGTTTTCTTTCTTACATGCAGCTCCCTTTCGAGAGGATACACCGAGACGTCTTTGTCAGGCGTGAGGAGGAGACTTCACCAAAATATGGCAAGAATCCCTCTGAACGTACTGTGAAGGAGCTCCTGGATTATGGCATCGTCAACCTGGACAAGCCAGAGGGACCGACATCCCATCAGGCTTCCTTCTATCTGCAGAAGATCCTCGGCGTTCAGAAGGCAGGGCATTCAGGGACGCTTGATCCCAATGTGACAGGCTGCCTGCCATGCGCGCTTGGCAAATCGACAAAGATCGTCCAGACCCTCCTCAAGGCAGGGAAGGAATATGTGGCGCTGATGCACCTGCATAAGGCTGTGCCTGAATATGAGCTGTACAAGGTCTTCGACGAGTTCACAGGCAAGATAAAGCAGCTTCCTCCTATCAAGTCTTCTGTGAAGAGGCAGTGGAGGGAACGTACCATATACTACATGGAAGTCCTTGACATACAAGAGCAGGATGTCCTCTTCAAGGTCGGCTGCGAGGCAGGAACATACATAAGGAAGCTGATCCATGATATCGGACAGAAGCTCGGCTGCGGAGCGCACATGGCAGACCTGCGGAGGACAAAGGCAGGTCCTTTCAATGAGAGCACTCTCTTCTCGCTTCAGGATGTGGCTGATGCATGGCATTTCCATAACCAGGGAGAGGACAAGTTCATCAGGCAGGTGATCCAGCCTATCGAGAACGCTGTCACGCACCTGCCAAAGATATGGGTACTGGATACGACTGTGGACACGATCTGCCATGGTGCAAGCCTCGCAGTCCCAGGCATATCAAAGCTACAGACAAAGATCGAACCTGATCAGTATGTTGGGATCTTTACCCTGAAAGACGAGCTGATAAGCTATGGCAAGTCGAAGATGACCTCAAAGCAGATGCTTGGCGAGAAAGGCATCGCTGTGATCATCGAGAAGGTCCTGATGGAACCTGGGACATATCCGAGGATAATGCGTGCTCCTCAGTAGGTTTTCTTAAGAAGCTGCACAAGGCAGACTATCACGCAATGGTAGTAGATGACCTGCCTTGGAAACAAAGAAAAATTTTGAGTATCAGGAATCGATATGTGCACCGGACCGGAGGAGAATCACGATGAAGAAGCACCAGAGCAGCTGGACTTGAGCTAGATATCTTTGAAATCCTATAACTACTTCCCTCCTAGGTATGTCATGCACTTGTACGTTCACTCTTTCTTAATTAGCCGAGAACCCATTGTTCTCGGGCTCTCCTCTGCGAGCAGCTTGCTGCCTTCGTCCAGACCAGCGGTTTCATCGGACCATCCAGGGATGGTCCTTAGGATCTTGGTCGCGGGCAGGTTGTAAGCTGCCCTTCGTGGGCTCTCCTCTGCGAGCAGCTTGCTGCCTTCGTCCAGACCAGCGGTTTCATCGGACCATCCAGGGATGGTCCTTAGGATCTTGGTCGCGGGCAGGTTGTAAGCTGCCCTTCGTGGGCTCTCTTCTGCGTGCAGCTTGTTGCTGTCGCTTCCTTCTGCCGTCTCATCGGACCAACGTCGGCTCCTCATTCCCGGATAGATTTATATATTTCAATACTGTTACTATTTCACATGTACAACAAGTGCGACAAGTGCGGCAAGATGCTTGAGAACAGCCATGCGAGGAAGCTTGTGATGGACAACCAGGGAAAGGTCAGCACACGCTGCATGGATTGCTATGAGACTTTCATGAAAGCAAAGAAGGGTGTCTTCAAGTAGTACCAAAGATGCACTTGATGTCTTTCCTAGTCAATCTCAGGCCTCTTTCAAAGATGTGATCTTGACTTGTATGGACTATCCCGGCAGTTTCGATCATGAAGTATCCATTCTCCGGCCCTATCAATCCCCTTCCCTTTGCTATAACATGATTGAAGATCGAATGGTGAAGGACCTCGATATCATCATCATCTCCAGCAGCCTGCAGCAGGCTCCCGCATCCGATCGAATAGAGAGTGTACTCACCTATCTTTTCCACCCGGACGTCATCTCTGTATCGGCTACATGCTACCACGTGCAAATAAGGGCCATTACCATGCATTCCGATCTGTACCCAAGGCCTTGTATCTGGGATCACTATGTCTCCCTCAGAAAGGATCAAGGCCAGGGTCGTGAATTGCCTGTTCTGGGAAAGAAGTCCATACTGGATGAAGCTGGATAGCGCTTCATCAAGGTCTGGCGTACGTGAGAAGTATGAGCCAGACAGGCCCCATAACGAATTTCTGTACTCGGGATGCTGGCTCTGGACAACCTTTGATACATGTCCTGTCAGGACAATGTCCTGGCCTGATGGTTCAAACAGGCAGGTGTCACCTGACATTATCGCCCTTGGCTCTTCAGCGACTGTCGCCAGTACATACGTCATTTGAGAAAGAGGAAGAATGTAATATAAAAATTCACTTGTGTTGCTTCTTGTAAACCCATTCGCTTCCGAAGTGCCAGAATGCTATGAAGAACAGCAGGAAGAGTATCCATCCGATGTTCGAGTGGAACATGTCGAGCGCGAATCTTGGTGAGATGAGGATGCCTACAAGCATCAGCAGATAGACCCTCAGGAGGTTGTAGACCACTGCTCCGATGACTCCAGGTATGAGGAGGATAGCCATCCTCTTGACATGCATCCTCTTGTAGTCAAGGGCGAAGAGGACTGTGTAGATAGAGAGGAACAGCAGCAGGGAATCTATGCCTGAGCATTCAGCGCTGATGCCTACGATGAAGTCCTTTGCTCCGAGCTTTATCCCGTCAGTCGTGCTCACCATTGCTGAGCCGAACGTGAACCTGAGGAGGAAGTATTCTGAATAGGCGACAAATGTGCCAAGGAGGACCCAGATCCTCTGGAAGAATTGTATGAGGAAAAAATAGGATACCAGGATGGCGCCGAATACAGGTACATGGATCGGCTTTATGTTCTTCCTGAAGAAAGGGATGTTGAAGACAGCGAGAGCCAGGAAGACTGCGAATGCGATATTGAAGATGTATTTGACAGCTGCGAGCGCTGGCGTGAGTCCAAAGACTTCTGAGATGTTTGCCTTGACTATGTATTTGAGACCGTAGTGGAGGACCTGGCTGAGGATCGCGAGGGAGCTGAATATGAAAGTCTGCTTCCAGTCCTGCTTGTAGGGCTTGAGATTCATGAATGTCTCTCTGTTCCAGATGAAGTACAGGACTGCGGTGAAGAGGCCAGCGTTTATGAAATCCGCTTTCCTGAGTCCTGTGAGGAAAGGCAGGTAGAAGTCATCGGGGAGTACGAGGAATCGCCTGAAGAATGGCGTATGCCTGAAATAGAGGAAGACGAAGAAGTACACTCCGAAGAGGATAGCAGCGAATATCGCTGCACGGATAGCGAACTGGTAAAGCCCCTTGTTCTTCGAGTATATCTTCTTTATGTCCATCTATCTGCCTCTTTTCTTATTATATAAAAATCTTGCGAGCAGCCCGGCCAGGAGGGAAAGGCAGATGGCTGCCTCTGATATGATGATGCCCTTCAGTGTAAGTCCTCCTGTGACCTGAGCCCACTCCTCGCTGTATCCGAGGAAGATCCCTATCGCGATCGAGATCATGATAGAGAAAGCGATCGAGAATGCGATCCTCTCAAGTATCCTGAACTCAGGGAAGAAGAGCCTGACAGCAAGGAAGCCAGGGATGAACAGCGCGAAGAGCGTGCCAAGGATGATCTGTATGATCTCAATCATCGCGCATCACCCAGAAATGTATCTCAAGCGACTCATTGTCAGGCATGTTGCCTGAGCCGAAGAGGCGGACAGAGACCTTTCCGTAGTCGAAATCGTGGTCTATGGTGAAGGATTCAGTGACTTTTGCTTCTTCCCCTGGAGAAAGACTTAGCTGCTTTCTATCTTCGCTTCTGTGGACGAGCCTGAGTTCGCAAGGGTCCTGGTTGATTGAGAAGCTCCTGCTGATGTTCCCTCGGTGGAACCCGATATTGCCGAAATCGACATGCGAGTTCCTGCTCCCGATGTAGAATTCACCTCCGTCGATGCCTGTCCCCGTGATTCTTCTTATCCTCTTGTGGTCGAAGGAGAAGGTCACATTGCCTCCAGCGACAGAGATGCCCAGATTGTGCGGCTGAGTGATATTGGTCAAGGCAAAATGCTGCTCAGACCTGCCCTCCGCCCCGTAGTATGTGATCACCCTGTCCTGATGCTCTAGCGCATACATGGATACGATGTCTGTCCCATTCTCATCAAGAAGACCAATCTCGAAAATCCTAGCCCCATCGAGTCCCTGATAGTTGTAGTCGAGTCCGAAAGAGGTCTCATTCTCGATGATTAATGTATTGAAGACTATGCGCTGATCAGGGATGAAGGGATTGTAGATAGGGAATGTGAATGTCTCCTTTGGTTTGACCGGATCTTCACCCTCTTCTATAAGAGGAGCAGATTGTCCTGAGTTCTGCACATACTCTATCCTGAATTCTTCTGTCTGGGCAGATGATGTAACTCTTCTTCTGACAGTAGACTCAAGCACAAGCTCGCAGTACCTTAGCATCAGCTTGTCCTGGCATTCAGGGTCAAGGTCAAGCACATGGAGAGGCTCTGTGAATATGAATGCGTTCTTGATGTAGAGCTCAGGCACGCCATCTGTATACTCCTCCGGCGATTCCCTGGAGAACACAAACTCACCATTGAGCTGAAGTGTGATGTTCTTGCCGACAGATATGTTTACCAGGTCGAACATCGCATCCTCTTTAGGAGGATTCCTTATCTCGTCAATCATTGTCCCGTCTCCCGATGGTCGCATGAAATAGGAGTTGTTCCTTGTTAGCATGAGCGCCCAGAGATTTCCCATCTTGAAGATCACTGCGCCTGTGCTACCTTCAGGGATCCTGTCATGCAGGAATGTTATCTGGTATTCCTCCCAGGAGATTGATGAATTCTCCATATCCCATGGAGACATCCTATAGCTGATATCCTCGACAGGGACCTTCTCGACGACCCTTGTCAGGTTCTTTTCCGGGAGATAGAAGCTGATGTCATTCTCAAGGTCGAAATACTCGCAATAGAATGGCTCGTTCTCGCAGTCGATCGACTCATTCCAGTCTGTCTGGAAGGTCCTCTCCATCTCTATGGATCTTGTCCGCATATCTCTCATATCCTGGATTCTCTGCATGATCTCGGACATCGACACCGAGTAATCCAGTACAGTCGATCTGTCAGGCACAACAACCGGGGTGTCCTGATAGAGCTTTATCCTGTCTATCGTATAATATGCGTCAGCGCTCTCCAGGCCAAAGCTTCCTTGTGCCAGTTCGGTGACTTCCTCGTGGAAAAGCAGGACATCATTGACTTTCACCGAAATGTTACCATCTGATGTTATTATCCTGAGCTTATTATTGCCTCTTGCAAGATCGATATCATAGGGTTTTGATATGTTGTTGAAAGTCACCACTTTGGACTTCTGGTCGATGATGAAGAAGTATTTAACCTCTGAGCCATTCGAAAAGTATGTCACAAGTCTGCCTGTCCCGGTTGGAGGAGGGAATCCTAGGTCCATCGTATATCTAGACCAGTTCAATGCTGCGGCTGGCAGGGCATACATCCTTGAGAATCCAGGATCTGACTGTTCAGGAAGTATCCTTATGTCGGACTCATTTGTCCAGCGCATGTAGATCTTCTCTCGGTACCTTGAAATGCAACTATACTTCTCTTCTGTCTCATCATACATATTATAGAGATCGATCCTAGTCAGATATGAAAGGTTTCTCGTCTGGTTCTCAAAGCTCTTTATGGAGAATTCATATGAATTATTCTCACCCTGCCTAACCCAGGAGGGAAGGCCATCTGGGTCGTCGAAGTGGACTTCTGAGAAATAAGGCTCATGATTGAGATGGAAACGGAAGAACCATACTGCTAAAGACGTGACTACGATGCCGATCAACAGTATCACTATCAGGAGATCGTAGACCTTCTCATTCCTCGGCACTGGAGCCGGATGTGCAGGATCCCTCTCCTTCTTGGCAATAATCCTGTGGCTATTCTTCCCCTCTCTTTCCACATGAAATGAAATGAGGGAAATATTTATAAATCTTGCTGAGTTTGTTACTTATTAGTTAATACTGAGTTGTCACTCAACAGGAAAAAAGAAGGGAAATGGAGCACGACATACAATTCTTGTATAAGATAACAGTAGCTTTCCTATACAGTTTTTGCATCACGCTGTGGAGCATACCATATGTCGTAGATAAGCTTGTCAAGTACAAGTATGTGGTGCAGGACATGTACAAGAGAGGGAAGCGGATGGTCCCCACTCTTGGCGGGATAACGATGCTGGTCGGGATCCTTGTGTCCCTCGCCCTTACTCAAGTGCTCCTGGCAAAGGAGGATATCGGAAACCTATTCATATTCTATTTCATTGTGATCGTCTATGCGCTCTATGGAGTTATCGACGACCTGTTCTCTTTCAGGAAGAGATACGACAAGATAGTCGCGCTCTTTGTTCTCACTCTTCCCATAGCTTCGCTGATCAAGGACACTGAGCTCAATCTCATCTTCACAAGGATCGAGGTCGGAATGCTCTATTCCCTCCTGATAGTCCCGATGTATGTCATGGTCGTCGCAAACATGATCAACCTTCATGCAGGCTATAACGGCCTCACACAAGGGCTTTCTCTCCTGCTCCTCATCACGATCGGGATCAAGTCATACCTCATGCATGGACTTGACAATATATTATATCTGCTGCCAGTGATGGGAGCAGTCATGGCTTTCCTCCCAAGCACATTATATCCGGCAAAGATCCTCCCTGGCAATGTCGGGGACCTGATGATCGGTGCTGCGATAGGAGGACTGCTTGTCGTGAACAACCTGCTATGGTTTGGAATCGTTATACTCATCCCTCATATACTCAATTTCATCCTAGACACATACACAATCCTCATCAGGAAGCATAAGGATGTCAAATTTGGCAAGCTGAGGGATGATGAGACGATAGAGCCTCCACCAACGATGAGACTGAAATCGCTGAAGTTCCTTATCGTGTCCATTTTCAGATTGACAGAGAACCAGGCGACACTGGCACTCTTCGGATTGACGCTTTTCTTCTGTGTCCTAGGACTATTCCTATTCTAGGAACAAAATGAAAGAGAGCCATCAGATGAGGACAGACAAGAAAATGCGTATACTGTTCGATATGAATCACCCGGCTGATGTGCATCAGTTCAAGCATGCCATAAGGATGCTCTCTTCCAAGCATCATGTCCTTATCATCGCCAGGGACAAGGAATGCACACTAGAGCTGCTCCAGGAGTACGGCATCTCCGCAGTAGTGAGGAAGGGCTACAAGGGCCTGGCAGGAAAAGCTGCAGGGATGATTCTCACGGATATCAAGCTTCTGAGGGTCGCTTCCGTGTTCAAGCCGGATATCCTTGTCGGCAGCTCAGGAGATGTCTATGTGGCGCAGGCAGGATGGCTGCTTCGAAAACCATCGGTGATATTCGATGACACAGAACACTCGGACCTGCAGAACCTGCTATGTTTCCCATTCGCAACCAAGATAGTAACGCCAGCAAGCTATAAGCTTGATCTAGGCAGCAAACAAGTGCGATACGCTGGCTCCAAGGAGCTTGCTTACCTCGATCCCAGATACTTCAAGCCCAGGAAGACACCCAAGCTCAACATCCTCAGGCTTGTCTCCTGGGAGGCTAGCCATGATGTGGGCATCAAGGGTATGGATGCTGAAAAGCTGTTCGCAGAGATGAGCAGACTGGGGGAGACTAAGATCAGCTCGGAGAGACCGCTTTCCGGACCACTCGCAGCACATCAGCTCAGGATCAAGCCATCTGAGCTGCATGATTACCTTGCCAATGCCAAGCTTGTCATTTCTGAGGGAGGAACGATGGCTGTCGAGGCTGCGGTCCTTGGCACTCCTACGATATACTGCAATCCGCTGAGCATGGGATACTCTGACGAGCTTATCGCACAAGGGAGGATGGCACATTCCGTGGACCAGGAGATCATCATAAGCCTGGCCAGGGAGCTGCATGGGAAGAGGAATGCTCATCTGATGCCTAAGATTGATATCAACAAGATGATTGTCAGGGAGATACTGATGTCCGGGAGGAGCAGATGAAGACCGTCATCATATCTGACATCGACCTCTCTGCTAGGAAGGGGGCCGGGATACCAATCTATGTGGAAGGGCTCGTCAGGAATCTGCCAGGAGAGAAGGTCGTCATCGGCAAAGGGAAGGGCGATTGGCTTGGATGCAGGACAATCGGCATCTCAGCGAAGAGCAATTACGAACACTTCTTCAAGCTATTCCTCCTTGACAAGTCATTCATATCAAAGGAAGATATCCTGGTCTCCCAACGTCCTGATTTCATTTATCCTTTCCTGAACCTTGGGTGCAGGAAGATTGTCACTGTGCATGGAGATCCGGCATCCATAATCATGAAGAAGAAAGGCGGCCTCACGCACAGGTTCTACAGATATTTCGAGTCAGTCTCCCTGAAGAAGGCTGACCAGGTGATATTCATCGACAGCAGAGCAAGAGCGAAGTATGCTGGAAGTGCAGTCGTGATCCCTCCCGGTATAGATACGAATCTTTTCAAGCCAATGGACAAAGCCTCCGCACGCAGGAAGCTCGGACTTCCCAGCGGGAGGATGCTCCTATTCTGCGGAAGGCTCGCGCCAGAGAAGAATATTCGGAGGATAGTGGATGAGCTGAGAGGGAAGAAACTGACTTTCCTCATCATCGGTGAAGGACCTGAGAAGATAGAGGAAGGAGGGAATATCAGATTGTTGGGTACCGTTTCTCATGAGGATCTTCCTCTCTATATGACCGCAGCAGATGCTTTGATCCTTATGTCAGAATCAGAAGGGCTTCCTACTGTTGTCCTTGAGGCCATGGCATGCGGGACTCCTGTGATCTCAAGGGATGTGGGAGATATCGGAAAAGTTGTCATTGAGGGGAAGACAGGGTTCCTGACAGAGTTCGGCTCTATCGAGCAGAAGGCAGATAAGCTTAAGGATATGTCGAAGGGATGCAGGAAGATGGCGCTTGGCTATTCATGGAAGAGCATCGCTAGGAAACTCTGGGAGGTCTACAGATGAAACAGCATATCAAGAAGATCGGGACAAAACTGATATATCATTCAAGAGCCCATAAGCTCCTCAAGTTCAGGACAAGGATCCTGGCTTATCACAAAGCCAATCCTGCTTATTTCCTGAAGCAGATGACCTACCTGAAGGACAATTTCGATGTGGTCTCCCTCCACGATGCGCTGAAAGACCTTGACAAGAAGCAGATCGTGATCACATTCGATGATGGCTACAGGAACAATCTTGAAGTGGCATATCCTGTGTTAAAGGAGTTGGGACTTCATGCTACTGTGTTTGTCACATATGATTTCGCAGACAAGAACCTGTGGGCATGGTGGGACAGGATACACTTCAAAGGCATGATAGCTGACTTCGACCATTACAAGAGCATAAACGCCTATGAGGTCGAGAAGAGGATATATGAAGCGACTGGGCTTCGGGCGACTGATAAAAAGCCGGAGGAATATGACTTCCTCTCCTGGCAGGAACTAAAGAAGATGAGGGGTGTGTTCGACATCGGAAGCCACACTATTTCCCATGCTGTTCTCACAACACTCAATGAGAAGGATGCTAGAAAGGAGATATTCAATTCCAGGAAGAAGCTTGAGCAAAAGCTTGGAAAGATCAGGTCAATAGCTTATCCTAACGGCAACGCGAACAGGATGGTCATGGAGCTTGCTGAAGAGGCAGGATATGAATGCGGTCTTCTCTATGATAAAGGTGTGAATGACTCTTCCACAGACAGGATGCTGCTGCACCGCAGAGGGATCAACTATATCGATGACCTTGAGATATTCGCAAGCAAGGTGGCAGGTGTTTTCTGAAGGATGAGGATCGCATTTGTCACCAAGGAGCGGATGAGCTATGATGAGGCACCTCCTTCGCGCATCCTCAATCTGAAGAAGATAATCCAGGCAAGGCAGGATGTCTTCATCTTCTGCAGAGGGACGCAGATAGTTGATGACAGGATAATCGTCATCCCTCATCATGGAGACAATTTCATCGGCAACCAGCTGTACAAGATCTGTATGCTCCTGAGGGTGATGCTATTTTCAGCCAGGACAAGACTGGATGTGATCATAACACGTGAATGGTATTACCTCATACTGCTCTATCCTTTCACACGGCTCCAAAGGATACGAATGATATATGACATGCACTGTTACCGTCACAAAGAGCTCCTTGTGGAAGGCAAGAGGCTCAAATCCATGATTGTGGCTCCGTTGGAGACACTCTCGCACAAGCTAGCAGACGACCTCATGGCAGTCAGCCAAGGGCTTATCGATGATCTTCCATTGAAGATTAGAAAGAAGGCCTTTCTTGTGAGCAATGGTGTGGATCTTGATGGTTTCAGCGATAAGATAGATCCTGCTCTTCTAAAGCGATATGATATACCTGCTTCCTTCCTTGTAGGATTTGTTGGCAATTGGATGGAATGGGTTGACGTAGATTGCCTCCTTGAGGCATCCAGGAAGCTGAGGAAAGGGATCAAGGTCATCATCATAGGAAAATGCTATGGTGACATGGAGCTGGATAGCCTTAAGAAAAGATATCCGGAAGTCATATTCACCGGAAGGATCCCTCATCATGAAGTCCTCCAGTTCCTTTCAAGGATCGACCTTGCGATCCTCCCTTACAAGAAAGTGAATGTCCTCAAGCATCTCTCTGTCAGGAAGACATTCGAGTACCTTGCGGCAGGCAAGCCGCTTGTCATGAGCAGATCCGACATGAATGAACGTGAGTTCCTCATCGAGGAGAAAAATGCTATCTACTATGAGCCGGAGGATTCTGCAGATCTCGCCCGTGCCATTGAGGAGCTGGCAGGAGACAGGAGGAAGCTCGCATCGATGGCTAGAGCAAACAGGAGGCTTGCGAAATCATTCTCCTGGGAGAATGCAGTCAAAGGTTCCCTATTATCAAAGATCATGCATCTGACACCTCCAAAAAAAGGGAAGGTCTCTATCGTCATAAAAGCGCTCAATGAGGAAAGGAACATAGGGGAATGCATCGAATCAGCGCTAGATGCCATAAAGGGGATCGATGGGGAAGTCATCCTTGTGGATTCACTCTCAAGCGATAAGACCGTGGAGATAGCCTCCCGTTATCCGATAAGGATTATCCAGCTAAATGATCCTAAGGATCGGTGCTGCGGCATTGGTCCTGAGCTAGGGTTCCTCTACAGCGAAGGGGAATTCATCTACATACTTGATGGTGACATGAAACTGGACAGGGGGTTCATCAAGAAGGCATTGCGTTTCTTCAAGGACCAGAAGGTCGGCGGAGTCGGCGGCAACATAAATGAGCTGTCGAGGGAGAATCTGGCTTTTCAGGTGAGGTCAAAGAACCACGTCGTAGATAATGTGGTCCAAGTGCATCAGCTTGGGATGGGAGGACTCTACAGGCGCAAGGCACTGGAAGAGATAGGCCATTTCTCAAACCCCTGGTTCTATGCATACGAGGAGTATGAGCTTGGAGCCAAACTTGAGCAGCAGGGATACAATATCCTCAGGATCCCTATCAAGATGATTGATCATCATGGGGATGAGACCACTTCTTTTGGCACAGTCATCGGCAGATGGAAGAGCAAGTACCTCCTGGGTTCAGGCCAGTATCTGCGCACTGCTCTTGCAGACGGACATCTGCTCAGGACAGCGATCGAACTCAAGATCTACATACTGACACTAGCTTGGGCTGTCATCGGTCTCGTGACAGCAGGATTGTCACTGAAGGACACGAGATTGATATCTGCATATGCGATGGTTTCCCTCCTGTTCCTTGGGATCCTTTTGTCCAGGAAAAGGAATATAAACAAAACCATCTTCAGCATCTTCAGCTGGACATCGCAGGCGCTCGGCATGCTTATCGGTTTTATCATAGGAGCCAAGCTGCCAGAAAGGTTCAGGCCTGACGTGAGGGTCATCAAGGATGGATAGGATAAAGCTCAAGCAGTATCTCCTTTTAGCACTGCTCCTCATACTTTCGGTCCTTTACAGGATACAGTACAAATATCCCCATCACCCTGATCATTATACACTCGGCCAATACACGCAGGTCATACTTGAGAAAGGATACGCGACATGGGTCCTGCATCCTACATCACTGTTCGGGTATTATCCTCTGTCCGTGCCATCTGGCCTGGAATTCTTCTTCTCGTTCTTATCAGTCATCACAGGTCTTGACCTTGGGACATTATTCTATTATTTCTCAATATTCTCTGGCATCTTCACAGGCATCGGTGTGTTCCTCCTGATGAGAAGATGGACTTCTTTTTTGACTAGCTATCTTTGCGCATTCGCGCTGATGACCATGACATTCTTTGCCCTGGACACATCCAACACGGCTTCTTCCAGGATATTCAATATCATGCTTTATCCGCTCTTCATTATACTGCTCTTCATGATGTACGAAAAAGGATCCCGGATCAAGCTCTTCGCAGCAGCCACTCTCCTATTCATCACCATGTCGCTCATCCACAGACTTTCACAGCTCTCTCTTATATTTGTCGTCGCCATTGTCTGCGCATCTATAGCAGCCCACTGGAAGAAGCTTTTTGCAGCATACCAGAAGACTCCATTCTACCGCATCAGGGAGAATCACTATAAGGAATCCAAACTGTATGTCCTGGTGGACCTGCTACTTATCTTCCTCATGCTATTCGCTGTCAAATTCCTTAAAGAGAATCTGGTGCTGGCTGGTTGGCTTATCCTGGCCATAGGCTTCTACTTCCTGATGGATTTCAAGAGGATACGTACGAAATCATGGCTGTTCTTCGACATCAATTTCTATGTCTTCTCGATTGTTGCTGCAAAGGCGATCGACCTCTCCCTGAGAGGAAGGCTTGAGCACCATCTGGAGAAAGTGCTTCAACTAGTTAGCCCCAAGCTGCTAGTCATGATTGGTGGAGGTGGAGTGATCCTGGGGCTCCTGATCCTTTGGTTGCTCAGGCAGCCTATCCTCAGACTTGTGCACTGGCTGATGGATAAGACTGAAAAGCTCGCAGGATGGCTGTTCAGCTACATCGAGCACAATCCTGAGGGTGCTGTGACATACTCACTGCTCATTGTTCTGGTCATGTTCATCATTGCAGTCTTCTTCTCAGGAGGTCTTTTCGACATCGACACCAAACCCTACGAGAGCAGCTTCCTCCTGAAGGGCGATGCTCCATGGGTGCTGCTGTTCAACTTCCTGATGAATCTCAACAATAACCTGACCATGCTGATATGGTTCGTTTTCTTCGGGTTCATATACCTGTTCAGGTCAAAGCACAAGACCGTCTACCATTACTTCTTCATCCTTGTGGCTATCGGATTCTCACAGTTCATATTCGATTGGGAATATGTCAGGCTGTACATGAACCCTATCTATGCGATATTCATCGGGCTAGGGATGAGCTATTTCCTTAGTAAAACCTTTAACAGTAAAAAATTCTTAACATTTCTAATGATCTTGTTCATCACCTTACACTTTGCTGTTTCGAATATCTTCCTCCATCGACAGCAGGTTTTCGGGATCCTAGGATTGGACGAAGGGTATCCCCAACTTGATGAGCGATATTACATAGGAGCAGGAGATTATCTGGATATGCCAGGGGAGAATGCTCTTATCTCAACACACTCTCTCACTCGTCCTTCAATTCTGGCATTCTACTCTGGAAAACCTGAAGCAGCTGCAACTCAGAGCATATTTATCAACAGGAACATGATGAATGTAACTCCTTTCACTATCTCAGATATAATAAATTCGGGGTTCAAAGGAGAGAAGTTGAGGGAGTTATACACCTTGAATGATTGGATATTTGGTGGAGAATATTATTTTGGAAGGCATGTCAACTATTTCGCCAATCAGTATCCTGGTGACCGCACAGCGACTAGGATTGCTGAAGAAAACAACATAAAGTACGTGGTAGATTCTGTGCTGCCTGTGCCTAAAGCTAACTTCTTTAGAGATGTCCCACAACTCAATAATAAAATTTATGATTCTCCAACCATCGGAATCTGGGATTTTGAAAGGGGGTGGGAGTATAAATGAAGCTTCTTTTTTTTCTAGAGCCTGAATCAAGCTTTGGAGGAGGTGGCTACTCGGTACTTAAGTTCGCAGAGCATCTGTCCGAGAAGCACGAAGTCAAGATAATCCAGATGGGATTCAATAGGATTACCTTGGCAAATCAGTCTCGTTTGACAGTTAGGACCCCTTTTATCAGCTGCTCATTTCCTGGCTCTAGAAGATTGAATAGGTTACTTGATTCTGCCTATACAATGACAATCCTGCCATTTCTTATCCACAAGTGGAATCCTGATTACCTTATAGGCTATCTAAGGGAATCAGCCCAAAGGTCATGCACAATGGCGAAAAAATATGGAATAAGGAACGCAAGTTTTGTCTTTGAGTCCCCTCCTTGGATGGAGAAAGACCTGGGCGAACGTTGGAAGCTTGAGTATCAGGGCAAGTTTAAGAGAAGTTGGGAACGGACACGTTTAGCATATATAGACTCGAAAGTATTGATATGCAATTCCAGACTTTCAATGAAAGAATGCCAGGCTTGGACAGGAAGGAAACCAGATGGATTCGCATATCCTGGAATTGATCCTGTGACAGCCGACATGGCAGAAGCTGAATCAGAGAGGCAAATTATTTACATTGGAAGGCTAAATCCGTACAAGAATGTGGATGAGATACTATTAGCACTCGCCAGAGTAAGAAATCCTCCTAAGCTAGTCATTGTGGGAGATGGAGAGGAGCGCAGAAAGCTTGAGAAGATGGCTTCTGAGATGAGATTGGATGTGGAATTCAAGGGCATATTGTCCGATGAAGAGAAGTTCAGGGAGATCAAGAGATCATTGTTCATGGTATTCCCCTCTTCACATGAAGGATTCGGGATGCCTCCCATGGAAGCTCTGTATTGTGGTATCCCTTGCATCTGCTCTTCAAAACAGATTTTCAGAGAGGTTTATGAAGATAAGGTGGAGTATTTCACAGAGCACGATGTTTTTAATTTGGCACAAAAGATTGAGGGCATGATGAAAAACGCTTCATACTGCCGAAGAAGAGGTGCCGAAGGCAGGAAGTATGTATCCTCCAGGTTCAGATGGACAAAGTCCGCTGAGAAGATAGAGAAAATGCTTAAGGAGAACCTCTGATGTGCGGTATATGCGGCTTCAGCTGGGAGGATAAGGCCCTTGTCAGGAAGATGTGCAGAAGCATAGCTCATAGAGGTCCTGACCAGGAGGGCATTTACACAGACAAGAACATGAGTCTTGGACACAGGAGGCTTTCAATAATTGATCTAAGCACAAGAGGCAAGCAACCTATGTGCAACGAAGACGGGAGCATCTGGATTGTCTTCAATGGAGAGATATACAATTTCTTGAAGCTAAGGGAGAGCCTAGAAAAGAAGGGCCATAAGTTCCAAAGCCAGACAGATACTGAGGTCATCTTACACCTCTATGAAGAGAAAGGTACTGACTGCTGCAGCTTCCTTAATGGGATATTCGCCTTTGCAATCTACGACTCACGAAACAAGGATCTGCTCCTTGCTCGAGACAGGGCTGGCGTGAAGCCGCTATACTATTATATACAGGATGGGAAGATTGTGTTCGGGTCAGAGATCAAAGCAATTCTGCAGCACAACATCCCTAGGAGGATCAACCAGGATTCACTAAGTAAATTCCTGACATTCACCTACATGCCTGATACAGCTTCGATGTTTGAAGGGATAAGCCAGGTTGCTCCTGGAGGCTTCCTGGCTTTTAGGAATGGAAAAGTCAGTTTTGAAAAATACTGGAGCTTCGATATTCAGCCAGATAGTAGGAACATTGAACATTATTCTGGAAGTCTGAAAGACTGTTTCCAACAGGTTGTTGAAAGGCAATTAGTGAGTGATGTCCCACTCGGCGCATTCCTTTCAGGAGGACTCGACTCTAGCAGCATTGTGGCCTTCATGAGCAGAGCCACAGATAAGCCTGTCAGGACATTTTCTGTCGGATATAACGATTCAATAGATGAGCTAAAGGATGCAAGGATCATTGCTGATGAATTCGGCACAGATCACAAGGAAATCCTACTGGAGCCTAAGACAATTGAATATCTTCCAGCACTCCTCAGGCATCTGGATGAGCCTATGGCTGATCCTGTGAACCTTCCTACTTATCTAATGTCCAAAGAAGCCAAGAAGAGAGTCTCAGTTGTATTGAGCGGGGAAGGGGCAGATGAACTCTTTGGTGGCTATAGCTGGTACAGGAGAGCCATGCAGGTCCAGGCAATAAGGAAGATGCCTACTCTAATGCAGAAGGCTACGGGGGCCCTCTCCAAACTTTGCCCGGTTGAGAAGATAAAACGTAGGATGGAGTTCATTGGAAATGCAGATGAAGGAGGAAGATCATATATCTCATTCAATTCAGTTTTCACAAGAGATGAGTGCAGCATGCTATGCGAATCTTATAAGGACCCAGCAGGGTCGCTCAGTCGTTTTTTTTCAGGTAAAAAGCCATACATTGACCAGGTTTATGAATGCGATTTCAATACATATCTACCCGGCCAGATCTTAACAAAGACTGATAGGATGAGCATGGCCCATGCTCTTGAAGTAAGGGTTCCGTTCCTTGATAATGAAATGATCACCATCGGCAGTCAGATCCCATCAGCCTACAAAATGCAAGGATCTTCCACAAAGATGGTACTAAGGAAAGCGATGAAGGACATTCTTCCAGTGCACACTCTTGAGAAAAGAAAACAGGGATTTTCAGTCCCTCTCAACACATGGATCAGGCACGATTTAAGGGAATATGCCGATAACATACTCAACGATATGCATAATAAAGACTTGGATACGGAGTATGTTAGAAGGATAGTCAGACAGGCTAAAGATGAGAAGAAAAGCCACAAGATAGATAAGGTATGGAACCTCCTTAGCTTTGAGCTTTGGTTCAGGATGTACATTGAAAATGAAGATAGCAATCTACCATCCGGGAATTAAAACAATGGGAGGGGGAGAGACTGTCTCCCTGACAATAGCATCAGCATTATCAAGGGCTCACTCCGTGGACTTAATCTGTCATGAGAATGTTGAATCTGAAAGACTGCAAGAATTCTTTGGTTTGAATCTCAGCAAAGTACGATTTAGAGTTCACCCCCAGACGCTTCATATTTTCAATACATTGAAAACAGCTATCAACCTGAAATCTACTTATCCAATAATGGATGAGTATGATTTGATTATTGATACATTCACGAATGGATGGTTTGATAGGAAATTGAAAGCAAAGACAATCTGCTATATCCATTACCCATTTTTCTATCCAAGAAAGAAAGGACTAAAGTCGATAATTAATCCATTCATGATCTTCCCTGATAGAGCTTTCTGCTATGACAAGATACTATGCAATAGCAATTTCACCAAACAAATTACTTCTAAGATGACAGAGAAAAAGGTGGACGTCCTTTATCCACCAGTCCAAACCTCAAACATTAAACCCAGGAAGAAACAAAACATAATCGTTTCTGTTGGGAGGTTCACATATGACAAGAAGCATGAAGTGATGATCAAGGCGTTCAAGGAATTCTATAAGCATCAAAAAGGTTATGAGCTCCACCTTATAGGCCAGTTCATGAAGGATGTTGGAATCTACAAGAAAAGCTATCTAAGGATGCTGGAAGAGCAGATCAAGGGTTACCCTATATGGCTGCATATGAACATGCCGCACGAAGATGTACTAAGATTTCTGGAGAAGTCAAGGATATACTGGCATGCAAGAGGTTATGGTGAAACCGATCCCAATGAATATGAGAACTTTGGCATCACTACTGTGGAAGCTATGGCTGCCGGATGTATACCTATTGTCATAAATCTTGGAGCTCAACCTGAAGTTGTGGGAAAGGGAGGACTTATATGGGATAATCCCGCTGAGCTCCCTGAACTGACAACAAAGGCTATTCAGGGACCGGATAGACTTACCCAAGCAGCAAATGCAGCAGCCAAAAAATTCTCTCTTGAAATTTTTCTGAAAGGGCTTAATAAGGCATTGAAATCACTTGAATAGTATGCTTTTAACCAGGATTGCTATCTCCCTTAAGTTGTTTATGAATGGAATTGGGCTATACCACATGTCAGTCCATGGCTGATATAGTCCTATCAATGCAGACACGATTGAAATAACTGAGGCAACGATGAACAATCGATTGATCTTGCCAGCACGATAAAGACCAGTCATAAGAATTGGAATCAGAGGGACAAACCATCTAACACCATAAGACCATCCTCCAAAATTATCAGAAAATAGTGCATAGTATAAAATGACTGCAACTGAACCTGTCAGGATAGACAGGCTATATAGTCTTTCCTTTTGAACCCGCAGTGAACCTAACAAATAGATACATGCAAAAAGCAGAACTGGGAAGAACAAAAACATGCCCCTATAGCCGAACAAAAGATGGAATGTGTATGTAGTTAAGCCGGAAAGGTTCAGAGAAACTCCAGTAAGTGTTGACGCGCTGAAGTCTGATCCTGGATAATCCCAGTACTCTGGATGCATTGCGCCAGGCATGACATCGCCTGTAATTGGGATGTTAATAATGCAGTGAAGAATTAGTGGGAACACACATGGAACACAAAACAGCAGTGCACTCTTCCAACCTTTGTTAATAATGACTAGTACGCCGAACAAGGCCATGAATACTCCACCGCTCACCAAGTCTATTACAAATCCCATGCCAGCTAGGAAACCAGCGAGAGTAAGACCCATGCCCTGCACGTTTCGGATGAGTGTATATGATGCAAAGATGCAGACCGCAGAGAAAATATGGTTGTTAAACGTGACCGAATATGGCAGAATAAGGGTGCCAAAGATCATCAGTAACGTGAAGGCTCCTGCTGTCTTCTGACCTGTTTTTTCTGCTTCAATGAAAAAAAGCATCGCAAGGAGAGAGACAGATAGGCCAACAGTGAACAATGTCAGGAGATACACTGCCATGTTGCCTGCAGCTGAAAAAGTGATTCCAAGGTTATAGAGTATTAAATATGGAAAGGCAGCAAGGAGTGACAGTACCGGAGGTTTATCTGAGTAAAACCTGCCGTTAATCTGGACCATATCATTAGTCCCGTTTATTGCCTCTTGCGAATTCCTCATCATTAGCGGCTCAGCTCCCTCCGGATCATAAGTGTTTGCATCCCCGAAGAATGACGAATTGTCAATAGCCCATGTACCTCTTTCTACAAGAGATTCCACAGAGGCAAAGCGAGATGCAGGATTACCTGATGGCACTGTTGTCTTTGTAAGTAGCATTAATACAATAAAAGTACCTACGAAGATCATGTACTTCGGTTTCATTGTAAGTTACTACTTCTTATGAAATGATACACAATTATGTCTCCGGATATGATGTTCATGTCATCTTTGAAAAACCTTTCATCTACTGTTCTATAGCTCGCATTAAGTATATCCTTCAGCTCTTCTGTCTCGTGAGCATAGCTTTGTCGGTAGTTGGAAAGGACCAACCAAATAGAAGGATATGCCAAAATCTGGTCTTCATCCATATCAAGGATGAATTGGTGACGAGCAGTTCCTGAATAGCAGTATGCGAAAGGCTTTGTCCTAGAAGCAAGGATAAGGTCTCCTTGATCTCCATTAGCTTCAATATATTCGCAGATCTGTTCCCATGGTTCGCTCTGATATGAAAAGTAGTAGCTGGACAGCGAGAAGATACTTAGACCCGCAATAACAGTAAAAGCCAGTTTAGGTCTGGACAGGTTCGCTATTACATAGGAGATGATAAGTACAACAGCAGGATAGATGAATGATAGATACCTTGCACGAAATAAGGGGTAAACAAACCCTGAAACATAGAGCAATATTGTTGGCATAAGTATGAAGAAAATCAACAACGTAATGTTATTGTTCTTCTTCCATCTGCTGAAGTCCCTGACAAATGTAAGGAGCAAGTATCCATAGGCGGCTGCTGTTATAGCCAGCACTGGCAGGTGGGCAATAATATCTTCCTTTAGTGTTGATAACTTGAAAATGAAACCTGCTGACCCAATCGAGAACATCTGGGCAAGATAGGCAATTTCAAGAGGGCTAAAAAAAGTCCTCGCACCTGCTCCCTGTCCAAGCCCCTTTGATATCAAGGCAATAAGAGGCAAAGATGCGAGTGCGATAATAATGTTTGCCATAATCCATCTCCGATCAAAAGCATGCCTGTGCCACAGTATAAGGGCTGCATTAAGCGTTGCGATCTGTAGTGCAGCAAAATAATGGGTATAATTCATGAGGATTGCGGTTACCGTGAAAGCCAAAAGGTAAAGTTTTTTTTTTGTATCTCTATACTTGAAGAAGAAGTAGAGATTGATGATACCTAACAATATCAGGAGTCCATATGGTCTTACAATTTGGCTCTGCATTATATGGAAAGGGGAAATCGCAAGAAGAAAAGCTGCAGCAAGAGCAGTCTCTGTATTAAAAATGAGTTTTCCAATGAAGTAAGTGCCTATGATAGCAGCTACTCCAAACAGAACAGAAGGTAATCTTACCGATGAACGACTATATCCAAAGACGGAAGTCCATGCTCCAAGAGCAAGATGATATAGTGGAGGATGGCTCTGGTCGAACTCTTCACCTGTGGCAAGCTGGAAAAGGCTTGATCGCTTCAGAAGCATAACTTCATCAGCCTCATCATTCCAGAGGCTTTGCTTGTCCAGTAGGTAAAGCCTTAGAAGAAGACCGACAATTGCCAGTAGCAACAAGATCCTATACTTTTTATGTTCTATAGACATCAATATCACCATAGGATGTTTTTTCCAAACCTTTTAAGCTTTCTTCTGCTGCAAATTGCTCGTCCAATGTGAGAAGATTTTTGTGAACAAGGATATGGCTGACATTCAGCTCCCCGACATATTTCCTGAAGGCATCTGGCTCAGACAATAGTGTCCTGTTAATGGCAAGAGAAAGCCACTTTTCTGTCTCACCTGACCTTGAGGCGTATCCTGATAATATTGGCCTCTCGTGGTACGTTTGATAGAACATATATTTTGCATCAGATTTGTAGTTATCTGAGGGAAACTCAATAATTGGCTGACTCCCCATTCCCAGTGAGGAATATGCTTCTGGAACCTCAATTCTGCTCAGCGGAAATGGAATTGCAATAAACTCAAAAATTATTAGGAACAGAAGAAGCCAGTGAAGATATCTTTTCCCCTGGCAAATTTCTTTTACTGAATATGCCAGCATGACAGCAGCCATAAGATATGCAATTATCACGAACCTGTTGGGAGTGCGGATAATGCTGAAAAACGGAAGGTTTTGAATCAACATAAAGGGAAGGGGAATCCTTAAAGAAATGTCCGGAAGGTGATCTGAAAACCATAATGTGCTCATTGTCTGCCCCTTGAGATTAAGCACAGAGTGGCCAAAGACACCAAGGTGTGATCCAAGCGATAGCACATAAAATACGATGAACATTGATATCCAGATATCCGGATATTTTTTTTTGTAGACATAAAGAACTAATAAGATACCTGGGACTATTCCGATGAAAGCTACATTCTCCCAGTCATTGCCTTCAAATCGTTCATAAAGTGGGCGAAAAAACCTTCCCCATATGCTCTGATCATAGGATGGAACAGCTATTGATAAGAGATCCAGCTTGTTATAGTCATATCCACCCATCTGAAGCTCATCAAAACTGTTCAACCCTTTTAGCAGTGGAAAAGCAAAAGGGGCAATCAGAACTACAAAAATTAAGCAAGAGAAAGCTAAGTACTTAATAATGTAAAAGCTTCTTTCTCTATAAAATTGGAATAAGAAAAATAACAGCATAAATAATCCTGTGATCAGACCATGATGCCAGTCGCAAAGTGTAACGAGCAGAAATGAGAGTGAAAGGTATACCGCATTTGAGAATCTAGGATTTTTGCTTATCCGCAGCATCATGAGCAGTGTCAGCGGGATGAACTGGACGCTCGCAATATTGAGATGATGGGAGAGCTTCATCAAAAGATAGGGTGAGAAACCGAAAAATGCGCCAGCTAGAAATGCAGATTTTGTTTCCTGGGTCAGTTCCAATACAAGAAGGTACGTGAAGAATGCTGATAAGACAAGTATCTGTATTGACAGTAAGTTGTATATGACTGGTAGAGGGAAAAATGGCTGCAGAGCTATTGAGATTATTGAGTTGTAGTAAGTCAGGGAGTGATATGTAAGGTCAGCGCCATGAGAATAGAATAACATATCCGTATGTAGTAGATCCTCTCGAAATAGCGACCTCTTCATCCACCACATATTCCACAAGAACTGGTAGTTGTCTTCCTCAACTCCTACCATCATTGAACTTATGTTAAAAACAAGTGGAAACGTGAACAGTAAAGCCATTAAGAGATAGGCTACTGCAGCAGCAATTTTGTTCACAGACCTTCTGAACAATCACTAATATTATAATTTTACTATCAAAGTCACTAATTCGAAACCCTTTTATATTGTATTCTCTTTTTACGCATTATGGATGTCCTCATTACTTTTCCGGTATATAATGAAGCAGAAACATTGGAAAAGAGCATCAGGTCTACGATTGAATTTCTCAAAAAAATGCACATTACTGTATGCCGGATAGTGGTTGCTGATAATGCCTCCACGGATAATACTCCCGCAGTGATGGAAAGGATCTCAAGGGAATTTCCATTTGTTAAATATGTGCGGATCCCTATAAAGGGAAGGGGAGTTGCCCTCAGAACGGTATGGAAGGAGAGTGATTGCGACATACTGACATTCATGGACATAGACCTATCGACAAGTCTGGATGCGTTTCCGTGCATGCTGAGAGAATTTTCACAGGGAGCAGACATTGTTGTGGGATCCAGACTAATCAAAGGTTCAGTTGTACAGCGAGGATTCAAGAGAGAGGTTTTATCAAGGGGGTATAATGCTCTCATTAAGGCTTTCTACTTTACAAAGATACATGATATGCAATGCGGTTTTAAAGGAGTCAGAAAAGAAGTGTTCATGAAACTGGAACCATTCATAAAAGACAATGAATTCTTCTTTGATACTGAGCTGCTATTGATTGCTGAAAAAATAGGTTTCAAGATAAAAGAGATTCCTGTTGACTGGATAGATGATTCAGGTAGCACGGTAAAGATAGGGAAGACTGTAAGAGACTATATCAAAAACTCTGCGGAACTCAGATTCAGGCTAGGTAAGATTAAGGTTCAGAAGTGACAGGAAGAGATCACACAATAGACAAGATTAAGGGTATAGCAATCCTTTTGGTGATGCTGTTCCATGCGTTTGGTATGTCTTATAATTGGCCTCTGGCCAAGGGTTTGTTACTGGATTTTTTAAGAGGAAATACTACTTCACTCCTGATGACTATTATGTCACTCGGATATGCAGGTGTGGGGTTATTCATCATTGTTGCAGGAGTCAATTTCTCAAGGAACAATGATTATCGTAACTGGCTACGAAAAAGGATACTTAGTATTCTACCCCTGTATTGGACGCTTCTCCTGATGTTCATAGTATTCCCTCTTATCCTCAAAGGAAGACTTTACCTAACGCCAGGCGCAATTCTGCTACATCTTCTCGGAATACATGGTTTTTTCCTTCAGTATTCCGGTGCTGTTGATGGCAGTTGGTGGTACATCACTCTTTTACTCTCCATCATAATATTCTTCCCTGGTCTTGTCGGATTTTATAGAAAGTATCCTAGAGCGACAGGCATTGGCTGCATTGCATTGTCAATTATCACTAGAATGCTGATTTTTCTTTCTAATCCCAGCTCAGACCTCTGGTATAGGGTTCTTATTTTTTCAAGATTATCAGAGCTTGTATTTGGGGTACTTGTTTTTCATTTTTCCTCCAGGCTGATTTCATCAAAACAGGTTTCTCTATACTTTTGCATTCTTATTCTATCAATCATTTCAACACTTGTAGACTCACTTTTCCTGATCATTGGTCAGCAAGCACTTACAATCAGCCTGTTTCTATTACTCTATTCTTTTCTCAGAGATATGCGGGCACCCTTGCTGGAAGAGATTGGAAAGCTTTCTCTTTATCTTTTCTTAACTCATTTCACAGTTTTTTCAATTGTTACTTCTGCAGTATCAATATTCCCCTTCCCTGTTAGAATGATCCTGATGTTCATCGCTGCACTTCTAATTGCTGTTTCAGCGAGATACGCTGAGGGTGTTGCCAGGGGTATTTTAAGCAAGTTTTTTATACAGCATACTTCTTTTAAGGATTGATGGCAGGGGGAATAAGGATATTCAAAATATTTGCACTCATCTTTCTTGTCAGTGCATGCCTGGCTGTGGTGTATCTCCTTGGTTTCAAACCTGATGCCTTTGTGATTTTTCCCGCTAGCTCCTCATTTTCATCTGATCTTGTACTGAACCTGACTTTCGATGATTCTTCATCGCCATGGACGGATTATTCCGGCTACGATCACGAGTTTACTCCATTTCGCTCAGGTGAATGGCTTGATAGAGCACAATCCAAGATTAACGGGTGCGCTGATTTCTCTGCTGATGGTGGTGCTGACTATCTCAACTCATCCAGTAAATTTCAGCTTTCGGACGGCATTGCAGTGGCTTTCTGGTTATATCCAACTATTTCGGTCTCAGGAGCAAACTCTTTTGACATTATGGATATCGGGCATGAAGGATGCTGTGGAGGGCCTAAATACCTGCATGTGACTGAAGCAGGCTATGGGATGAACCTTCATGTATGGGCGCAAGGAGGTGAAGTGAAAGCTTTTCCAGGGGATACTCAGGAGTCACCTACAGATCAATGGACTTTCTACTTCCTACAATATGACAAACAGAGGAGCTATGTATGGAAGAACGGAGAACTGGTTGTGAATTCAAGCACACCCTTCGGTACCCCAAATATGACTTCTGGGAGCATGCTAAGAGTTGGAGCAGGGATATTTTCTCAGGATATTGTAGGTTACCTAGATGAGCTGAGAATCTGGAGAAGAAGCAATTTCTCTACATTAGATGTCCAGGCAATTTACAATGAGGAACGACTTGGTTCGCCTCCTGAAAAAGATATTTATGTTAAATCTATCAGGTACACCTTGCCACGAGACTACACTGGAAGTAATCTTCTAGATCCAATAGGTGAAATGCCTCTCTCAATCATTATAAGGAACGCTGGATCAGAGCCAACCGGACCCTTCGTCTACAAAGTGGATATGGATGGAACTGTTTTATGTGAAGACAGCCTTTCTCTTTCAGGGATGGAAGAAACAGAGATAATATGCAATTGGGAGAAGTCATATGGATGGCATTCAGGATTTGTTAAGATTGATACTGACGATAGTGTAGAGGAGGATGTTGAGGATAACAATGCCCAAAGGATCTACATCCCCTTCAAGGACAGGCCATGGTTTCATTTCTCACTTGATGAGTATAATTCCTACATCCCTTTTTGCTCTGATCCAGAAAACGAGGTGGCTTATGACTCCTGCAATTGGATTAATAACTTTGTATCCTCCGACTGGAATGAAGGATATTCAGGAGACAGCGCTGACCCCTATGCTGTGAATGCACGCCAGGCTGCAATGAGTTGTATGCATAATGGATATGAAAACACAAACAATTGTAAGGTTGCAAGTGATCACATACATGGCTGGCTGAACAGGAGCCTCTCGTCATTCACTTCCAACCAGGCGTTCCATCAATACCTTCATGTTGCTATTGCCTATGATATGATGGTTCCCTATTTTACACAAGAGGAGCAGGAGGATCTTTCGCGAAAAGCTCATGATATCTGCCAGCTGTTCGTTAACCATCCCGGAGATCGCCCTGATCTCGACAATGACGCTTTGATTGCAGGGGACAATGGATTGGCTTTTGGATCAGGGATGGGTGGATTCTGCTATAGCTTCATCGGAGAGTATGCCGAGAACCCTACTCTTATCCATAATCTCAGCGACCAGTACTGGGGCAAGAACATACCAGATGAATGGATGGACAGGGAAGACAAGATACTTCAGTCATACAAGAATGACTCCTGGCATATGTATCAGGAAGGATATGGTTACAGAACTTATGCTTTTCCTCACCTAGCTGATGTCCTTTGGATGAGATATCGGAACTCGCTCATAGATATTGAAGAGTATAATAATGCCTTTTGTGCTATGGCAAGAGAGCATATTGTTATGCTGCTTGATGGTAACTACAAAGGGTCAGATTCCAGAAATGATGAGCCTTTTTACCTTAGGTCAGTGCAAAAAGGAGATTCAAACAGCTATCAGAAGATCGACGACAGCTTGTTCACAGGGTGGGATACTCCGCTTTTCTTTGCTCTGATGTGCGATGACCTGAACACTAAGAAGACATCACTTTGGATTAGACAGTATGCTTTCAACATATCTGAATCGAGTGCCATGAGAACATATCCTCTCTCATATCTCTACAAGCAGATCCTTGACTCAGTTGATTCTGAAGAGGCTCCAGAGTCTGCTATGCCAAAAATCGTATTTGACAATGCAGAAGACACCTTGATTGTGAGGACGAACTATACTTTCTCCAATGACACTTTTCTGATGATTGATGGTGGTGAGGAAAGAGGGATGGGACACTCCCAAGCTCAGGGCTATTATCTTTATATCCTGGGGGAGCCATTTATTGATTACGAGCAAGTCCCATATGAAGATGATACAAGGGCAGATTTCTGGAAAAATGGAATCAGCTTAGCGAACGACACACAGAATGTCGAGGGGTTAGTAAGCTATTACAGGTCTGAATGTGGAGAACATGGACAAAACCAGTATTATGGAATGAAAACATGTGATCCAGCACTTTATCCTGCCGATTATCCTAATTTCCGCCAGTTTCCACTGCAGTACGGCGGCGACATCGAGGATTACATGGGTACTGCGGACGCGAATCTCGCCGGCGCATTCGTGTGGCGTCCGTACTACAAGGCTGATCCTGTGAAGGAGTATTTCGTGAAGTTCGGCGACACAGTGGTCAAGAGGACAAAGGTGTCAGGTGTGACGCAGGGGGACCGCATCTATCACAACTTCATCAACATCGATGATGAGTTCGCATCTACTGTGAGCGGGCTCAACTGGACTGCGAGGAGGACTAATGCTGCGACTGGCCAGGACATCTTCCTGTCCACGCAGCTCATCTATTCTGATTCGCCAGTGTATTTCGGCGGAGGGAGGACCAATGTAAATTACTGCTTCTCCAAGACAAGCTGTTCAGGCGGGTCCAGAGGCCTCGGCAAGTATGGGAGGCGCTATTACTACACAGACATCGGCGATCCTTCCCTGGACCTTGTATTCTCGCATCACTGGAACACCTTCTCTGAAGAGGGAGTGACTGCTATCAATGGGACTGAGAAAGGCCTCATTGACGGAGGGAACACAGTCCTCTTTGACGGAGACAATGATGGAACAGTATCCTATGCAGGCAAGTCGACTGATGGATGGGCGCTCGCATATTCGGCTGGAGAGATAGCTGCATTCAATGCAACATACATACATGACGGAGAAAAAACTTTATTCGAATCAGACCAACCTACACAGGCACATCTCAGGGTCTCGTCAGAAAGAATAGTCCTCACAGCCAACACGATGGAGCGGGATCCGTATATCGATGTACCTAAGACAAGGAGAGTGACTGTGGACTGCTCTGACCTTTCGCTGACCCAGGGATTCATAATCACGAAGGACGATGGATCTGACGTGCCTGTCCTCTCAGTCTCAGGCAACATGGTGACTTTCGACATAACAACCGGCCAGAACTCGAACTACTATGTGATCACCGGTTCCGGGGAGGATATCAGCTATCCTGAGTTGATCCATCAGAATATCACGACAAACCAGACTGGCCAGATCACAATCATCACAAATGAGGCCACGAACTCTACCATCTGGACGATCCTTGGCACAGTCGTCGACTCAGTCTATACTACTGTGCATACTTTTTTTTTTCAAGACCTGACAGCCAACGCTATTTATGACTTCAATGTGACGACGTGCGACAGGCACAATAACTGCATAACCAACAGCTCTTTCTTCCGGACTCTTGAGAATGAGCCAGAGGACATCACTCCGCCTGCGATCATAGCGATATCGAACAACTCCATCTCATCAGACAGGTTCAGGGTATCTCTTACGCTGAACGAATCAGGGAATGCTAGCCTCTTCATCTCGACATATGCGGACCTGTCAGCTCCCAGCTATCTCCATTCCACAGCAAAGGCCACAAGCCACCAGATGACAGCCACTGGTCTTGAGAATGACACTGACTATTATTGGAAGGTGAATGGGACTGATAGATATGGGAATGCTTACAGCTCAGGTGTCCACAACCTACGAACAAGGAGCAATGATCCCGGTTATCCGAATGCATCTAAGTTTGATGGACATACTACTGACTTCAATAGGAACAACCTGACTTTCGAGGGGATCACGCTAGAGATATCTGACCATGGCAGGATAAATCTGAGAGGAGAGGTCAATGTCACTGCAGTCGACCTGGATTCATTTGTCGGGATAGAGGATAGGAAGGTATACATCAATTCCTCACTGGTGCCAGTCCTCAACCGCAGCGCAAGGATTACATTCTACCATGTCACTCTCGCAGACCCTGTCATACTAAAAGACGGCCTGCCTTGCCCGATATGCGAGAACATCTCGCTAGGTGAGAATGTCAGCTTTGATGTGCCTCATTTCACTGAATACAGCCTTGCAACTGCTGCTGTCGAAGAGGAGGAAAGCGGCGGTGATAGCGGCGGCGGTGGTGGCGGCAGCGGAGGCAGCGGAGGCAGCGGCGGTGGTGGCGGCGGTGGAGGCAGCTTCAGCCGTTCATCTGTGGTAAAAGCAGAGCCAGAACCAGAGATAATCGAAAAGACATCAAGTCCTCCTGTGATGGAGCAGCCTTCCATACCTGTCGTACCTGAGCAGCAGGAAGTGAGGCTCGAAGAGAAGTCCTCCTCGATCGAAGAGCCGAAGCAGGCAAAGAACAGCCACGCTGATGCGATAATCGGCTTTTTGGTCGTATGTCTACTTTGCTCGATACTCTTCTTCATCTTCGGCAGAGGGGGACACAAGAAAAGGCCAGCAGACGGAAAGCTCATGACAAAGAAGGCAGCAAGGCCTCTTGTCCTTCCCGAGGGCAGCGAGGCCCATACTCTCTATGACTTTGCCAGACACCTGCATGCGATGAGCGAGGACAGCTTCAGGATGCTCTCGAACACAAGCCTTGTTCAGCAGTGGGTTTCAGAGTCTGTCGGGAGGCCTGATGTCGCAAAGGTCCTCATGTCATCTGACTCCAGGCTCGAGATGTACAGGGTGCTATACAATATCTATCTGGGAGAATTCGAACCTCAGAAGAGCTCTGTCCTCAAACTGCCTGAGAATGTGATAAACCTGGACTTCCGGAAGAAGGCTGAGATGCCTCTGCAGCTCTTGTCAGGGCTCCCTCTCCATAGCCTTGAGGGCTTGTATCTGGCGCTTCCATACATGGCTGACAATGAGTACGAGTATTACAGGAACAGTGGAGAGATCAGGTCATTCCTTGACCAGCACTGCCTGGAGATCCCATGCAGCACCAGGTCTGAGCTGTTCTCATCCCTGAAGATGATTCGGCAGGAGAAGCAGGTCTACGAGCTGCTCAGAATGTAGATCATCTCTTGACAAGATGCCTGAGAAGGTCTATGTCTTCTGAAGTGAAGGCCCTGAGTGCGAACATGGAACCGAAATATGTTACTACGCCGATAGGAATCATGAGGAATAGATGATAGTCGACAGTGCTGAGGACAAGCGCCATCACAGCTGCTGAGATCGAGGGTTTGACGAACATCGCAGCCCAGTCCAGCTTGCCAACTTCTCGCGAGATGAGGAAATAATAGCCGGAGAGGTAGAATACCTCTGTCAGGACAGTTGTCATCGCCGCCCCATAGAGGCTGAGCCTGGGGATGAGGAAGATGTTGAGGATGATATTTATTATCACATTACCCATCAGGACCGCTACCACTTCCTTCTCCTTCTGCACAGCGACCATCATCGTGCCCATGACATAGTTGATGGACAGGGGTATTATCGTCCAGGAAAGGATTATCATCGCAGGGACTGAATTGATATATGCGTCCTTGTAGATCAGGAGGACGATCTTCTCAGCGAGCATGCTCACTCCTACTGCCATGGGTATAGAGAGATATGTGAGATATCTGGATGATGTGCGGAACAGATCAAGCAGCTTCTCACCAGATTCCTTCCTGAAGATGATAGCCACAGGAAGGAGCGCTGCTATCGCTGCGATAGGTACTGAAGAGATACCGTCGAGAACATTATATGCTGCGCTGTACCATCCGATGATAGCGTCTCTGCTGACGGCTGTGTAGACACCAGGAAGGGATGTAGGCGCCATCTTGGACATCATGGTCACATCTATCCTGAAATAAACTGATACGAATACCCCTGCCAGGAGGAAAGGCAGGGAGCGCTTCAACAGAGAAAACATATACTTGAGATCCCATCCGAGAGCAGGCCTCATATACAACCTGAAGGTCACGATGAGCTGGAACAGGAAGTCGAGGAACTGGACAAAAATCGCGGCTATCAGGACCTGCATGAATGTCCCTCCCATGAGAAGTATAGGGACTGTGATCGCGAACCTCACGATCACACGCAGTATCTTTGCGATGACAGGTATGTCCATCCTCTCATGTGCCTGGTATATTGCGAAAAGGGTCGCGCTCATGCTCTCGAACATGATGCCGAGTCCAGCAATCGATATAGCGATAAGAGTCACATTGTCGTATCCGAGAAGGAATGCAGTCACGTTGAGGATGATATATACCAGGATCCCGGTGATAAGCTTGAGGGTGAACACGTTCGAGATTATCTTCTGTATCTTATCCTTGTTCTGGGCGATCTCCCTGACAAGGAGCAGCCTGGTGCCGAAATCTATGAGCATGTAGAAGAGACCTGTGAAGGATAGGGCGAAGGTGAACTTCCCATAGTCTACATCGCCAAGAAGCCTGGCAATAAGGAAGACGAGTATTATGCTCAGGACTTTTGTGGCATTCTCCCCAATGAACATGATGCCTGCGTTCTTAGCTATCCTTCTTGCTGCTGTCATCGTACCTTGTATATCTGCACCAGATCGTTATGGAAGACTTCCTCACCTGGCAGCGAAAGGCTTGGATTTAAAGCTTTCTCGTCTACGCCATAATAGATGTAATCTATCTCATGGTCGATGAGCGAGAGGTCTCCTGTCTTGTAGAAGCTGTCGACCATCTCAGCTCTCTCATAGAACCTGATTGTCTGTGCCCAGTGGCCGAGGAAGACTCGTCTGTTCGCATAAGCAGGGATATAGTTACCGATATTGTAGCCAGATAGAATTACCTCGCCAGGTGAGGTCTTCTCAGCTATCCATCTGAGGGCCTCGTCCTCCCCCTGTTCCAGATATGCAGGCACATTGTATGGGAATGATCCTCTCCCTGTGTCCTGCGCGACTGTCCTCTTATGGAACAGGTAGATGTTTGTCAGAGGGAGGAAAAGGATCATGATGATCAAAAGACCTGAGGCAAGCCTCCTGTCCTTGATGTAGTGAGGGAGGACTGAGAAGATGAATATGCCGGTCATGACAGCCATGGGGACATGCAGGCCTTCCAGGAACCTGCGCTGTACATTGAGCGGGGAATATATGAGGATGAGTGTCGCGATGATCCAGTATATCATCAGCTTTATCTCGGGCCGGACCTTTGAGTATCCATTCCTGGCAAGATGGATGAAGGCAAGGGCAGATGCTCCTGCCATTATTCCGTACCCGAATATCACCTGATGGATAGGAGGAGTGTCTAGCTCATTCTGATCATTCCACTCTGAATAGGATGGGACATTGAAGAGCGCATATGTGTAGATGAATGGGATGACGATTATCGTGCCCCAGACGATAAGGTGCCGGATCCTCTGCCAGTCAAGCTTCCTTGTTATGATAAGGTCATCGAGCAGGAGGATGGCGACTGCTGAGCCGATCGTTATCACATCAAATAGATGCTCTATCCCTACGATGAAGAGGAATGCTGCTGATATGAGGTAATCCTTCAGCTGCCTGTTCTCATAGCTTTTCATGAAGTGGTATGCTCCTGCGATCATGAATGCTAGCGAGAAGAGAGTGTGGGGATGGCTGAGGAAGATGAGGAGATTGTTGGCTTCAGTGATCCATTGGTCTACTGAGCCATAGTGCTTGACGCCGAATGTCGATAGGAGGATGAAGAGCCAGCCGATGCCGCTTCCGAATATTGCGATGTAGAGATAGAGATGTTCATGCCTTCCCTTGAAGAAGAGCCTGCCTAATCTTGTCAGGTAGAAGATGATGAGTCCGATCCCCGCCATGCGGAAAAGCTGATAGACGATCTGGTCTGAGAGTCCTGTGAGGCCGGAGACCCAGCCGGCCAGGGTGAAGACAGGCCTGAAGAGGAGCGATGGGACATCCTCAGGAGTGTACATGTTTGTCAGGAGGATCCTGCCTTCCTTTGCCTGCTGCATCATGGACAGGTAATTGTTGCCGTCAGGAGGATGCACACTTGAATAGATACGGTCGCCTGCCATGAAGAAGCCTGCGAGAGCAGGGACCATGAACAGGATGATGAGCAGGTATCTCTTCATGGCAGGATGGGGGAATTCTATTGTTTATAATGCTTGCGAGAATGGGTTTAATGGAACCTTCATGACTTCTTTTGAGGTTGTCGACGCTGAATTCTTCGCGACATTCGCCAAGGTACTTAGGACTAGCGTACTGGGTATCACTCGATTCTCTCGTGACACTTAGGACTTGGTCCTGGTGCCACTCGTGGTACTCGTGGTGCTGAGGACTTTTCGTCCTGGCATCACTCGACTGTCTCGTGACTTCCGATCTAATTGATTACCAAGGTACTAAGGACTGCGTCCTCGTATCACTCGAAGTATCTCGTGATTCCGATCTTCGGCGTGAGCGATCTCGCCGATCGGAAGAAATTGTCGTCTTTTGTTTTTCCAGCTCTCTTTTTTTAGAAGCGTAGACTTTCAAAAAAAAGAGATGTTCAGTACAAAAAAAGACGAAAAATTCTTTTTACTCCCGTCACTGCACAATTAGGTGGCATGGGAGCCTCTGGCACTTCTGTTGCTGGCATCACAAGGTGGATTTTCGTCCTGATACCCTGAAAAATCTGGTTCCCGAATCTGAATTATGCTGCAAAAGAACTATATCAGTTCCTGGATCTCGACCTCGAACATGTCATACGTCGGGTATTCTGTAACTATCGCAGAGCGGCCGTCGATCTCCTTGTGGATCTCTGATAGGATCGCTGGGTGGATGAGCAGCCTGAGCTTCACCTCATCGACCGCGATCATCTCCTTCGGTAGGCTGAATTGCTTTATCAGGGAGGATCTCCATGCCTTCAGCCAGCCAAGGACCTCATCTCTGTCAACATCAAGGAGTCTCTTCCTATAGTCGAACCCAGGGAACAGCTCAGGAAGGTAGATCGCGCCCCGGATCAGGAGCCCATCTTCTGTGACTATGTCGAACGGGAGGGAAGCCTTGCTGCTCCTCCTCTTCATCCTGCCTGACAGCTGGACCTTGTCCTTGAGCTTCGCTGTGCAATAATGGACCCTCAGCTTGAGCCCTTTCCTCTCAACATATCTAAGCAATGCCTTTGCCATCGGATCAGAGCCTTTCACAGCATAGCTCAGATCATCCTTCGCCTTGAAACCATGCTCAAGTATCCTGTTGTAGTTCGTATCTGAGAACTCAAGCTCGTTGAGATTGAGGAAATCCACTTTCCCGGCGATGAAATCCAGGAGTCTCTTTGTCTCCCTCAGCTTTCCAGGTATGACAGGTATCTCTATCCCGACATCCCAATCGAATTCCCTCGCCAGCTCAAGCCTTTCCCACAACCTGTCGTCATCGATATCCGGGTGGAACCTGATCTCATCAAGGCCTGCGGCCGCAAGCCTGGCCAGCTTCTTCCTGTCGACGTGGTCAAGAGGAGTATACAGATGTATATGGAAATCTATTTTTTTCTTAAGGAGCCTGATCGCCTTGACAGTCCGATCCATGCAGAGGAGAGGATCGCCTCCGGTCATGCCGACGCCTGTTGATGAGCAAAGCTCTATCTCCCTGGATATGTCCCTGGTCTTCTTGGTAGGCCACTCATTGATATAGATGACATCCTTGTTCTTTTTCTCATCAGAGATCGGGCAGAAGAAGCAATCGCTTGAGCAAAGGCCTGTTATGAAATACACTGATTTGTTCCCCTTCACGCATTCGTTGCAGCCTTTTGCCAGCTTGCCTATCCTATATGAGTAGTAAGGAGTCTTCTCCATCTCTGATCAGAAAGATGTGGCCCTTAAATAGATGTTGAAAAGGATCGCTCCTGTTCGCTGTCAATTGTCATCACTGTAGGAGCGATTGTGATAAAGCTGGAAGCTTTTCACAAGCGTTTTAAATCACATGCAGGTATATAAATTTATGTTCTTGTCATATATGGTGCTATTTTTTTTACAAAATAAAAATCCTCTGAGGAATAATTTGGAATCTCTAAAACAAAAAGGATAATAAGCCACTAGAATTTAACATAATCGAAAAGATGGAACAAAACGATGACACATTCAGGAGGATATTCATGGCTCTTCCTGATCCTGCTTTTGTCCTGCGCTTGGAAGACAACAGGATCCTCCACATAAACGAAGCCTTGAAGTCATATGGTTTCTATCAGGATGACCAGGTCATCGGAACCAAAGAGATTGCTGGCAGGACATGGGTGAACCTCAAGCAGAGGGAACTATTCTATAGGAGGCTTCAGGAGAAAGGAACTATCACAGATTTTGAAGTCCAGTTCCGCTTATCGTCAGGAGAGATACATCTCATGCTCCTTTCTGCGAGGCTCATGGAGCTGGGAGGAGACCAGGTGGCGATTGTCCAGGCCAAGGATGTCGATCATATCAAGAAGGAAGAGAAGGAACATGAAAGCTATCAGTCCCACCTCGAGGAGCTACTCAAAGAGAAGGAAGCTCAGTTGAAGAGGCAGGTTGACATCCCCCAGAAGAAGCAGCTGGCCAAGATCCCATTGACCAGGATGGAGAAGATGGCGCTCTACGGCCTGGTCGCATATCCGGACCTCACCATGAGCCAACTGGCTGATAAATTGAGGATGAACCGGGTCAGCCTGAATTGCATCAGGAACAGGTTGCTAAAGGAAGGCTACTTCTACCCTGCCTGCCTCCCACGATATGACCTTCTGGGATTCCCCTATATCCATATGTCCTACGCAAGGCAGAAGATGGATATCTCAAAAGAGGATCCTATCGCATGGAAAGAAATCACCGGGTTCCTTGACAAGTGCACAAACCTGATATTCTGTCTTGTGATCAGCGGAGCAAGATTCTCGCTGACCATGTACCATGACTTCAGGGAATATCAGGAGACCAGGTCGTCAGTGCAGGCGATGAATCATGATCATAGGAAGAATTTCATGCCTGAGCATGAGATGCTTCACGTCTTCGACCAGAGATCCAAGATGAATTTCTTCAGTTTCGCAGGCATAGTCGACAGGTTCTTCAGCCTTGGCCAGGAGCCTGTGCCAAGGATGGTGAAGACAGAATTGGTAGAAGTCACAGAGAGGGAGAAAAGGCTGGTCCAGCTTGCTGTCACTGGCTGCAGACAGAAGTCAGAGCTGGCGAAGAAGCTGGGCATCTCCATGCCTACTTTGAAGAGGACGATGTATGATGTCAACAGGAAAGGTCTCTGCGTGAAGACAAATGTCCCGGTTTTTGCCAAGCTCGGGGCTGAGATGATGGTCCTGGCACATTGGAAAAACATGTCCCCGCCTGAAGTGCCTAACACCTTCTTCTCCATCCAGGCAGGTAGCGAGCACTGGTCCATAGGTCTCTACCGCGACTATACTGAGCTGAATGCGGATCACAGGCTCCAGGACCAATCAGCTTCTGTGATCATCTTCCCTATGCAGAACCTCATCTACAGGAAACAGGATTTTGTGTCTCTGGCAAAATTTTTAAAGTAGCTTCAAGCCCATCTGCATATGGCAGCGAAAAGGTTTGTTATACTGCATTCCAATGATATGCATGGAGATTTCCTTGCAGAGCAGGGCAACGAGAAGATGATAGGTGGCCTGGCGCTACTATCAGGCTATATCAACAAGGTCCGTAAGGAGGAGGAAAATGTCCTCTACGTCATATCCGGAGACATGCTCCAGGGATCCATCATAGATTCTGAATACAAGGGAGTCTCGACGATGGAGATAATGAACTATCTCTGCCCTGATGTCGTGGCGCTCGGGAACCACGAGTTCGATTACGGTCTTCCCCATCTACTGTTCCTCGAGAAGGTCGCGAATTTTCCGATCGTCAATGCCAACCTCTACATCAAGCCATACAACAAGCGCCTGATGAAGCCATACCTCATCCTGAACAAGGCAGGGTTCGACGTCCTTTTCACAGGCATAGTCACAGAGAAGGTGATAGATGCCCTGGCCAAGGACAAGCTCATCGGCAGCTTCGTCACGCTCAAGGAAGCTGCAGGAGAGGTCGGGAGGATATGCAATGCATACAAGAATGACGACATCGACCTGACTATCTGCCTGACACATATAGGTTTCGACTCAGACAAGGAGCTTGCACGCCTCCTCGACCCTGGCTGGGGCGTCGACATGATAATCGGCGGCCATAGCCACACAGTGCTTGAGCAGCCTGAGAAGATCAACAACATCTTGATTGCGCAGGCAGGAGTAGGCACTGACCAGATAGGAAGGTTCGATATCCTTGTCGATGATGACACCAATAGCATCATCGAGTGGAAGTGGCAGCTCATCCCTATCGACTCCTCGATAGCTGAGCCTGACAAGAGGCTCCTGGATTACATCCAGGAATACAAGAAGGAAGTCGATAAGAAATATAGCTCCATCCTCTGCAAGCTCAGCGGGGAGATGACACATCCAGACAGGACAATAGAGACATCCTTGGGCAATCTTTTCGCAGATGCATTCAAGGATGTGTCAGGAGCAGATGTCGTCCTTATCGGAAGCGGTTCCATCAGGACAAAGAAGCTCGGACCTCTCGTGACCTTGCAGGAATTCATGACAAGCTTCCCTTATTCAGACAGCATGCACAGGTTCAGCGTCAAAGGGTGCATGCTGAAGCGGGCATTTGGCCACTTCATGCGCAAGGAGAACAGAGGTGGCGAGGGGGAATGCTATCAGGTAAACTCTGGTGTCAGCGCAAAATACTCAGAGAGCAGGAGATGCTTATCATCGCTTGAGATCTGCGGAAAGCCTGTAGACGATGGAAAGGATTACACCATCTGCATGCCTGGCTACCACTACAACAATGTAAAGGCATACCTTGACCTTGATCCAGAGGAGCTTGGCCAGGGGAAGGTCATCACCACATCGATGCAGGAAGTCATGGAAGAATACCTGCGTGATCATCAGAATATCGGTGGCAAGGTAGAGGGAAGGCTTTTGTTCCTGGACTAGGTTTTATATACATCATGTCGCTCCCACAGCCGATGAGAAGAGTCCTGCTGTCGATAGCATTCATATCCAGCCAGGCATTCATACTTTATGCGTCGCTCTCAAGGATAAGCCCGGGAATAGGTGAAGATGTGTTCTCTGGGTATCCTATGCATTTCCTCGCATTCTTCGGGACCAGCCTGCTTCTCTCCCTCCTGCTCCTTGAGCTCAGGTTCAGATGGCCATTCGAAGGAGCGCTCCTGTATTCTGGAATCGCATCAGTCGCCATAGAGATCTTGCAGCGCACGCTGACAGACCACAGGGTCTTCTCAAGGAAGGACATGCTCGCAGGCGCTCTTGGTGCCCTGGCATTCTATGTCCTAGGCAGGTCGATCCATTTCATGATGAAGAGACGCCGCGAAGCTTTTTTATAGTCCTCCCGCCTCTTCTTATGCATGGTCACTGTCTGGGAGGCGATATTGCTTGGCGCAGTCCAGGGAGTCACTGAATGGCTGCCTATAAGCTCATCCGGCCACCTTGCGATTGTCCAGCACTTCCTTGGCGTGGGGGAAGCAGTGGCGCTCGATGTCGCCCTCCATATCGCTAGCCTCCTTGTAGTGCTTGTCGTCTTCTGGAAAGATATCCACTGGCTTTTGGTCGGCATACTCAGGAGGGAACCGAAGGCACTTAAGATGTTCCTGCTCCTATGCATCGCGACAGTCCCTGCAGCTCTTGCGGGAGTCTTCCTCGGAGATTTCATAGATTCTGCGTTCTCAGACCTTAGGATCGTCGGTTATGGGCTGCTCCTCACTTCAGCCCTATTATACCTGTCAAGGTATCCTATTGTCAACCATGAGAAGATGACCTTCGCGAGCTCTGTCGCGATCGGGGCAATCCAGGCCCTGGCAGTCCTCCCCGGAGTATCAAGGTCAGGATCCACAATCTCTTCAGCGCTGCTCCTGGGAATTGACAGGGAAGAGGCAGCAAGGTTCTCGTTCCTCCTGTTCATCCCCCTTGTCCTCGGAGCGACAGTGTTGAAGCTTCCAGGCATCGCAGGCCTGGATTTGCTACCGACGCTCGCAGGCATGATGACAGCCATAGTCACTGGATTTGTCTCCATGAGGCTCCTGATCAGGATAATCAAGAAGAATATGTTCTATGCCTTCTCAGCCTACTGCTTCCTCCTCGGGATCTTCCTTCTCTTCATCTAGAGCCCGTAGATGAATGAGATGCAGATGAATACGATGTAGAGGATCATCAGCACGCTGCCTTTCATCCTGTCTATCTTCCCATCCAGGCTGATGAAGAACATAAGGAGGCTTGACAGGAAGAAGAGGAACGGTATCACGAACACAAGATTGGTGACAGATATCTCGACAGGGGATACGATAGACCCGACTGACATGATGAGGAGGATATTTGCGATGTTGCTTCCCAGGATGTTCCCTACAGCCATGTTCGCGAAACCTTTCCTTGCTGCAGATAGAGAGACAGTCAGCTCAGGGAGGGAAGTGCCTATGGCGACCACTGTGAGCCCGACAAAAGCCTGAGGGATACCGATCAGGCTTGCGAGCCAGATGGAATTGCTCACCAGAAGATTGGCTCCCACCACAACCATGACAATGGATGCGGAAGCAAGGAGACCATCCTTGATCATCTTCTTCTTCACGTAGCTCTCTGCCTGCCTTTCTGTCTTGAGGAAGATCCTCCTGTCAGGCAGGACAGGAGGACGGGTTATCTCATAGAGTGTATTGATGTATTCGAACTTCAGGAAGTAATCGAAGAACTCCTTGAAGTGATACTCCTTGAAAAGCTTCTTCGATTTCAGGAGGAACAGTATGTAGGCGAAATAGATGAGGATGAAGAAGAACGCCTCCAACCTTGAGATCTTTTTATTCAAGGCGAAGATATAGAACAAGAGAGTCGCGAATCCCATGATGTACCCATCCCTCTTCAGGACCTCTGTGTCTACCTTGAGAGTCGAGATCATAGCCGAGAGGCCCAGGATCAGTCCGATATTCGCAAGGTTGCTGCCGATGACATTTCCTACGATAATGCCATGATGGCCCTGGTATGCGGACACGATGGTCGAAGCAAGCTCAGGAAGGCTTGTCGCGAATGCGACCATGGTAAGCCCGATTATGAATTCTGAGACACCAAGCCTCTTAGCCAGCCTGCTGACAGCATCTACAAATACGTCGCTCCCTGAAGAGAGGAGGAAGATCGAGAGGATCAGGAGCGATATCTCAAGTATCATAAGATTGAATCGCACTCCTGGCTGCTATTTATAGTTTCCTCTCATCGAGATAGAAAGAGTTCTTTTCTCCGTCTAACTGATATGCGATCCTATGGCCTAGCCAAGGTCGTCCATAGTCATCTGTCAATGGAGGTCGGCAGTTTAGCTGCGTCACCTGTTCAACTTCCCCAACAGCTGTCTCATCAGCATTCCTCAATATCCTGACCGTATTCTCAGTATCCTCATGAAGAGTTGCTAGCACCCATTGGTCATCTCGTAGCTTGTAGATAGGCACTGAGTTTTTTCCATTCTTTCCAGCCAGATAGATTGCCATTGATAGTATCTCTGGCCTCGTAGAAGCGATGAAGCTGGAATTGTCAAAAGTATAGTATATCTCTTCCAACACCCCCAGGCTTTCCAGATCAGCGCCTTCAACCATGCGTCTATAGGCTAGCGACCATGGAGGAGTTGTCTTCTCGAGATACTTGTCAGCAAGACCAGATGCGAAGAGGTTGAAAGGTATGCTTCTTGTGAAACTCTCCATCAGACCTTCAAGACTCGCCTGAGCGCACCACCTCTTTTCTGAATCTGGCAATGTGGATCCATTTATTACTGTCCTGTAGAACTGCCCTGACAATTCACCTTCAGAAAGAGGATATGTCTTCGTCAGGAAGCCTCGGAGCTCATGACCTGATACTTCGTTGACAGATCCCTGAAGCCTCCTGTCTCCCATACGCCCATTGACGCATGCGACCATCGAACCCATCTGCGTGGGCAAGAACCTTGATGCACGCTGCGAATCAGTGTAGTTCCTGTCTTTTTCTACCTGATCATTCATCCCTCCATCGCCATTAGGCCAGTTCTGGATGACCCAGATGCCTTGCGATAATCTTATGGGGAGACTGAAGTACTCTCCGTCGAGCAGATTGAACCTTGGTGAAGCGCCAGGAGTTGCCCAGCTTGCTGATGAACCCCATATGTATGATGATTCCTCCAGAATAGGTGCGATCCTCCTCATCATCCTCGCAATATCTGTGAGAGTAAGATCTGCTCCCAAGAAGGATGTCATGGTCGTCATATCCGGCAAGTGGTAGGATCCTAGATATAAAGTTTATCACCCTTTAGAGATGACGTCTCGTACCTTCAGATTATTCGGGAAATATTTTTATAGTCCTTTCACTGGAATCCTGCTTATGAAAGCAGTGATTGTCCTACCGACATATAACGAAAAGCAGAATATCAAAAAACTCATCCCCCTCCTCCTTGAAGAGTTCAGGAAGATCAAGCATGACATGCACATACTTGTCGTCGATGATAAGAGTCCTGACGGCACAGCCGACGAAGTCAGGAAATTCCAGCAGAAGCATAAGAACATACATCTCCTCCTTGGGGAGAAGAATGGGCTTGGCGCTGCCTATATCCGAGGCTTCGACCATGCGGCGCATCATCTGAAAGCAGATGTGATGCTCGAGATGGACGCTGACCTGCAGCATCCTCCGGACCTCATCCCGCATTTCATGCGTGCCATCGACGAAGGATATGATTTCGTGATAGGTTCGAGGTACATCCCAGGCGGAGGCACGCCTGGGTTCCCCATCACAAGGCAGATCATATCAAGAGGGGGGAACTTCTTCGCCAGGTTCGTAGCAGGGCTCTACAAGGTCAATGATTGCACATCCGGCTACAGGGCGCTGAGGACCTCGATATACAAGAAGATAAAGAAAGAGGATCTTGAGACCAAGGGATATGCGTTCCAATCCACAGTCCTCTACGAATTCCTCAGGCACGGCGCTCGTGTAAAAGAGATCCCTCTGGTCTTCCGGCTCAGGCAGCATGGGGAGTCGAAGATCAGCAGGAAGGACATGCAGGAGTTCTTCATGAACAGTGTGCGTCTCAGGATGAAGTCAAGCGAGAAGCTCATCAAGTTCAGCCTTGTAGGAGGGACAGGCATCTTCATCAACATGCTGTTCCTATGGCTTCTCACAGAGCATGCGAAGATCAAGTATCTGTATTCAAGCCCGATAGCTGTCGAACTCTCCATCCTCTGGAATTTCTTCCTTAACAACCTTTGGACCTTCAGGGAAGTCAAAGGCGGTTCATTCATGGGCAAGCTCGCTAAGTTCCATATCGCAGCAGCCGGAGGATTTGCCATCAACTACCTGATACTGCTGCTGCTTGTAGAGAAGTTCAATATGTATTACCTGGCTGCCAATCTGGTCGGCATCCTTGTCGCATTCGTCTGGAACTACATCATCAATGTCATGTGGACCTGGAGAGTCGCTGAGAAAGCTGTGTAGGCTAACTTAAGCGAACCAGTTGGCTTCATTCACCTGGAAAGAAGCACCAGAGGCTCCTGTAGGTGTAAATGAGCCTTTATTTCATACTGATAATCAGAAAAAAGAGCTGGAAAAGAAAAAGACATTGCTTAATTCCGATCACTGCTTCCATCGCGCAATATCGGAAGCCTTGGTGCTACCAGGACGCTAGTCCTCAGTGCCTTGGTAATCAATCAGATCGGAATCACGAGATACTTCGAGTGATACCAAGACTTCGTCTTGGCCACCCTAGTGGGTGCCAGGACGAAAAGTCCTGAGCACCTTGGTGATTCTGTGAAGCCATAAGTGCCAGAGGCTCCCATATCACGCTCTGATGTGCAGTGAGTAAAGCAACAGTCTCTTCACTTCTTGAAAAATCTCTTCTCTGATCTGTGGAAAAACAAAGTACTACGAGCACCACGAGAAACTAGAGAGGAATAATGCCTTGGTAGTAGTCGATACCTTGATGTCATGAACCTTATCAGGTGTTCCTCCAACGTGTAAGAAATGATTCAGCACAAGAAAATAGATGAAAAAATTCAGTTCTTCTTCCTGAAGAACAGGAAGATCAGCAAGAGTCCGCCGAGGAACACTGGAAGCAGGATCCATGGGTTGAATTCTCCCCTAGGCACGTCTATCACATTTCCTGTGATGCCTGAAAGCCCTGCACTATCTTCCTTTACAGGAGTGACTGTTGCCGTCTCCTCCTGGGTCTCTTCTTCCGTCTCTTCAGACTGCTGGTCCTGTGTCTGGATCACTTCTTCGACAGGCATCTCGCAGGTCTGCGATTCCTTTGGCTTGTTCTCGTCACCCTTGCAGTCGAAGTTGATCTGATCGCAGGTCCTTGTCTGCGTTCCTTCTTCGCATGCTGACCACTCACCGCATCTCCATGCCCTTGACATGCAGATGCCTGTGCCTAGTCCGCTTCCTCCGCTCCCTGAGCTGATGCTTTCTTTCTTCTCGACAACTTCGCAAGCATCGCCTGTTCCGTCTGCGTCAGCATTTGCCTGGTCAGGATTTGATGTCGAAGGACAGTTGTCACATGCATCGCCTAGGCCATCTCCGTCATTATCTGCCTGGTCAGGGTTTGCGACAGTTGGACAGTTGTCAGACTCGTCTTCGATGCCATCCTCGTCTGTATCCTCTGTGTCGTCATCGTCATCATCGTCATCATCGTCTGTGATGACCTCACAGCCAGAGACTTCAGAATGGTCGAGATCGTCGATGTCTGAGTTGTGGCCGCAGCCATCTGCGTCATAATCCACCTGCTCTGAAGCATCCTGTGGGAATGCATCGCAGCTGTCTGTCCAGCTGTCTCCATCTGCATCGCTCTCTTCAAAAAAGCCGCATTCAGAGAATACACAGGCAGAGTCTCCTGGGGAGCACCATGCTTTCTCAGCCTGATTGAGGCAAGCGACCTGGTCGCAATCTGCCAACACTGCAGCTGAGAGCAGAGCTAGTATGAAAAGTATCTTTCTCATATCCTTCGCCTCCTTGCAGCATATGCTCCAGCGCCAATAAGGCCAAGGCCCGCAGCTATCGTCCCGAATTCAGGGACTGAAGGATCAGTCGGATCATCGTCATCATCGTCATCGTCATCAGCCATCTGGCCTCTCACTACGATGTCTTCAGAGTACTCAAGGTCTCTGTCTCTGAGATTGATGAAGAGCCTGTAGATGCCAGCCTTCACATTCTCGAAGAACCTGCCTGAGAAGACAGTGCTCAGGACACCATTGTCGACATCAGCATCGATTATGGTCCCTACCTCCTCTTCTGTGGCCTTGTCCCTCAGAGCAAGGTCGACTGGCTCATCAAAGCCTGTGCCGTAGAAGCAGATGTCTGCTCCCTCTTCGAATTCTGCCGATGGGGCGAATGGATCGCATGCCATAGGCTGGATGCTTTCCGCCATTACGGAAGCAATCATGAGCATGAACAGGATTATTGTTCTTTTCATAGGTCTACCCCCTTGATGAAGATGGCAAAAACATCCGCTATATTTAAATCTATGTTTTTCACTATTGCTAGATAGTGAATTAGCTGCCAAATAGACTGTCGACAGAAACCATTTTATATAGGATTTCCTAACATATAGTTGTGATACCTCTCATCGTGACATTCGCAGTCTACCTGTTCTCATTCCCTCTAGCTCATTATCTGACTGGAAACCTGACAGTGGCCCTGATCTTCAAGATACTTGCAGTCTCTGTATGTCTATATATATACAGGAGGGATCTTAAGTTCAGGATCACGTTCGATGTGCTCGCAGTAGCGCTGGGAATCGCGATCTTCGCGCTTTGGGTTCTCCTAGATCCTTTCTATCCAAAGACCGGACCAGATGTGATATATGATTACACATCCCTGGACATCGCTCTGAAGCTCTTGACAGGTGTGGTCCTTGCTCCTGTAGTTGAGGAGTTCTTCACAAGGTCATTCCTGCTCAGATGGATAATTGATAAGGACTGGAGGAAGGTCAAGCCAGGTTTTACACTTCCAAGCTTCATCATCACAGTTCTGTTCTTCGGCTTCTCTCATACGAGATGGCTGGCCGGCCTCTTGACAGGAGCTCTTCTGAATCTCCTATATTTCAAAAGGAAAAGCATCGGTCCATGCATAATAGCGCATGCTGTGGCGAATCTCGCACTTGGATTCTTTGTCGTCTATACGCAGAGCTTCCAATTCTGGTAGGAACTGTGCATAAATATTACGACATATGATATTGTCACTAACTAATGAATAACGGAAAAGTTTATATATAACTTAGGAGTTATCTAACCAAATATAGGGGGTAATAATCACAATATACAGTAATCACAATCCCTTTTGGAGGTCAAGAAACATGAATAAGACAATGGCTTTTATGGCAATGGCACTCGTCATGGTGTCGACTGCTCTTGCAGGAACAGAGATAATCCTGAATCCGTATGATGTTGGCATGGAATCAGATGACACCGTCTATGTAGATGCATGCATCTATAAAAACGATGTTGAAGGATCAACACCTATTGTTGGTATGCCACTGGTCATCACTGACTACTGCTTTGACGGAAACGACGACGCTGATTGCTTTGATGCAGTAGATACTGATACAAATGTCTTCAAAGCTACAGTCGTAACCACACCTACCAATGAGAATGGATGCGGAGTCATCATGCTCGAGACAGAAAACGCCATGGGCGGATCATTCGCTTATGTCGTGAATGGCATGGAAGGAGATAATGTCAAGGTCCAGGAGACTGGTACAGCATTCATCCCTGAGTTCACCGTGCTCGGAGCAGGTGCTTTCCTCGCAGTCGCTGGCGTATATGCTGCCAGGAAGAGGAAGAATTAATTTTTTTTTGCTCATTCTTAATTTGTAAATAGGCAATGCTGATTCTCTATCAAGACTACATCATAACATGGTACTATTCCAAAGTAATAACATTTCCGAAAAGTATATATAATAGCTCCACTTCAATAACTCCTAATCAGGGGGAACATACAATCAATGCGTCCCCGTGGAGGAAAAAACATGAAGAAATCAATCGTGATAATGGCTGTCTTCGCCTTGCTCGCCACAAGCGTGCTGGCACACAGCTGCCCTAAGGGAGCTTACTGGGCAGGAGATGATGAGATCGCTTATGCCAATGCAGTAGCAGTGACAAGCGGTTCAGTGACAAATGCACAGAAAGCTGTCGGAGAGGATGACAACAGGTACGCTTATCTGAACAAGGCAGGATCATACATCGTCCTGGATATGGGAGAAGGAGAAGAGGTCTGGGACAGGCTTGGATTCGACTTCAAGGTCTATCAGGACAACTCACGTGAGTTTGATGTGGATATCTATGTATCAAACCAGCCTAACGCAGGATGGGAGTATGTCGGATCGACAGATGGAAAGGGGGATGACGAGCTATCTATCGCTTTCACATCCTATCAGTCAGTAAGATATGTCAAGATCAAGAGCGACGATTGGAACGATGCTGTCGAAGTAGATGCAGTGAGAGGATACTGCATAAGCGAGCCAACACCTGACGGCGAGGCTCCTGAGTTCGGCACAGTCGGAGCAGCACTTGTGCTTGCCGGAGCTGGCGCTTATCTTTCTGTCAAGAGAAAGAAGAATTGATCTTTTCTTTTATTTATTTCAAAGAGGTGGTCAAATGAAGAAAATCCTGATGGTTGTGATATTTTTTATGCTTGCTTCTGGTGGTCTGGCCAAGGTCGGTTCTCCTGATTCAGAGTGCATCGATAGGGGATTTGACTTCGGCATCGTGAAATGGGAGTGGGCAGGGAACTCATACATGGTCAGCGAAGAAGGTGTCAGATCCGGCTATGAGGTGAGCATCGATGGCAATGCAACCACTGCGTTGTGGACATCAAGCCCGGGAGCGAACGGTGCATTAGCTAAAGGAGGTCAGAACTACTACACCTATGCAGGCGGATCTTCAGGTACTTCTCACAAGAGCGACCTTGATAACAAGGATATCAGCCATATCACGCTCTGCGGAGATGAGATCCCGGATGCGCCTGAGTTCGGCACACTTGGGGCATTGGCTGCGCTAGCAGGCATAGGCGGATTTCTCGCAAAGAGAGCAGGATGATCTCAAATTCTTTTTTTTATATGAAGCTCTCAAGCAGCTTTGTCACACCCTGGGAAGGAAGGGTGTATGCCTTGTCAGGTGATCCATTCCTTGCCCTATATCCATCTGTCTGATATTCCTCTCTGAATTTGTAGATCTGAGGATCATCCGGATTGACCAGGCATCTTATAAGTTGTCCAACCTTGCTTGCATCAGGCAGCGGGATGCCTGTGCAGAAACCTTCATAGACCTGGGAGTTGTGCAGCTCATTGAATCCACGTCCTTTCATCATCAGGAATGGTATCCCGAGAGCCTCGCAGATCGAGGCCAGCTCTCCTGGGCTGATTATGGCCAGATGGCATCTCTGGAGCATCTCATAGGATGCATCTATCAATTGATGCTTGTCTGCATAGCTGGAGTTGGGATTCCTGACAAGCCGACCATCCAACGCTGAATATAAAGGCACATCCACAGGCTGTGTCGCGATGGCGTTGATGTTCACTCCGGATAAGCCTTCAAGGGAACCCAGGATATCATAGGCACAGCCATGATTGATCCCGGAGCCTGAGGAGATGATGCAGACCTCAAGTGATTGTTTTCCTGAGATGACCTTATCTATCTCAGCCCATCTCTTTATGTAATTCTCCCCTCTTTTTTCCGCAATCTCAGGAGGGAGGATCGTGCCTGTGATCGGCTGGCTGGAGAACATCGATAGCAGGTCGCCTTTCTGATACGCGGGCAGGAACTCCCTGTATCCTCCAAACGCGCTATCATAGCCAGATGTGAGCCACAAGGCATCAAGGTGAGGGACTATCCTATGGACTGCTGGCTTCTCGATAGTGTCTGCGATATACAGGCCGAGATGGATGTCTTTTCCCTCCATCCTGCTTGCCAGGCATGCCAGCGGAAGCTCCTGTGTACCGATGACATCCATACTTTGCTTCGCAGCCCATGCAGCCCATGGTCCAAACACTGCATCTGTACCAAGCCGAGCTTTCGCGATATTTGCTGCACCGAGCTCTCCTCTGCTCCTCAGATATCCTTCCAATGTGTTGTAGGATTCGTCTCCAGTCCTTGCTTTCTCCCGATGAGGACTCCTGAGGAATTTCTCTGAAAGCCTGGAAGTTATAAGATTGAAGTCATCTGCGAATATTCCTGTGACAGGCCTTGTCGACTGCAGTGCCAGATGCCTGCAAAGGGCATCAAGGAACCTGGGATTACCAAGGCCGATATTGGCGCTGACTACCATAATCGGCCGTCCCTCTCCTGGCCGATGATAGAATGCGTTCATGATAGCCTCGTGAATGCAGGATTACCTGATGAATCCTCCAGAAGGTGAGCCAGGTCAGAGGCAGTCTTCGTCTCTTCCATGATCCTATGAAGCAGTCTTGAAAGCTTTTCTGCATCCGCTCCCCTGGGTTCTTTGCTGTGGGAGTGAAGGAACCCATGCCAACATTCGCCATACAACAGATCACCTGCGAAATTATCGATAGTGGCTCCGACAGAGTGTATATCCAGTCTTGGCATTGCCAGGGTGATGATGGAGTTCCTGTCCCTGGCTGACCAATAGTAAAGGGGTTTTTCAAGACCGATAGTAAGGATGGGCATATAGAGACCCCTAGCCAGGTCGAAGTCTATCAAAGTGGTCGTGCTGCCGTTGATCCGGATGTTCACCGGATTCACATCGGCATGCACTATCCCGCACTTATGGGTGTGATCAAGGGCATATGATATCTTAGACATCCGCTGGAGCATATCCGGAAGACCCAAGCTATCCTTGCAATGCGGAAGGTCCTTCTCTCCTTCGTATGTTGTAATCATGTAATACCATGGATCCTCATGAAAGGAATCTACCATCTGGACGATATTAGGGTAGCCTGTGAGCCTTCCGAGAGCATCTCTCTCGCGCCTGTAGCCTGATCTATCCTTTGTCCTTTTTATCGCGACAGGCACCATGCCAGGAGAAAGACCTTTCCAGACTATCGTCGAAGGCTCTTCTCCCCAGTCACCTCTAGACACATAGATCACCTTCTCTTTTGTGTAGTCCCTGATTGGATCCATCTATTCGCGTCGAGCATAATCTATATTTGAATCTTTTCATGGCCCAGTCCGCCCGGTAGGACCGTTTCCTTCAGTTTTATATATAGGCAGGTTGAACCAATAGGGATGAGGTATTCGCTTGGTCTCCATGTGCATAATCCTGCATCTGCGATGCTGGGACTGGAAGCTTATATGAGAGGAATGGTTTCCTGGGCAGCCAACAATATCGGCCGCGCCGATGGCATATTCTACACCCAGCACAGGCATGCTGTCGCAAGATTTGAAGATGAGCATGGCGAGTGGCCTGGGTTCCTAGGTCTCTGCCAGATGGAGGGGTTCAGGACAGCACTTGCAGAGAGAGATCTAAATCTGGGGGAAGAGTTGACTTTAGGAGGGGAAGTGTATGGACACAGGATTGCAGGCGGAGGAAGAAGCCTTGACGTCCTGACTGCATATGAAATCTTTGTTAAGCCAGAAGGAGGTAAGGCTACATCAGGACCTTCCTCCTATGCAAGGCCTAATTATGAAGTGATCGTACCTTCTTCTGATATCCCAGGATTCAGGAAGGATGATGGCGACCTGTTAACACTGAATGAGCTGATGCGACAAAATTTTCCCCTGCTCATCTATCCCCACCCATTCGCATTCGAGGGCGCTGGGCTGTCTGGGGAACCTTTGCTGCACAGTTATGATGGGATACCTGTCCTTGCGGAGAAGTACAATAGTGCAGCTGCATCCCTGCCAGTGATGGTGATGCATAAGAGCATGCCGAACAGACGTGCTGAAAGGGATCTGCGGGAGATGCCAGGGATCAATGGGACTGATGGTGTGACGTGCCACAGCACGATAATGATGGACCTAGACCCAAAGCCAGAGCTTCTTCTGGAAGGGATAATAGGCAATCTACACAGCCTAGATTTCAAGAGGAATGATGTCCCCCTTCCGATGTCTGAGCTCCTAGCCAAGGTATTGCAGAGCAAGCGTCTCACTCCCAAGGATCGCTAGAACAATCGCTGATAGTTCATGAAGACAAGATTCTCTGCCTCTTCTTCAGTGATCCCCTTGATGCGAGCCATAATCCTTATGGTCTCGATGACGAAGGCAGGCTCATTCTTCTGGTCCTTGTAGGGCGACAGGAATGGCGCATCGGTCTCAGTGAGGAGCTGGGACATCGGCGTCTCTTCAACGATCTTCTGGAAATGCTCTGAGCGGACGATATTTGCGGGTATCGAGAAATACCATCTGTTCTTCCTGATCCTCTCGACCAAGGCCTTTTTTCCAGAGAAGCAGTGCATGACAATCTTCTTATGGCCTGATGCCTCCAGGAGATCGATGCATCTCTCTTCAGCTTTCCTTGAATGGACGATGATCGGCTTTTTCTCTTTCATCGCGATCTCTATAAGGGTCATGAAGATCCGCTCCTGCTCCTTCTTCTCCTCTTCAGTGGAATCAGAGAAATCAAGCCCGCATTCGCCAAGCGCTGCAAGTCCTCCTGCCTTCGAGGCGATGAAGGAAAGCTCTTCATCTGCTGTGAAATCAGGATCCTTGCCAGTCTCCTTCCTCAGCTTGTCCATCGGATAGATGCCAAGTGCAGGCCTTATGATGCTGTGCCTCTCAGCCAGGGCGAGGACCTGCCTGTTAGTATTCCTGTCGACGCCATTGGCGATTATGGCAGCTACCCTCGCTTTCCTGCTGCGTCCAAGCATATCATCTATGTCTTTTCCGAAGAAAACCTCATCAAGGTGCGCGTGGACGTCGACTAGCATGAAGTAAAGGAGGAGGGAGGTGTATTTAATGGTAACGAAGTTTAGCATGTATGAAGAAAATAAGTCCTACTTTTTCTCTGATGGCAAGCTCTCCTTTGAATAATTCTAAAGATTCCACCTTTCTTTTAAACCATAAAATAAAGGTGGAGCCAAAGAAAATGGCTATTTCTTCTTCTTAGCGTCTAGTTCTTTCTTGAAGCTCTCTGGGAGATCGATCATGTACTTGCCTTCCTCCAGCTTGTAGATGAGCGGCCGGTCCTTGAAGAGATTGACAAGGTCGAGCTCGTACTTGCCTGGCTTGAGAACGCGTATGGATTCGAAGTCGAGGATGACTGGCTGGTCCTTCTCGCGCTCGATGCCTAGTATATCATAGACATCCTCCTCGATCTGGCTCTTCTCGTTCTTGGAGAGCCTGTATGCGAATCGCTTCATGTCGTCAAGATGCTCTTTCTTGACAAAGAAGAATAGTTTTCCGCCGCAATCGCAGCCCTTGGTCAGGTCAAGACCTTCGTTATCGTACAATCGTCCGCACTTGACGCACTGATGTGGCATTATTACTTCTTCTTCTTCTCTTTCTTGTCGACAGTGAAGAGCTGGATCTTGTTCGGATCTCGTTTTATCTCCTTGATTATACTGGCAGGTCCGATGACTGTGAAGCCTTCACGTGCTCCAAGGACAGCCCTTATCATCAGCTGATGAAGCCTCCTGAAGAATCCGTTGGCCTTCTCATCAGGATAGATGACGCCAAGCTCGATGCCTTTGAATGACTCATCGATATCTTCCATTGTCTTCTGGATAAGGCCAGCTTCCTCCCCTTTCTGGAGCCTGCCTTCAAGAAGGACTATCTTCTCCTCCTTGACAAGCGCAAGAAGCTTCTTTATCCTCTTCTCTGAATCCAGAGTAGAAATCTCTGCATATGGGACGAACTGGAGAGTGAGCATCTTATGCCACCAGGTCGATGAGCTTCTCGTAGAACTCATCGATGTTGTCTCCGTGCTTTGCTGAGATGCCGATGACCTTGTACTGGGGGAACGCTGCCTCGATCCTCTTGATATCTGATTTCTTCAGGTCGACCTTGTTCGCAGCGATCACGACAGGGATGTTCCTTGCCTGGAGATTGCCGATGATCGTTATGTTGACCTGGGAATAAGGATCGATCGTGGAATCGAGTACGACGATGACTGTGTCCATGTCGTCAAGCCACTTGATGGAATCGATGACTCCCTTGGTCGCTTCCTTGGCTCGCTTCTTGGCATCCTTCTCGTCCATGTGCTTTAGGAAATCCTCATAATCTATCTTGGTAGCGATACCAGGTGTGTCGACGAGATTGAAAGTCAGCTCTTTTCCCTTTGCCTTTATCGTGACCTGCTCCTTGATCTGGATCTCCCTAGTCTCATGAGCGACCTCTGAGACTGAGCCCATGTCTTCGCCAAGCCAGTCCTGGCAGATCCTGTTCGCAAGCGTGGTCTTGCCACCGTTGGGTGGGCCATAGAGACCCAGCTTTACCTTCTTCTTCCGTCTGAAAAGCCTGTTGAAGAACTTGTCCAGGAACTGAGATATGAAGTTGATCATCAAAGATGAATAATTATATCCTGACTATAAAAGCTTTTTGGTCTTCTTCTCCTTGGGCAATGGTATCAGATCATAGATGATGCCGATCGTCGGCATTGTCGTGAGGACATTGAAGAAGAGCTCATGGTACTTCACATCCTCTACCTTCCTGACCTCCTTGAGCTTCGGGATGAAGAGTATCGCAGGTATGAATCTTGCGAATGTGGACAGCATGAAGATGAACAGGTAATCTGACCAGAAGAACGTGTTGAAACCCAGGAGGAATGAGCCGAGAAGCGCGCCGAGGAACATCCCTGTTCCGTTCATGACATTGTAGTAAGCGACACAGGTGGCTCGCTTCTCAGGTGTGGTCGTGTCATAGATGAACTTGAAGCTGGACAGCTCGAAACCCGCCCATATGAATCCTGACCAGGCCTGGATAGCGAGGAGATACCAGAAGTTCCTTGAGAATATCCAGAGTATCGCGACAGTCGGGACAAAGAAGCCTGTCAGGCTCAGCACCTTTATCGCACCGAAGCGATCAGATGCCTTCCCCCAGATAGGCATGGAGATGTATTTCACCAGGAGAGACATTGTCGATACCACTGTGAAAGTCAGATAGTCGAACCTGAGGTCATTGAGCATGTAAGCTGCGAAGTATGGAGCAGCTATGTAAGTCGCGAAATTCATCAATGAAAGGAAGATGGTGAAAAGGCCGTAGTTGTTGTAGCCTGCCTTCTTTATGAAATCAAGGAACGAGAACTGGAGCTTCTTGTGGAGACTGTATCTGGGTTCATATTTCTTTAGCACATAGCTGACTGATACCATCCTGGATACAAGAGCAATGCTGAAGATGGCGATGAAACCTATGAAGACATCCCTGTTCGCGTGAGATATACGCTGGAGGACAAATCCGCCCAGCACGAACCCGATATAGCTTGCGAAGCCTGCAAGCTTGTTGCGCCTGCCGAAATAGCTTCCTCTCTCGTTCTCGGGGACAAGGTCTCCCATCCATGAGTTCCAAGCAGGAGATACTATCGCAGAGAAGACCCAGTACAAGCTGACGAAGAGGATGAGGTGGAAGACCCGCAGTTCCCCGAAGAAGTATGTGAGTATGACTGGGATGTACATGATGCCCTGGAGGAACGCGCCCAGGGAGACAAGCCTCTTCCTCGACTTGATCCGTTCCATGAGCTTGTTGCTGTAAAGCTGTGATAAGGATCCTAACATCTGTGGGAGGGAACCTATGAGTCCTATCTGGAAGCTTGTCGCATTGAGGAAGACAGCGAATGCTGAGAAGAAAGATTCTCCAAAGCCGACCATCGATGAGTAGAAGATGCCATCGAGGATGCTGTAGCGTAGCGAATCCTTGATCTTCTGTTCCTTCTTCATGCAGTTGCGGTTGGGGAGACGGTATTTATAGTTTTGGGGGAGAGGGACGATATGATTCAATGAAAAGGAGAGTATGCAATGTTTTTATGGTAAGTCAAAGCAGTGAGATTATTCAAAGAAGAAGCACCAGAGGCTCCCCTATCAAGCTATTTGTGCAGTGATGGAGTTAAAAAAAGTCGTTCGTCTTTTCTCGTCCTGAAAATCTCTTTTTACTAGCTCCACATTCGGGTGACAGCCTTAAAAAAGAGAACTGGAAAAACTTAACGACGTTGTCTAATTCCGATCAGCGAGATTGCTAGCAATCGGAACCTTGGTAAAGTCTGCAACGATATATAATCTCAGATTTCGACATTTCCTAGTCCTATTACCAACCTATTTAAAGGCAGGTGGATTCCTTCTCGATATGAACTTCCAGGATCTCAAGACTATCGAAGGGCCGGACTTCTTCCTAGACCTTGCCTATAGCAGGGCGAAGAAGAGGTCTGATGAGGAGAGATCGAAGAAGAAGAAGGACGATCCTCTGAGAAAAGCGAAGCGTGTCGAGCTGATGAAGATAGGCGTTGTCAGGGACACGCTCTCTGAGAAGCTGATGAATATCCTCACCGCTTACCCAGAGATCGACAAGCTGGATCCATTCTACACAGACCTGATAAAGACCACGCTGGATTATCCGCTTCTCAAGAAGAGCCTGGGAGCAGTCAAGTGGTGCGAGGGGAAGATATCTGATTTCCACAAGATCTATCATAAGAAGATTGTGAAGACCGAGGATGTCAAGGTCATCAACAGGTTCAGGAAGGAATATTATGGCAGGGTAGCAAGCCTCCTCAAGCAGATCAAGAAGAACCTTGAGTATCTGGAAGAGACAAGGAAAGCGATGAAGGGCTTCCCATCGATAAAGACAAAGATGTTCACTGTCTGCATCGCAGGGTTCCCTAATGTCGGAAAATCGACTCTGCTGTCGAAGCTGACTTCTGCCAAGCCAGAGGTCAATGCGTATCCTTTCACGACAAAATCGCTGAACCTCGGCTACATGGAAGATGAGTACAAGGACAAGATACAGCTCATCGACACTCCAGGGACGCTGGACAGGTTCAAGAAGATGAATCCGATCGAGAGGCATGCGCATCTGGCCATGCTCCATCTCGCGGACCAGATCGTGTATGTCTACGACCTCACAGAAGAATATCCTGTCGAGAGCCAGGACAAGCTGCTCGAAAAGACAATGGAACTTGGAAAGCCTGTGATCCTCTTCCTATCAAAGACCGATATCCTGGAGGAGCTGACAATCTCTGATTTCAGGGAGAAGCATCCAGAGATCTATACAGATATCGATGCGCTCAGCAAGAGGCTATGGTCTGAGAAGAAGAAAAAAAGAGACTAGACCTCGACAAATAGAGAGTCTTTGCCTACCATCTCGCCTTTCTTAGCAGTGCATGTGACTTCATATCCGCCTGATGCAGGGAATGTGTGGTATACGTTGTCGAAATCCACCTTAAGCGAGCTTCCATCGCCGAACTCAAAGAGATACTCCTCTGCATCAAAACCCGCATCGCAGTTGAAGACGACATCCAGCCCCTGTGGGAACCATGGAGCCACAGACAGTTCCACGTCAGATAGCTCAGTTGGGACTTCAGGTATTCCTCCAACGATGAGCGTCGACGCTCCGACCCTGGTCAATCCGTCAGATGCGGTACAGCTCACCAAGTAGTCTCCTTCAGAAGAGAATTCATGGAAGACATTGTCGAACGGCAGGTCATAGATCTTATGCCCGTCTCCAAAATCCCAGTCATAGCTTGTCGCTTCGAATCCATCCTCCTCGCAGATGAAGACATACCTGTTCTCCTGAGGATACCATGGAGCGATGCTGACCTTGGCTGATGCGCCATCGACAGGAGGGACAAGCTCCTCTGTCCCGACCTTCACCCTGAGGAGATGCCTCTCTCCACCTGCTTCGCAGTACACTTCATAGGTGCCTGGCGATTCGAAGGTATGATAGACCGAACTCTCTGCTATGTCATACAGCTTCTCGCCATCACCAAAGTCCCAGTCGTAACTCGTGTCCGGGATACTGCACAGAAACACGTAGCTGTTCCCCTGCGGGTACCAGGGAGCTATCTCAAGCCCCGCTGCTGCAAAAGGCAGGGCAAACAATGCAGCCAAAATCACACCAATAGCAACTTTCACTTTATTCACCCCCGTTCTTGTTTAGAGGTTGGGGGTAGCAATATATGTAAAAAGTGAAGGATTTCAATAATAACAGAATAAATCAGAAATGAATCTTAATCAAAAGAAATTCCTACATGACCGGAATTTCTGAGATTACAACTTGTGTCATGAATCGCTTAATTTGCTAAACGGCAAATTAAAGTTTGCTCTTGGAAACTATGCTGCAGGATATGAATCCAAGTTGTAATCAAAGCTTGTTCTCGACAATCTGGCACTGGCAGGGAAGCTTGTATTTTCCCCTGATCATGGATGCCCTAGCCATCTTGATGAAATCCTCGTTGACATAGCATGACATGATTGCCTGTCCGGCCTTCATCCTTGCAGCGATACCAGCAGGCTTGCCGAATGATCCAGCCATACCTGTCGAGAACCTATCTGCTCCTGCTCCTGACGCGAGAGCATGCTCCCTCAGGATGTGATGCGGATAAGACCTGACTTTCAGGTGATAGTTGACCTTGCCAAGCTTTTTCTCAAGTCCCCTGTTGATGGACTGCCTTGCGGATTCGAGGGCGTTATCCCTGATCTGGAGCGCCTCTTTGGAGACGAGATCAAGCCTGTGTGTGAATGTGCCGCTTGTGTTACCGAGATCGAACTTGATGACCTTGCAGTGAGGATTGGCCCTTATGAAGGATTTTTTCCTGAACTTGGACTTCCTCGTATATGGTCTGTCGAGTTTCCTGTATGCGATGAAGCTTCGTAATCTTGCCATGGGGGCAATGAAAATTGCAGGCATTTAAATAGCTATCGGTGGGCATGAGAGAGAATGATGGGGAGGAACACGGACGAGAAATTCTCATGGATGTTGTTCTAATATTGTCCAGTCCTGGCTGTCGGCAAGGCTAGGTGGCTGAGTAGGTGGCCTAAGTGACCATAGACAAGCTGGACAGAAGTCATCATTCATCAATTGGATTTGATGGCCTCCGGTCTGATGTTGCAATGAGTGCAAAGGATAACGAAAGACTGACGAATTCCAAAGCAGATAAAGAGATGCTCAGCTTGATACTCTGCTTTGTGCAGCTGCTTTTCGTTGCAGCGTATGCGTCCAGATTCAGCCCAGGCGGTCGGCGAGGCAGTATGGCCAGGCAGCCAAGTCACCATAGATAGGCGGTAGAAGTCATCATTCATCAGCGTGATGTGATATGCCTTCGGTCTGTTGATTCCAACAATGCTAAGATTCTCAAAAAATCTCAATTTCCAAAGCAGGTGCACACGATTGCTTTGCCTGATGATTCTGCTTTGTGCAGCTGCGGTGAAATTCGCAGACACGAGGAGAGACCGAGAACCTTGGTTCTCGGTAATGATATGAAAAGTTGGATGATCGGTTGTCACTTTGCATAAGAAGCATCCAAGGAAACAGAAGATATCTAGTGCCTGAATATCTGCTCTTTTTTTCAAAAGTGCAAGTTCGAAGAATCTTGAGATCCTTGGATCCAGACTTCCAAGTGAGAGTGTCCAAAGATTGTGTTCCAGTTTGATGGAATGAGTCCATGGAACTGAAGCAGAATTATACAACAAGAAAAATTGAAGATCTATTCGTTCCTGAAGTATTCGACTGTCTCCTTCAGGCCGTCCTCCAGGGAATACTTTGGCTGCCAGCCCAGGATCGCCTTGGCCTTGCTCGCATCCAGGTAGTTCTTCATCAGTTCTCCTGGCCTCTCAGGTTCGTACTTGGCTTCTCCCTTATATCCGGTCGCTGCCTTCAGCTTCCTGAATAATTCGTTCACAGAAGTAGGGGTGCCTGTGCCGATATTGAATGCCTCCTGGTCTCCCATCTCCATGGCCAGGATGTTTGCGTTCACGACATCCTTCACATACACGTAGTCCCTCTGCGCCTCTCCTGTGCCGAAGATCTTGGGCTGGTTCCCTTTGAGCATGAGCCGTGAGAATATCGCGATCACTCCTGCCTCGCCATGGGGATCCTGTCTCGGGCCGAAGACATTGCTGTAGCGAAATATTGTGTATCTGAGGCCGTGGACCTTGCTGTAGAACCTCAGGTAGAATTCTCCTGTGGTCTTGCTTATTCCGTATGGGGATAGAGGATCGAAGGGCATATCCTCCCTGGCAGGGAGCGGTGGTTCTCCGTAGACAACTCCTCCTGAGCTCACAGAGATGACTTTCTTTGCACCATATTCTTTTGCGTTCTTCAGCACGTTCAGAAGTCCGATTATATTTATCTCAGCATCCTTGATAGGATCAGAGACAGAGTTTGTGACAGAGATCTGGGCAGCATGATTGTTGACAATGTCTGGCTTATGCTTCTCGAATACCTCTGAAAGCCTTGGGTCCCTCAGGTCCATCTGGTAGAACCTGGCTTTTGGATTCAGGTTCTTCTGCTTTCCAGAAGAAAGGTCATCGACCACGATGACTTCATGGCCTTTAGAGATCAGCTCGTCTGTGAGATTGCTGCCGATGAAACCGGCTCCGCCGGTAAGAAGTATCCTCATGATATCACCTTTGCCTCTTGAATAGAAGGGGGTATAAATAAATTTTGAAATGAGCCTATCCAAGATAGGGGCAAATTGGTTTCAGTAGATATAGGTAGTGTAAATAGATTTATATATGGTAAGCGGTTTTCCCGGCATCATGGAGACGAGAAAGGTCCAGAGATCAGGATCCACCCATTATGTCTATCTTCCTGCGAACTGGTGCAGGGAACATAATATCACGACCGATTCTGTAGTAGCGCTGGAGAAGAACACAAGAGGGGATCTGATGATCCACCCGAAGCTTGCGGCCAAGCAGCAGGCAAGCCTGAAGATGGACCTGTCAGAGAAGAGCCAGGATGTGATCAATAAGATCATCATCGCGACCTTCATCAACCCTGTCAGGAGCTTCGAGATAACTCTTCCGAAGTCTCTCTCAGCTGAGCAGATACTTGAGCACAAGAAGCTCCTCGGAGGACTCGAGCTCGTGGATTTCGACGAGAACAAGATCACCTGCCAGACATCGATATCGCTACGAGACCCAGACCTGCTTCTGGGCAACATGATAAGGAAGATAAAGAGCATAATCACGCTCATAAAGCAGGGGGAGCTGCCAGAACTCATCTCAAGATATGAGGAAGAGATAGATAAGAGCAATCTCCTGATCCACAAGGCTATCATCAGCTCATTCATGTACAGGAGGGATTCGAAGCTCAAGCATATCGAGTTGTTCTATATCGGACTCATCTCAAGGACGCTGGAACAGCTTACCGATGATATCATCAGGCTCGAGAAGACAGACAAGCTCCTGGATGATGTGTTCCTTGTGATGAAGCATCTGGAAGAGACGATAGCAAACATAGACCAGAACTATGTGGTCTCCTTCATCAAGGAGGTCTCAAGATTCGAGAAGGTCGAGGTGACTGACACGAAGACATTCTATCGTGAGAGGATAATCGGCCTTCTGGACCACATCGCTGAGATACTATCAGACTGGCATATAACAAACAAGGTAGATTAGATGGAAGATACTGTCCTGAAGATAAGAGAAGTAGAGAAGCAGGCGAGCGATATCGAGAGATCTGCCTTGCAACAGAAAGAAGAGATGATCTCGCGCGCCAAGGAGGAGGCCTCAATGCAGCTGGCAAACGAGAGGATCACGGCAGAGAGGGATGCAGAAGATTACCTTGCGAAGGAGAAGGCTTCGGCTGAGGCTGAGATGCAGAAAAGGATGGAGAAGGCAAAAGAAAGCCAGAGGGCGCTGGAACAGAGCGCCAGGGTGAACAGGAAGAAAGCCTCAGATCTCATCATGCAGAAGCTTGAGGAAATCATAGGTGATGCATGATGATACAGCCTGAACGCATGTCAAAGGTCACTCTTGTCGGCGCAAAAAGCGCGATGAGGGAAGTGATCGAGGAGCTGCACCGCCAGAGCCAGTTCCATATAGTCGACTACTCAAAGGAAGAGGGGGAGGACCTGTTCGATCTGGGCCGGCCGTTCCTTGACAATGAGGAGGTATCGACGCTCCTTGTGAGGCTCAGGACGCTGATGTCCTATCTCAGCATAAAGCCTGGCGAGATGGAGAAGGATATCACCCTGGAGGAAGCCAGGAAAAGAGCAGATGAACTATATCCCAAGGTCCTGGAGCTTGTCGAGCGCAAGGGATTCCATGAGAAGGCCATCCATCTGCTCAGCCCTAAGAAGCAGCAGGCAAGCCTCAAGGCGCTCAATCTTGAGCTTCCTGGCTTCCCTCTATATTATATTGGCTATGCGAGGAGAAGCATAGGCGAGGAAGTTGACTCCGCCCTCAGGAAGGCGGCATATGCAGAAGAGAAGGTAGAAGGGATATATGCCCTCGCCCTGTTTGTCGATAAAGGGAGGAAGGAGAAAGCAGAGAAGCTCCTCCAGTCAGCAGATTTTATTCCGATAGAAGTGCCATATATCAGGGAGCAGTACAAGATCAAAGGCACTCCGGGGCTCAGGCACAGGAAACTGGGAGATTCCGCAGAGAGGGCTCAGTCAGAGCTTGATAGGATAAAGAAGCAGCTGTCAGACCTTTCCAAAGCCAACAGGAGCATGCTTGTCTCAGCTGAGAGGATGGCAACAATCAAGAACGAGATAGCAGAAGCGCCTCTCAGGTTCGCGACATCAGAGAACACATTCATAATAAGAGGCTATGTCCCGACAGCAAAGGTAAGAGGGATGACGGAGCGTCTAATGAAGAGCGCGAAAGGGAAGATCGACATCCAGGCAGAGGAGGTGCATGAGGAGGCTCCGGTGTCCCTCAACCATCCGAAGCTTGTGGAACCATTCAGGTTCTTCATGGACCTCTACACGCTTCCCAGATACGGAGAGATAGATCCGACGTTCTTCATGTTCCTGACTTTCCCTATATTCTTCGGATTCATGCTGGGAGATGTAGGATACGGGATCATAACTCTAGGCCTGTTCTTCTTCCTGAAGAAGAAGATGCCAGGAGCAAGGATGATACTGGATGCATTGATGATAGCATCCTTGTCGACCATTGTCTTCGGCATGGTCTTCGGAGAGGCATTCGGACTTGAGGAGATCGAGCTTGGGCATGAGACGATACACTTCCCCCATCTCCTATCAAGGTCCCACCAGATAACTGACCTGCTCACTTTGTCTGTCCTGATCGGTATCGTCCATGTGATGATCGGGCATATCATCGGTTTTGTGAACATATACAGGCATCATGGGCTGAAGCATGCGGTGATGGAGAAAGCTGGATGGCTGCTCCTCACTCCGCTCCTGATCTGGCTTCTGGGCAACCTGGGGGTCCTGTCTGGGCAATATGGGCAGATCGCGAGCCTCATAGTCCCTCCGATGATACCGCTCATAGCAATCTCAGCTGTGGCGATTGTCCTCATAATCCTAGGCGAAGGCATAAGAGGAGCGCTAGAGCTTCCTGGAATACTAAGCAACATCCTTTCATATGCTCGGCTCATGGCAGTCGGCCTCGCATCAGTCTCCCTGGCTGTCGTCGTCAATGATCTGTCAGGCGAACTGTTCCATTCAGGCGGACCTGGCATAGTGATCGGCATCTTCGTGCTTGTGATAGGACACATTATAAATATCGCGCTGGGCATACTTAGCCCATTCCTCCACAGCCTGAGGCTCCATTATGTGGAGTTCTTCGGCAAGTTCTTCAAGGGTGGAGGACAGAGGTTCAAGGCGTTCGGCCAATCAAGATAGGAGGAAATGAAAATGGTAGATGTAGGAACAGGAATGGTGGCGCTGGGTGCGGCACTCTCTATAGGAGCGACAGCGATCGCGACTGCGATGGCAGAGCAGGCGATTGGCACTGCAGCTGTCGGTGCGATGGCTGAGAAGGAGGAGCTTTTCGGAAAAGGGCTTATCCTCACTGTCATCCCTGAGTCGATAGTCATCTTCGGCCTTGTCGTCGCGATCCTGATAGTCGGTCTTGCGCAGGCGTAGATCCATGGCATTCGAAGAGCTGAAGGAGGACATCCTCAGCACCGCGAAAGCGAAAGAGAAGGCGATAATCCAGGAAGCTGAGAGCGAGAAGCAGAAGTTACTCTCGAAAGCAGAGGAAGAGGCCAGAAGGTACAGAGAGCAGCAGGAAGAGGATGCGAGAGGAAAGGCTGAAGCATACAAGCGTCAGCTATTCAGCGGCCTTGAGTTCGAGAAGAGGAGATCGCTCCTGGAGAGCCAGAACCTGCTTCTCGCTGAACTCTATGCTGAAGCCAAGGAGAACATCCAGGGATTCGCTGCTGAGCGACGCAAGGCCCATGTGACGACTCTTGCTGGAAAGGCATCAGGGATCATGGACATAGGCACGATCATGGTCAACGAGAAGGACAGAGGATATGTCCCTAAGGGAGATGCCAAGGTCGAGCCTGCTCAGATATCAGGAGGTATCATCGCTGTCTCCAAGGATGGATCTGTGAGGCTTGACCTGAGCTATGACACATTGCTGAGGCAGGCTTATCAGGAGAACATCCCACAGATAGCGAGGACTTACTTCAATGGCGCTTAAGGCCAGGTTCAATCCGTACACCTTCGCGCGCGTCTCTGTGATGCGTTCGAAGCTCATCCCCAGAGCAGAGTATATGAAGCTTGTAAGGATGAAGATACCTGAGATCACCAGGTATCTGGGAGAGAACGGATATGAAGATGAGATCGAGAAATATGCAATCTCAAAGTCGGGAGTGATTCTCCTTGAAGCTGCGCTCACCACAAACTTCAAGAGGACGATCGAGAAGCTCAGACGGATCTCTGATGACAATCTCAGGAGCCTGATCGATGAATATCTCAAGAAACGGGACTACTGGAACCTCAAGACCATCCTGAGAGGGAAGATGCGCAATCTACCCAGGGAAAAGATACAGGAGATGCTTGTCCCAGGCGGGACATCCGATGAGAAGAGGATAGAGAGGATGCTTGCCAGGGATACGCCTGAAGGGATCATCGAGGAATCCGGGATCGATGCCTCAAGGATAGACCTGAAAGGATCAAACCTGGTCGCTATCGAGAATGCCCTTGACAAGCAGTATTATCATGACCTGCTCATGTTCGTCTCCACTATGCCGGATGCAAACCTGAGGGATTACCTGCTGATCGAAGTGGATATGCAGAATCTTGAGACTGTGCTCAAGCTCAAGAAGGCTAACATGGAACCCAAGGACATAAAGGAGTTCCTGTTCTATGAGGGCAAGAGGCTCAGGAAGCAGGAGCTGGACAGGATGGCTGAAGCCAAAGATGTCGAATCGGCCATCAAGATCATCGGGTCAGGACCATACGCCGCACTTGTCGAGAAGGAAGGGAGCCTGACAGATATCAAGGCAAGGATGGACAGGATGCTCCTGAGAGAGACGCAGGAGGTCCATCATTACTATCCCCAATCGATAAATTCGATAATCGCATACATGTTCGCAAAGGAGCTTGAGATAAGGAATCTCAGCACGATCATAAAGGCCAAGCAGCTGGGGCTGGACGAGGCTTTCATAGAATCAAGGATTGTAGTATAGGATTGGAAGATGGCCAGGATATTTGTTGTGGGGGACTCGCAGTTCACGCTGGGGTTCGAGCTCGCAGGGATACGGGATATCGTGAGTGTCCCTGAAGGAGCCAGCCAGCAGGAGCTTGACAGGCTCTTCTCAGACCTCGCGACCACCAGGGACGCAGGGATAGTCGTCTCGGATGAGAAGACCATGGCACAGCTGTCCAAGGAGATGAGGAAGAGACTCGACAATCTTTCCAAGCCTATATTCATGGCTCTCTCAGAGAAGGAAGAACAGGAGCATCTTGACGAGATGATAAAGAACTCTCTTGGTGTGGACCTGTCATCGATGTGATAATAATGAAAGGAACAATCTACAGGATAGCAGGCCCGGTGATAGTCGCCGAAGGCCTTGAGGCACGCATGTACGACCTTGTAACAGTGGGAGAAGAGAAACTGATGGGCGAGGTCATCCAAATAGAAGGTGACAAGGTCACGATCCAGGTGTATGAAGACACTTCGAGGATAAGGCCTGGCGAGCCTGTCGTGAATACGGGCGAGCCGTTGTCTGTGAACCTGGGACCTGGGCTCCTGACAAGCATCTATGATGGCATCCAGAGGCCGCTTCCGGTCCTTGAGGAGGAGATGGGGAATTTCATCCAGAGAGGAGTCAGCGCGAATGGTCTTGATGTGAAGAAGAAGTGGATGTTCAAGCCTGATTTAAAGAAAGGGGATGCAGTCGAGCCAGGCATGGTCATCGGCACTGTGGAAGAGTCTCCTGGGATAATCCACAGGATCATGGTCCCTCCTTATCCAAGATACAAAGGAAGGATCTCAGAGATCAAGAGCGGAGAATACACAGTCGAGGAGACTGTCGCCAAGCTTGACAACGGAGAGGTGCTCAAGCTTGCGCAGAGATGGCCTGTCAGGACTCCGAGGATCTCGAAGAAGAAGCTCACACCTGAGGTCCCTCTCATCACTGGCCAGCGCGTCATAGACGCGCTATTCCCGCTTGCCAAGGGAGGGATGGCAGCGATCCCAGGTGGATTCGGGACAGGAAAGACTGTCACACAGCAGAGCCTTGCCAAATGGGCTGATGCTGATATCATCGTCTACATCGGCTGCGGAGAGCGAGGCAATGAGATGACAGAAGTCCTCACTGAGTTCCCTGAGCTTGAGGATCCAAAGTCAAAGAAGCCTTTGATGAACAGGACTGTCCTCATCGCAAACACCTCAAACATGCCTGTTGCTGCCAGAGAGGCGAGCGTATACACAGGGATGACTATCGCAGAATACTACCGGGACATGGGCTATCATGTGGCGCTCATGGCAGACTCCACATCGCGTTGGGCAGAGGCGATGAGGGAGATCTCATCAAGGCTTGAGGAGATGCCAGGGGAGGAAGGCTATCCTGCATACCTTTCGACAAGGCTTGCACAGTTCTACGAGAGAGCTGGGAAAGTTGTCGCCTTGTCAGGGCCAGAGGGGTCAGTCAGCGTGATAGGGGCAGTGAGTCCTCCAGGAGGGGATTTCAGCGAGCCTGTCACCCAGAATACGCTCAGGGTCATAAAGACATTCTGGGCGCTTGATCCAAGGCTTGCGCAGAGAAGGCATTTCCCATCGATAAACTGGCTGACATCATACAGCCTCTACATGGACACTCTCTCCGGCTGGTTCAACCAGAGCGTGAACAAGGACTGGAGCGTGCTTGTCGGGAAGATGATGAGCTATCTCCAGGAAGAGGAGAAGCTTCTTGAGATCGTGCAGCTTGTGGGAAGCGACGCGCTCCCTGAGAGGCAGCAGCTGACCCTCGAGGTCGCGAGGATGATAAGGGAGTTCTTCCTCCAGCAGAACGCATTCCATGATGTGGACACCTACTGTCCGCTTGAGAAGACCTATATGATCATGGAACTCATCGAGTTCTTCGCAGAGAGCGCGAGGAAGTCGCTTGAAGATGGAGCTACCATCGACAGCGTGATCACGATGGATGCCAAGGAGCGCATGGCAAACATCAAGTTCATAGAAGATTACAAGACAGAGATACAGGAGATCAAGAGGGAGATGAAGCAGGAGTTCGAGAAAGCTTCTGCGTGGTGATCATGATGCTAAAGGAATACAAGACCATAAAGAGTATCGAAGGACCGCTCATCTTCGTCGAGAAGACTCACGAGGTGGGGTACAATGACCTTGTCGAGATCAGGCTTTCCGACGGGACCATCAAGAACGGCCAGGTGCTTGACACAAGCAAGGATATCGTCGTCGTCCAGGTCTTCGAAGGGACAGGCGGCATAGACCGGAACAACACATGGGTGAAATTCCTTGGAGAGACAATCAAGCTGAATGTGGCAAAGGATATGCTTGGGAGGATCCTCTCCGGCTCTGGGAAACCGATCGATGGGGGGCCTGAGATAGTCCCGGAACAGAGGCTGGAGATAACAGGACAGGCGATAAATCCATATTCGAGGAGAAGCCCGGCTGATTTCATACAGACAGGGATCTCGACAATAGATGGCTGTAATACTCTCGTCAGGGGGCAGAAGCTGCCGATCTTCTCAGGAAGCGGCCTCCCCCATAATGAGATCGCGCTCCAGATAGCAAGGCAGGCCAAGGTCGCTGGGAAGGGAGAGAATTTCGCAGTCGTCTTCGCAGCCATGGGCATCACAAACGAGGAGTCCCAGTATTTCATCAGGGATTTCGAGAAGACCGGTGCGCTTGAGAGGGCTGTCGTGTTCCTCAACCTTGCGAATGATCCAGCAGTCGAAAGGCTTATCACACCAAGGATGGCTCTCACAGCTGCTGAGTATCTTGCATTCGAGCATGACATGCATGTGCTTGTCATCATGACAGACATGACAAACTACTGCGAAGCGCTTCGGGAGATAGGCGCAGCGAGGGAAGAGATCCCAGGGCGAAGGGGATATCCTGGATACATGTACACAGATCTCGCATCCCTCTATGAGAGGGCAGGCATGATCAAGGGGAAGAAAGGTTCGATAACCCAGATCCCTATCCTCACGATGATGGGCGACGATATCACTCATCCTATCCCTGATCTCACAGGATACATCACAGAGGGACAGATAGTGCTTGCGCGAGACCTGCACAGGAAGGGAGTCTATCCTCCTATCGACATCCTCCCGTCGCTATCAAGACTGATGAATTCTGGCATCGGCCCTGAGAAGACAAGAGAGGACCACAAGCAAGTCTCTGACCAGCTGTATGCGAACTATGCTGAAGGAAGGGACCTGAGAGGGCTTGTCGCGATCGTCGGAGAGGAAGCCTTGTCTGACAAGGATAAGAAGCTCCTCAAGTTCGCAGATGATTTCGAGGCTGAGTTTGTCAGGCAGGCAAAGACTGAGAACAGGGATATCCAGAGGACGCTTGGGCTTGGATGGGAGCTGATGGGCAGGATGCCTAAGCAGATGCTGACAAGGATAAAACCTGAGCTCAGGGAGAAGTATTATCCTGGGAAAGAATAGATTCTAACATACAATAAAAGACAAAGAACCCAGAGAATCCACCTTTCTTTGAATCTTCCAAAGAAAGGTGGAGTCAAAGCCCAAGGAAATCCGGGATTTCCTGGGCACTGGAAGCCAAAAGCTTCCTCGTGAAAGAAGAACATGGATATCAAACCAACCCGCTCAGAGCTGATGAAGCTGAAGAACAGGATCAAATTAGCGAGGTCTGGCCATAAGCTCCTGAAGAAGAAGAGAGATGGGCTCATCCTCGAGTTCTTCGAAGTCTTGAAGAGGATAAGGAGCATCAGGAAGGAGCTTGCTGCCAAGTACAAGGATGCGCACAGCAAGGTAGATATGGCACGCGTCATGGACAGCGACCTTGAGCTGCATTCACTCGCACTTGCGATCAAGGACCAGCCAGAAGTGACTGTCACGACAAAGAACATCATGGGCGTGGTCGTACCAAAGATAGATTCAAGCATACAGAAGAAGAAGCTGATGGACAGGGGATATGGGCTGATGTCGCCAAGCATCCCTGCGATGGAGGCGACAAGCGCCTATGAGGAGCTGCTTGAATATATCCTGCTGGCAGCTGAGGTGGAGACAAGCCTCAAGCGTCTGCTGTCTGAGATAGACAGGACAAAGAGGAGAGTCAATGCGCTTGAGTTCGAGGTCATCCCGAAGCTCATGCGGGTCAAAAGCTTCATTGAGCTGAGGCTTGAAGAACAAGAGAGAGAGACGATCTTCAGGACCAAGAGGATCAAGAACAAAAACTAATTTCTTCGCCTGATAAGCTTGCCAAATAAATCCGAGATCCAACTGATATGACTGGATTTAGTATTTGGAGAGTCAAGTTTTTCCTTAAGATCCCTACTAACCCATTCTCGAGAATACTGGCTAAGCACTCTTGGTGGTTCATTTAGCTTCCTATCACGTTGGGTCTCACTAAGGGGAAAGTCTCTCCTTAATTTTTCGCTGAGCTCAAGAATTTCCTTATGTTCAAGGTAATTGAAAAAGGATTTTATGTCGTTTGGCAGCTCTTCACCGCTTCTAAGTTTCCTATAAGCCTCAGCAAAGGCCTCTCCTTCAAGCTGTGCAGACCAGTACTGAGAGAGTATACCTTTCTCATTAAGTATCTCTCTGTGCTTCCGTGACAGCCTAACCCATTCATCAGTCAGTGATATCCTTGTATTATATAGATGAATGCCGACTTTGTGGTCAAAAGCATGTCCCCATTCATGGAAAAAAGTACTCGTATAATCGCAACCAGTCCTTATTACTATTCTATTTGCACTGCTAGAATAGTATCCATTCATGGAGGAATCATCCAGTTGATCTTTCAAGTAGATTCTAATATTTCCAACAATCTTCTTCTCCCATGATGGAACTCTGTTTAGAAGATGAGTCCTTAAGGAAGAAGGCATCTCTCGCTCAATTCTAGCATGACTATTGAACACAAAGATACTATATCTTGTAATTTCTATTTATATTTAGTTATAAGAATGTTCTAATATCCTTCTTCAAGCGGCTCTTTCAGGCTGACGTAATATCTCTTTGGCCGTGGTTTCTGCCTTTCCTTGTCCAGGTCCTCGAGGATGCTGTCGACATCTTTCTTTGGCCAGGGCACTTCCTTGTAGATGCGCTCCTTCTCAAGCTTCTCAGTGTTGTAGTAGAACCTTATGACCTTGAGCTTCTCAAGCATTGTCGGGTCCTGCTTCTTCTTGAGCTCCAGTATCCTGGCTAGGATCTCATCTCTCTTTGCTGTCTCCATCCTAAAGCCATACATGTGGAATGAGTTTTTATAGGTTTGCCTGGAAGGAGAAAGGGGTTGACCCACCTAGTACACAGGATCCTAGGCATCACCAAGGTAGTCAGGTCGTTAGTCTTGGCATCGATTCTCCCCTGGCACTTAGGACTTGCGTCCTGGTAGTACCGAGGTTCCGATATCACACAATGGAAGCAGTGATCGGAATAAATTGATTCAGTTTTTCCAGGTCTCTTTTTTAAGGTATTCCCTGATCTTGAGCCAGCAAAAAGAGATTTCCAGGACGGAAAAAATGTTCAAAAATTCTTTTTTCTCCCATCACTGCATAAAACCATTCATGGGACTGGGTGCTTCCTTTCATAGTAGGATCACCAGGCACATAGGACTTGCATACTAGTACCTGTAACCTCTGATGCATTGGAGCCTCAAGTACTTCCTTACGATTATTCCAGCACTTCACACCTAGCTCATCAGATAGAGTTGATGTATTCCTCGATATTCGTGTAGCCGTCGCCATCCCTGTCTGCCACACTGTCTGAGGCATCAGCAGGATCAAGCCCATGGGTCTCTTCCCAGCTGTCAGGCATCCCGTCAAGGTCTGAGTCCAAGAGTGGGATGATTCCGGCAGGGGCAGGATATCCTTCTGGGGGAGAATCGATCTTGCTTCCTCTCCTTTCCTGCGTCTCTTCGACAATGCGGGAATCGATGCCGTCGCGGGGGAATGCTCCGGCTGAGCTGATCACACGATCATAAGACGCTTCAGCTGACAGTATATCAAAATCAAAGATTCCGGGCTCACCATCCAGGATATGAGATGCGATGCGCAGGAGGTCCATGTCAGCGCTTGACTTGTAGCCTCGTGCTTCAAGAATATTACCTGTCACAGATATCCTTGACTTCTTATCTATCTCAGAGAGCTTGATGGGGGCAGTGCATCTCCTTGCACCGATATAGTAGTTGGCCACCACTCTTGCCTGGAGAGGTCCGGAGTCTTCGGGATCAGCGAAATGGGTGCCCCATCCTCCCGGGCACCAGCCATAGACGACATTATTGACGATATCTGTCCTTGTGCCACCTTTCATAAGAGGATTCCTCTCATTGTTGTGGGCGAAGAGATTGCGTGCGACAGTCACTCGCTGAGAGCCATCTCCGACCAAGAGGCCCATGCTGTGGATCCCTTCAGGATGCCTGCTCTCATACAGGGCTTCTGCTATTATCGAATCCTGTATGGTGATATCGCTCGGAGAGTACCAAAGCCCGATGTTCTCATCGATGGCCCATGTCGCTGAGACATGATCAAGGATGACATCTTTCGCATCAAGTATCTGGAAACCGTCCCTGTCCTCTGGATCGAATCCTGGCCCGTCCCCTGGCCTGCTTCTTATATGCCGGACTATCACATCATGCGTCCTGATTGTCATCGGTGCTCCGACAAGCGTTATCCCAGGTGCTGGGGCAGTCTGGCCTGCGATTGTCACATATGGCCTTGATATATCGAGCGGCTCCTTCAGGTGTATCGTCCCTGCGACGGCAAAGACGACTATCCTCTTGCCTTCAGCCTTGAGCGCTTCCCTGAGGCTTCCTGGGCCGCTGTCTTCAGTGCTTGTGACGTATATGGTCCTGCCGCCTCTTCCTCCAGGCGTGTCAGAACCGTAGCCGATCGCACCAGGGAATGCCTTCACGTGCTCAGGAGGGATGATGACCTCGACAGGTCTTTCCTCCTGCATGAGGATGAATAGAAGGCAGGCAAGCACGACCACCGCTACCACTATCAAAGTCCATACTCGCTTACGCATTGTCCATATGCTCCAGCAGCCTGTTTCCAAACACCAGGATCGCTACCACATATGCTATGATGTATGAGACACCGACCCATGCGATGCCGAGATCCTTCACAAACAGAGATGACATGATCGTGATGAGGGCTACAAGAGCAGTCATCGAGATTATGCCTTTACCATCCTTCTTGAGGTTCATGACGATGAAGATTATCGATTCTACGGCGAAGCCGAGCTGGCTGATGCAAAGCAGGCGGAAGAGATCAAGCGCATTCTCAGAGTATTCTGCGCCGAAGAAGCCCAGGATCGGCCTTGCGAATAAGACAAGGAATGCGATTGCCGGCAGGAGAAGGGCGAAAGTGAGGAGGATGCTCTTCTTGATATAGGGGGAATGGTTATCATCGCCAGATCCAGATGAGAAGAGCGATGCAGATATCCCGCTTGAGACATTTGCTATGATGGAGGAGAGCATGACAGATATGTTGAGGAATGCCGCATCGCTTGGTGTGAGATGATACAGGACAATCAGAGGTAGAGCCACGCTCGGCAGGTTCGAGACGACCCGGGAGAAGAAATTTGCGAAGGACAGGCCTGCATACTCCTTTATGACACTCACCTTAGGGAAGCCCAGGGTTATGCTGTCTGTGCCGTGCGTCCTCCAAAGCATTGCCACAGAGAAGACCACAGCCAGAGCGACTGAGCTTCCGTAGCCGATGAGGATCCCTCCTGCGCCCATCGAAAAAAGGAGGAACACTGTCCCGACTTTCGTCAGATTGAAGACAGAAGTCTTGAAGAGCTTATGGAAGATGTTTCCCTTGGATATCAGAATGGCATCGATGAACAGGAAGGCAGTATTGAAGACGACGATCATGATGAAGGCAGCCGCGAGCCAGGCATGGTCGAGAAGGAACGCAAGCTTAGGCGCCACAACATCCGTCAGGACAAGGAAGAGGCCCCCTGCGATAATCGCTGCTATCGTGGTAGCGCTGAGCAGGGATCTCGTAAGTTCCCTCCGGTCGTCGGCCTTCGCGAGATGCCTGATTATCGCCATGTCAAAACCTAGAAGGGAAAGATTGGCGAGGAATGCCACTGCAGACAGCACTGTGGAAGCTATCCCTACTTCAGCAGGATCTAGGAAATATGTCACAATCTTCCAGAACAGGAAACCTACTCCTGCCATGAAACCAGCATCGATGATAAGCAGAAGAGAGTTTGCGACAAGCTTATCAGCAAGGAATCCGGAGAGTCTCTTCATCGTTCCTCCGATAGGTAAAAACTATATAAATTTAATCATTGATTAGAAGTGAATCAGAAATATTTATATGTTAAGGAATCAGGCTTGAGATGATGCAGAGAAAGCTCATATCAAGCGTACTCATCATCCTGCTTGTATCTGCGCTCACGTCGATACTCTATGTATCGTTCACTCTCCTTGACAGAGGAAGCGATTTCTCAGAGCTTTCGTTTGTGGACCATGCATCCCTCCCAAGGACAGCTGTTCCAGGGACAGAGCAGACATTCGCCTTCATGATCTCCAACAGAGGAGGGACAAAGGAATCCTATCATGTCAAAGCGATGCAGATCACCGGGAGCAGCCAGTCCTTGTTGTATGAGAAGGAAGTCTCCTTGCTTCCAGGCGCCTCGCAAATACTTGCTGCCAGATTCACTGCTGCATCTTCCCATCAGCGGATCTCAGTGTCCGCCGGCGATCTTGAGATACATTTCGAGGTGGAGCCATGATCAATTTTCTGATCGTCATCCTGGCGACGCTTCTCGTGACTCTTGTCCCAGGATATCTTCTCATCAGTGTGCTTGTCAGAGGGTTGGATGTCCCTTCGAAGATCTCTCTTGGGTTCCTGCTTTCTGCCATCATGAATACCGTCGTCCTCTTCCTCCTCGGAGTGGTCCAGGTGGATGGGAAGGGGATGATCTCCAGGAATTCCTTCTTCTTGCTGATACTTATCGAGATAGGCATCCTCATCATATTCTCTATGAGGAAGCTTCCTCGATCCAGGCTGCCTGAGCCAGTCGATCTGGTGCAGCTCCTGATACAGTCTCTTGTCGCAGGAATAATCCTCCTCTCATTCGCATTCAAGACAGCGCTTGGCTTCTCGCTTCCTGTCTGGATCTTCTTGGCTGGCTTCTCGCTTGTATCGCTCTGGAACCTTGTCTCAGTCAAGAGCGATATGAAGTTGGTCTGCCTCCTGATATTTGCTCTTGGCAGCAACATGATAATCCTGGGCAGCATGCCAGCTGTCCACCAGATGGCGAAGGATGTCAATTTCGAGAGCCAGGTGGCAGAACTGATCATCGAGCAGGGAAGGCTGGATGCGAAGAGCGGGACAGGCTTCGCCCAGGACTACTATGGATACACCCCGGTCCTCCACTACATGATCGCAGCGATAGCCCTTGTAACTGGGCTTTCTCCATTCTTCGTCTCAAAGTACATCCTCTTCATACTTTTCAAGGTGGCCTCTGTGTTCATACTGTACACGTTCTTCTCTGTTTTCATGTCCAAGCCAAGAAGCTTCACTCCAGCTCTTGCGACATTCATATGCCTGATGACATCAGAATGGCTTGAGCTTGGCATATCCAGGAGGACCATCTCCTTATTCTTCCTGATGATGGCGATATATGCGGCCATGAAGGAGATGGATGACAAGGATGTGATCTGGTCCTATCTGTATCATATCTTCGCCGTATTCATCGTGATCTCGAACCATTCGATAAGCATAGGTTTCCTTGGGATACTCATTGGAGCATATATCTTCAGGGAGATCCTGGTCAGGCTCCTCCCTGAGCAGAAGAAGGCGATAGCAGGCTCGTCATTCCTCCATCTGGGGCAGAAGGTGCTGGTGTTCGCTGCAATATTCCTTGTGTGGGAGGCTGCTACAGGTGTGCTCCTCACTACTGATATACTCTACGCAAAAGGCTTCTTAGAGAATATCGGGAGCTTCTTCAGCCGTCTGGCAGATTTGGAGCAATCAGCAGTCTCATCATCTGTGCATATCAGCAGGCCTTTTGAGCGCTACCTGATAATCCTCTCGCAGGGCTTGTTTGTCCTGGCGAGCTTCGCAGGCTTTGCCGTCTATGCATCAAAGTCATGGAAGAAGGACCTCAATTATTTCATAGCATACCTCGCTCTTGCTTCTTTCGCATATTATGCATTCACAGCAGTATTCCTGACAAGCAGCCTTGCAGTCATGGTGCAATTGTTTCTTCCATTCTTCTCCCTCATACCAAGTCTTTTCATCGTATATGGATATCATTTCATCGAGCAGAGGGTAAGGAATCTCCTCCCTCTCCTGACCCTTGCAGGTCTCTCGCTCATCTTTTTCATAGGCGGCATATTCCTGGGCCTTGGGACAGGCATCAACAGGGAGGCAGGGGAGGTCCTGCCTCTTGAGAGCGCAAGCACCTATACAGTCGAGCTGGTGGAGGCAGGCAGATGGCTGGATGCCAACGCCAGGACACGGAGGTTGTTCGGAGACACGACTGTGTTCGACATCTATTCATCAAGATTCCGCTTCGACGTTACGACAGACTTCTGGGTGTCGCAATTCTATCTGGCCAACTCCTCAGACCTTGGCTGGATGCTGCAGAAGGAAGATATTGATTTCGGAATCTACAGGCATACCAAGGACCAGGCAGGGATAAGCTACTTCGCCATCAACAGCCACACGAAGATCTATCCGAGCTTCTCATATGGCGAACCCCTGCCAGATGAGAAGCTTGACAAGTTCTCAGGTTCAGATGATCTTGATCTCATCTACACGAATGGGCAGATGATGATATACTATAACAGGAACTTCCCTGTCTAGGATTCTCTCAGTACGCGCTAAGGGAAAATATTTATAGCAGCAGGGAAGACATTAAACAGGATGGCAGGACGTATCTACAGCATCGGCCAGGCGGTCTTTGGCAAATCAAGGCTTGCCCAGAAGGCATACTTCAGTCTCAACAACATCATCAGGTATCATACTGCAGATTTCTTCTCATTCATCGAGTTCCAGACGATAACCACATGCAACCGCAGATGCCATTTCTGCCCTGTGAGCACAAGTCCGAAGAAGCACCAGCTCATGAAGATGGCTGTCGTCGAGAAACTGGCCGCAGACCTGAAGCAGATAAGGTACAGCGGCTGGATCTCACCACATCTCTATGGAGAGCCGCTGCTTGACAAGAGGCTTGAGGAGATAACGAGGATCATCCATGATTCCCTTCCAGGAGCGACGATAGTCATCTATACCAATGGCGACCTCCTTGACAGGGAGAGGTTCGATTCGCTTGTAAAGGCCGGCATGGACAAGTTCATAATCTCCCAATATGACAAGGAGATGCCAAAGGCAATGTCAGAGTTCCTGAGAAGCCTTGATAAGAGGGAAGCCCAGAGGATCGACTACCGCATCGTCAACGATGACTGCGAGCTGTCGAACAGGGGGGGGCTGGTGAAGCCGAAGAAGGTGAAGTTCTCTGCGAATTGCGATCTCAACTCGCTCTTCATCGATGTCGATGGAAACGTCATCCTGTGCTCTAATGACTATTTCAGCTCTGTGAAGCTGGGTAACGTCATGGATGAGGATATTGTCAGCATCTGGAACAGTGAGAGATTCAAGACCCTCAGGAAGGAGCTGCGGAAAGGGGTGTACACAAACGACATCTGCCGCAAGTGCAAAGGACTATGACAACTGCTGTCAAGAAGATCGCTTCACGGATGATCTCTGCGTTCCTCCCTGCCCTCTATAAGAAGAATGAAGGCAAGGTGATAGTCCTCATGTACCATAGGGTAGGCAGTCCTGGCATCGGAGACCCGACGCTCCGCGTCGATCCAGGACTCTTCAGGAAACATATGGGGATCCTGAAGGATTTTGATGTGCTGAGCATGGACAGATTCCTCCTCCATTTGAAGGCAGAGAAGCCTTTCCCTCCTAGAAGCGTGCTCGTGACATTCGATGATGGTTATCTTGATCTGAAGGAGAATGCCTATCCTGTGATGAAAGAGCTTGGGATACCTGGGACTGTGTTCATAGTACCCAGGTTCGCGGATAGTCCTGATGCGATGCCATGGTGGGATATACTGCATTATGCTCTGAAGAAGCATAGATCCATCAAGACAAGCAAGGGCACTCTCAGCTTCAATCGCATTGCAGAAGCCAGGAGGATACTAAAAAAGCTCAGAAGAAGTGAGATAGATTCCATCCTCAGCTTTTTCTCGCGAGAGACTCCCAGGAGCAAGGTCTTCATGGACTGGAAGGACCTGAAGGCATGCCAGGATGTGTTCTCCTATGGGTCGCACACCATGACACACGTCATCCTCCCCAATGAAGAAGCAGATGTGGCAAGCGAAGAGCTGGTCTTGTCACGCAAGACCATTGCCAGGAGGCTTAGTTCTTGCAGGAGTTTGGCGTATCCTGACGGAGGCTTTGTCAGGGAGACAGCTGTATCAGCGAAAAAGGCAGGATATGAAGCAGCTTTCACAACAAGGATAGGATTCGTGACAACCGAATGTGATAGGATGATGATCCCGCGAGTGTATGTGGCTGGCGATGAATCTCCTCAAGACATGCCTGCTAAGCTCGCTGGCATAGATGTTTTCCTGGAGAGGTTCAGATGGAAATCAAGATAGTCACAAGCTTGGCAGGGATGGAGGACCTGAGGCCTGAGTGGGATGGACTCATGCATTCTTCTTCCACCAGGACATTCTTCCAGACATCTGATTGGATACTCGCGTGGACAAAGGAGTTCATGGAGGGCAAGCTGGAGATCATCACTGTACGAGAAGGAGGAAAGCTCCTGGGCATCGCTCCGCTCTTTGTCGAGCGAGGAGTGACAAGATTCCTCGGCACGCCCTTGTCTGACTACAATGACTTCATCATCCACAAGGACCATACGCAGGATGTGCTGCCTGAGATATTCAAAGCCATAGGAGGAAGACGGATGCACCTGCAGGAGATACCCGGCGGGTCCTGCATTCTTTCCTATTGCCAGGAGAATGGCATCGGACTCATCTCGCATATCGCAGACACGTTCCAGTTCATGATAGGACCTGATGCCACACAGGATTTTGAGAAGATGGAGCATGCTGTATTCAAGCAGAGACGCAAGCTCAAGATGTTCATGAGATCGCCTGATTTCAGGTTCAGCAAAGCGATCGATGAGAGAGGATTCGAGGATGCTTTCTCAAGCCTCGCAAGGTTCCACATCCAAAGATGGGAGAACACTGCAAGCCCAAGCTATTTCGCAGACCCGAAGCATAAGAGATTCTTCCATGAACTCTACCTCTCGCTCTGGAAGAAAGGGATGATGCAGCTGTTCACAGTATTTGAAAAGGATAGGATAATCGCATCAGAAGTCATCTATATCTATGACCGGACATATTACAGCTATACGATAACATATGACAAGGAGTTCAGCCGTGTCTCCCCAGGGAATGCTAATACGCTGTCGATAATCAGGCATGCTATCGATGAAGGCATCACATGCTTCGACTTCACTCGGGGAGATCAGTCTTACAAGTCAGAATACAGCAACCATTCTTCTGCAAACTATGAGCTTGAGGTCTTCACAGGCCTGGCGAAGCATATCCATCATATCCGCAAGAGAGCGATACAGAAACTGAGGGGGAACAGGCCGCTGTACAATAGGATCATGGAAACAAGAGAGAAAATAAAGGCACGGCTCAGACACTAGAGAACAACCTGAGATATTCTCCTGACACTTCTTCCCACCCGAATCTCTTTACAGATGATCTTGCTTTCATAGGGAGGCCTGTCATCTTCCTTGCCCTTTTTATGGCGTCCCTGAATTCCGTGGCTTCGTACCTGCTGACGATCAGCCCATCGACACCATCCTCAAGCACATCTGCGAATGCTCCTGATGCGACAACTCGGCAGCCGCATGCTTTCGCCTCAAGTGCAGCTAGCGGGAAATTCTCTGAGACAGAAGGGAAAAGGCAGGACTCATGCTTATTATATTCCTGGACAAGCTGCTTCCTGTCCATCTTTGGCAGGATGGTGATGTTGTTTGCAAACAGCATGTCTGCGAGAGGTCCCTCCCCGATGCATGTGAAATTATGGTCTGGCATAAGCCCGGCAACCTGCCTGAGCATCGCAATGCCTTTGATCTTCGCGAACCTTCCTGCGAAGAGCACACTCTTAGGCTCCCTCTTCTTGCCAAGATCCTGGAAAAGCTTCAGGTCGATACCATTCGGGATCGTCCTGACAGGTATCCTGTATCTCTTCTGGAGATATTGAGAGAAACCTTTTCCAGGGGCTGTCACTGCATCAGCTGCCCGAATAGCAGCAGGTATGAAGAGGCTGTTGAATATGCCTTCCATGCTCCAGTCCTCCCTTTCCATGCCATGGCAGGTGATTATCTTCTTAGCTTTCGCCTTCCTGAGCGCGTATCCGAAAGGAAGGGTGCCATGCACATTCACGACATCGAAGCCTGAAGCGACCTCCTCCAGTCGCTTCCTAAGGAGTTCGAAATGAAGCGTGTAGGGAAATCTTCTCTTCACCATGATGACCTTCATGCCGTCGATCATCTGGATCTTGTCAAGATCTCCTCCGCAAAGGAGCGCGATCTCTGCCTGGTCTTTCAGATGGTGGGCGAGGTCCCAAGCAACATTCTCTGCCCCTCCTACAAAGGGAGGGATGCCAAGGGTCACGATGAGGATCTTCATCTTCCTCCCCCTTCGTTCCGTATCGATTCATAGAGCATCAGGTATTCATCTGCCTTCCTGGCGATGTCATGATGTTCTTCAGCATATCTCCTTCCGGCACTGCCCATCCTCTCCCTGAGATGCGGATCAGCCAGCTTCCTTATCCCTTGCCTCAGTCCTTCTGCATCCTTGAAGAATATACCTCTCTCAGGACTCATTATCTCCCTGTGCTCAGGGATGTCTGAGCAGAGGACCGGCAGGCCTGCTATCATCGCCTCTATGACAGAGTTCGGGCTTCCTTCCAGGAGAGACGGATTGACAAATGCATCTGCTTCCAGTAACTCTGATTCCACTTCAGAGCTTGGCTTCTCGCCAAGGAATGTGAAGTCTCCTCCCTTGTATCTCTTTCTCAGGTGTTCGTAGTAATGATTGCCGTAATGCTCCTCATTGATATTGCCGAGTATGATGAAGCTGACTGGAAGGCCTCTTATGGCTTCGAAGACAACTTCCAGGTTCTTCCTCGGTATGACCTTGCCTGAATAGAGGAGCCTTATCTTCTCTGCCTGGCTGTGCTTTTTCATCGTCTTCGTGATGCTGAAGCCATTACGGATGATCCAGGGATCGTGCTCCAGATAATCATCAGCCAGAGCCTCAGAATTGACAACTACCTTTGTGTCCTTGAGCAGCGTCGGGAAGAGTGTTGAGAAGATCACCTCGTGGATAGGCATCCTCCTCTGGCTGAACTCCTTGACCGGATTCATCCCTATCCTCAGGACCCTCGGCTGAGCACCTGCAAGATAGGCGGCAGGAAGAGAGAAGAAGGGATCGAAGCACTGGACAACATCGAATCTTTGCTTGAGTATCTCGCTTCTGAGCTGAAGGACGCCGCGAGGGAATGACAGCCTTCCTGCATATATTGTCTTGCAAGGCTCCTGGACAAGCTTCTCTTTTGTGGATAGTGCCAGGAGCAGGCAGGAATGGCCTTTCTTCCTTATCTCAGAGATGATGCGGGCAGCCTGCACAGCCTGGCCACCACCTTTGCCGATATGAGCAGCGACAAAGAGTATCCTCATGGCAGACTCCCCACCTGACCTGTCATCATCTGATGACCTCCTTGTAGACATCTAAGGTCTTATCTGCCATCCTATCGGAATTGAACTCTTTCCTTACCTTCTTCAGCGCAGCTTCAGCAAGAGACTTCCTTTTCCTTGGGTCCTCTATTAGCGATGCCACTTCATGCTTGAGTCCTGTGTAGTCTCCTGGTCTGCACAACAGTCCTGTCTTTCCATGCTCCACCATCTCATCGACTGCTCCAACATCTGTAGAGACCACAGAGCATCCCATGGCCATGGATTCCAGGATGCTCATAGGAAGATTCTCGCTGTAGGATGGGAGGACGAAGATGTCTGATGTGCCATAGAGGCCGGGAAGCTCCTTCCTGTCGACATGGCCGAGGAACATATATTTCTCTATCGGAATATTCCTGAGCTGCCTGAGGATGACATCGGGCTCGCCAGAGCCAGCGATGACAAAGAAAGCATCAAGCTCTTCCATGAGCCTGACAAAGAGGGAGAGACCTTTCTGTGAGACCAGACGGCCGGAGTAGAGGATCACAGGCCTTTTGCCTGCTGCTGCACTGACATCTGGGAATCCTCCTTTATGCTTTCTGAAGAGGTCGAGGTCAACACCGTTATGGACGGGAGTTATGGGATGGACACCAAGCTGCTTCTCAAGGCTTATTGCCATCTTCCTCGATACTGTTATGAACCTGGTCGTCCTCCTGACATATGCAGATTGCAGTGTGCTTATCACCGGGTAGAGCATCAGGCTGAGATATTCTGAAGGACCCATCTTCCACAGCTTCTTCGAAGAGTCCAGGCTTGCCCTCACCTGGCTCTGGATCGTCGAGTGTATTGTGCAGACAGTAGGTATATCGAGCCTGCGGAAAAGTTTCTGGAAGATGTCAGGCATCTGCACAAGATTCGCTGAATGGATCAGATCAAAGGAGTGCAGCTTGTGGAGGCGTGGCAGCTCGCGGAGGACTGCTCGCTGGAAATGGAAATTATAAAAGAAAGTGTCAGAGGCTTTGGAGATGGCATGCACCTTTATCCTCCCTCCGAAGTTCGCTTCGACAGCCTTTGGATCGAACTGTGCCCCCCTGCTCGGAGTGAGGACATGGATCTCGATGTCTCCCCTCTTTGACAGGGAGCGGACAAGCTCCTCTGAATATGCGCCGACACCGCCCCATGCAGGGATGAATTCAGGTGCGAGGAATGCAAGCCTTAGCATCATCTGGACTCTGGCGCCCAAGTATATAATTGTTTGCGTATCTATATTTTTATAAACGTCGAATGTCTGGCATCCCTGGATGAGAACGGTGTATCTTCCTTGACTGAGCTTGCTGAGTCAAGCAACAATGGGATACTCGTACTTACATTCGATAGCGTGTGCTCTTTCGTGAACAAGAGCGCTATTAGGCTTCTTGGCATCCGAAGGGCAGAAGCAGGACTTTCTCTTGACAAGTTCCTCACGCACGAGCTCGCTTCTTCTCTTATCGACAAGCTAAGAGCAGTCAAGATCTCTGGGACCAGCATGTCAGCTGAGCAGAAGGTAGGAGACAGAAGCCTTCACTTGACTTTTATACCAATAAGCGCATCGACTGTCATGGTCACTATCAACGACCTTACAGAACTGAGACAACGCGAGAGCATCCTGGTACGTTCAAGGGACTTCTATATGAGGATCCTGGATGAGGTGATGATCCCTATCTGGAAATCCGATAAGAAGGGTCATATTGATTACTTCAACAAGTCATGGCTTGACTTCACAGGCAGGAAGCTGGAGGAACAGATAGGTGATGGTTGGAAAGATGACATTCACCCGGACGATCTGCAGCAGACATGCCAGCTATTCGATGAGAATGTGGCTCGGGAGCAACCTTATGAGATGGAGTACCGTCTCAGGCATCATGATGGGACATACAGATGGATAAGCGAATCAGGACTTCCGATCTTTGATTCCGAGGGGGATTTCGAAGGATTCATCGGCACCTGCATAGATATTGACAAGAGGAAGAAGGCTGAAGATGAGATAATCGAGAGCGGGAGAAGGTATAGGACGCTATATGACTTCCTTTCAGACGCAGTGTTCCTGATAGATCCTGTGACATTACGGATAATAGAATCCAACAACGCCGCCTGCGACCTCTACGGATATGAGGCATCTGAATTCTCCGAGATGATGCTGACTGATCTGTCTGCTGAACCTGAGAAGTCCCAGAAGATTGTCGAGTACCATAGCATGACAATCCCCTTCAGGCTGCACCGGAAGAAGGACGGGTCGGTCTTCCCTATCGAGGCGACGACAAGCAGGATGAGTGTGGCAGGCACAGAGACGATGATCCTTGCAGTCAGAGACATAACAAGGCGCAAACTGATAGAAGACGAGCTGCAGTCTGCCAAAGAGCAGCTGGAGAATCTTATTGACGGTGCCTCAGAGGTCATCGTGTGCCTTGACTCGCTGGGAAACATACTCTTGTGGAATGATACCATCGCCAATGTCACAGGCGTCTCTAGGAGGTCGATGCTATACCGGAACATCTTCTCGGACAACCTGCCCGAGACACTTGCCTGCTTCATATCGATCCTCCGGCAGGTATGCGAAGGCAGGGAATCCAGGGTCTTCGAGAACCAATTATGCAATAGGCATGGATGCAAGGACATCGTGTTCAGCTGCAGCCGCATAAACAAGAACAGCAGCAATCCTCAACTGCTCATCATCGGCACAGATGTGACATCTATGAGAAGCGCACTCGGCAGGATAACCCAGGGTTCCTGCTACAGCTACAGTCCTCATCAAGAGCCTAAGATAATCTCTCTTCTTAGCCAGTACTGGCAGGAAGGGAAGAAGATACTGCATATTGGCAGGAAAGAGAGACAGTTGGGATTCCCTCATAGCTTTCTTCCTCTGTCTCTCGAGACCCTTCAATCCATCCCTGAGGGATATGATGTCATCATGATAGATAGGTTGGAATATGTGAAGTGGACCAGATCCTATAAGGAGCTTCTTCTCTCCATATACAGCATCGCAGACACTTCCAAGGAAAGGATAGTCTTCATCTGCCTTGAGGACAGTTGCTTCACTGAGCAGGAGCTTTGGGTCCTCCGAAAGGAGCTTGAAAGCCTGCCAGAAGTGGAATCTGCGAAAGTAGACGACAGGAAGATGGAGATACTAAGATTCGTCGAAGATAGGAAGAAGCAGGGGCTTTCTACTAAGTTCAAGGATATCGGACTTAGGTTCAAGCTTTCCAAGAAGACCACTCAGATGTATCTTATGGAGCTTGCACAAAAAGGACTTATCAGGGTTGAAAAGGTAGGTAAGGTGAAGTATGTCCACCTGACCTGAGGATGATCCTATTGTTTTCCGAAATTGCACCTATTTCTTCGACTATGCATAAATAATGGGCACCCTTAAGCAAGGAAGGAACTCCTGGGGACAGGAAAAAAGAGGGGAAATATGAGAATCAATGATGTGAAGATAGGTCTTAAGATATCGATAGGATTCATCGCCATCCTTGTGTTGACTGCCGTGATAGGTTTTGTAGGGTTCAATGCCCTCAATACTTATGATCATGAGATCAAGATGTCGAATAAGGTCAACATGATCGTCGATTCAATTGGAGAAGCCAGGAGCACTGCAAAGGATTATCTTCGTACATCTGATGCCTCATATGCAGAGACAGTCAGAGTTGATGCGGCTGAAGGAAGGACCCATGTCGATGAGCTTATGGGTGAGCGGGGCATACATGACGAAGATATCGAGATACTTGTAGATGTGGGTGATGGCATCGACACATATGTGGCTACATTTGATCTGTATGTAAAAGAGAATGAAGAGAATGAGCAGATATATGTGAGCTGGAAAGCGATAGGCGACGGATTCAACACAAATATCGCCAATGTCCGCAGGCTAGCTGCACGAGGGGATGACGTCTATCTCCAAGCTGATGTGGTTGAGATATCATTTGTGCTCATGAGGACAAAAGCACTGGCTTATGTCAGGACACCTAACCCAAGCACATGGACAGAGTTCACAATGGCGCTCGCTGATACTAAAGAGGAAGCTGAAAAACTTGTATCTATCTCATCTGGGGAAACAAGGCAGAAAGCCCAGGAGATCGCAAGATATGTGGAGCAGTATACAATAGAAGCTGACAAGTATCATCAGAACGAACTAGACAAAGACAAGAACTATGCGACTCTCCTTGAGACAGCTCTGACATTGCAGGGATCCGCAGACAAGAGCAGCAAGTACTATGGAGGAGCATTCCTCCTGGATTCTGAATTCCAGAGAGAGGCGAAGGAAGCACAGGTGCTCGCGAACACCATGATAATCAGCTTCTCGATAGGGGCAATCTTAGCGGGAGTCCTCCTCGCCGTCTGGATAACAAGGATGATCACGAAGCCGATCTCAACGATCACAGAGGAAGCAAAGAAGCTCGCAGCCACCGGAGACCTCTCGATGCGAGCGACAGTCATGGGAAAGGACGAGATCGGAGAGATGGCCTTGGCGATAAACGACATGCTCGACAACACTGCCGGGCCTGTCAAGGAACTTTCAGCCATAGCAGAGACCATCGCTTCCGGAGACCTGAGGGTGAAGGTGGATGTGAAGGCGAAGGGCGACATCGTCAAGCTGATAGATTCGATGAAGAAGATGTCAGAAAACCTGAAGTCTTTCGTGGAATCCATCGCCAAGAATGCGACGCTCACAGCGGCGAGTGCGGAAGAGTTATCAGCAAGCTCGGAGGAAGTGAACGCTTCCACAGAGCAGGTATCAAGCACGATCCTCCAGATCTCGAAGGGAGGACAGAACCTGACTAATCTGGCAAGCCAGACAAGGCAGGTTGTCACAGAACAATCAAAGGCAGCAGAGAGCGGCATGCAGGCTGGGAATAAAGCGACGACAGTGATGAGAGAGATCCTAGAGACGAGCAAGTCATCTGCAGTGAACATCCAGAAGCTGGATACCAAGAGCAAAGAGATAAGCAAGATAGTTGAAGTGATAAACGGAATAAGCGAACAAACCAACCTTCTTGCGCTCAACGCTGCCATTGAGGCGGCCCGGGCCGGCGAGGCCGGCCGGGGCTTTGCTGTCGTAGCAGACGAAGTAAGGAAGCTTGCTGAAGAGTCACAGAAGGCGACAAAGCAGATCGCAGAGATGATCGGGACGATCCAGCAGGACACAAAAGCTTCAGTGGACAACATGAACAGCTCTGTCCAGGTGGTGGACCAGGGATCGGCTGTGATCAAGGAAGCACTTGACTCGCTTGAGAAGATATCTTCTATCGCGATAGAGGTCAGCAAGCATGTGGACGAGGTCAGCTCAGTGGCTGAGGAGAGCGCTGCTGCCTCTGAAGAGGTCAGCGCATCAGTGCAGCAGACATCTGCATCAATGCAGCAGGTCTCGAGCGCTGCCCAGGAGCTGTCCAGGACAGCAGATGAGCTCAAGCAGCTTGTCTCCCGCTTCAAGGTGGATGAGGCTGTCGAGAAGGAGATAGCTGAGAGCGCCAGGAAGCACAAGGTAGAGGCGCACAAGCCGAGCAAGGCAGGAAAATAAGATGGAAGCTGACGAGAAGAAGTTCTATGAGAGGCAGGTCGTCGTATTCTCTGTTGGCGAGGAGGAGTTCGGCACAGACATATCAGATGTGCGGGAGATCATAAAGCTTGAGAGCATCGTGAAGGTGCCGGACACAGAGACCTATGTGGACGGCATCATCAATCTCAGGGGCAAGATCGTAGTAATAGTTGACCTTGCCAGGAAGCTCTCCCTCCAGTCTTCTGGCAAGAGCAGCAGCCAAAGGATCATCATCACAGAGCTTGGCGAAAGCCTGGTGGGCTTCAAGGTCGACACCTGCAATGAGGTCCTGAGGATAGGAGGCGACAAGATCGAGGATGCTCCTGAGATGACCCGTGGCGGCAGGAGCGCCGGATATGTGCTTGGGGTCTGCATCCTGGAGAAGAGGATGATTACTCTGGTCGACCTGAGGAGCATTGTCGAGACGGACGAGATGAGGGCTGTCCATGATGCCCACAAAGGGGGATCTGCCAGGAAGATCCTGATTGTCGAGGACTCTGCGATGATGAGAGGCACCTTGAAGAGCTACCTTGCCCGGGAGAATATGCAGATACTTGAGGCTCCGGATGGGGAGGAAGCCATCCGGATCTTCGATTCTGAGAAGCCTGATGTCATCCTCCTCGACATCAAGCTTCCCAAGATGTCAGGGATAGATGTCCTGAGGGAGATCAAGGCAAAGTCACCGCAGACGAGGATAATAATGGAGACCAGCGTCTATGATGATGCGACCAAAAAGGAATGCCTTGAGCTGGGAGCCTCAGACTACCTGAAGAAGCCGATAGATAAGAATGCTCTGCTGAAGATCATCTGATTCTATCTCTTCAATTCCATTTGATTCTTACCGCAATCTTTATATATAATAATTTTACTTTTGAGTAGCAACAGGCTAGGAGGTAAGAAAATGAATAAGTTCCTGCTCTATATCATGATCGCATCTGTATTATCTTTCACTGTGCTCGCACAGGAGGTCGCACTTCCACAGACGGTGCTGCTCGGCGGCACAGGCCAGGAAAGAGGAGAGAATGCGACGACTACGCTGGTCCTGTCGAATACCGGCAACACGACAGTCACAGGCATGACTCTCGTCGCGAGTTCAGGATCTGCCTATCAGGTCCTGATATCCGGAGTTCCCTCTAGTCTCGCAGCAGGTGAGCAGGTGACAGTAACGATCAGCGGAAATGTGCCTCTCAGCCTTGATGCTGTCGACTCAGATGGTGAGGAGATGGTGCATGGTATCGGCACCCTCACACTTTCCGGTTCAGCAGGGGGAAGTCCATTCTCAGACACTGCAAACTTGCAGATGCAGGCAGAGAGCAAGCTCAGGATCCAGAGATTCTATGTCAATGGAGACAGGATGAGTGACGGTGATGAGGTCGAGGACCTCAGGCCTGGTGATGAGCTTGAGCTCAGGATGCAGATCGAGTCAAGATTCAACGACCGAGGAGACTGCGAAGATGACGGCCAGAACTGCGATATCGAAGATATCGAGGCAGGAGTCATCGCAGACGACGGTGATGTCGATATCGACGAGGAGTTCGACTTCTCAGATATCGAGCCTGAAGAGGATCTCGAAGATACTCTTACAGTCGAGATAGATTCAGATGCTGAAGATGACAACTACGAGATGGAGATCTATGTTGTCGGAGAGGATGAGAACGGCGCCAGGCATGGAGAGAGGTTCTCTATCGAGCTGCAGATCGACAGGCCTAGGGATGAGGTCCAGATAACTGACTGGACATTCACACCAGCTACACTTGAGTGCAACGAGCGTGTCTTCGAGGCGAGGGTCACCGTAGAGAACACAGGCAGGAGCGACCAGGATAAGGTGACTCTTGACGTCGAAAACAGGAAACTGGAGATACTTGAGAGCATCGGCAGGATCGAGCTTGATGAAGGTGACGATACTGTCAAGACCTTCAATATCAGGCTCCCACAGGACACTGCTCCAGGAGACTACTATTTCGATATAATCGCCTTCTATGACAATAACGAGGAATCAGACAGGCAGACGCAGAAAGTGTCTTTGAGGGAATGCCAGGCTGAATTGCCGGAAGAACAGCCAGAGGCAGAGGATAATAGCACGACAGAAGTAGAATACATCGACTTCTTCCCTCCTCCAGGCGGCTACACAGGCCAGCCTCAGGAGCCTGAGACGCCAAGCACATACCTGATCATGCTTGGAGCAGGATTCGCAGTGATGCTGATCCTCATCTTAGTGCTGCTCTTCCTTATCGTCAAGAAGCGCTGAGAATCTCTTCAATATCTCTCTTGATTTTTCCAGTCTTTGGTTCGCGATCCTTATAGAATCCTTGAGTCCTTCTTCAGTCAGGAGCATCCTTCCTTCCTGTCTCACAGGCATCTCTATGTACTGGGAGGAATACATCTCAGCGATGAACCTTTTCCTGACAGATATAAGCCCCTTCCTCCTGAATCCCGCTCTCTCTGCGATGTCCAGGAGCCGCGCTGCAGAATCGAAGTCCCTCGCGCAGACATGGAGGATAGGTCCTTCCATCTTCAACCAGACGTTACTGTCCTTGGAACTGTCCAAGGCTTTCCCTGCCTCTTCCGGGTCAACTGGTTGGTGGGAAGCCAGGAGCCAGGTGAGCTGGTCCTTCCTCCTGTCGTCTGGCTCACCAATGAGCATGACCCTTCCTGCGCATGAACTCAGGGTATGGAAGTCATCCAACCCATTGATCTGCTCGACCAGCCAGAGTATCTCCTCATCGACAGATCCCTTCTTTGACTTGTCATGGTTTGCCAGCTTGGCGAGATTGTTCTTCTTGTCGATGTCGAACGGCATAGGGGATGGAGAGTAGTAGGGAGGAATAAAAATGTTTTGCGGAAAAGGCGAGAAAATGAAGATCCCAACCGCCCCAAGGGGGTATCTTTAACAAATGAAGTACCTGAGGCTCCCTTGGCGTCGATTTGTGCGGTGATGGGAGTAAACAAAGTAGTTATTATCTATTCGTCTGAAAATCTGTAGAAAAAAGGAGGGCTGGAAAAAAGTAAACTTTCTTTTCTTCCGATCAGCGAGATTGCTCACGCCGAAGATCGGAAGCCTTGGCGATTACACTAAGAAGCCAGAAAGCCCCGGGTGTCAAGAGTTACCTCTTGAGCACATTTAGCGAAACTAAATGTTTAAACCCGGGGATGTCCTCAGAAATGCAGATTTCTGGGACCCTAGAATGACTTTTGTCATTCTATGGAACGGCATGATTTTTCTGGCTTCTGGTGCACAAGGAAACTGCTGTTTCCTGTGCCACCGGAAGAGCTTGGCTCTTCCTTGTGTCCTAGAATCCGCGATTTTGGGAGGCGCGCGCAAGGCGGGTAGTGCGCCTCCAGCGGATTCTATTACTTATGAAGATCGGAAACCACGAAAGAATCGAGTGGCACCAGGACGCAAGTCCTTAGCATCTCGGCGATTCTCTAATTATAAAGGCGGATTGATCAGCTCTCTGTCGTGAGGGCTGAAGGTGCTTCGATAAGGGCTTCCTCTGGCCTCCAGAAGAGATGCGAGGCCCAGGTGTAGAGAATGGCTGCTCCTGCCTTGACAGGGTCGAGCGAACTCATTCCCTGCCTGACCTCATAGGTTATCGGGACTGATACTATGTCATAATTCATCCTAGCCATCTTGACAATCATTTCCATCTCCAGCGTGAAGCCGTCTGATGAGATGCATTTCGCGAGAGAGTCCACCACATGCCTCCTCCACGCGAAATAGCCTGTGCACACATCAGTCACATTACTGATGTAGAAGAGCCTTACCAGAAAAGTGAGGAACCAATTGCCTACCCTGTTGAAGTAGGGCATCGAGCCTTTCATGATCTTGCCTGAGAGCCTGGAGCCGATGACCACATCGCAGAAACCGCTCTCGATAGGCTCGATGAGCCTGAGCATCTCCTCGCCCAAGTAGGTATTGTCGCCATCCAGCATGACGATTATCTCAGTATCAGCATCAAGGCTCCTGAATCCCTTGAGGACAGCGTGACCCTTCCCCTGGGTCATTTCAGTCAGGACCCTTGCTCCGCATGATCGTGCTGCTTCGGCTGTCCTGTCCTTGGAATTATTGTCGATGACGATGATGTCGGTGTCATAGCCAAGAGCCCGGAGCCTCGACTTCGGAATGCTCTCTATGACCTTGCAGATGCCGTTCTCCTCGTTATAGCAGGGTATTATGACTCCGATTTTCTTCATTTTGTAACTCCTTAGTGGTTAAACTATATAAATATTTCTATCATCGACGAGTAGTATCACTATTCCGCTTGCGTAATGCGGAGAATCACTGAATTGTAGACTTTAGCTCCACTTTAAAAAAAAGGGGTTATCTTCAAGAGGCAGGTCACGATATTGCTGGCAATTATCCACAAAAGAGTCCTGGACAGAGCCTTGCCAGAACATCCATCCTACTCAGAAGCAGCTTGCCATTGATGCCTCATCTCGACATGGACTGTTCCACATCATGGACTCATTTAGAAAAAGATTTCCATTTTTACCTCCCAGGTAGGAATCATAGGACGTTTTTGCAGGCATCGCTCTCATCTGGTTTGAGGTTGAGTCAAAAATGGTCTTTATGCTGTACACAAAGAAGTCTCTGGACTTCTTGTGTCCATTAAACTCTTTCATTGGATTTTTTCGACAGAGTCCACATCCTGGAAAGATTTTTATACCTCAGGGGGATTGGAAGCAGAGGATGGGGCGGTTACTACTGTTTTTATTGCTGATAGCAAGTGTGGCTGCCGATGATTCCTATTTCTATGCTTCTTCGATGCTGTCAGACCTGACATTCTCAGGCGGGGCATCGATGGAAGGTCCTGCAGGCTCTTCAGTGGAGACCCTCAAGGCAGAAGTGGAGCTGGACCTCAAGGAGAGCGGAAGGCAGGATGTGGTGGACCTGCAGACTTTCCCAGACCATGAGATGAATGAAGGCAGGATGGTCTTCTCATGGGACAGGCCGGGAGACACTGTCAGGTTCAGGATAATGTCATCCCTTGAGAACAGGCTAAGGCAGCAGGCGATAGCCCATGATCCTTTCCCTGTCAGGAATGTGCCTGAGGAGATAAGGATCTATCTTGAGCCATCTGAGAAGATCGACATAGACCCGGACATCGAGGACCTGGCTAATATGCTCGCCGAAGGAGAGGAAGATGAGTTCTCTGTTGTCGTCAATCTAGCAGGGTGGGTGCACAGGAATATCGAATACAGCATGAGCACCCTGACATCTGAGGCCAGCCAGAGGTCTTCCTGGGTACTAGATAACAGGATAGGGGTATGCGATGAGATTACAAATCTCTTCATATCCCTCTGCAGGAGCGTGGGCATACCTGCCAGGTTCGTGTCTGGGATCGCTTATAGCAATACTGGCAAGCCTGGCTTTGGGCTTCATGGATGGGCGGAGGTCTACTTCCCAAATACGGGTTGGGTCCCGTTCGATGTCACATATGGACAGCTGGGCTATATCGATGCGGCACATATCAAGATGAGGGACTCTCCTGATTCAGACAAGGCACTCACCAGATACACCTGGAAGGCTGTGGACAAGAGGCTGGAGCCACTGCCATTCGAGCATGATGTCAGTGTCAGGTCTGTCGGAGGACCAGCCATAGACCCTGTCAGGACCCGAGTATCGCTCATCTCGACAGAAGTGGGATTCGGCTCCTATAATGTGATTCGGGCTGAGATCGAGAACACCCTGGATGGATTCGTGGCGACAGAAGCTTCTCTAACCCTCCCTGAGGAGGTGGATGTGATTGGAGACAAGAGACAATTCCTGGCAATCCCTCCGAAAGGCAGGAAGACTGCAGCCTGGATCGTCAGGGTCGACAGCTCCCTCGACCCGTCTTTCATGTATTCGTTCCCTGTCACTGTACGGACCTCACTGAATGGATCAGATCATACATCCTTCACAGCAAGCAGGAGATCATCGATGCTGCAAAAAGAAGAGGCTGAAAGGATCGTCGCGGCCTTGCGATCTGCGAAAAGCTACTCAGAATCGCTTGATCTTTCATGCGGACTTCCTGAACATGCCTACTCAGGCGAAGCCATCATGTTCAACTGCACTGTCACAAACACAGGGAACAGGAAGCTTGAGGCAGAAATATGCGCTGGTGGATGCATGCCCATGTCGCTGGGAATATCTGAGACAGAAGATATCGGGCTCTGGGTGACTGCAGGAGATGTCGGGGAGCAGATGATAGTCGTATCATGCCAGGCAGGTGAACTGACAGAGGCCAGGACATACACTGTCAAGGTGATAGACAGGCCGCAGCTCGTCATCGAGATGCAGGAGCTTCCTGAAAAGGCTAGGTTCGGCGAGGAGCTGACTGTGAAGTTCGTCCTGAAGAGATTATCCCAGACTGTGCCTGAGGATGCGACAGTCTATTTCGAGATAAACGGCAACCGGAGGGAATGGGAGAGGCTTGACCTGTCTGAAGAGATAGTATTTGAGATCAAGGTGCCTGGTGATACCCTGGACCTTGAGAATGATCTATCTATAGGCTATGAAGCCAAAGACATCCTCGGGACAGGGATCTCAGGCACTGAGAAGCATGGACTTGCGATGGAGGATCCAGGTCTCATCGGAAGACTCCAGCTTATGATCGGAAGGCTGGGCCGGGCAGTGGCAAGTGTATTCGGCTGAATCCTTGCAGGATATCACCTCAGGTTCATACAGAGAAAGGCTTAAATAATCACTTTGGCATGCATTGCACATGAAAATCATCCCTGATACTTCTGCGTTGGTCGAAGGTCTGCTCGCAAAGGGCATCCCTGAGGGCACAAAAGAGATAATCATACATGAGGCACTTCTTGCAGAGCTGGAGCAGCTAGCCCTGGAAAGCAAGGATACAGGCATTTTCGGCCTTGAAGAGATAGAGAGGATCAGGGACTTGTGCGAAGCCAGAGGCATCACACTTTCTTTCACAGGCCAGAGGACACGAAATGCAGGGGAGATCGATGCTTTGATACGTGACCTGGCATACATGACAGGGGGGACTCTCGCCACAGTGAATGATGTCCAGGCAAGGGTAGCAAGGGCAAAAGGGATCAGCACGATAAGATTGGAACGCGAGCATGATGGCAAGCTGCTCCTCGAAGATTATTTTGATGAGAAGACCATGAGCGTGCATCTCAGGGAAGGGATGGTCCCACATGCGAAGAAAGGTGCACCTGGCACATGGACCTTTGAGAAGATAAGAGATAGCAAGATGACTCCTGCGATATTGTGGGAGATAACTGAGAACCTTCTTGAGAAGACAGGCAGGGGTGATGCTTTTATCGAGATAGAGAGGAAAGGAAGCACGATACTGCAGGTAGGAAGGTACAGGGTCGTGGTGACAAAACCTCCATTCTCAGATGGTATGGAGCTGACAGCTGTCCGACCTGTCAAGCTCCTCGGTCTTGATGAATACAACCTGTCCGCAAAGCTTGTCGAGAGGCTTCAGAAGACTGCTGAAGGGATATTGATCGCTGGCTCGCCTGGCCAGGGCAAAACCACGTTCGCCAGGGCTCTGGCTATCAATTATGCTGACAAAGGGAAGGTCGTGAAGACTGTAGAGGCTCCAAGAGACCTGATACTGCCTGAGAGCATCACGCAATATTCTATCTCACATGGCAGCGCAGAAGAGATACATGATATCCTCCTCCTTTCAAGACCAGATTATACAATATTTGACGAGATGAGGAACACTGATGATTTCAGGCTTTTCGCAGACATGAGGTTATCTGGCGTGGGGATGATAGGGATAGTGCATGCGACTGCGCCGATAGATGCTATCCAGAGGTTCATCGGAAGGATAGAGCTGGGCGTGATACCGCAGATAATCGATACGGTCATCTTCATCAAGGAAGGAGGTGTGCAGAAAGTATTCGAGATAAAGATGACGGTCAAGGTCCCTTCAGGAATGATGGAGGCTGATCTTGCGAGACCGGTGATAGTTGTCACTGACTTCCAGACAGGCAAGCCTGAATATGAGATGTACACCTACGGTGAGCAGACGGTCGTCATTCCTGTGGAGATGGCTGAGCAGCATACCAAGTCTCTCACTATCGCTCAGGAGGCTGTGGAAGAGAAGCTCAGGAAGTATTCAAAGGATGTGAAAGTGGAGATGCAGGGAGGGGACAGGATGTATGTCTATCTCCCATCAAAGGATATCGGTGGCTTCATCGGCAAGGGTGGTGAGAACATCCAGGAGGTCGAGAAGGAGATCGGCCTGCATATCGATGTGAGGGAGCTTCCCTCCTCTCCCGAACCTGTGCCATACGAGATGACAAACAAGAAAAGATACATCATCTTCGAGCCTGAGGAGGAGATGACCGGAAAAGAGCTGGACATCTACATCGATGGCAAGTATCTATTGACAGCGCGTGTCGGCACGAACAACCAGATAAAGATACACAAAGGCTCAGAAGTGGGGAAGAATGTGGCTCATGCAGTCACTGTCGGTAAAACGATCGAGCTGAAGTAGGATCACAAGATTCCCCTTTGTCGATAGACTCCAAGAGTCCTGTCCATCACACTTGATATTGAATATGATTGAGGGATGCTTCTGCAGTTCGCACTTATTGCCTTGTAGAATCCTGCATCTTCAACCAAATTCTTCAAGGTCTGTGCTACATAGCTAGGATCTCTAGGCAGGATCAAGCCATTATCTCCAGAAACCATGAAATCACTAAAACAGATGACATCATCAAACACCACTGTTGGAAGACCCATTCCTGCAGCTTCAAGGACAGATTTGCCAAAACTCTCGGTGACTGAAGGAAAGATAGCAACATGACATCTTCTTCCAAGATCTGCCAGTTCAGCCTGGCTTAGAGCACCGTGAAAGACAAAATTACACTGAAGCCCTAGCCTATTGATATCATCTTTTATCCGAAGTGCATATGCATTGTAATCTTCAATGCCTTTGCTTCCGAATATCCCTGCAAGGTGCACAACAGGGTAAAGACCTTGCCTCATGCATTCCAGGACTATCTGAATGAAATGATGCTGTCCTTTCATCGATGAGATCCTGTTCGCGCAGTATATATGAACTTCCTTTCCAGGAATGCTTTCTCTTTGCATATAAGGAAAGACAGATGTATCATAACCTCTGGGAACCACAAAGAACTGATTGCCTGGCACACCTTTTTTAGAAAGCATCATCGCTTCTTCAGTCGACACAAGCTGGTTATGCATGACTCTTTTCAGAACCGCAGCTTCTCTATCAATGAATTCCTCAGGCACATGCATGTACTTCTGATAATAGTCTGAAAGGCTCATAGGGAATAAGACTGTCTTCTCCAGAGGAGCTATACCTTCTTCTACCAAACCAAATGAATGAAACATATGCAGGATCATGACCACATCGTAATGATCCAGCTGACCCCTTCCAAAATAATCTGCTTCTTTCCTTGACATCTCCATTGCCCGGAAAAATCTTGTCTCTGCATCAGGGCACGGATCACCGTTAGGCTCGATATCAAAACGGATAATATTGGCAGATTCACATATTGGCTCGACATCATTCGTCTGGAACTCTGCTTTTGGCTGTGTATACATGTGCCCAGAATATCCTCTTGGCGTATAGATATCGACGGAAAATCCCCTTCGCATAAGCTGTTCAATCATGCTCTGGAGAAGTATGACTGATCCATCCAGATCCTTAGGATATAGCGGGTCTTTGCCAGATACTATCGCTGCATTCAATTGAAGGCGGCAAAAAAGGAGTATATAAAAATAATTCTATAGGGATCTTGTGAGCATAATCACAGAATCTCCAAGGATCGAAACTCTCAACTTTAATGTCAAAGGTAGTAAAAGAAAACAATATGCTGTGCACTCAGGCACACCCATACAATTCAAGGAAGTCTAAAAGAAAATATACTGTAGCAAAGAAAGCTCTACTTGCGCAGGCATCCCTATCAGGCTGCATCGAGCTTGTGGGTTTCGTGCTATGCACTCAAGCCACTATGACATTATTAGAAAACAAAGATTTGCGAAAACTGAAATAAAGAAATTACTTTCCAGCCTTCTTCCAGCTGTAAGACCTGAGCTTAGGAGAAGTTCCATATCCGCAGGATGAGCATTTCTGCTTGTTCCTATGGTAGGTCTTCTGGCCGCACCTTCTGCAGTGTATGTGAGTGATCTTGCCAGATTTCTTCCCCATCGAAGGAGTTCCCTTTACCATCTTCTTACTCCAGTGCTATTATCGTGATTGTGTCTCCCCTGATGAAGACGCCGCCAAGCTTCCTCTTGACCTCTCCATCCTGCCTCTCCTCAGCCTCTTCGAGGACACAGTTGATGTGGATGTCGAAAGCCTTGAGCTTGCCGACATACTGCTTGTTGTTCTTGAGTTCGATGATGACTCTCTGATTCCTGACTCTGTTGAGCGTATCTAGTGGTCTTGCTGCGGTTTCCATATAAAAGCACCCCATTAAAGGTTTATGTTCTCTGGATTTGAGGGGAATTTATAAAGTTTGCTGATGGAAATCATATCTAGAACAAGTTGCAGTTGGCATTTACCAATTGGGCAATGTTGTAGATGCCGCTTCTTGCACAGAGGTCAATATATGTCCATCTATTGTTGAATGCCTCATCTACTCCCTCAAAGTAACCGCCGAATGCTTTCTGTGGTGTATGGAATCTAAGATCATGCATATCAAAAGCTACAAATGCCTCCAGATTATGACTCCTTGCATAAGCACAACAAGCTCTATGCCGACCATTTAGTATGAAGTAGCTGCCTTCATGAGGTGTGACCAAGATTGGAGGAGCAGACATCACTGTTCTTCCGTCAAACTGTGATGTTCTAGAAGTCATCCTGCACAGCCGAGTGAGTTTGTCAGTATTGAGAGTGGGATAATGAGGTATCAGACTTGCCGTTTCCTCGGGGGAGAACACAATTTTAAGCATAAGAATAACTACTAATTAGTAGTATAAATATTTTACTAGCATTCTATATATACTGTGCCCTATCTACTTTTCACATTAGTGATTATCATATCCACAGTCTCCCCAATAGTAAGACCCGTGGTATCGAGCACCATATCGTAGTTCTTCTCATCCATGAAGTCGAAGCCATAATACCTGATCCATCTCTCCCTGTTGAGGCTCTCCTTCTCCTGGACAGCACGCTTCGCTTCATCGACTGAAGAGTATTTCTTGTCTGAGAATCTCTTGTGGTCTACGCCTGCCAGGTTCTCCCCCCTGACTGTCTCCTCGTATATCCTCCTGGCACGTATATCCAGGTCGCATGTGAGGAATACCTTGAAGGCGTGTGGGATGAAATGCGCACCGAGCCAGGTGTCGATGATGAAATCGTCCTCATTCTCCCCCAGCTCTCTTAGGATCTGGTCGCGTTCGTGGTCATACTTCGGGTCCTTTGCCTCAAGCTTGGAGAATTCCACAGTGTCAAGCCCATGCTTCTCAGCAAGCTTCCTCTGGAGATCGCCCATGGAATAATGCTTGTAGCCAAGCTTCTCCGCAAGCTCGACTGCTGTCGTGCTCTTGCCTGTGCCTGAGAGACCTGCGATCGTTATTATCATGGGGAGAAGGGATGAACCAGGATTATTAAGGGTTTCGGGTATAGATGGTGCCTTCCCTTAGCGGTAGCCTCACATGGCCGTCCTGGTGCGTCCCTCTGCCATGGATCGGTGAATAGTTACCCTGGACCTGTCTTTCCTGCATCGAACCAGAGAAATTGACTGCGCAGATTGTGTCGTTCCCTCTCTGGTAGATGTAGGTTTCATCATCAGCAAGCAATGGTTTCCATGCTCCTGATCTAAGATCAGGTATCTTCGAGAGCTGGCCAAGCCTCCTGTGATGATCCAGTATATCATTGTCCCACGCAGAATTCTCCCATGGGATGACCCTGCGGTTGTCTGGATCACAACCTCCTTCCATCCCAAGCTCATCGCCATTGTAGATGCTCTTCACACCTGGGTGCGTCATATGCAGGAATACTGCCAGCTTGTATGCTTCCTTGTCTCCCCCGAGCACTGTCAGAGGTCTTGGGGCGTCATGGCTGCCGAGAAGATTGTATTGGGAATTTGCACCTGATCCAAAGACCTGCTGCAGCCACTGCATCCTTTCTCTTAAACCTTGAGGTGAAAGCCTTTGGAGATATGTGCTGTACTGCGTCTCGGGAAACATACCACTCCTTGACGACGCGCCAAGTATGCTTCCTGCGTGCGCATAGACCATCAGCGCGTCGAATGGCCCTCCACAGGCGCTTGTCCAGTAGCTGTCAGGATACCATATCTCTCCTATCAGGTAGGCTTCAGGGTCCACAGCTTTTGATCTGCTTCGGACCTCCTGCCAGAATTCCCATCTGCTGGCTTCAGGCAGATCGAGGGGGACATCTGCCCTCAGCCCATCGACGCCCTTCTCAAGCCAGTATGGGGCGACTTTCTGCAGATGCTGCCATACTGCAGGATTCTCATGGTTCCATTGGGGCAGATGAGGGAATCCCCACCATGAAGCGTAGGTCCCATCATGATTGAACCTGTACCAATCACGATATCCATTGCCAGCTGCAGCGCTCTGGAAGAACGGATGCTCACTGGATGAATGGTTCAACACAAGGTCAAGCACGACCTTCAGCCCCGCCTGATGAGCTGAAGAGAGGAATCTTTCGAAAGCAGGATCACCCCCTAGCCTTGGCTCGACTGAGAAGTAGTCTGTGATATCATATCCGTTAGGACTGCATGTCGGATGTATGGGATTGAGATAGATGCCATCTGCGCCAAGGGAGACTATATGCTCCAGCTTCTTCTCCATCGCAGGGATGCTCCCTCCTGCGATGTAGTGGAAATCATCCCCGGGAAACAGCTGCCTGCTCTTGTGAGCACTGCCTGCGAACCTGTCTGGGAAAATCTGATAGAATACAGCCCCCTCAAACCACATCTTGCTTCTTATCAGCCTGTCGAATTATTAAGGTTTATTATGGTGAGAGAAGAATATTGGATGATATATTTCTCCAGCTCTATAGACCACTACCACTGGACATCCTGACGTAACATTTAATAACCGTGCTTACATATTTTAAGCAATGCCTTTGAAATCAATCGACACACCATTGTCTGAGCTGACAATGAGAAGATATGAGCGTCCTTATGCTCTTCCAAAAAGGGAGCTTGTCAGGAAGTTCTGCCTATCAGTCGGCCTTCTCCAGCCTGGAGACTCAAGGGATATTGTAGTCGATGTGCTTTTTGTCCTCCTCGAAGCGAAGCGTGAGCAGAAGAAGCTGTCTTCTGAAGAGATCAGGGAGGAAGTGATCTCTTTCAGGCAGGCTGAGAAACTGAGCGACGCAGGGACCGCAGGATCAAACATCAGGAGGCAGCTCAAGAGGCTAAGGGTGCTCCAGCTTGTCGAGAAGATCAAGAATGATTATCGTATCTCTGAATTCTACCCAATGCAGGAGATAATGTCCACAAAGGTCGAGAAACTGATGCTCGCCAGCATCCTGGAGCGTGTCAGGGAGTATTCGGTGGAGATCGACAAGGTCTTCATGCCTAGTCAAGAACGGATCTCGTAGCCTGAGCATCCTGATCCTTGTGGGAGGTGGCTGACAAGGATCCCTAGAAGTGTGTTATGCAGCGGAAGGATCCTTTCACGATACGCCTGCCTCTCACACTTGGTTGCGCAGCCTGCAGTATTCATCCTTCTCCCATATCGGATTAACTCCTGGGCAACGACATCGACAAATGCCTCAGCTGTGTGGATCGCGCCATGATTCCTTGGGCAGATATCGCCTGATGGCAATACGTGTCCTCCCTTGTATATCCTGTTCTTTGGATGATGGTTCAGCTGATCTGCCAGATGTGCAAAGAGGCTGTCCTCAAGGTAAGATGCTGCTTCCTGAGGCAGGAGAAGCTTTGCCTTCCCTGTCTTATCAGATTGCTCATACAAGAGTGCTGTGAGCTGTCTGTCTGTCACTCGCGCCACCTGCTCAGGCCTCGCTTGGAGGGAATGAGGTTCTTCCTCAAGCCTTCGCAAGGTGGCTGGAAGAGATGCAAGATACATGCCATGATAGAAGCAGGTATCAAATAGCCTCACTGGATCCTCGCCCAGAATAGCCAGTCCAGGGTCCTGGCAGAGGTCCTGGAGGAACGTGCTGATATCTGTCTCGCTTTGCATTATGGACGGTGTTTCTTGTCTATATAAAACATTTGTGATAAGCTTTATATGATGGTCTGAATTCCTTTCAAGGATGGCTGATCTCTCCATAGTGTTTCTGGGGAAGAGGTTCCCCAATCCGACTGTCCTTGCTTCTGGGATCATGGGCGTGAGCGCAAGCTCGATGCTATATGCGATACAGAATGGCGCAGGGGCTGCTACCATGAAATCGCTTGGCCTTGAGCCGAGGAAAGGGCATCCGAACCCGGTCATCGCGACCTTCGAGGCTGGGATGATAAATGCAGTCGGACTCAGCGGTCCGGGAGTCGACGAAGGAAAAAAAGAGATAGAGGAGTTCAGGAAAAGGTCTAAAGGTATCATCATCGCGAGCGTGTTCGCTTTCAAGTCTGATGAATACTTCGAGGTTGTGAGGAGGATATCTTCCTCCAAGCCGGATCTCATCGAGATAAATATCAGCTGCCCTAATGTAGAGTCTGAAGGTGGGACTCCGTTCGCTCTGGACTGCCTGAGCGCTGCCAGGGCTACCGAGATGGCAAGGAAGGCCACAGATATCCCAATTATTGTGAAACTGTCTCCCACTGCACCTGATATCGCAAAGATAGCGATCTCTGTAGAGAAAGCAGGAGCAGATGCGATCAACATGGGAAACACCCTTGGACCTGGAATGGTCATAAACCCAGAGCTTGCAAAACCGGTGCTCTCGAACAAGGTAGGCGGGGTGAGCGGTGCTGCTATCAGGCCTATCGCAGTCAAGAAAGTATGGGACATCTACAAAGCAGTGAAGATCCCTATCATCGGCACAGGTGGAGTCTCGACAGGGAGGGATGCTGTCGAGATGATCATGGCTGGAGCCACTCTTGTCGGCATAGGAGCAGCAGTCCATGACAGAGGGATAGATGTCTTCGCAAAGGTGTGCGGAGAGCTTTCAGACTTCATGGAAAAGAACGGATACAGTTCTATACAAGAGATGGTGGGGAAGGCGCATGAGTAGGATAGAGCAGCCTGTCGCGACTGAGATAATCAAGGTCAGGGATGAAGCAAAAGACATAAAGACTTTTTTCTTCAAGGGGAAGATGCAGGCGAAGCCTGGCCAGTTCATACTCCTCTGGATTCCCGGGATGGATGAGAAGCCATTCGGAGTCTCTTATCAGGATGAGGAGATGTTCGCAGCTACTGTATGCAAGGTCGGTAAGTTCACAGAGGCATTGTTCGGGAAGAAGGCTGGTGACAAGGTCGGTGTCAGAGGTCCGTATGGATCATGGTTCCAGATCAAGGGAAAGGAGATCGCGCTCGTGGCAGGCGGGTATGGCATAGCCCCTCTCAGCTTCCTGTCTGACGAGGCTATCAAGGCAGGTATCAAGGTCAACTTCATAACAGGCGCGAGGACCAAGGAGCTTCTCGTGAACTGCGACAAGAATTCAAAGCTTTGCGAGCTTTCGTACACGACAGATGATGGGAGCTTCGGCCAGAAGGGATATACGACAGATGCGCTCCGGACGATCCTCCAGTCCGGAAAGGTCGACTGCATCTACACAGTGGGACCTGAGAAGATGATGAAGAAGGTCATGGAGCTTTCAGACGAATACAATGTCGACTGTCAGCTGTCCCTCGAAAGGTACATGAAGTGCGGCTTCGGGGTGTGCGGCCAATGCTGTGTCGACGACCTCGGTATCAGGATGTGCAAGGAGGGACCTGTGCTCCCTAAAGAGACTGTGAAGAAGATCAAGGAATTCGGCGTGTATCACCGGGACTCTACTGGGAAGAAAAACGACTATTAAATATGTATGATGGCCTTGAAGCCTCTAGTAGCTGGCTGAGGTATATTGCAGCAATTCTTCGACATTCTTCCTACTCCCCAGGAAGATAGATGTCCTCTGGTGGAGCGACTCTGGCATGATGTCAAGTATGCGATTCCCCTTCGCATCCACAGCAAGCCCGCCGGCATTCTCGATAAGCAGCGCCATGGGATTGCATTCATAGAGAAGCCTCAGCTTCCCATCGGGCTTCTTCATGGTGCAAGGATACATGAAGATCCCTCCCTGCATAAGTGTCCTGTGGACATCACCTACCATGGAACCCCAGTTCCGTGTCTTGAGGGCAGCATCTCCAGTCCTTCCCTCTGCTGAATCGAAATAGCTTCTGATATGTTCAGGCCATGCGCATCGCTCCTGGCTGTTGACTGCAAGAATGGAGCCTTCCTGCGGCATCTGGAGATCTTCCTTTGTAAGGATGAACTGGCCTGAGACAGGATCGAGGGTAAAGGCATGGACACCTCCTCCTTTTGTCGTATACACGAATTGAGTGCTCGGACCGTAGATCGCATAACCTGCTGCCACCTGCATCCTGCCGGGCTGGAGGCACTCCTCCAGGGTCAATGGCGCGTCAGAAGGGCAAGCTCTTGCCAGGACCGAGAATATTGTACCTATCACACCATTGTAGTCGATGTTTCCTGATCCATCAAGAGGATCGAACATGACAATATACTGGATGCCAGGATCAACTGTTGGCACAAGAGGCATGATATCTTTCTTCTCTTCGCTGCCAAGTCCAGCAAGAGTGCCAGGTTCACATAGCATCCTCGTCATCAGCGTATCTGCATATTCATCTAGCTTCTGGACGGTCTCTCCCTGCACATTTATCCTGTCTGCAGAACCAAGGACGTCTCCCAGATCCCCACGCCTGGCATGCCATGAGATGCTGGCTGCAGCTATCCCTATAGCATTCAGGGTCGAGCTTAGCCTGCCTCTTGCTCCTGGCGGTTGATTGCTGACGATGTGCTTGTAAAGGGTCGTGATCCTATCTGGGACAGTCATGCTTAGAGTTGTCATATCAAAACCTCATACTTCATATGATGGCGAGGATATGTTATATTAATAATTATTGTGGGAATGATGTGCTTCTCTTACTGTAGGCGGATTCCCTTGACATTTGGCCTAACTGCAAAAAATATATATTCTCGATTGCATGGCATGCTTTCGATGCTGATAAAGGATGGGAAGCTAGCAGACGGCAGGGTAGTGGATATAGTCATAAAAGAGGGAAAGATCCTCAAGATAGGCAAGGACATTGATGCTGCCGATGAAGTATACGATGCTAAAGGGCTATATGTCCTCCCCGGCGCGATCGATATCCATGTCCATATGCGTTCTCCTGGCAATGAGCACAAGGAAGACTGGAGGACTGGGAGCCAGGCTGCGCTGAATGGGGGTGTGACGACTGTCCTGGACATGCCTAACAACAAGGAGCCTATCGTGACAAGGGAAAGACTTCTAAGGAAGCTGGAAGTCGCAAAGAAGGACAGCCTACTCAGCTTCAGGCTTTTCTACGGCATCTCCCCTGAGAATCTGGACAAGCTGGGAGAAGTCAAGGACATGGTCTGCGGGTACAAGCTGTTCCTTGAGCATTCGACTGGGAACATGGGCCTTCCGAAGGAACTGTGGGGGAAAGCCTTCGAGGCTGTCGAAAAGACAGGCAGAATCCTTATCGTCCACGCCGAGGATCCTGAGCTCAACTTCAAGTACAAGAGCATCTATCCAGGGAGGGCCGACCCCCTGGTCCACTCTGATTCAAGACCTAACATATCCGAGGCATCAGCGATCAAGTATTGCCTTGATCTTGCCAAGAGGCATGGCACCAGGCTTCATATCACGCATCTCTCAAGCAGCGAGGGTCTGCTCTTGATACGCCAGGCAAAGAGAGAGGGTGTCGATGTCACTTGTGATACGACTCATAGCTACCTTTTCATGACGCGAAAGGACCTTGAGGAGAAGGGCGCTTTCGCGAAGATGAATCCTCCTCTGAGGAATCCTTATGATGTCAGGGCGCTGTGGCAGGGGCTGATAGATGGCTCTATCGATATGATCTCGACCGACCATGCGCCGCACACTGTAGAAGAGAAGGCTGTGGATTTCATGGATGCTCCCTCGGGCGTGCCGCATCTGGATCTTTTCTATCCCATGCTCCTAAACGAGGTCAACGAGGGAAGGATGTTCTTCGACAGGCTCATCGAACTTGTGGCGATAAATCCCGCAGGGAGATTCGGCCTTGAGCGGAAAGGACAGATCAAAGAGGGATTCGACGCAGATCTTGTTGTGGTCGACATGGGGCTTGAGAAGACTGTCACAAAGAAGGAGCTGAAGACCAAGTGCGGATGGAGTCCTTTCGAGGGGAGGAAGCTTAAGGGTTGGCCTGTGAAGATATTCCTTGGGGGGAAATCAACCTGAATTCTAGTCAAATTTTTGTCACTCCCTGTAGTGAATAGCAACATTAATATACAAGGATATTTGACCGGCTATCCTATATGGTTGGCGCAGACCCTCAAAATTTTGACAGCCTGCTGGGGGCATATAGCCTGTCTCCATCGCAGATAATCGGCCATACAAATCATCCTGATAGAGGTGGGACTCTGATCTTCCAAGATGATAGGGGTCTGGGAATCCTGAAGTGGTTCCAGCCACATTATATTCATGCAGATATGTCTCTGGCAAGCAAGGAGATCCGATCAGCGACCGGACTCCAAGTAGGAAATATCAACTATGTGGATGAGAGTTGTCAGTCTCTCGATGTTCCTTATGCATTGATCGAGCACATCCCAGGTGTGCCTTTGGAGGAAGTACTTCTGTCAGGTGTGTCGGCTAGTACAAAAGCTGACCTTCTCGAGCAAGCAGGATATGCTATAGGAAGGATGCATTCAACATCAGCAGGCTCATTCGGATATATCGGAAGAGAGCAGTTCGGCAGATATAGCGACTATTTCATGGCTATCCTCAGCAGTGAGGTCAATCCAGGATTCCGAGGAGATCCTGCATGGATCCCTTATTTACGAAGGATCGAGCAGTATATATCCAGGAACGAGCAAGACATGAACCAGATAAGACCTGCTGTCATCCATGGTGATATGTCACTCGGACACCTGCTCTGCGATGCTTCAGGGAGGGCAATAACAGGGATAATCGACCTGGAGAAAGCAAGATATGATGACCCGGAAGTTGATTTGAACAGGGCAGAATTCACGCAAGATGACGTACCCTGGTCAGAAGTCCTGGATTTCTCATCCTTCTGGGAGGGATATAAGAGGGCTAGGCCTGGATATACGAGACATAACAAGATCGCGATACTTCGAGATGTTGTAGCATTCGCATCTGAGCTTGCTTACCGGCAGGACCCTCTGCTTCCTGAATTCCTATATGCGATAGATAAGGAACTGACTCTGGATGAGTCCAGGGGCCAGCAAATATATCGTCTCTAGAATCTGGCTGGATCATGTAAGGTTTTTAGGAGGAAAAGCAACTGATTGGAAAAGACGTGTCAACCAAATGTTTATATATTCGCACTAAGTAGTGGTAAAATCATGGAAAAATATATTCTTGGAGTGAGTGGCTGGCCTGAAAGGAGCCACGATGCCGCAGCAGCGCTTATACATTGCGATGCCTCAGGAAAAGTCACTATCCTAGGTGCTATTGAGGAGGAAAGGTTCACAAGGAAGAAACACGCGTTTGACACCTTCCCTGTCCTTTCGGTACGGTACTTGCTGGAGCAGGCTGGAATTACTCCTTCCGATCTGACAGCAGTGGTGCTTGGATGGGATTACCCGCTGCTCTACAGGCTGAGAAAGATCCCTCTGGTCATGGATGAAGGTGCATTGCTATCAAAGCTTTTCCCAGGTCATACAGGCAAGATGCCACCTCTTCGCTACTCCAATCATCATAGGAATCATGCATCCAGTGCTTTCAGGGCCTCTGGATTCAAGGAAGCGACTGTCATAGTGATCGATGGCCAGGGAGAAGAGGATTCTACAAGCGTCTGGCATGGCAAGGACAACAAGCTCAGCAAGATACTAAGCATAGGGATAGGTTCTTCCCTCGGCTATATGTACGAGAACCTTACTGTATATGCAGGATTCGATTCATTCAACGCAGGTAAGACCATGGGGCTCGCCCCTTATGGGGACAGGGACAGGTATTTCAGCAAGCTCATGGAGTATATCGTGCTTGATGAGGATGGATTCTATGTCAAGCCTCTTAAGGATATCAATGGCAGTACTCCTGGAAAAGGAGATGAGCCTACGTTCGAGCCATATGATGAGATAAAAGAGATATGGTTCTCTATCTTCAAGCAGGTGACAGGTCTGGAACCCTATGAGGGCAAGATCGGATCATTCACAAAGATGCCAAAGGATCATGTGGATCTTTCCGCTTCGGTCCAGAAGGTATTGGAGGAGATCGTGAAGCATATCGCAAAGATAGCGATAGCGAAGACTGGAAGCAAGGATATCTGCATGGCAGGCGGGGTTGCGCTGAACTGTGTTGCCAATGGTAAGCTTGTGGAAGAAGGTCTTGTGGAAGAGATCTTTGTCCAGCCAGCTGCGAACGATGCAGGCAACTGCATCGGGGCTGCGCTAGAGTACGCTGCGGACCTTGGTTTCGATACGATCGCAGATGGGATAATGTCACCATACCTTGGACCAGAGTACACTGATAGCGAGATATGCAAAGTGCTTGATGCCAACGGAATAAGCTATACACTCAAGGACGATCTCAGCGAGGATATCGCAAGGCTTATATCGGAGGGAAATGTAGTGGCTGTATTCCAGGGAAGGATGGAGATTGGTCCCAGGGCTCTGGGTTCCAGAAGTTTCCTTGCCGACCCCAGGAACCTCAAGATGTGGGAATATATCAACGAGGAGATCAAGCACAGGGAGCATGGACGTCCGCTCGCACCAAGCCTGCTGATGGATAAGGCATCGGATTATCTTAAGGATGCCAGATCCTCGCCATTCATGAATCTCGCATTCCAGGTCAAGTGCCCAGAAAGGATCCCTGCTGTGACACACGTCGACAACAGCACAAGACCTCAGACAGTCACAAAAGAGATGAATCCTGTCTACTATTCGCAGATAAAGGCATTCGGTGACCTGACAGGAGTATACATGCTTCTCAACACATCATTGAATGACACAGAACCCATCGTCTGCAGCCCTGATGACGCAGTCAACCTGCTGAAGAGGAGCAAGGTGGATCACATGGCATTCAACAATAGGATACTTGTGAAGAACCAAAAAAGCCGATGATCCTTCCATCGGAGGACCAATAATGCAGAAAAGAACATCGGCAGACAACATGAGGCATTTCACCAGGCATGTCTTCAAGGACATAAAGCTCAGCAAAGTCATCAGGATAGGACTGCTGGGATCTATCGGACTAGTGATATTCCTCGTGGCATGGAGGAAGATGCTACCAATATTCCTGCTGGCGCTCGGATGCCTGTCTGTACAACACGAAAGGCTCACGATTGGTTGGCTGGGCTTGGATCTCTATACCATGTTCGCTCTCGTCGCAGGTGTCACCTACGGACCATGGACAGCTGTGTTCATATGCCTCGGAGCAAGGCTTCTCAACCTTGTCTTTATCAACTTCATCAGCCCTTTCCTGCTGATCAAGATATTCCTGAAGGCAATATTTGTCTATATCGGGGCACTTATCATCCCGGCAGCGAATATCCTTACGTGGGGCATATGGTTCATCGTGATACAGGACACTCTCCTGATAGGTCTTTCGTTTCTGTTGAATGATGATCCTGTTTCCAACTTCATGTACATGGCGACCCATGCGATGACGAATAGCTTCATCTTCTCGATGTTCGGACCTACTCTTATGTTCATAATGAGGTGAGAAAATTGATCGACAACCTGCCAAAGATCGAGATCGGATGCGCCGAGAAGATCATCGGAAAGCCTCATAAAGCGATAGTCTTCACAGGCAGGCGATCAAGCCAGGCTCTTCCATGTTCCCTGAAAGACATGAAGAAGGTATTTGTCTCATCTACTACTCTTGCAGATATGGAGGAGATGGCATCAGGACAGGGATCTGATGATGCTGCGCTTGTCATAGGTGCAGGCGGAGGAGCAGCGATAGATGCTGCCAAATTCTATGCAGCCAAAAAAGACCTGAGGCTCATCGCCATCCCAACTATGATCTCGACGGATGCGTTCCTCACAAACGCTGCAGGAGTGAGGGAGGATGGATGTGTCAAGTATATACCTTGCAAGCATCCAGACCTTGTCATCATCGATCCAGATATATTGATGAAGGCGCCAGAGGGAGCGAACGCAAGCGGAGCAGGTGATGTGCTCTCCATCTACACAGGACTATATGACTGGAAACTTGCTCATGAGAAGACTGGTGAACCCTTCGACCAGAACATCTATGAGATGAGCAGGTCGATACTTGCTATGCTTGAGAAGAATGCGGACGAGATAGGAAAGGAAAGCAAAGAAGGATTGATGATCCTCCTGAACTTGCTCTGCCAGGAAGTCAGCCTGTGCAATTTCTGGGGGAATAGCAGGCCGGAGGAAGGAAGCGAGCATTTCTTTGCCTATTCAGCTGAGAACTATGCAGAGAAGGGTTTCCTCCATGGGCAGGCAGTCGCAAAGGGGATCCTTATCATGAGCAAGCTTCAAGGACAGGATGTCAACTACGCTGCCACGCTGATCAGGAAGCTTGGCATAGATCCGTCGGGATTCAGGATCGGCGAGGATGATCTTGGACGCTGCTTGATGGAGCTCGCAGCATTCACAAGGGAACACAAATTGCCATTCTCTATCATTGATGTAGCAAGAAGGTGATGAAAAGTGGTAGTCAAGACTAAGATGAATGAGGATCTGCTTGAGGGCCTGAAAAGGACCGAGACCCGAAGTGTCGTGGTACTTTTCTCGTCAGGGGTCGAATCCAGCGCAACTGCTCTCATGATGAAGAGACAAGGCTACGAGGTATTCCCGCTTTTCATCGATTATGGACAGGCAGCATCTGAAGCAGAACTGCTTAGGTCCAAAGAACTTTGCATCAAGCTTGGGCTTCATGGGCTGAAGGTATTCTCAATAGTAAATCTCAAGGATATCTGCAGGAGCAATCTCCTTGGAGAAGGTGCACAGGATGATAGCAACGCCTGGGTCCCTATGAGAAATACTCTCTTCATGACGTTCGCCAGCATGTATGCCGAAGGAATAGGAGCCGATGGAATCGCCCTGGGATATGCCCTGGAAGACAATTTCGTCTTCGGCGATAATGACTATTTCCATCATAAGATGGCTGAGTTGCTATTCTCCAAGTCCCTCCTGAGGCCTTTCCAGGTGTTCATGCCGATAAAAGGGATGACGAAATCAGAGCTACTGAGGATGCTTGAGGAAGTCGAGTGTTCCTCCCTTACCATATCCTGCTGGAATGCGAAGGTCATCGATGGACAGGTCACGGTCTGCGGCACTTGTGCGAATTGCCTTGAAAGGGAGTGCAGCAGAAAATGAGGATCCTTGTCTTTGCAGCTCATCCAGATGACGAGACCATCATGGCAGGAGGATTGATCCATAGCAGGAGAGTGAAAGGAGATGTCGTAAGAGTCGCCTTCATGACCTTGAATGAAGAGGCTCATTTCGGGAAGACCTCTCGTAAGGAACGGGTGAAAAGGACAAGGGCTGAGCTTGCCAAAAGCTCTTCCCTGCTTGGTTTCGAGCCAAGATGCCTCGGTTTCGAGGATATGGCAGTATCGTCGGACAGGAGGAAACTGCTCAAAACGCTGGTCGAAGAGATCAGGACCTTCAAGCCAGATATTATCATCACACATAATGACAAGGATTGGCACGATGATCATCGTATCCTCGGCCAGATCATGGGTGAGGCCAACTTCCAGGCAGGATGCTGTGTCTGTGGGGGTGAGACAAGACATTCGGCACCGCTGATACTGCATGGCGAAGTTGATCTGGAGTCGAGGACGGCTTTCCTCCCTGATATCGTATTCCAGCTTGATGAGGCAGAAGAGACAATGAAGGAAAAGGCTTTCATGGCATATGGGAGCGTAGATGAAGAGCATGGAAAGGAACAGCAGGAGACTGTAGAGCTGATAAGGACAAGGGCCAGATTGCGAGGGCTCTCTGCAGGCGCACGCTATGGTGAAGCTTTCGAGATATCCAGATCAGCTCTTCTCAATAAGGCAGCTGCTCCGCTAGCAAGGCTTATGGTGAAAGAATGAGACTTCTCAAATTAGGTGACAAGATATATTCGCAGAGCATCCAGCATTTCTCAGAATCGTATCTGAAAGGGTTCCCACAGAGGGACAGCTTCCTCCTCGCGGAATTCTCCAAGAAGGCAAGGATCGACATCTTCTCGCATATGAAGATAGGAGATATCGCAACTGTCATCGCGGAGAAGAAAAGACTGGAGACGCATCTGGCGAAGGAAAGATATGATGCGATACTTGTCGATAATCCTCTTAGCGGCGCCATCATCCCTGATAAGGCGGCTTCACAGCTGATCTTCGATTGCATCGACTATTATGATGAGATGTACCTCACAGAGTTCGGCGTCGACAAGAGCTATCATCTGCTAAGATATGCCATGCTCGACCTTCTGGAGAGGTCTGACAAGGTGGTCGGCCAGTCCCCGGTGATCCTAGATTACCTGAGCAGATGGGGATTGAGGACCAAGAAAACCCTCTCGATACCAAATGGCTATGACCCTCGATTGTTCTTCCCTTACACAAAGGCAAGGATCGCAAGGCTCAGGAAAGAGCTGGGGAAGAAGCATGGAGTCAATCTTGATGGCAAGAAGGCCATAGTCTACACAGGAAAGCTAGGCAAGTGGTATCGGAACATAGTGATGATAGCAGAAGCAGTGGAGGACGATCAGGTGTTGTTCATCGTCGGAGATGGTCCGATAATCGATGAGATCCCTTCGAAGCCGAATGTCTTAAAAGTGGGCAGGGTGGACCTGAAGAGCGTCCCTGATTATACTAACATGGCTGATGTGCTTGTCTTCCCTGTGGAGAACGACTGCAGCCCGATCGCGATAAGCGAATATCTTGCGGTCGGAAAGCCGATAGTCATGGGCAAAGGCAGGATGGAGTGGCTCCTCAAAGACGGCATCACTGGTTGCATGGTAGACAATAATCTTCCTTCATGGAGGAAAGGCATAAAGCAGGCATGCAAGATGGACTCCAGGAGGAACAACCTGAAGCTTGCTGCAGATCTCTCCTGGGAGAAACTCGCAAGGAAATACCTTGCCTTTGTCAAAAATGGCTGAATTCGCGATCGTCGGATATGGCAAGATGGGAAAGCTCTATGATAAGCTTCTCAAAGCCAGGTATGTTGTCGACCTATTCCCTGTCCCGGAGAAAGTCTATTTCAAGAGTGTGGATGAGTTCATCTCATATGGGCCTAGAGTAGATCTGGTCATCGTCGCCACGGGAACGCCTCAACACTATGAGATCGCCAGGAAGCTTTTGAACGCAGGATACCATATACTGGTCGAGAAACCGCTGACTCTCTCCTATAGACACGCCAGGGAGCTTGAAAGACTGGCCAGGAAACGTGGGCTGACACTCTACCAGTCGACGCTGGAGAGATATAATCCTCTGATAAAATTCGCCAGGAAGAATATCCCGGAGAAGGATGTCGAAAGCATCGAGAGCTACAGATATAATGTCAGGTCGCAGAGGGCATGCCTTGAAGCAGTTCAATTCGATCTTGGCATCCATGATGTGGATCTCTGGTTCCATCTCTATCCTAAGAAAAGATGGACATTCAATACAGGGATAGGTTCCCCCAGAAGAGAGATCGTGGTAAACATGAAGGGAGGAGAGAAGATCACGATGGATCTCTTCGCGAAGGTGATCTTCTATCCTTCAGGGACACTTGATTTCTCTGTATCTAGTGTCAATAATCCGATACTTGAGATGGTCAATGACATCCTCTTCGCCAAGAACTGCATGAATGAAAGATGGTCAGAGGAGATACGGTTCATAGAGGAGAACCTGCTCTGATTCATACGGGGACAGGGATCCTGATTGCAGCAGATTCAGGTTTCAAGTCCAGGCTCATCCAGTATGCTATCTCGTTTCCATTATTGGTATACAACCTATCGTTATAGCCGCAAACTCGGAATCCATGCTTGCTGTAGAGGCCTTTCACATTGCTGCTTGAAGGTGCTTCTGCGATGATGCAACGATAATCTGTCTGCTTGGCATCAGCTATAAGCTCTGATAGGAGGCGCGATGCGACTCCTTGCTGCCGGTAGCTTGGTACAACAAACATATTGACCACCTTCATCGTGTTGTTCCATTCTTCCTTGTCAAGACCTGTGAAACCGACTATCTTCCCATCATTCTCCTCGTCAACTGCCAAATATATACGAGTCCCACTATTGATCATGGCAGTATAATCCCTCCCGGTCTCGAATGAATGCTCAGCGCATATCCGTTCGATCTCGTCAACATCATAGAGCTCAGCGATCCTGACTTCCAACAATCATCACCACCTCTGGGAAGTCTTCAGGAATTATTAAATTAATATGTTGGCACTTTAAATACAAGAAAAAGCATGGCGCTAATGTTTAATGCAAAAGAAACTCAAAGCGCGTCAAGGTCGAATCTTCTAATTGTGTACGGCTCAGCGTTCTGAACGCCAAAGTCCTTCCCTGACACATTTGTGCTCTGCAAGACATGATCAGGTTCACCGCCAAGGGCAGCAACGCTCCTAAGCTTTTCATCAAGAGGAGCCTCTGTGACAGCATAGAATCCTTGGGGAGTCCTGCCATTGCAGCTTGATTGCCTGAGACCTGAGTACCCAATCAATCCCCTCGTCTGAACCCCTGATCTCCAGCATGTGGCATCAGCAGCTTCGTAGACCACTTGTTCTGACTCCATAACATGCAGATGAGGAGCAAGGATGACATCAGGCCTGATACCTCTCACAGTATCTATCAGCTCTTCCTCGAGCAAAGGTCTGTGTGGCGCCGAATACTCTGGCACTCTGAGCATATCATCAGATACAAACCTGCAGGAAGCATAACCTGATTGCCGGGCGAACTCAGACAATTCAGCTTTTTTTTGCCCTATATCGTAATCACCGCCAAGACCCGCGATCACGAGGTGCACATCATTTTCCTGCCTGATAAGCCCCTCAGCCAGTCCTCCGAATCCTCCAAAGGAATCAGGGCTGGCAGCCACTACCATGTAACTTTGCCTGCCTGGCAGGAGCTTGCCTATGTTCATCCTTCCCAAGGTGAAGGCTTCTCCGAATTCGGTACCCAGCTCGATACCTCTCAGAGCATTCACCACCTTGATTATGTGATCGTAAGCCACATCAATGACCTGGGTGGGGCATGTCCTATTAAGTATCTCCATCTTCTCATCGACCTGTTGCCAGGTGAGCGGAGAATAGGCACTAGGCCTGTGGATCAGATCATGAAGAGGCGATATCTCATAGCCGATAAGACCGCTGAGTTCCAATCCTGTGCAGGAGGCAAGCTGTCTGCAAGCACCATCTGCCACCCTTGCGACAATCCTGTGGTCCATATCACCATCGCCAAGATGGGGGGCCATGACATAGGTCGGGTTGATCTTGGCAATTAGGTCCACCAGTGCATCCTGGGCAACTGGAGCAACAAGATCCATGCCATGCGAAGCCATCAGGACTTCCGGTGGCATGAAGTGATATCCAGAAGCATTCATGGCACCAGCCATGTCTATGAATTCCTGCCTCAGCAGAGGCTGGCGCTCAGGAACTATGCCTAAGCTTGCCAACAGCAAGTAAACATCCACGCCCTTGGATATCTGCTTTAGAGCGAATCCACCTGGTCCAATTATAGCATCGTCTGGGTGCGGGGCAATAATAAGGTAGCTCATTCACATCACTTCCTTTTCAGTATTAATTGACTACTTGTTGGTGATTAAATATTTAAATATTTCGATGTTGCTGTTACTATTGAACAATCCAATCACTGTCACTTCCTCTTCCTTATCAGATATCCTTCCATGTAGAGATAATCAATCTCAGTGTTCAGGAAGCATCTCATGGCATCATCAGGTGACTCGACGATAGGCTCATTGTCGTTGAATGAAGTATTCAGCACAAGAGGAACCCCTGTCTTGAGATAGAATTGGTGGATGATCTCATAGTATTCAGGGTTCAGTTCCCTGGTCACAGTCTGGAGTCTTGCTGTCCCATCTATATGGCAGACAGCTGGGATCCTGGACTTCCATGTATTCCTGATAGGGATCGCGAGTGACATATATGGACTATCAAGATCCTTCTCAAACACCATCTTGACCTTGTCCTTCAATACAGAAGGCGCAAATGGCCTGTACCATTGCCTATGCTTGATCTTGGTGTTGATCTTATCCTTCATGCCCTTGTCCCGAGGATCTGCTATGATGCTCCTGTTGCCCAGAGCTCGCTTGCCGCTTTCGCTTTTGCCCTTGTATATGCTGATCAGATTACCCTCAGCGACCAGTTCCGCGATCCTGGCATGATCTGTCTTGCCTTCGACGATGATCTTGCTTTCGAATCTCCTGAAAAGCTTATCATAATCATAGCCTTCATGGTCAAAGCCCATATAAGGAGTATGGAAACCTTTTTCAATGATCCTTTCGTTGCCCATGATCTGGTGGTAGGCCCATAATACTGCTCCTAGCGAGAGACCTCCATCATTCACAGCAGGGCAGAAGTATAAGTTCAGCTTTGGATACTTCTCCAAAAGCCTTCCTATAGAGACACAGTTCAGTGTGACCCCTCCAGCGAGACATACGTTGTTTGTCTTACGATATGTCAACAGCTCGGCGAAAAGATCCTTGAAGATCCTATCTGTCGCCTTTTGGAGCGCATTGCAGTATGAGAGATAATACTTCTCTTCCTCACTAGAAAAATCGGCAGGCACAATCCCTAGTAGCTTCTCCTCAAGAATAGCCTTGATGATTCTCCTATGGACAGGTTGAACCAGGAGCATATGCTGATAGAAGAAATCCGACAACTTCTTGTTCTCTATTCCATAAGGAGCAGCACCCATAAGGACCCCTTCAGTACCAATCGGCCCGTGCTTGGTGTCAGACCAGTATTTCATTGAATTGTACCATATCCCGCCAATCACACCAGAAGCGATGGCATCTGTGCCTGTGCTGGCATAGAAGTCATTGTCCCTGACTGTGTCATTGATCTTCCTCTTGATTGTGATATGGTTTCCCTCACCGTATCCCAATAGGCCGCCACCGTCATTACCTCCGCCATCCAAGCTAAGCACGAGGGATTCCTTGAAAGGAGACATGAAGAATGCGGAAGCTGCGTGAGCCTCATGGTGGTTCATCCTGATCACAGGGATATGCTCAGGCACAAGTTTATGATCCTCGAACACCTCATCGATAGTGACCACTGCCTGGATATCATCCCAAGTTATGCCGAATCTCTTGAAGATCAATCCTACAAAGTAAAGCACTCCCTCCTTCTCCCAAGGTTTCCCTTTCTGGAGCTTCGGATCATTCAGCACAAAACCGTCCATGCTCTTAATCCGAGTGATCCTTTCTGCTTCAAGATGGATGAGTATCTTACCATCCTTCATAAGGCAAATATTTGAATCATGTCCGCAATAGAATGACAGCAGGTACATCTTCTTCTTTCCTCTTCATGTTATAAATGCCTTATTGAACGGTGCAAAAATTGGCATTTTTTCTACACCATATAGCAATAACACTAACTACTTAAAAACTTTTCTGAAAGTATTCCACAACCCTTTGGTTGAATTCGAGCTCTGATACATCCATCATATCAAAATATATACTACTTGTGACTACCAAGCACAAGGTGAAAATATGATAAACATAGCAAAACCTCAGATCGGTAAGGAAGAGGTAGAGGCAGTCAACCAGGTACTGAACTCAGGCATCCTTGCTCAAGGACCCAAGGTCAGGGAACTTGAAGAGTCCTTCTCGGCATATATCGGGACAAGGCACGGGATCGCCACATCATCAGGGACCACTTCCCTGCAAGTCGCTTTGGCAGCGCTTGACCTGAAGGAGGGTGATGAGGTCATAACAACACCATTCACATTCATCGCTTCTGCGAATTCGATAATCTATTCTGGTGCCAGACCGAGGTTCGCTGACATCGATGAGGATACTTTCAATATATCTCCAGATTCTATCCAGGAGAGGATCTCAAAGAAGACCAAGGCTATCATGCCAGTGCATCTGTATGGGAATCCATGCGATATGAAAGCGATAATGGAGATTGCCGAGGATCACGGCCTCCGCGTGATTGAGGATGCCTGCCAAGCCCATGGTGCTTCGGTCAGGAAGAAAAAGGTCGGTTCCTTCGACACAGGCTGCTTTTCTTTCTACCCCACCAAGAACATGACCTGCGGAGAGGGCGGCATCATCACTACCGACGATGAAGAGGAGGCGATATTCTGCAAGGCCTACAGGGAACATGGGTCCAAGAAGAGATATTATCATGATTTTGTAGGATATAATTATAGGATGACCGATATCCATGCTTCTATCGGGATAGCTCAACTGAAGAAACTTGATATTTTCAATGACAAGAGGATAGAAAATGCTCAGTACTATGATGCTCACATCAAGCATGAAGGCATCAGCCTACCTAAGACAGAGAAGGGCACCAAGCATGTCTATCACCAATACACATTGAAGATATCCGATGGGCTAAGGGACAAGATGGCTGATCATCTGAGATCTGAAGGGATAGGCACAGGCATATATTATCCAGTCCCTATCCATAAGCAGAAAGCCTACATAGATATTGGATATAAGGACAAGCTTCCTGTCGCAGAAAGGATCAGTGATGAGGTCCTTTCGATACCAGTACATTCTGCTTTGGAAAAGGATGAACTTAAGCAGGTCACAACTGCGATAAACAGATTCTAGACTCCTTTTTTCTTGTTCCAGATAGTTATATGAAGCCGATCTGTCATCCTTATGTTCTCCCTGCAGGAAAGGTCGACGATGAACTGATACCTCTTCCTCATCTCTTCTCTAGACTGTCCTTCAGGCATTATGACTACCTGGTCCCTCTTGATTATGCGTGGAGACAGGAAGTCATCCATGATCTCCTGCCAGTCATCTTCTGACCTGATGACGAACTTGAAGTAGCTGCCAGACAGCCGTGAGAGAGTCTTTAGGATGTCCGGATGGTATCTTCTCTCTCTTTTCATCCCTGAGTTGGATAGCTTTGGGGAGTTGTTCCAGAGGTCGACATACCGTGCGATCCTAGGCTTCAGAGTGCACTCATTCTCTATCTCGATGAATGGCTTGAAGCCATACTTCCGTATGAAAGTCCGGATAAGCATAGCGAGACTTTCCTGCTGGAGGAGAGGACTTCCTCCTGTCAGGACAAGGTGATGGCCGGATCTCAGGCGCAGGATGACATCCTTCTCCTCCCACAATGACAGGAGCTCATCAATAGAATATGGATTGCCGAATCTCCATATAGAACCTGAATCGCACCATGCGCAATCCAGGGTGCAGCCTTGGAGCCTCAGGAATACAGATGGCACGCCACAGAAGTTCTCGCCCTGGATCGTATCGCAGAAGCACTCAGCGATCCTCAGGGACGGCCCAATCGAATCCTTCCTGAAAGCGGGGTTCGCTCCTATGATTGCCAAGACCATTCTTCTATCTGCTGTTGATCAGGTATAAATAGTTTTAGTTGGTATATTCCAGGAATGGATTGAAAAGCTCGACTGTTCCGGGAAAAACCTGTTGAAACACAGCCTGTTCCTGCTTATCAGGGGGGACTGTCTGCATGATGTTGTCATAGACTTCCCTCATAGGAGCATCCCTTGGATTCTGGCTCCGATAAAAATGTAACCCGTATCCTTCAGACATGCTGCGCTCTCCGATGAGTTCCTCCATCAGACCAAGCGCTTGCGGCATATCCTTGAATCCGGATCTGAATGCAGGATGCCTGATCGGAAGGTAGCCTCTGAAAGACAGAAGCTCAGGAGGGACATCCAATAGCCTTCCTTCGCTCTGAAGCCTATTGTAAAGAGGGGTTCCCGGGTGCAGCTCAGGGCTGTTCCCTATATAGCAATCTGCATCAAGTGCCCTTATATTGGCAGCCTCTATATGAAGGTTATCTGGTGTATGCCAGTCAAGACCTATGATGTATGTAGCAGCAGCGACGATGCCATGCTCTTGCATCCTTGCGACACCTCTTGCGAGATCCAGACCCTCGTTCTTCTGATATCCTCCTTCAAGTGTGGATTCAACGCCGAAATTGACAGTGACCAGCCTCAACGGGCCTTGGGTCACAGCTGGGAGATCATATCTCTCCATTATCTTGGCTGAGCTTGTCGTGACCAGCTTGATCTCATAAGGAAGATCCTCGCAAAGCCTGAAGACTTCTTTCCATGTCCTCACATCACCCAGGCCGAATGGGTCAGCAAGGCTGACCATGACTGAAGAAGCTTTTGGATCTATCATGTCATGGACCTCCATCAGAGCTTGCTTGATCTGCTCAGGCGTATGAGGGGATATGAATCTGCGTCCATATTGGGCTGTGGAAGGACAGAAATCACACCCATTTGGGCAGCCGTATTGGGTCTTCACAAGCGCATATCTTCCTGATCGTGTGTGGTCTCCCATGGTGAAGCTTGTGTCTGCCACAACAACAGGGACATTCCAGGGAGTATCCTGGCTTTCTCCCAGGATATTTCGCAGATCTCGTATATAGTCCCCTTTAAGGACATGATCAAAATGGGATCCGATGCCTGGAAGAGAAGTGGCGACTGAGCTACCAATCACCTTTATACCAGGACGGGTCTGCCTGATGTGGTCTGCTGCCTGGACCAGGGTGTCAGCGGCGTTCAGATAACCGCTAAGGACGACATGACTGTACTCTCCAGAAGAGAGTCTTCTCTCCAGACCTTCAACCGTCAATGGCTGCACCATCACATCTCCATGTGCCTGGACATTCCTCGCCAGCATCTCTCCGGGAAGGTTATGTGGAAACCAGTTGAAATGGATGCTGGGCTCAGGTGGAGAAAGATTGATATCTCCGGCATCAAAGTGCACACCTTCGTGCTTTGCTATCTTCTCTAACCTGCCTCG
>CAYTWW010000003.1:0-195329 GCA_964441565.1 uncultured Methanosarcinales archaeon | reverse complement strand
AGGGCTTTTGTAAAAGCGCTCTCTCGGATGATTGGCCACTACACTACAGGGCTGTTTTTTAATTTCGGACAACCAAGGAACTTGTGTTGTCCTTAAAGTCTTTTGCACCGAGGGCTTTTGTAAAAGCGCTCTCTCGGATGATTGGCCACTACACTACAGGGCTGTAAACCTTTCGAAAAAAAGACGAATTAAAGAATTTAACTAAATGTCGCAGTATGTTCCCGGATTCACCTTGAAACTATTGCTGTTGATGACACAGTCGCATGGGGCGCAGTTCCCTCCTCCGGCTGGGTGGCCGCAGCACTGTCCAATCTCGCAGGCTCCATTCGCTCCTGTGCATTTGTGGTCTACACATTGGATGAAATAGTCTCCTCCGCATCCACTTGCCCCGAGTGTTGAATCCTTTACACCTATTGCAGGATTCGGTGCTTCTGCCACAAGCAGTCCTCTTTGCTGCAGGACTATGCAATTCGTCTTCTGCGGATGAAGGTCGATGACGTACCTGCCTGGAAGCCAGGCTCCAGAGACTCCATTGGCTCTCGCAAGCTCATCCCAATCATTCCCTGGAAGGACATTGACAAAACCCTGGGAATCGTACTCCGTGGGGTCTAGGATGAGAATCTCGAACGGCCACCCAGCGGAATCCCCCTTTTCTGTCTCCCCTCTTGCGTTATAGAGGAAGTCAGACAGTAAGAAAGGATCAGATTGTTGAGGTGCAGTATACCTTGCGGTGATCCTGCCGCAATATTCAGGCCTCTTGCCCCAATCCTGAAGAAATGCTCTGGCATTATATATGTCTCCTGGATTCGGTCCGAAAGAAGAGGCTGGTGTGACAACAGCCTGGGTTGGTCCTGACCTTAATACAGCTGATCCGGTACGCTGCGGATTATTCCACGATGCTTCCAATGTAGCTTTATATTCACTGCTGATTACGCTTGGAATTATCGGGAGAAGATGATAGACTGCCGGTTCAGGATTGATCTCCTTGGTCTCCTGATTCACGTAGTATGTCTTTGTAGGAGCTATGACTGCTGTTATCCCTGGCCCTACTGTCGTCTTTGCTACTGATATATAATCGTAATAGCCGTTGTTCACATGGATCTCAACAGATCCCGGTACCTTCTCCTTCTTGAATTCCTGATCAGTTATCTCGAAGATGCTTGAGAATATCGGACTGGTCCAGGCGGAATTGGCTATCAGCGCATCATTGGTCACCTCTCCAGGCACAAGTTGCACAGAGGTCAGAGGAGTAGTGCTCTCGAACCACGCGGTTGAGGATGCAGATATTGACGATGGTGATTTGATCTCGCATGAGAACAATACCGGCTCTTTCTCTCCTATGGGGATGAAGAGGAACCTTTTCCGAAATATTAGCTTCTGGATCTGGTATACCTCCGATCCAGAGGACTGAGGGCCGAATCCTTCTTGCACTCTGGTATTGAATATTGAAAGGCTTTGAATAGAGTCGATCCAGATTGGCGTACCTTCTCCAATGACTGTATTGAAGAATTGGCTTGTCTGGGCATGAGCGACAGTGGGGTCACCGCAATACATCGCGATCAACGCATCGCTGGAATATCCTGCCGTAGGTGTGAAGGGAAGGACCACAGTGGTCCTGGGATCCATGAAATCAGGTATCTCACTTGTCATTCCTAATATGGACGGTCCATCGATGAGATGCCTCCATGACTCCATAGGTCTTTCATAGTATTTCTGGACAAGGAAGAATTTCAGGTTCACCTCTCCTCCATCGACCCAGAAATTGGAGAAGTCTTTCCATAGTTCAAGGTCATGTGCTTGAAATATGTTATAGCTTATCTTGAAATTGACAGCGATCGCGCCTGCGTCTCTGAAGTCTGAGATGTCTATGCAATAATTATCCTTGCTTATCCTCGCCTCCCCGACCATCTTATCCTGATTCCCTATGAATTCTCCTTCGACTTTGACCGGGATGCTGTTCAGATCGCTTTTTCTCAGGTACCACAATGGGACGGGCGCATAGAGCTTCTCTTCCTTATGCTCAGTGGGATTTGTGACCACATTGAATTCAGTCTCTTTGCCTTCAAGGAAGAGCCTAAGTTCCGCCAGGCTTTGGGCTTCTTTGTAGCCTTCGCTGTCTTTCCTGCTAGGATCATATAGGAGGAGTGTTGGTTTGTCAGAAGTCATATAGATCCCGTCCGGCTTCTCAGGTACATCTGTGCCTGTCAATACGACAGGTATGATGCAGACTTTGTTCTGCTGCTGTGTTCTGTCAGTGGGGATCTGCTCTTCAGGCAGGCATGAGATAACGAAGATGCATAATATTGCTAGACATAGTCTCTTCACGTTTTCCACCCTCTTGTTCCATGACATAGATGCTTGAGCGATATATAAATTTTAAGAAAACTGTCCCAACATATGTTCTTCGATGAAGTGAAGCTTCCCTGGGATGATCATGCAGTGGAGAGGGGGGCCGAATTCCGTCTTCTCCAGTTCAGCCATTGTCCCGAATTGGATCTTTTGGGTATCAGAACCGATCCTGGCGCATCCGACAATCTTCAGCTGGTCGGAGAACAGCCCTTCCTTCCTCCTGGATTCTATCAGCCGGATCTGTGCGATAGCCTCTCCTATGCTCATGAACCTGCCTTCATCCTTCCGGATGTCAAGGAGGAGCAGCGTATGCATGCCCATGTCCCTGTTCGACTTGATAAATCTGTACCAGGAATCAGGTTCGAACGATCTCTGGAAATATGGGAGGCTCACAGTCCTGCCGAACTTGTAGAGTTCAAGACCGGTCGCACCGACAGCTGTCATGATGCTCGCGTTATGTATGACCTTGACTTCGATGCCTTTCTCCCTCGCGCGAAGGAATATGTCCGCATGCGTTGTCGCAGAAAAGACATCTCCTATGATAAGGAGGCTCACCTTGCTCTTTACGGCCTTGTCAAGTATATCGTCGGACTTGCTCTCTATCATATCTCGTCCTGCTGGGATGATGTGCTTGCCATATAAGGTCTCCAGCGCATCTTTCGTCACAGAGAGCCTGCTTGTGTAGTCCTCCAGATAGACGAAATCGCTCTCCCTGACAGCTTCCAGGCCTCTGACTGTGATATCTTTCTCAGAGTCAAGGCCTATCCCGATCATGAATAAGCTCATATAGGCTGGAAAAACCATTTGCCATATAATGGTTATGGTCAGATGGCTTTTATGCAAGTCAGGGATAGTTTATTGAAGATCAGCGTATCCTAGGCTCAATGGTCGAAGCAGTGCCTGCGATATGCGGCGGGATCGGGGCTATAGTTGGAGCTCTTGGTGGGTTGGTGATCGCAAACAGATATGTTGGAGACGGAGGTTTCAAGGCCTGCTGCCTGATACTTCCAGGAGGATTTTTCGGAGGAGGGGCTGCTGGATTTGGTGCAGGATATCTGACGGGCCTGGTCCTGGCAGGTCAAGCCCAGGGGCCTCTGGAGTCCATTGTTGATCAGGCTGCGATCCAGACAATGGCTTCTGTGACATATCTGGTTGACAGGGCTTACTAGTTCTTTTCGTCAATTGAAATGAAGAAAGCGGCCCTTCCCGGCCGCCGATGATAGGTAATGTGCCTCTATCGTAAAAATTTCGGGGGTGATTTACAGATAGAGGCAAGAAGGCAACCACACAAAGACTAAGGGTTGATCGTGCCTATTTGATGATCTTGATCCCCAGCTCATCTGACACCTGCATCATCTGCCTGGCAGATGTGCGGTCATGCTTGCCAAGGATCCAGGGACTCTTCACTCCGGTGATGATTGTCATGACAGTCAATTTGCCTTTCATCTCATCCATCACCCTTGCTCCCCATATGACATTTGCATCGTCATCTAGTGATTCTGTCACAAGCTCTCCTGCCCTGTTGATCTCCTCAAGAGTGAGGTCAGGTCCTCCACAGATGTGGATGAGGGCTCCCGTAGCTCCTTCGTAATTGATATCCAGGAGCGGGTTCGAGAGTGCTCCTTTCACAGCTTCTTCCACCTTGTTGTTGGTGTCAGACGCTCCTACTCCGATCGCAGCAACTCCTCCGTTGGTCATGATGGCCTTTACGTCTGCGAAGTCAAGATTGACAAGCGATGGTAGCGCGATTGTCTCAACGATTCCTTTGATCATTGTCGCGATCAGCTCATTCGCGACAGCGAAAGCCTGTCTGATTGGCAGGTTACCTGCTATCTGGACAAGCCTGTTGTTATCGATGACAATGACTGTATCAGAGACATTTCTCAGCTGCTGAAGTCCGAACTCAGCCTTGTCGACCCTTGCCCTCTCGATCTTGAAAGGCATGGTGACTGTCCCGATCACGATGGATCCCATATCCTTTGCGACGCCTGCGATCACATGGGCAGCCCCTGTCCCTGTTCCTCCGCCCATACCAGCGCAGACAAAGATCATGTCTGATCCTTTGATAGAGTCTTTTATCTCGTTGATCGTCTCCTGGGCAGCCTCAGTCCCCCTCTCGGGGAATCCTCCACAGCCAAGACCTCTTGTCACTTCCCTCCCAATAAGATATTTCCTGTCAGAATCAATGACAGAAAGATGCTGCTGATCAGTGTTGCATGCTATGATCTCAGCACCCTTTATCCCTTTTTGATAGAGCCAGTTGACCATGTTGTTACCGGCACCGCCGACTCCTATGACCTTGATGTTAGCCTGGTGGACCTCCATCTCTGGAAATCCGCTCGGTTGATTCTTCAATGCATTCTCCACGATGAAATCCATTTTTCCCCCACCTTCCCTTCAGTCTTGATAGTGTGTAAAGTATATTTTCTATCATATCTTTCCAGCTATAAAAATCTTTATATAGCTTCTGGAACTACACTTTACCTAGAAAACGTCAGGTTTTACAACAACCCAAACCCAACCAAACCTGTAAGACTTCGACGAACCCAAACGAACCAATCAAACAATTACCCTTTCTTTTAATCTAAACTTAAACCCAAAACCCAATCATATTGATGAAGGGACCAGTATATAAATATTCTTAAACTAGAAACTATTATATTGTTTATTATAGTTTTTATGATATATTAAGAAAAATAGATTAGGTCTATTTCATGAATTTCTTTTTAGCCTTATTGATCACGTCTTTGCCGATGCCTGTCCAGTTCTGAATCTGGTCCTGGATCTTGCCAGCCACATTCGGATTCTGTGTGACCCTTTCGAAGTTGATTATCCTATTCCCGTAGCTTTCGAAGTAGCTGACATTCTCGAGAGTGAGATGCATCGGTGCAGGTACGATCTCATCAGCATATCCTATTGGGAGGACTGCCTGCGGACGTATGTCGTCCGGGATGTTTAGTATCCTCCTGAGGATGTTCTCGTCAAAGGCCCCGACCCAGCAGGAGGCAAGCCCTATGCCGTGGGCAGCAAGAAGCATATTTTGTATCGATGCAGAGCAATTCTGGACAGCATAAAGCCTTTCTCCTCTTATCCCATAGAACTGGCTCAGCTTCTCTGTCTCAGCGCAGACGACGACAATAGTTGGTGCCTCAGCGATCCAAAGTTGCTGGAGGCAGGCATCCGCGATCTTGTTGATAGTGTCAGGATTTTTTATTATTATATAGCGCCAGTTCTGCACATTGCCTGAGCTTGGAGCATATCTTCCTGCATCGAGGACAGCCCCGAGAAGCTCCATCGGAACGTCGACCCGCATGAACTTCCTGATGGATCTCCTCGTCGCTATGCACTCGAAGACACCCATCTGCTCGTCAGGTATCTTTGCCTGCTCGATCTGAGGCTTGTCCTGGTCGACTGGTTTTGCCTCGTCAAAAGGAGGAGGGGCTCCTGCTTTGTCTACGGATGCTTCTGAAGCCATGGTCCAGATTAACCCTCGCTCCTATAAATACTTTCCCTTGGACTTGTGTTTCATTGTTGAAACAATGTTTCACTAATGAAAAACTATATAAGGGAGGATTCGCTGTCATCCTCATGGATGTCGATATCCTGGAAGAGCTCTTTGACAGGAAGATACTCTCAGTCCTCAAGCTGTTCATAAACAGGCAGGACATGAAGTTCTATCTCAGAGAGATCTCCAAGGAGACAAAGATCCCTCCTGCCACAGTATATAGGATTCTCAACAAACTTGTGGCACTGGAGATCCTGACTAGGGAAGAGACGAAAAATTCCAAGCTCTATGTGTTGTCGGACAGCAGGAAGGCAGCTTTCCTTCGAGAGCTACTGAAGCTTGAGAAGAATGCAGTGGGTCATTTTGTGGATTCAGTCAAAGACATGCCTGGCCTTGAAGAGGTGATACTTGTCGGGAAGGAAGAGTCTTCCCGTGCCAATCTGATAATGATAGGCGAAGGGCTTGACGCGGCGCACATCAAGAAGATCTGCTCAGACATCAAGGAGAAGACAGATTACACAGTCACTACCTTCTCGCTTAACAGGGAGCAATATGGTCAGATGCTCACTATGGGGTTGTACCCAGGTACGAAGAAAGTCCTCCTGAGGAGATGAATTGCTAGGGTTCCATCTGGCCTCTCCCTTTCCCCAATGTTTTTATACCCTGGGCTTTTTTCCAGCACCTGATGTTTTCAGAATTCCTCTTCCCTTTTGATACTGCCAGGAAGGAGCAGGATAGGCTCCTCGCAAGGATATCTCTGGCGATAGCAAATCGCCAGAACCTTCTGGTGCATGCGCCGACTGGGCTAGGCAAGACTGTCTCAGCCCTGGGTCCTGCCTTGGCCCATGCGAGCAAGGACGACAAGCTCGTAGTGATGTTCCTGACCTCAAGGCACACCCAGCACAAGCTTGCCATAGATACCATCCGTGCAATCAAGGAGAAGTATTCCCTTGACCTGTCAGCAGTGTCCATCACAGGGAAGATGTGGATGTGCGCCCAGCCAGGTGTCCAAGGGCTCTATTCAGGAGAATTCGCTGATTACTGCCGCAAGCTGAAAGAGAATAAGAAATGCATGTTCTTCCAGAATACTAGGAAGAGCGGTAAGCTCACGGATCATGCGAAGAAAGTCCTTTCAGTGATCTCCCCTCAGGCACCGATGCCTTCAGAGGACCTGGTGGGCATGTGCAGGGACGAATCGCTCTGTCCCTATGAGATGGCCATAGCTCTCGCATCCCATTCCAAGGTGATCGTCACAGATTACTTCTACCTGTTCAATCCCGCGATAGGGGAGGGCTTCCTGAATAAGATCGGGAAGAACCTCGACCAGGTCATAGTCATTGTCGACGAGGCGCATAATCTCCCAGACAGGCTGAAGGAGCTGGCATCAGAATACCTGTCCACAATCACATTGAAGAGGGCTATCCAGGAGGCGAAGAAGCATGGCTTCACAGAGACTGTAGAATCCCTTTCCAGGATCCAGGAAGCGGTCCTCGAGATCTCATCAGGGCTTGGCCAGGGCCAGGAGAAGCTGGTCAACAAGGCAGACTTCCAGATGAAGATAGCGAAGCATTATGACTATGAGCAGCTCACAAGTGACCTAAAGTTCATCGGCGATGAAGTCAGGGCGAAGCAGAAGCAGTCATACACAGGCGGTGTAGGGACATTCATGGAGAAGTGGACAGGGGAGGATGAAGGCTTCGCCAGGATAATCTCTCTTAAGACAGGTACGAGGGATCCATTCCATATGCTCTCTTACCGCTGCCTTGATCCATCAGTCGTGTGTGCTGATGTGATAAACAATACATATTCATCTATACTGATGTCCGGCACATTCCAGCCTCTTCCGATGTACAAGGAGCTTCTCGGGGTGGAGCGGTCAGACGAAGTCGCTTTCTCTGATCCTTATCCTAAGTCGAACCGCCTGAACCTTATCGTCACAAGCACAACCACGAAATACAGCACCCGCTCTGACAGCAAGTACAGGGAGATGGCAGAGATATGCAGTAAGATAATCGATGAGGTCCCTGGAAACTCCGCATTCTTCTTCCCAAGCTATGACATGCGGGACAAGGTACAATATAATATAGTATGCAAGAAACCCACTTTCCTTGAGGATGCCAGGATGGGCAAACCAGAGCGCCAGGAACTCATCGAGCGGTTCAAGTCATATCAGAAGACAGGAGCAAGCCTTCTTGCTGTCTCATCAGGCAGCTTCGGCGAAGGCATCGATCTGCCAGGCGACCTCCTTAAGTGTGTCGTAGTCGTCGGGCTACCTCTCCGGCACCCAGATCTTGAGACCAAATCGCTGATAGACTACTTTGACAAGAAGTTCAAGAAAGGCTGGGACTACGGCTACATAATCCCAGCCATGACCCGTTGCATCCAGAATGCAGGACGTTGCATCAGGAGCGAAAATGATCGTGGAGTCATCATCTTCCTTGATGAGAGGTTCGCTTGGCAGAACTACAGACGCCTTTTCCCTGAGGACTGGGAGATGACTGTCACACGTGAATATCTTCCCCTTATAAGGAGATTCTACGGCATCCCTCCTCCCCAAAGGCAATCTTCTCTTTGAGATTTGTGGATCATTGACAAACGAAAACTGCCAGAATGAAATCCTAAATTAATATACTTTTTTGTATACTAGTTTAAAGAACAGTAATGTTTATATACTAGTTTCGTTTTATAGTATCTATGGTTGTTTTGTTCGACCAATACAATTTGCCAGAAGACATCTATGAGATTGTCTTCTCGACGAAGCAGCAAGGGATCGTCGCAAAGCTCCTGATAGAGCATCTTAAGCAGAACTCTCGGGAGATCGGGAAGACCGAGATGAGTCTGTTTGCGACAAAGCTGCACGACGGGCAGATTGTCACAGAGATCGACGAACCAGCCTATAAAGGCAAGAAGGTACGCATCAGCTACAACAAGAGGCAATTTTACGACAGGATACTGACCCCGATGAAGTCGATGGGCCTTGTGGACTACGACCTCTATAAGAAGACGTATTCTCTGTCGGAAAAATTCAACAAGAACATGATGCGCATCGGCCTGATGTGGCTACAGGAACTAAGGAAGACGCCATATCAGATCGGTTAGCATCACTCACAACATCGCTCTCCGGCGATATCATATCTCCTCCAAGCCCTAAAAAAGGGTAACAGATTGCCGGCGAGCTTATCATCCCTTAGCAATAAGGGACGATTCATGCTAAGAGAGGCCCCCACAAGATCTATTCTTGACCCCCTCCCCCCAAACCCATGGGGGCCTCCTCTTCTCTTGCTCATAAGGCTCCCCAAAAGTCAATTTCTATTGACCCCTCCCAACCCGGGGAGCCTTTATCTCTTCTTATGAAGAGTCACGAGATCACAATAGCAAGGCTCCCACAAGATATTCTTGACTACTTAAAATATAATCAAGACCCAATTCATACCAATGAAAAGTGCCCAATACTAAACTCTTGACCCCCCCAACCCCGGGAGCCTTCCTCTTTTCTTATCCACGAAGTATCTACTTAAAAAAAATTCTTGACCCATTTCATAGCAATGAAATGTGCTCAATAGTTCACTATTGACATCCCCAACCCCGGGAGCCTTCCTCTCTTCTTATCGCTCAAAGTGCTCCAGATCTTGCACATTTTGAGTTGCCAACAGGTATACTATTTATTGTAGGTAGATGTAATTTAAATATGCATCGTAGCCCCCATATTTCATGACACCAGGATCGCAGAAGGCATACCTCTTTACAAGGAGCGGGCTAGAGTTGAGGGATGATATCCCTATTCCAGAGATAAGGCCGGGTTTTCTTCTTCTTAAGATCATGGGTGTCTCGATCTGCGGCACTGACATAGGCATGCTAAAGGGAGATGCATGGACACAGGAGAACGTGTACCCTTGCATGTCTCCCGATCATGTCCTTGGCCATGAGTTCTTTGGTGAAGTGGTGGCTGCCGGATCAGGCACTTTTGTCAAAGCAGGTACTATAGGGGCCTGTGAATCTCATTATCCATGTCCTACCTGCATGGAGAAGGGGATAGATGGCCACACATGCGAACACTATGGTATATATGGTGTGTGGGGACACAGTGAAGGGGGGAAGAAGATGCCACTCCTTGGGGGAGCCTTTTCAGAATATGCCCTGGTCCCTGAGTCAAATTTCTATGATGTGGGCGATCTGCACAAGACATTCCACTGTTCCCTGATAGAACCATGCGGCAACACATGGATGATCATGGAAGACCTCACCAGGAGAGCGAGCATAAAGACAATCCTGATAATCGGTAGTGGCCCGCATGGTCTTAATCTCCAGTGTTTCGCAGACTATTTCGGTGTCAAGACTATAGTCGCAGTCGAGCCGAATGATTTCAGGCGCGGATATGCAAGAGGACTCGGGGCAGCCCATATGGTCCTGCGTGACCTTGACAGTCTGACGCCAGAGAAGCTAGGGGAGATTGCGCCAGGTGGGTTCGACGCGGTCCTTGATGTCGTAGGCTACAAGTCAGTCATGGACAAGGTCCTCTCATCAGGTCTTGTCAAGGAGGGAGGAATCCTGGGCTTATTCGGCCTCCCGAAAGAGCATGGGAGGACTGTCTCTACGAAAGCAGGAGATTTTTTAATGAATGATTTCATCTTCCAGAGGATGGAAGCTGATATTGGGAGCATCCATGCGGTCGGTTACACAGGCAGGACTGATCATGCGATGAAGACTCTCATCAAGGCATTGAGAGATGGCGAGAGAGGAAGGAGGCTCCAGGAGCTGCTTTCCAGGCAGCTGAGGATCGCAGGTCCTCTTGATGAGCTTGACAGGATGATCAAGGGGGGGTTCCCAGGCAACATGGAGCCAGAAGAGCTCAAGATCGGCTTCACAGGATTCAGGTGATCATATGGCATACTCAAAGGCAAAGGATATCTACTCAGGCACGCTAGAAGAGATAAGGCAGTCAGGACTGTTCAAGTCCGAACGCGTCATAAAGGGGCCTCAGGGACCCGAGATCGATGTCAAGGACGGAAAGGTCCTCAACTTCTGCTCAAACAATTATCTTGGATTAAGTTCTAGCAAGCATATGGTGAAAGCAGCTAAAGAAGCTCTGAAGACACATGGATTCGGCATGTCGTCCGTGAGGTTCATATGCGGAACCCAGGATGTGCATAAGGAACTTGAACAGAGGATAGCCCGATTCCATGGCAAGGAGGATGCGATTTTGTATTCCTCATGCTTCGACGCTAATACCGGTCTCTTCGAGACGCTCCTTGGCGATCAGGATGCGATCATCTCAGACAAGCTCAACCATGCGAGCATCATAGATGGGATCCGGCTCTGCAAGGCGAAGAGATTCGTGTATGAGCATTCAGACATGGATGACCTAAGGTCCAAGCTTGAGGCAGCGAAGGCAGAGGGGGCAAGGCTCATCATGATAGCGACCGACGGAGTCTTCTCCATGGTCGGCGATCTTGCCAAGCTTCCCCAGATATGCGATCTCGCAGATTCCTTCGATGCCATGGTCATGGTGGATGAGAGCCATGCAACAGGTTTCATCGGCCCTGGGGGGAAGGGCTCAGCCGAAGAGCTAGGCGTGCTTGACAGGATAGACATAATCACAAGCACATTCGGAAAAGCGCTGGGTGGAGCGAGCGGAGGCTTCACTGCTGCAAAGCAGGAGATTGTCGATCTCCTTCGGCAGAGGAGCAGGCCCTACCTGTTCTCTAACTCCATATCTCCGATCATCGCTCACGCTTCTCTCAGGGCGATAGGACTTGTCGAGGCTTCAGGCAAGGAGAGGTCAAGGCTGAGACGTAACACGTCATATTTCAAGAGGAGGATGAAGAAGCTTGGCTTCAAGCTAGTCCCAAGTCCTCATCCGATAACGCCTATAATGATCGGAGATGCTAAGGTGGCGACAGACATGGCTGCCAGATTGTATCAGATGGGGATTTATGTCATAGGATTCTCATATCCTGTCGTGCCTAAAGGAGAAGCTAGGATAAGGGTTCAGATCTCAGCTGCCCACACCCGTGAGCAACTAGACAAGGCGATAGCTGCCTTCGAGGCAGCAGCAAAGGAATTTGGCTTATTCGGATAGAATTCTTTTCTTCTCGTTATCAATAAAAAAGTTTATATAGTAGTATACCAAATTCTACTATAGGTACAGGGCGCATGTCATGACAGGATTTTCTAAGAAAGGGACGATGGGTGTTGGGATGCTTATCATATTCATCTCATCTATACTTGTGGCGGCAGTAGCAGCAGGCGTCATGATCCGATCGACAGGGATGCTGCAGCAAAGAGCGCTTGAGGTAGAAGAATCTGCGAGGGAAAGGCTTGTCAACAAGCTCGATATCATCGCAGTCGAAGCCATCTGCAATCTGTCGTCAGAGACAGTGATGGGCTTTGAGTTCATAAGCAGGCTGAGCGAAGGTTCATATCCGTTAGATATCAACGAGATCGGAATGACGTTCAATTCAGAAGCAATTTCAGCATCAGCACTTTTCTGGGATTCTGATACGATCTCCAACTGCACATATGAGAACTTGAGGCCAGAATGGGAATTCTGCTTCACTGAGGTCTTCGGGGATGGCAACAGGATCATCAAGGAGGGAGAGCTCATAAGGATCATCTACAAGCTAAACTCCACAAACTATCTTTCAGTCAACGAGAATTTCGAGACCTCTTTCATCCCGACAAGAGGTACTATCGTCGATCTTTATCTGAGGACCCCAAAGGTCTTGAATAGGGCAAAGGAAAGGATAAGAGCTTAGGATTAAATGGTGCTTTTAGATATAAGCAAGTTCAAAAAAAGAGGTGACTCCTCTGCGCAGACCGATCTTATGAGCCAGCCCGCTGCCCAGCCTGCACCTGCTCAGCCACCATCACAGCCAGTCCAGCCCGCTGCCCAACCTACTGCCCAGCCTGCAGCAGAATCAGCTGCCCAACCCGCTTCTCAATCCTCTGGACCAGCTGAACAACCTAAGGCTGATGCTCCTAGGCCTTTGCAGGGGGGTGAAGAGATCGACAAGATAACTTCTCTGATCCTTGAGCAGATAAGGGAGATAAACACAAGTGTCAACAACAAGATCAGGGAGATCGACCAGAAGATCCTCAAGATCAGCACCGAGGTCTCCTCTTTCAAGAAGATCGAGAACGAGTACAGCGAGAAGCTTGTCAACATCGAGAAGAATGTAGAGAAGTTCATCGGCCTATATGAACTTGTCACAAACCAGTTCAATCCTTTTATGAATAAGGAGGGAGAGTCACCAGACTCTCATGCTAAGGTTGCTCCTCAGATTGAAGAACAGACTTCCAGGATTGCTGATGAGCCTAAGACTCAGAGACCGAGCGACCCGAAGCCAGAGCTGCCGAAGAATCCCAAGGACGATCCGCCAGAGACGAGGGCACCAGATGCTGCCCCTAAAGCACAGGAAGCATCACCAGTATCTGAGCCAGCCAAGTTTCCTGCTCCTGCACCAAAGATTCCGGAACCTGTCCCTACTGATTCCAAAACACCTTCGGAACACAGTCCTGAGGTAGTCGAGAAACATGAGCCTTTGGTAGTCGAGGATGCAATATCCAGCGAGAAAGAAGAAGTGAAAGTCAGGTCGCATCCACCAATGGATGCGCAGGAGTTCACGGATAGCCTGGTCAAGAAGCTGGAAGAGCCAGGCGAGGAGACGCTTGAGTATGTCATGCCTTTCGACACAAATGAGCTCTCCAGGAGCATAACTGAGGAGATAGAGAAGGACCTTCTCAAGAGATTCCCTGCCCTGGAGAAGCAGATGCTGCAAGAAGTCATGAAGGAAGTCATGGATCGCAAGAATTCAAAGAAGCATCATGAGAATGGGTCCAGGCATGAGCCGGATAAGCACACTCTTGAACATGCAGATCATAGGCTGCACAGGGAATCCTCGCTCCAGCCAGCCAATGCGCCAGGTGGAGAGCACAGACAGACGCAGCCAGGACCGGCAAGGTCTGATATTGTGCATATCCATAAGAAGAAGGCGGATTCACCCTTCTTCATGAAGAATGGGATGACACTGACTTCCTTGGAGGACCTCTATCACGCGTTGAAGCTTTCAGATGACACAGTCTACCACTTCCACACCGATGGGAGGAATGATTTCGTCAGCTGGACGCTTACTTTCGACACCAAGGCAGCTGAGGATATCAAGGGCGCTAAGACCAAGTCCCAGGCATTGAGCGCACTGGAGAAGCACCTTTGAGTTTTAAAAACATTTATATTGCAATATTCCCAGACTGATATCGATGAGGTTCATAATCCTGCTGATGACGCTGCTGGCCTCTGGGATAGCGTTTGGCCTTGCTGGGGCAACCTGCGAGGAAGGCAGTATCTGCAGCTGCACCTACCAGTGCAGCGGATTCAACGAGTCGACATCCAACACAGTGGACGGATGCAGGGATGGGAGTATGGCTCCTTTCGAATGGGTCGAGAGCCTGAATGTCACAGATATCTCAGACAGCGAATTCTCAATAGGTGATGTTGTCGAGATAGAGGCATCGATCAAATGCGATTCAGACGGCGATGCGATAGGGATCGCATACGACAATGGTGGCGGCTGGGAGCCTGTCCATTTCGAGCGATGCAGGAAAGACGGGATGGTTGTCGCAAGGAAGAGCCTGATACTTGACGGTGAGGAAGGGATGCATGCGGTCCGTGCTATGGTCGCCTATGAAGGCGGGGAGGGAATGGTCTGCCCCTCAGACTTCGATCCATTGTATGCTGATGCAGATGATGTGACGTTCCTGGTCAAGGAAAGGCAGCCACGCATAGTCATCAAGTCTCCTGTCGAGGGAGAAGCTGTCAGGTCAGAAGAGCATTACGCCACATTTTCAGTCTTTGATTTCGATGCCAGCGATCTCGAGGTGCAGATATCAGGCGATAAGGGGCCGGATGTGATCAGGAACAGGACGCTACATTACGCCATCCTGAGGCAGATACCTGAGGGAGAGAATGATCTGGTCATCAAGGCGACTGACGATTCAGGTGCCACAATCTCATCCTCAGTCACATTCCAGGCGGAATGCATCGGCTCATGGTCATGCACCGAGTGGTCTGTCTGCGAAGAAGGACTGAGAAAGAGGACTTGCGAGCTCTCAGGATGCTCATCTGAGCCTTTGCCAGACCAGGAGGAGCAGTGCATTGTCCCTCAACCAGAATACGTCGGCCTTGCTTTTCCAGCTATCCTGATCTTCTGCTTCGCAGGCATGGGTATGCTGTTCTTTGGGAAGCTGAAAAGCATCTTCACGAGAAGACCCAAGAAGGAGGAAGAGGTCCTGGTCGAACCTGAGCAGCCTGCTGAAGTGGTGTTCGAACCGACAGAGGTCGAAGGAGTAGCGATCAGCGAACCAGCGATTAACGGTGATACGTCCATTCAGGAGGCAGACATGTCGATCCTTCGAGACATCCACAAGGAGCTTGCGATGACTTCCCTTCCTGACCCTCTCCCTGACGTCCCTGAGGTGCAGGTCGATGAGGAGAAGCATTCAGAGATCCTCAAGCGCTTTGACAACATCAACAGGATGCTTGAGAAAGCAGCCAGGAAATGATCATCTCCTGGCGCGGTAGAGGAGCTTCTTCTCGAAAGGGGCTTCCTTCATGAAGTCAGACAATGATTTGGTTATCGGAGAATCCCAGTTGTTCAGAAGGATCTCGACATCATCGACAGGTATCTTTGTCCTCAGCGATATCTCCTCGCAGGTATAATACTTATCTGGATTCTTCCTGAGGAATGCGACGATCTGCTTGAAGTTCTCGGAATCAACCCACAGTCCCTGGAAGAACCGCTTGAAATTCTCCTTATGCTTGGGATTCTTGGTGACGCAGATGACCGCCGGTCTTATCACTTTCTGCTTCTTTCCGACATAGATGATCTCGCTCTCTATGAGCCCCGCTGCTTCAAGCTTCTCGATATTCTCATGTAGCGTCGACATAGAATGTCCGATCATCTCCTTGAGCCTCATCACGGTGAGCTCCCTTGCGTTGGAGAGGGCGATCAGTATCTCTCTTGCTATCTTCTCGTCCCACATCCTGATGAGGTTGTTCCTGAACTCCTGGTCAGCTGTCTGGGGGAATATGTCAAGTATCTCCATGCGTGGGCTGTAGTAGAGATAATGCTCCATAGGGCTGGAGACGCGGGATTATTATAAAAATCTATTTATTCGGTATATCCGGATGAATCGAAATATTTAAATAGTCTGCTTCCGTTTATTCGGTATTACCGAATTAGTGATATACCATGGGCTTCGGAAACATAGCATCCCAGCTGATTATCTTCATCGTAGTCATGAGCCTCTCCGCTACAGTGGCAGTCACAGCGAGAGGATATGTCCTCTCGACCGTCAGCTCCCTGGGTACCCAGAAGGATGTCCTTTCCGAGCAGATGAAGACCCAGATCGCGATAGAGCTCTCTTCCTACGATTCCTCATCAGACGAGACGAGAGTCTATGTCAAGAACATCGGCAATACCATGATCTCACTTGAGAATGTTGATGTCTTCATCGATGGCGCAAGGGTCCCGAGGAGCCTCGACAACCGCACTATCGAGGTGATGGCTGACACAGACACTCTGAATATCGGTGTCTGGGACAGGGGAGAGGTCGTGTACTTCATGACAAACATGACTCTCAAAGGAGGGATCACTCATACAATCACAGTCTCGACAGGCAACGGAGTCAGCGATGAAGACATTTTTTCATGATCATAGCAGGCCTTTCCAGCTAGGCCTGCATCTTTCCTGGTGATAACATGGGTTTTGCGACAGTCGCGGCAAATGCTGTCCTTATCGGGACAGTGATATTCATCGCTGTGAGCCTTGAGGTCGCTACCCACAGCTACCTTGTGGCCACAAACGAGGCCCTGACTGAACGCAATGAGAACATGATGATGCTGGCTGATGAGAGCATCGTCATAGAGTCAGTGAGCTATGATCCCGACGAGGGGACGACGACAATCAGCGGCAAGAATGATGGCAGCACAAAGCTCATCACAGGCACCATGGACATATACATCGATGATATAAGGATCCCAAGAGAGGAGCTGAACAGGACCATTGATGTGTCCGAGGTCATCAATGCAGGCCTCCTCGATCCCGGCGAAGGTTTCAGCATGGAAGTGATCCGGGAACTCGGATCCGGGACGCATCTGGCGACAGTCTCCACTGGCCTGTCGAAGAAGGGCCAGATGAGCTACGAGGTGTAGGATGCCAAGTGTCTTTTCGCTTGAGCTAAGGAGGGATGAGCTCAATGAGAGGATGGGTGGAGGACTTCCCCAGAACTCTTTCGTCCTGCTGGAGGCACCTAACGCTGTCGGGAAGAGCATACTTGCCCAGAGATTCACATTCGGCCTTCTATCTAACAATACTTCGGTGACCTATGTCAGCACAGAGCTCTCTCTCTCAAGCTTCATGAACCAGATGAATTCTCTCGACTACGGGGTCGTCGACAAGCTCATGAGCGATCAGCTCTTCTTCGTCTCCATATTCTCTTCGCTAGGCGACGTGAAGCAGGGGGCAAGCTTCATTAAGGGCATCCTGGGAGAGGTCATGCTTTTCCAGAAGTAAGTAATAATCTTCTACACGTTCTCTGAGCTGCTTTTCGAGCAGAATACTGCCCGTGAATATTATTTTGAGATCCTGCATGCATTCAAGAAGATAACAAGCATGGGCAAGACGATAGTCTTCTGCGTCGATCCTGAGAGGCTCAATCCGACCTGCCATAACCTCCTCAGGAACATCTCAGAAGTATATCTGAGGCTCCAGATCAAGGAGCAGTTCGGCGTCATGGTCACAAGCCTGAATATCGACAGGTTCGTAGGGGCCGCATCAGATGTCACAACAGAGAATCCCTTCAAGATCAAGGCAGGGGTGGGGATAATCGTAGAGACAGCGAGCGCGTCATAAGATGCCAGTAAGAAAGAAGCTTCCCAAGCCAGCCACCATCGAGGAGGCGATGGAAAAATATCCTCATCTTAAGAGATATATCGCTGATTTCACTAAGAGCAGGACACCGCCTGTCTACTATCTGGAATTGGACAGGGGCATGAAGTCCATGGAGGAGATCAACCTGCTCTATCCTCTCGGAGGTCCATCGTTCATCCACGTGACCAGGGACGAGAAAGGCAAAAAGAACTATCATGTCATAGAGCCGACGATGACTGAGGAGGATGAGAAGCTCTATGCCAAAGTTCTAGACAGGATGATCGAGATCGCACATCATGAGCATGTGCCGAACAAGGTGGAGGATATCGGTCCTGTGCTCCTGAAGCTTTTCGACCAGATAGTCACAGTCAAGGAATCCGGCGGAGGCATGTCCGGATACATGGACAGCAAGATCCATGTGAATCAGGAGCAGTACGAGATGATCAAGTACTACCTGATCAGGAATAGGGTAGGATATGGCAAGTTGGAACCTTTGTTCTTCGATCCGTATCTTGAGGATATCCACTGCACCGGTACTGGCAATGTCAAGACAGTCCATAAGATCTTTGAGATGGTCCATACTAATATCGTCTTCAGGGATGATATCGAGCTCAACAAGTATGTCAAGGACACAAGCGAGCGCGTCGAGAGGCCTGCATCAGATGCTAAGCCTGTCGTGGACGCGATGATGCCAGACGGCTCTCGAGTCAACTTCATCTATGGCAAGGAGCTCAGCCTTGAAGGCTCTTCTTTCACGATCAGAAAGTTCTCAGAGGTGCCTGTCTCAGTCACCCAGGTCGTCAACTGGGGCACGATGAGCTCAGAGCTGGCCGCATATCTCTGGCTATGCCTTGAGAACGGCATGAACCTCTTCGTCTGCGGAGAGACTGCATCAGGCAAGACGACAACGCTCAACGCCATAGCCACATTCATCAAGCCTGACGCCAAGGTATATACTGTAGAGAACACCCCTGAGGTCACGATGCCGCATGAGACATGGCAGCATCTGCTCACGAGAGAAGGCGGCAGGTCATCAGACATAACCTATTTCGATCTTCTCATCGCTGCCCTGAGGTCCAGGCCTAACTATATAATAGTAGGAGAGATCAGGGGAGAGGAGGGAAGGATAGCATTCCAGGCCATGCAGACAGGCCACCCCGTGATGAGCACGTTCCACGCTGGCAATGTCACAACCATGATCCAGAGGATCACCGGCCATCCTATCAATGTCCCGATAACTTTCGTCGACAATCTCAACCTTTGCTTGATCCAGCAGGCAGTATTCCAGGAAGGCCACTACATCAGGCGTGTTCTCAGCCTGACAGAGCTTGAGCGATACTATGAGCCTGCGAAGAAGATGATCACAAGGAGGGTATTCGAGTGGGACCCGGTGAGGGACGCGCATAAGTTCCGTGGGATGTTCAACAGCTACCTGCTTGAGGAGAAGATCGCCAAGATCCGCGGCTATAAGAACCCAAGAGACATCTATTCAGAGCTTGATTTCAGGAAGAGGGTCATCGACAAGATGGTGGCCAACAAGATCTTTGACTACTTCGAGGTATGGGAGATAATGAAGACCTTCAACAGGAAGGGCAAGGATTCACTCCCCTTCTCGGTATGAAGAAGATAGATATCGAGAAGTACAGCTCTCTCATGGGCTATGCGACACCTCAGGCTTTCCTCATGGGGTTCGCCATCCCGATAGTTGTGTCTTCCATAGTGGCCTTCTTCGTCTTCCTGATTTTTTTCTCGTGGCTTCCCTTCTTCGTCCCTTTCCTGATACCTGTGCTTGGCGTCGGCTTTGTCATCACATATCCCTACTCGCTCTATGAGAAGAAGAAGATCAACATCAACAAGAACCTGCATCTGTTCATAACCTACGCAGGGACGATCTGCACAATGAAGATCGACAGGGGCACGCTCTTCAAGAGGATCGCCCAGAAGCCGCACATCTTCGGCGAGATCTCAAGCATCGCTAACAAGGTCCTCTATTTCGCCAAGGAATGGAACCTCGGTTTCGCTGTCTCTTGCAGGAAGATTGGCAAGATGATCCCTTCAGAGATCCTTTCTGATTTCTTCGACAGGTTCGCGATAATCATGGATTTCGGGGAGGATATCGACGTCTTCATGGTTGAAGAGCAGGAAGCCCTCATGGAGGACTATGCCACAGAGTACAAGAAATCCCTCGAGAGCATAAAGATGGTGCAGGACGTTTATCTCTCTCTGACGATAAGCATGGCATTCCTGATCGCTGTAGCCCTTCTCCTTCCTCTGCTGATGGGAACTCCGGTGGAATCGATTGTGCAATGGAGCCTTCTCGGTGTCGCCATGGTCGACATGATGATACTCCTCCTTGTGAAGGCTTTCATCCCGGAGGATACGATAGCCTGCTATCTTGCGGTGAAGAACGAGGATATGAAGAAGCTTGACCGCATCAGCATGATCTGCATCCCCCTCTCGATTGTGCTGCTGCTGTTCTTCCTCATACTCGGCAAGCTTCCGTTCCTTGTCAATATCTCGATAGCGTCCGCACCTCTGATGATTGTCGGCTTCCTTGCCCAGAAAGAGGAGGATCTGATCCAGCGAAGGGATCTGCTTTTCCCTCCCTTCATCAGGACACTGGGTTCTGCTATAGAAGTCAGAGGCGGCGGTATCATATCGAGCATGCTGTCACTCAGGGTCCATGATTTCGGCCTGCTCAATGTGGAATTCATCAATCTTCACAGGAGGCTCAAGCTTGGCTGCGACAAGGAGAAGTCATGGCAATATTTCGCCGGTGAGACAGGCAGCCATCTGATCTTCCATTTCACGAAGATATTCCATGAGGCTGTGAGCCTTGGTGGGAACGCTGAGAAGATAGGTGAGATCGTCAGCAACAACTTCACGAAGCTGATGAGCCTGAGGAAACTGCGTCTCCAGATCTCAAGCGGCCTGAGAGGGGCATTCTATGGATCATTGATAGGGGTCGCGGTGACCCTTTACATCTCTGCGATAATCGCGAATACCCTCAGCAATATGTTCACAGCCCCACTTGACGCTGCAGCAGGTTCTGACACTATAGGTTCGATGATGAGCAGCATCCTGCCTGCTGTGTCGAGGATAGATATGGGCAGGATGCATTTCTATATAGGCATGATCATTATCGTGCACTCGCTCGCCTCCTCATATATAATCAAGTTGGTGGACGGCGGGCTCAAGAGGAGTGCGCTTCTGGACTTGGTAGTGATGCTCTGGATAGGAGCTGCCATAAGCATCTTAATCCCCAAGGTGATAAATAACCTCCTTCCGACGCTTGGTTTAGGCATCAATGCAACCGGATAGGTCACCGGTCCAGGGTGGCAAATTTATGAATCTCAAGCCGGTTTATAGAGTATCTGTCCTTGCTTTTGTTGCGAAACATTTATATACAAGTACACTATTAGTGTAGTTAAATGTATATTATTATTTGAATTGATGACTTTAGAGCAAAAAGGTGATTGACAAATGAAAGTGACCAAAAAAGCAGAGATGGGCATGGGAACGCTCATCATCTTCATAGCGATGATTCTTGTTGCCGCAGTCGCCGCAAGCGTTCTTATATCGACGACAGGGACCCTGCAGAACAAGGCTCTTGCGACAGGAAAGGCGACCACATATCAGGTCGGCACCTCTCTTGAGGCGCTCGAACTCTATGGTGAGGACGCTTCTACCTTTCATGACCTTGAGTACATGTCTCAGACAGTCAGGCGTTCGTCTGGCTCCGAGGATATAAGGTTCAACGATGTGCTCATGACAGTGTCATTGTCTGATCAGGCTCAGGATTTTTCATATAACTCCTCGGTCAACTGCGCAGACACAGGAACATTCGACACAAATGGCTTTGGCGTCGCATATCAGATCAGCGCGACAAACGGCCATCAGACAGGCTACCTTGTCAAGGGAGACGTTGCCAAGCTTTGCTTCCCGACTCCAAGGACGATCAATGAGAGCGAAGGCATCAAGACCTCTCTTGTCCCAAGGGTAGGAAGCCCGCTTGTCGTCGAGGCAAACCTGCCAGACCTGATGGTCGATAAGAGGATCACAATATTTCCATAATTTTTTTTAGTTTAGTATTGACGGTTTGTATGGGAGGGAAAGATGAGACAGAAGAAAGCTGAGATGGGTATGGGTACCCTGATAATTTTCATTGCCATGATTCTTGTTGCCGCTGTTGCCGCGAGCGTCCTGATCTCAACAACAGGAACACTCCAGAACAAGGCACTAGCTACAGGTAAGGCCACAACCTACCAGGTAGGTACTTCTCTTGAGGCACTTGAGCTTTATGGCGAAGATGCCAGCACAGGCAACAACATCGAGAACATGTTCCAGACAATCAGGTTGTCCTCAGGCTCTGAGGATATCAGGTTCGAGGACGTCCTCCTGACACTGTCCTTGAGCGATGATGCTCAGGATTATTCATACGATTCAGATGTTGATTGCAGTAATGCGTCAAGCCTGACAGCTGGTGATTTCGGCATAGCTTACCAGATCGAGGCTACGACTGGCCATCAGGATGGCTACCTTGTGAAAGGTGACGTCGTGAAGATGTGCTTCAACTCTACCAGGTCGATAAGCGAGGGAGAGACTATCAAGACCACGCTTGTCCCAAGGGTGGGAAGCCCACTCGTCGTCGAGGCAGCGCTTCCAGACCTGATGGTCGATAAGAGGATCACGATCTTTCCATGATTTTTTTGGTTATATGATTAGAAAATAAGGGTGGGAAAAATGAGACAAAAGAAAGCTGAGATGGGTATGGGTACCCTGATAATCTTCATAGCGATGATTCTGGTCGCAGCAGTTGCTGCGAGCGTCCTGATCTCAACTACAGGAACACTCCAGAACAAGGCACTGGCCACAGGCAAGGCGACGACCTACCAGGTAGGTACTTCACTAGAAGCTCTTGAGCTATATGGCGAAGATGCCAGCACACTAAACAATATCGAGAACTTGTTCCAGACGATCAGGCTGTCCTCAGGCTCTGAGGATATCAGGTTCGAGGATGTCCTTCTGACACTGTCATTGAGCGATGAGGCTCAGGATTATTCATATGACCCTGCAGTAGATTGCACAGATCCATCGACTCTGGCAGCTGGTGATTTCGGCATAGTCTACCAGATCTCAGCCACGACTGGCCACCAGGCAGGTTATCTTGTCAAGGGTGACGTAGTCAAGCTGTGCTTCAACTCAACAAGATCCATTAGCGAAGGAGAGACTATCAAGACCACGCTTGTCCCAAGGGTAGGAAGCCCGCTCGTCGTGGAAGCAGCTCTCCCAGACCTTATGGTCGACAAGAGGATAACAGTCTTCCCTTAATTACTGAGGAAAGGAGGAACAAATGAGACAAAAGAAAGCAGAGATGGGTATGGGTACCCTGATAATCTTCATCGCGATGATCCTGGTCGCTGCTGTCGCAGCAAGCGTCCTGATCTCAACGACAGGTACCCTCCAGAACAAAGCCCTTGCGACAGGTAAGGCAACAACCTACCAGGTAGGTACATCGCTGGAAGCTCTTGAGCTTTATGGAGAGAACGCGACAGATAACAATATCGAGCATCTCTTCCAGACAATAAGGCTGTCAAGCGGTTCTGAGGATATCAGGTTCACAGATGTGCTGCTCACTCTGTCACTGAGCGATCAGGCACAGGATTATACCTATCTGTCTACACTGGACTGCGCATCGCCAGCAGCGCTCTGGGCAGATTCGACACACTTCGGTATAGTCTACCAGATCTCAGCCACGACTGGCCATCAGGCAGGATACCTTGTCAAGGGAGATGTTGTCAAGATGTGCTTCCACTCTCCAAGGGAGATCGATGAGAGCGAGACAATCAAGACAAGCCTTGTCCCAAGGGTCGGAAGCCCACTCGTTGTCGAGGCAGCACTTCCAGACCTTATGGTCGACAAGAGGATAAGCATCTTCCCATAGTTTTTTTATTCTCATTCTTTAGAAAAATATATATAGGAGTCTTCCTAAGACACCTTCTATCAAAGGGGGTGTATTATGGAGTTTCTAGGTAGAAAAGCAGAGATGGGCATGGGGACCCTTATAATCTTTATCGCGATGATCCTCGTCGCCGCAGTTGCCGCGAGCGTGTTGATATCGACGACAGGGACCTTGCAGAACAAAGCATTGACAACAGGAAAAGCTACCACATACCAGGTTGGCACTTCGCTTGAGGCTCTGGAGCTTTACGGAGAAGACGCATCGTCAAACAACGATCTTGAAGAGTTCTTCCAGACAATCAGGCTGGCTTCGGGATCCGAGAGCCTGAGATTCGAGGATGTCCTTCTGACACTGTCACTTTCAGACCAGGCAGTCGATATCGAATACAATGCTAGTGCGACATGCGATCCTTCCGCAGCCACCTTCCCTGAATCAGGGAAAGGCTATGGTGTGTCTTACCAGATAAGCGCGACAAATGGGCATCAGGTCGGATATCTTGTCTCAGGAGACGTCGCAAAGATTTGCTTCACAGTCCCACGCTCAGTGAATGAGAGCGAGACGATCAAGACTATGATCGTGCCGAGGGTAGGAAGTCCGCTCACTATATCAGCAGATCTTCCGGACCTGATGGTAGACAAGAGGATATCGATCTATCCATAGGTGCACGATGGAAAAGAAGGCAGAGATGGGCATGGGCACCTTGATCATCTTCATAGCGATGATCCTGGTCGCAGCCGTAGCAGCAGGAGTGCTGATATCGACGACCGGTAGCCTGCAGAACAAGGCGCTTGCGACAGGAAAAGCTACGACATACCAGGTCGGGACTTCGCTTGAGGCCCTAGAGATCTATGGGGAGGATGGATCCACCAACAACAGCCTCGACTTCTTCTTCGAATCGATGAGGCTATCCTCGGGCTCAGAGAACCTGAAGTTCGCTGATGTCCTCCTGACATTCTCGCTGAGCAATCAATCTGCTGACTACACCTATTCATCTTCAGTCGATTGCGATAGCGAGTCATCGCTGTGGGGAGCGGGGACCACGTACGGAGTCAAGTATTCGATCAATGCGAGCACAGGGCACCTCGACGGTTACCTTGTGAAGGGAGACGTGGTGAAGCTATGCCTCCTCTCTCCAAGGGTCGTCGAGGAGGGAGAGGACCTCAAGATCGCTCTTGTGCCCAGGGTCGGCAGTCCGCTTGTCATCGAAGCGAGGCTTCCTGATCTGATCGTGGACAAGAGGATCGCGATATATCCCTGAGGATTTTTTCTCTTTTTTTAGTGATAGCAAATTATTATAAAACTAAAAATTCCTGGATTTCTGGCTCAGGAGGGAAAAGGGTGGGTATGGATGCTTTCAAGCTTTGGCAAAGGCTGGCCTTTGCATTCGCAGTCGTAGTCGGGATCATCATTTTCTTAGGAGGTCTGACAGTCTATGCAAAGACACGGATCACAAATTCCTACCAGGAAGCACTCGAGCATACTCAGGAGGCACAGTTCCTGGATCAGAAGCTAGGTGATCACTACCGGTGGCTCCTGCAGCTTGACAATCAGTTGATCCGGGATGAGCAGTTCCATGGCCAGCTCGATCCTCACAAGTGCGGGTTCGGACAGTGGTATTATGGCATGAAAGAGGGTAGTTCATATTCACAGCTTGATCCTGAGAGCAGGCGCATATTGGATAGTATCGAAAGCCCTCACATGGCTCTTCATGCATCAGGAGAGAAGATAAAAGCGCTGTATGGACAGGATAAGCAGCAGATGATCGATATATACAGGGAGGAGACAGATCCTGCAGTGGATGAGCTTGTCGTGCTGCTCGATGAGTACAAGCAGCTCAGGCAGCAGGACGCGCTCTCCAAGGTTGCAGCAGCAGAAGAGATTGTGGTAGTATCATCACGCCTGATCCTCCTGTTCATCATAGCAGGCATCCTGATGGCTATTGTCAGCGGCATCTTCATCACCAGGAGTCTTGCAAAGCCTCTTTCGAGGCTGATCGCTGAGGCGAAGTCGATAGGTTCGACAGGTGATCTCTCGAAGAGGGTCACTGTCTCAGGCAAGGATGAGGTAAGCGAGGTAGCAGCATCAATAAACGAGATGCTCGATAATACTGCCGGTCCTGTCAGGGAGTTGTCTGATGCGGCCAAGGTGATATCTGCGGGAGATCTCACAAGGGAGATGGATATCAGGTCGAAGGGAGATATCGCTTCGCTTGTAGGCTCTTTCAAGGAGATGGCAGGAAGCCTTAGGAGACTTATCGGTGATATCAAATCCAACTCCGGCAGCATGGCAGCTAGTTCTGAACAGCTTTCCGCATCTGCAGAAGAGGTAGATGCAAGCATGCAGCAGGTGTCGAGCACTGTCCAGGAGATAGCCAAAGGTGCGCAGCAGGTATCCAAAGGGGCAGGGGAAGCCCAGGACGCATCCAAGAAGACAAGTGACAGCGCATCAGCAGGCAGCCAGGCAGCAAAGCTAGTGAACGAGAAGATGCTCGAGATATCTTCAAGCACAAAGGAAGGTGCGATGAAAGTCAAATCTCTCGGAGAGAAATCGGCAGAGATCGGAAAGATTGTCGATACTATACAAAACATATCCGAGCAGACGAATCTCCTTGCCCTCAACGCAGCTATCGAAGCAGCTCGCGCAGGTGAGGCTGGCCGTGGATTCGCAGTAGTCGCTGATGAGGTCAGGAAGCTTGCTGAGGAATCAGGGAAGGCGAGCGGGCAGATATCAGAGCTGATACAAAGTATCCAATCCGAGATTGGCAGCGCGGTCTCATCAATGGATGCCAACTCCAGGAAGGTCGATGATGGTGCAGATGCCGTCCTGGAGGCGCTCAAGAGTTTTGACCAGATCCCCCAGCTTGTCGGAGATGTCAGCAAGGTGATGAGCGAGATGGCAGCGATCGCAGAAGAGAATGCAGCAGGCTCAGAGGAGGTATCAGCATCAGTCGAGGAAGTCACAGGCGCCATGCAGCAGGTGAGTTCAGCTGCCCAGCAGCTCTCGTCGTCTGCCGAGCAGCTGAAGCAGCTTGTGAGCAGGTTCAGGATATGATTGTCCATGATCTGTTTTCTTGAAATGCTAAATCACTTCAGTTCTACATAAGGATCTTCATTGAACTGCCGAGGCCATGAGATGATCGAACAAAGGCATTTGACGGTACAGGTCTGAATCAGAAACTATTTATACTCAGTGGCAAATGGAATTGAACATAGGCTGATAATTGGGGTAGGTATATCAGCCAACAGAAAAGAGGTGACAGTGTTGGATTTGAGGAATCTTAGGATCAGTCATAGGATAACAGGAGGATTTCTCCTGATGGTCCTCCTTATCGGGCTCACAGGAGCAATAGGCTATTTCTATGCGGGGATAATTTTCAATGATAACGATGTGATCGTGGAAAGCTACACACCTGCGCTCGATTATCTTATCGAGGCAGATAGGGATTTCCAGCAGACTCTCGTGGCAGAGAGATCGCTTCTCAATGTCGAATATGGATCTCCTGAATACGAGTCTCTGGTCGCTGCATATGATGAGAACCTTGAGCAGACCGGGACGAGGTTCGAGGACTTCACGAAGCTCATCAGCGGGACAGAGGAGGACAAGATAATCTCTGCCTTCAGGAAGGACAGGCAGAGCTGGATAAGCGAAAGCGGAAAGGTCCTCGACATGCTTGAGAAAAACACAGCCGAATCCAGGGCAGAGGCAGTCTCTCTGTCTTTCGGCAGCGCAGGTGCCTCCTTCGATACAGCCAGGGAACATCTCAATACATTGCAGGAGCTTCTCCTTGAGAAGATCGAGATCTACAGTAGTGCAGCAGACGCAGCATATGTAGAGGCGAAGCGGATGCTTGTCATCCTTGTCAGCATTACAGTCCTCGCAGGGCTGGGGCTTGCTTACATCATCACATCCAGCATAACAAGGCCGATCGGGAAGATAAGCGAGGAGGCCAAGGATCTCGCGAGAACAGGGGACCTGGACAAGCGGGTGACTGTCTCAGGCAAGGATGAGATAAGCATGATGGCTGCAGCTTTGAACGATATGCTTGATAAGACCGCGAAGCCAGTGAAGATATTGACAGGGATCGCCGAGCAGTTCGCCACAGGAAACCTTGACGATAGCGGTGCAGTCAAGGATGAATACATAAGGTCGATGCTCTCAAGGCAGGACCAGGTCGGTAACCTTACCAGGTCGATGAAGAAGATGCGTGACAGCCTCGCAAGCCTAATCGAGGAGATCAACTCGAATGCGAGGAACACGGCAGCTAGCGCAGAGGAGCTGTCAGCTTCCGCAGAAGAGGTCAATGCCAGCATGGAGCAGGTGTCAAGCACAGTGCAGGAGATCGCAAAAGGCGCACAGCAGGTATCAAAGGGCTCGGGCGATGCGCAGAATGCAAGCAGGCAGACGAGCGAAAGCGCATCAGCAGGCAGCCAGGCAGCGAAGCTTGTCAATGATAAGATGTCTGCGATATCTTCAAGCACCAAGGAGGGTGCGATGAAGATCAAGTCGCTAGGAAAGAAGTCAGAGGAGATAGGAAAGATTGTCGAGACCATCCAGAGCATATCTGAGCAGACGAACCTCCTTGCCCTCAACGCAGCTATCGAAGCAGCACGCGCAGGAGAGGCAGGACGTGGATTCGCAGTCGTCGCAGATGAAGTCAGGAAGCTGGCTGAAGAATCAGGACGCGCGAGCGGCCAGATATCGGATCTCATCTCAGGGATCCAGAAGGAGATAGGTTCCGCAGTCGACACCATGGACTCAAACTCCAAGCAGGTGGAGGAAGGGGCGCAGGCAGTCCTTGAAGCCCTCAAGAGCTTCGAGATGATCCCTCAGCTTGTCGACAATGTCAGCAGGGTCATGGGCGAGATGGCAGCAGTCGCAGAGGAGAATGCAGCTGGATCCGAGGAAGTGTCTTCATCTGTCGAGCAGGTCACAGGTGCGATGCAGCAGGTGAGCTCAGCAGCGCAGAAGCTTTCCGGATCAGCCGAGCAGCTCAAGCAGCTTGTCTCCAAGTTCAAGGTGGAGAACAAGTAGCGCGACGTTTTTGATCAGTCTGTTTTTATTTTATCATTTTTTAGTGAATATAAACTCTTATATAGTGTGTTCTCAACTGTTATCTCTGCAGAGAGTGGGGACTAGTGAAAGGAAAAAGAGGTGTGCACTTTCTAGTACTGAAGTATACTGAGGAGCGATAATATGGAAAAGGACAGCAAGGCAATGGACGAACGCCAGATGGTGATCTTCAGGCTCGGCAATGAGGATTTCGGAGTCAACATAAATGAGGTCAGGGAGATCATCCGGATCGAGCAGATAACCAAGATCCCCAACACCCAGGACTATGTCGAGGGCGTCATAAACCTCAGGGGGGGAATTGTCGTGGTGCTCAATCTTGCGAAGAAGCTTGACATACCTTCAAGCCCTGTGGACAAGAACACGAGGATAATCGTGATCGAGGTAGACAATAACACCGTCGGCATGGTTGTGGACTCTGCTACAGAGGTGCTCAGGATCTCAGCAGACCAGGTCCAGCCTGCTCCTTCTATAGTGACGCAGAAGATAAATGCTGAGCTAATCGAAGGGGTCGGCATCGTAGGAGAGCGTCTTCTCATACTGCTTGATCTCGCCAAGGTCATACGTGGGAAAGAGATAGAATCCATAAAGGACAAGCAGGTGGCATGATTGGCATTCAGCACGATGGAGAAGGACCTGCTGAAGGAGCTGGCGAACATCGGGATGGGGCATGCTGCCATCAGCCTCAGCCAGCTTGTCAACCGGAATGTGGACATATCGCTTCCTGAGCTGACAGTCATCCCAGTAGGCAGCATGTGTCAGGGAGACCACGACATCGCGCTCACAGCCTCAGGCATAGCAGGCCAGGTGAAGGGCCTCCTTGCGATCGTCCTTTCCAAGGAGACAGCATTCAAGCTGGTAGACCAGATGTACGGCTTCAAGGATGGCACCACAAATAGCTACGGACAGGACAGCGAATCTGCGCTGAAGGAATTCTGCAATATAATCGGAGGAGCGTTCCTGTCATCTCTCTCAGACTTCCTCCAGCTCGATCTTATGCCCAAGATACCCATATTCTCTGAGGGGCACCCTTCCAAGGTCAGGGAGGAGATGAAGAAATACATTTTCGAGGAGGTCGATGACGTCCTTTCAGTGAAGACGGAGATGTATATCGGAGGAGAGGTCTTCGAAGGCAGGATATATCTTATCCTAGATGCCTCATCCTTTGAGAAGATAATCCAGAAGATGTCAGGATCGGTGTGAAAGATGGAAGACTATTTCTACTATGAGAAGAGGATCTTTGCCAAGGAAGACTACATGTTCTTCGCTGTCGTGGCAGACATTGGTGGCAACAATTCGTACTTCGGGCTGATGGGTGTAAAATCCAAGAAGGATTTCGATATCATAATCAAGAAGGCATTCACGACCTCGGCTATGAAGGAGACGCACGAGGTAATAAATACCATCCTCAAGGAGGCCAAAGAACTCTATGACATAGAGGTGAACCGATGCTGTCTTGGTGCAGCAGGTCCAGTATCGAGGAAGAGGGGCTATATCAAGCTTACCAACTTCGACCTGGAGGTCAATGCCCAGAAGATCCTGCAGAACACGCTACTTAACAAGGTGCTCCTTGTCAATGATTTCGAGTCCATCGGCTATGGCATCGACCTTCTCGATCTAGCAAATGATGCCATGCGTCTCCCTCATATCGAGCGGGATCTCAGCGAGCCAGGTGTGATGTCGAACCCTATCGCAGTCATCGGTGCAGGTTCAGGCCTTGGTGTCGCCATCGCGTATTATGACCCGAAAAGGCACCTTCATATACCGCTCCCTTCTGAAGGCGGGCATATAGATTTCGCTCCCCAGGATCCTCTTGAGCATGAGCTTGCGGATTTCCTGAGGTCGCATGCCCTCACGAAGAAGGACGCCCATCCAGAGATGGAGAGGGTCGTCTCTGGAAACGGAATAATAAGCATCTACACTTTCCTGAGGTCCAAGAAGCTTTTCGGCGAGAGCACTGTCGCGGACGCTATCGATGTCCTCCCGGACATTGAGAAGCTGCGCGCCATCGATGAGCACAACGGGATGGAGCGATACTGCACTGAGACGATCACGATGTTCATGCGATTCTTCGCGAGGGCCGCGAGGAGCGTCGCCCTGATGTCTGAGTGCTACAGCGGCCTCTTCATCTCAGGCACTATCGCCTTCAAGAACCTCCACTGGTTCTTCGACAAGAGATTCATGGAGGAGTTCGAGAAGCACGACAAGAGGACAGATGTCCTCAGGAAGATCCCAGTCTACATCATCAAGAACAAGAACACAGGACTGTACGGCTGCTGCAACGTGGCAGCGAACTTCTTCAATATTGGATAGGAGGAAAAAGGATGAGCAGGATAATGGTTGTGGAGGATTCGTCTCTGATGATAGCTGTCCTCAGGAACTTCATAAAGAAGGATTTCCCCGATATCGAGGTGACCGAGGCGCATTCAGGAGAGGAAGCGATCACTCTCTATACGTCGCATAGGCCAGACATGGTCTTCATGGACATCAAGATGCCAGGGATGGATGGCATCGAGGCGATGGAGAGGATACGTGCCCAGAATCCAGGAGCTAGGATCGTGATGTGCACCTCTCTCAAGGAGCCGGAACAGGAGGAAAGGGCGAAGAAGGCAGGATGCATGGGCTACATCATGAAACCCTTCAGCAGGCAGGACATCGTAGAAGCTGTCAAGCGGTACGGCAGGTGATTGACATGGGACTTAGATTATTGATAGTGGATGACTCGATGTTCATGAGGAACATGCTTAAGAAGCTGATAACAGAATCAGGATCAGAGGTTGTCGGAGAAGGATCCAACGGACAGGAGGGGATCGACAGGTTCAAGGAGCTCAAGCCAGATCTGGTCTTCATGGATATCATGATGCCTGTCCTCAACGGCATCGATGCCTTGAAAGGCATAATGGGCTCAGACAAGGCTGCCCGTGTCGTTATGTGCACCTCTGTCGGCCAGGAGAAGGTCATCAACGAGGCAGTCGAGGCTGGAGCCTCAGACTTCATCATCAAGCCATTCACTAAAGAGGATGTGGCTACGATACTCACGAAGTATTCAGGGTGATGTGATTGGTCATCCGGATCCTGGTCGTCGACGACTCAGCCTTCATGAGGAAGATACTTTCCGATATCCTGGGTTCTGATCCTGAGTTATCAGTTGTCGGCACTGCAAAAGATGGGAATGACGCTCTGAAGAGATTCAGGCAGTTGGCTCCGGACATTGTCACGCTCGATCTGAATCTCCCAGACATGGCCGGGCTCGATGTCCTCAGGCAGATGCTGAGGGAAAAGCCTGTCCCCGTCCTTGTTATCAGCGCATATGCAGGTTCAGACGCTGCGGTCGAGGCTGTCGCAGCCGGTGCGGTGGACATCATCCCCAAGCCCTCAGGCGAGATATCGCTTGATATGGCGAAGCAGAAGTCCTTGATGATCGGGAAGATAAAGGAGGTCGCAAAGGCCAAGATCAAGACTTTCGAGGTCCAGAAGCCCCGCTCCCAGAGTTTCTCCCCTACGCTCAGCAAGGTCGTGGTCATAGGTTCATCCACTGGGGGTCCCAAGACGCTTGAGGCCCTGCTTGTCTCTCTCCCCAGGAATATTCCTGCGCCTATCCTTATTGTCCAGCACATGCCGCCAGGATTCACGAAGTCCCTTGCTGAGAGGTTCTCTAAGATATGCGAGATCGAGGTCAGGGAGGCTGTTGACGGGGAGGCCGTGCAGAAAGGAGTAGCATTGATCGCACCAGGAGATTATCATATGGAGCTTGTAAGCCGGGAGGGCAAGGTATACGTGAGGCTGAATCAGGAGCCACGAGAGCTGGGTGTCCGCCCCAATGTCAACCGTCTATTCAAATCCGCTGCTGCCATATATGGGCAGAATACGATCGGGATCGTCCTCACTGGGATGGGCACAGACGGCAGGGACGGATCTGCTGACATAAAGAGTATGCATGGCACAGTCATAGCAGAGTCTGAGGAGACCTGCATCATTTACGGAATGCCTAAGGCGGTTGTCGATTCAGGTCTTGCCGATGAGGTCCTCCCTCTCGATAAGATACCTGTCGCCCTGCTGCAGCTGGTGGAGATATAAAATGGACATGTCGCAGTATAAGGATGAATTCATCTCAGAGGCCAAAGACCATCTCGCAGTCATAAGCGAATCGCTCATCGCGCTCGAGAAGGATCCATCTAACGATGAGACAATCAACAAGCTCTTCCGTGCATTCCATACACTGAAGGGCAACGCAGCCACGATGGGATATATCAAGTTCTCAGAGCTTTCCCATTCTCTCGAAGATGTACTCTCGAAGATCAGGGACAAGGAGATCCAGACGTCACCTGACAACGTGGATGTCATATTCCGGGGTGTTGACCTGCTGGAATCAGGCTTGGAAGAGATAAGCACAGACAACCCCGAGAACATCGACGCCGAGCCGCTCATCGAGGAATTGAAGGCCGCATGCGGGAAGAAGGACGAAAACTTTGCGGTCAGGATCGAAGAGGACCTGAAGCTCGATGAGGAAGCATCCAGGCAGGCGGAGGAAAGCAGGTCCCAGGGGATGTCACTGTTCAGGCTGATCCTCCAGTTCACAAAGAACAATCCATTGAGGACAGCGAAGACTCTTGTCATAATCCGTGATCTGGGGGAGGATTGCAGGTTGATATCCTCGACTCCCGAGCTGGATCAGCTGAAGCAGGGCAAGTTCGATTCTGAGATCGAACTCGTCCTTGCGACAGCCAAGGCCAGAGAAGAGATAACAGCCATCGCATCAAAGGTCTCAGGAGTCGAGAAGCTGACTGTCCTTGCTGAAGGAGAGAAGTACCAGCATCAGGAGCCGAAGGCCACAAAGCAGGAGGCACATGAAGTCTCCAAGCAGATCCAGTCTGTCAAGGTCAACATGAAGAAGCTCGACAAGCTGATGAATCTTGTCGGAGAGCTCCTGATCAGCAATATCCGTCTCCAGGATAGCGGCAAGAGGAAGGACTTCTCAAGCATAAAGCCGGTGCTTGATGGCATCGACAGGCTCATCCTCGACCTCCAGCAGGAAGTCATGGAGATACGGATGGTCCCGATCGGAAATATCTTCTCAAGGTTCCCAAGGATGGTCAGGGATCTTGCCAGGAAGGAGGAGAAGAAGGTCGAGATCGAGGTCATCGGTTCAGAGATAGAATTCGACCGTACTGTGCTTGACGAGATAGGCGACCCGCTTGTCCATCTGCTCAGGAACGCGATCGACCATGGTATAGAGAAGCCTGAGGAAAGGGCAAAGGCAGGAAAGCCAGAGACAGGCACGATAACACTTATGGCAAGCAGAGAGAAGGACAAGGCCATCATAAAAGTGACGGACGATGGCGCAGGCATAGATCCGAAGCTTGTCCGGGATAGCCTTATCAGCAAGGGCAAGCTGACGAAGGAGCAGGCTGACGCGATGACAGACCAGGAGATGGTGATGATGGTCTTCCAGCCAGGCAACAGCACCAACAAGGTCGTGACCGAGGTCTCAGGCAGAGGCGTCGGCATGGATGTCGTCAAGAGCAAGGTCGAAGAGCTGGGGGGGAAGGTGTCGCTTGACACAGAGGTAGGCAAAGGTACGACCATGACGATAAGGCTGCCCCTGACACTGGCAATAGTCACAGCCCTCCTGGTGGATGTCCAGGGAGAGACCTTCATAATCCCCCTGAACGCGGTCGATCGCACAGTCAACATCCTTCGCTCAGACATAAAGACAGCCCTTGGCAAGAATGTCTTTGTCCTGCGAGGGAAGGAGATCCCATTGTTCTGGCTTGGAGAGATGTTCCATGGAAAGGCAGACAAGGGAGACAAATGCACAGTCGTGGTCGTGAACAAGCAGGACAGCCAGGTAGGGCTTGTCGTTGACAGGATCATCTCCCAGCAGCAGATACTGATAAAAGGGCTCCAGGATTTCGTCAAAGGGACAAGAGGAGTATCAGGAGCCACGATACTGGGTGACGGACGCGTCGCCATGATACTTGATGTGGGGACATTGCTCTGATGGAAGACATGAATGCGATGGAGAGGGACGCGCTCACAGAATGCGCCAATGTAGGCATAGGCAACGCAGCCAGCGCCCTTTCCGTCCTCCTGAAAAAAAGGATAGATATCTCCATCCCTGAGACAAAGCTTGTCGACCTTCATCTTTTCGCAGATGAGATCGGCGGCAGGGAGAACCTCGTCAGCGGGATCAGCCTCAGGCTCCAGGGAGATCTTGAAGGTGATGTCCTGTTCATATTCGACTGCGAGGATGCGATGGAGATGATAGACCTACTCCTCGGCCGACCGCAGGAGGAGAGTGAGATAACCGAGCTTGAGAAGAGCGGATTCTGCGAGATGGCAAACATTGTCACAGGCTCATATCTCAATGCTCTCGCGGCATTCCTCGACATGAAGATACTTCCAGGTGTACCTTCGTTCGCGACAGACATGGTCCAGTCGCTGGTCGACTTTGTGCTCATCGACATGGGCAAGCACGCAGACAGGCTGCTCATGGTCAAGACCAGCATGTCCATAGAGGGGAAGGATGTAAGCGGAGCATTCGTCATGATCTTCAGGAAGGAATCGCTTGATATGATTCTGCAGAAACTGCATGATAAATATGGTGTATGAATTCACTCAGGCGCAGCAGGATGCGCTGCAGGAGATAGGAAACATAGGGATCGGCAACGCAGCGACAGCTCTCTCGAAGATGATCGATCGCAAGGTGAATATCGATATACCTGAATCAAGGATAGTCCCCCTTGAGCAGGTGTGTCCCATGATCGGATGCCAGGAGATGGTCCATGGTGTCTATGTGCGCATACTTGGTGATCTGAAAGGAGATACGCTCCTGCTTTTCCCTGAGGCATCTGCATCCCGGCTTGTGGAGCTGATGATGTCCCTGCCATCCGGATCATTGAAGGAACTCGGGGAGGAAGGGATCTCCGCTTTCCTGGAATTCGCAAACATCGTCGTAGGCGCCTATCTGAACTCGATAGCTGATTTCCTCAGCCTCAAGCTCCTGCCAGATGTCCCGCTTGCAGCCAACGACGTGGCGCAGGCAGTGCTTGACAGCGTCCTCTCATCAATAGGACAGAATGCTGATGATCTTCTTTTCATCAAGACAAGGTTCAATATCGAGGGAGTGGATGTCGAAGGCCTTATGCTGATGCTCTTTGATCAGGCGTCGATGAACCAGGTCCTGCGCATGCTGGAGGAGAAATTCTCCCTGACGATCTGATATGGCTGAGATAATCGCTGATATGGGAAGGTACGTGATCTCCGGAGAGCCGGATGTCCTGGTATGCCTGGGGCTTGGCTCTTGCATAGGCGTAGCCATCTATGATCCAGGAAGGAAGATGGGCGGCATGGCCCATGTGATGCTTCCGACTTCAAGAGACGTCGCAAGGAATGACATGAACATGCACAAGTTCGCAGATATCGCCATACCAGACATGGTGGCTGAGCTTGGCAGGAAAGGATGCAGGGATCTCAAGGTCAAGATCGCAGGCGGAGCGCACATGTTCTCCGGGATGGGAAGCTCAGAGATCCTTGACATAGGCAAGCGCAACCATGAGTCAGTCCTGTCAGAGCTTTCCAAGCTGGGCCTGCATATCCATGTGGATGAGACAGGAGGGAACATCGGAAGGACCATCAAACTGGACCTCGCCACAGGCACCCTATCTGTCAAATCCAAAGAAGGGGTGAAATTACTCTGACAGCTCTATCAGACCCTCTGCTAATCGACCTCAAGAAGGATATCATCCGTGCCATCGGATTCGATTGCGATGCATATTCAGACACATTCCTCAAGCGGAGGATCGAGGTCAGGATGCGGGCCACAAACACCGCGAGCATGCCAGACTACAAGAGGGTATTCCTGGGAGACAAGGCAGAGCAGGAATCCCTGAGGAAGGAGCTCACCATCCATACCACCAATTTCTTCCGTGATGCAAGCCTCTGGACATACTGCACAAAGACCATATTCCCTGACATTGCGAAAGGCAGGCGCAGGATACGGGTCTGGTCCGCAGGAAGTTCGACAGGCGAAGAGGCTGTCACGATAGCGATCTGTTTCCTTGAGTCTCTCGAAGGACGATGCGAGGTATCCATCCTCGCGACAGACCGTGATGCAGGCACGGTTGAACGAGCCAGGAAAGGCGAATACGAGGAGATGCAGTTCCGTGAGATGCCACCGGAGTACAAGGAGAAGTACTTCGAGAAGCGGGGAGAGGTCTTTGTCCCGATCCAGCTCATAAGGAGCATGATCACATTCACCCAGGCTGACATCCTCGGCGAGAAGCCAAGGGAGATCGATATCATCTTCTGCAGGAACACTGTGATCTATTTCAGCATGGAAGCGAAATCGAAGTTGTACAAGGAATTCTATCAGATGCTTCCCCCAGGAGGTTACCTCGTCCTTGGGAAGACTGAGATCCTTCTTGGAGAGGCGCGCGACCTCTTCAGGATCCTCAGCGCCCAGGAAAGGGTCTATATCAGATGACCAAGAGATGCGAGGAGATAATCAAGGAGCATTTCAATGATAAGTTCGGCGGCCTTGTGTCAGACATGCTTTTCCGCCAGCGGCTAAGCAAGTTCTCAGTCAGCAATTTCGAGAAGCTGTCCAACCAGAGGAAGATCCAGATCGGGCAGATGATGCTTGAGGACATCTTCAAGGAATTCTATCCTGTCGAGAAGATAGAGAGCATGAAGATCCTATTCCTCCTGAGGTTCTCCCTGAACGAGGCGATGATCAAGGTAGAGGAGATGCTTAGCCAGCCATGCGACATATTCATCGAATCTACAGTCGAGATGAATGCTTCCAATGTCGAGACTTTCATGAAATCAGACGATTCCAAGATCAAGTTCGTCTTCGAATGGCTAAGCATGATAGAAGGGTCCCTCCTGGTGATGCTTGAGAAGGAGACGGTCGTAAAGCTGGCGAACGCTTTCATATCAGCCTCGATGGGGATGCCAGCGAAGAGCGAGGAGCTGGACGATATGAAGATATCATCATTGAACGAGTTCTTCAACATAATCCTGCCTGCATTCAGCTCAGTGATCGGGAATGCATTCGGCCAGCAGATAATGTTCATGCCACTCAGCTTCGATGAGTTCCGTTCCAAATATTTCTTCGAGAGCCAGTTCATCAAGCCAGAGAAGACGATCCTCACGAAGATCAAGCTGAGGATCGGTGATATCAAGGACTCAGGCGAGGTGCTTTTCATCATCAAGCAGTCATCAGGCAAGTTCAGCGAGCTCTTGAGCCAGGCGCATCTTGAGAAGGATCCGCTTGAGATGACACCGCCCAAGATCATAGTCAAGCCCACAGGAAATTATCAGAAGGATGTGGAGGAATTCTTCGACTACATAGGGCTTCCGCATAGCACGATAGACTATCTGCTCAGGCAATGCGACAAGCAGACTCTCGCGAATTTCGGATATTTGTCATTCACCAAGTTCTACCTGGCTCTGATCGATGAATACTTCCCTACATCATCCAGGAACAAGAAAGAGAACATCAAGATAAATCTGGCAAGGATCCTGGGCCTCAAGCCCTGAGGCTCTCCCATCTGCCGTGCCTCTCCTTTGTCACTTCCCTCAGCTTGAAAGACCGGCCATCCTTCTTGGTCTCGATACGCCTGTCCATCAGGTGCTCGATGGTCGTGACGACCTTGTCGTCATGCATACCTCCCTCCATGAGGAAGATCGAGTCGCTGGAATGCTTCCTCACCTTCAGCAGGAGCACCTGGAGGAACCTTGTGACTGTGGAGCAGTTCGTGTACAGGAGCAGGGTCGATAGTGAATCAAGGACCAGGACGTAGGGTCCATGCTCAGCTTCGAACTCAGAGATCTCGATGAGTATCTCTGTCAGCGCGACAGGTGAAGGGACTCTCCTGATCGCATGGCTGCTCTCCTCATGGATCCCTGACTGCAGTGTGTATGTGTCTATGAAATGGATATTCTTCCTGCCGAAGATGCTTTTGAATTCCTCTGGTGTCTTGGTCGTCGTCACGTAGAGTATGTCTCTCTTCTCCTTCTTGAGCATCTTCATTAGGAGATCATGCTTGCCGGAGAACGGCTTTCCTATGATGAGTGTCGCAGTCATATGCTCTGCACCTTGTCGCACAGCTTCAGGAAATTGTCGATGTGCTTCTTCTCATAAGGCCATTTGATGAAAAGGCAGATGATCGTTCCCTTGCCTTCATTCTTCCATTGCTCCATGTGCGTCATGACTTTCTTCCCGTGGAGGTCGAACAGGTGCGATAATGAATCGATTATCAGGATGCCGTCGCTGTTCTCGATTATGCTCCTGCTGTCCTTCTTCAGGTCTGAGCCGAATCCTGAGAACGAATCGATGTACGAGATGCTCTCCCTGTGGAGGAGCGGCTTGTGCTTCAGGAGTTCCCTCCTCACAAACTCCCTGTGTTTGTTGTTGGTGTAGTACGCTGCCTTCTTTCCCTCCCTAAGGTTCTCATAGATCATCGAAGAGAGGATGTGCATGTACCTCCTGCCTGGCTCAAGTGTCAGGAGAGTTATTGTCATGCGCTCCCTGGGGGGAAGGGAGCTTATATATTTTTGCCTTGAAAGCGCTCAGCAGAAAACGTCCAATGAAACTCGAGAGTTTCATGGAAACAAGAAGTCCAGAGACTTCTTTGTGAAGGATAAGACCATTCTTGCCTCAACCTGCGAATATCAGATGAAAACTACCTCATGAATACTGCCAGGGAAGCAAATATAAAAAAATCATTTTCTACTGAGCAACTCCGCAAGATTTATTAACCCTCTGCCCCTAGAGCTTACCATGTCCCCTGGCATAGCCATACTCCTCGCAGGCATCATCCTGCTTGTGATGATAAGGCTGTCCAAGAAGAGATTGAGGTCGATCATCCTGCGCACATGCGAAAAAGACTGATGTTGTTCTTTGTCGGCCTGGCAGCAGTCTTCACTGCTATGCTCATGATACCAGGGAGTGTGCAGAGATTCGCACTCATACATTCCTACATCGCTGAGGGAGCATATTACCGGCTGCTGACCTACCAGTTCGTGCACCTTGGCGTGTATCACCTTCTGCAGAATATCGCAGGACTCTTGCTGATTTGCCTGATCGCGTCTGAGCTTAGGAAGGATGATAATGAATTCTTCCTCGTCTATTTCCTGTCAGGCCTTGCCGCTGCTATACCTCTATGGCTACTGACTAGGTCATCTATCCTGGGAGCATCTGTCGCTATCTACGGCGCATTCGGAATGCATACAGTCGACGTAGGCCGCCTGAGCATAAAGCAGTGGCATGTCCTGCTTGCGATAGTCGCGCTCGCGATCTTCCAGCCTATGGCAGAGCTGATAGCAGGGATGGACTTCGTAGGCTCGCTTGAGCAGGCGATGCTTCATATATCAGGTCTTGTCTTCGGCTACTCAGCCTATCTGATGATCAAGTTGATAAGGCCTTTCCTTGAGAGGAAGAGGCTAAGATGCCTGAGGTCATGCGATGAGAGTTAAGACAGGTATCCCTGGTCTCGACCAGATGCTCTCCGGAGGGATTCCGGAAGGCAGGAATGTCCTCCTCACAGGCCCGGCTGGAGCAGGCAAGACCACTCTCGCATCACATTTCGTATATTATGGTTGGAAGGAGGATAAGGAACGCTCGCTCTATGTATCGCTTGAGGAGGGCAAGAAGAAGATATATTCAGACATGTCTCTCCTCGGGCTTGACCTTGCTGAGGCAGAGTCAGAGGGAGGATTGATATTTGTTGGAGGTCCTATCGCGAAGATCGCGGAGTACATGGACAGGTATGACGCGGAGGTGGATGATATCATCAGGGAGATTGTCGAGGTAGTCAAGAAATCCCAGGTGAAGAGAGTGGTCATAGATTCCTTGAATGTCCTCACCATGATACCTGACCAGGAATCCCGGAGGAGGATGGTCGTAGCAAGGCTGTGCAATACCCTTTCATCGCTCGGCTGCACATCCCTCCTGCTCTGCGAGTCTGAAGGCGCTCTCTCGAGATACGGGATAGAGGAATATGTCGCCGATGGAGTCATCGTACTCTACAGCCTGCGATCTGGCGCCAAGTTCACGTCAGGTATAGCAGTGAGGAAGATGAGAGGGACATCACATGATCATGAGGTCAGGATGTACAGGATAACAGACAAGGGGATAGTGATATACCATAAGGAAGCGATGTTCGGATGAAGAAGATATTTGTGGTCGATGATAATGAAGATATCAGGTATGTCCTGAGAAAGATGCTCACAAAGGAAGGCTATGAGGTAGAGGAGGCGCAGAGCGGCCAGGCGCTCCTGGACAGATTGAAGGATGAGATCCCTGATCTTGTCGTGCTGGATGTGATGATGCCTGGAATGAGGACCATCCAGATACTTGAGGCTACAAAGGATCTCCAGCTCAGGGTCATAATCCTGACAGCGATAGACTTCTCAGAGGGTGAGAAGACAGAGCTCATGAAGTATCCGGCTGTCAAGCATTTCGCCAAGAAACCTGTGGAGGAAGGATTCATCGGGATAGTGAAGAGTCTACTGGAGCATGGATAGGGTAGAGCTTTGGAAGCAGATAACAACAGACACTGAGCTGGATAGGTATTCAGGTAGGATCCTGTTGGTGAACTCTGCAGAATTCCCAGCCCTTGCCAAGTTCATCGATACGACCTTCAGGAGCAGGACCATACTTTATTACTCGATCCAGAGGAGCGTGGGCTTCATCAAGGAGCAATGCAAGGACAGGAGCCTGTTCCGCCATACCATCTTTGTGGATTGCGTCTCATTCTATCTGGACAAGGATGATCCGGAGATAAATTTCTTCTATGAGGAGCCGCCGCAGGATGTGCCGTCTCTCATCAGGATGCTCTCCAAATATTCAGATGTCGATTCTGATGTGATAGTCTTCGATTCCATCACACAGTTCACAGAGTTTGTGGATCCTGCGAGCACAGCAAGGATGCTGGAGACGATACTTGAATTCATCCAGGATGATATCCTGCTCTCCGGCAAGCTCTTCATCTTCATAGCATCCAGCCAGCATGGTTCCACCAAGAGGATACCAAGGACATTCTTCGATTCAGTGCTCAGGCTTGACACGATCCCTGACACTGAGAGCTGGACTGATTAGCTTCAGTAGCGGCATCACAGGCGCTCCTGTGAGCAAAGATATCTTGAAGGCATCAGTCTTTCTCTTGAGCTTGAAATGCCTGACACTCCTGTCCTTCTCACGCTTCACTGAGAGATCATGTCCTGCAAGCTTCATGTAATAGCCACCAGCATGCCACAGGTCCTTCCTCGCCTCATGAAGGCTTCTCAGGGCAAGTGTCTCATTCACCAGGAGGAGCCCGATGGAGACGAGCAGGATGATGAGTCCTGTTCCGAGAGGTACGATGCTCACTCCTTCTTCTGGAAGGATAAGGAGGTCTTCATCGACAAGGGAGATACGGATGTCCATGTTTCCATCGTCATCGATATCTATGCTCTCGGTTCCTGCCACGGAGAACTGCTTCTCATAGTTCTTGCTGGTCAGCCATATCCTCCACCTGTCTTCCTTGACAGCAGACACGAGCCAGTCTTTCTTCCCTCGTACCACGAAGCTGGAGTTGTCAGATATCGCATACCCTTGGAAATATCCGGCAGCGAACCGTGCTTCCTGCCTGATTGCTGCTTCCTTGGTCATGAGTCCTGGCGAGCATTGCTCAAGAGGAAGTCCTCTGAATGCGCAGTCAAGGGCGCTCTCAGCATCCTCAGCGAAAGCTATGGTCTTCGCAGATGCCCTGTCTGCGATATCAGCGAGAGTGAGCCCTGTGCCCAAGAGCGATATCATGATCACTGGTAAAAGAATCCTTTGGTCCATCTATTTCAACTCCTCTTCGATCATCTCTTTGGAGAAACCCTGTTCCTCGAGCCTTTTCCTGAGCGCGTCCTTGTCCAGATGAAGTGCTTCTCCCAGCGCCTTGGATATCCTTAAAAGTTCTTTCATATCCTTCGGCGCTTCAGCATTCTTCACAGTCTTCTTGTCTTCCTTCGCTCCCTTTTCTTCCTTCCTCTCTTCTTTCTTCTCTTCTTTCTTCGGCGTCTTGCCAGCCGGCTTGCGCCGCAGCGCAATATAGGCAGCGCCTCCTCCCAGGACTATCAGGGCCGCGATCACAGCTATGATGAAGAGGGGGAAACCTTTCTTCCCTTCCTTGAAATCAGCCTTGACTGTCCCAGTATCCTCATAACCGAGGGCGAGGATCGTGAAACCGGTCTCGAATGTGTAGTTGATCGTCTCCGGGACCCTGCTTATTATCTTTGCCTTGCCCCAGCCTGAGGGAGGGATGCGGACAAGTGGATCCTCCAGCATGATCAGGTCCTCCTCATCAAGCTCTATCGAAGCCACCAGCTCTTCGTCAAGGTTGTTCTTTATCTCGATGAGTCCTTCATCCTTGGTCCTGTCCATGAGGATCAGGCCTTCCTTGAGCTCGAACGGCACGGAATCATATCTGCTGATCCTGAATGCCGCAGGTATCTCTATCGATGCGAAAGAGCCTTTGCATAGCATCATCCCTTCGAAATCAAGGACCTCCTCCTTCGGGTTCGCGAACATGATCCTGCCTTCCAGCTCTTCTCTGATGTCAATAGTGATCTTTGGTTCATCCGAAGCTATCACACACTTGAAATCCGAGGAGCTCTTCTCCGCTTTTGCCCTGAAGACTCCGCTTGTCCCGAACACAGCCACTTCGTCGGGGAAGATGACTTCCAGCTTTGGGGTATTTATCACAGACAATGGTATCTTTCCTATCTCGGTGCTGTTGTAGGTCGCGATAAGGAAACCTGAGAAGATGCCGTCCTGCAGCTCAGGCACATCGATGGTGAGATTGATGCTGCTATAGGCTCTGAGATCATGCTCCTCTTCGAATCCGACCTTGCCTGCCAGGCTTTCCGAGACATTCAATCTCAGGTCATACAGATCCAGTCCAGTAGGATTCTCGATCGCAATGGTCTCGCGTCTTGTGCTGTTAAGTATGATGATGGGGGGATCTGCCCTGACATAAGGTATGTTCATGTCTCGAAGCGCGATGAATGAAAGCGTGTCTTTCTCGATATCTCCATATCCGCTCCTCGGCATGTTCTGCATCATCCATGCAAGACCATCGCTCGTGACATCTCTCTTGGAGCTGAACTCGGCCTTTGACAGTGCCTTGAGCGCAGCCAGCGTCGCGAGCACATCACCATCAGTGTCTTTCCAGCTGCCGTCGTTGTTCTGCTTGTATGTCAGCCAGTCTATGACTTCCTCGTCATTGTCCGCATGCTCAAGGTACAGTGATGTCAGGACGACATTATCTCCTGCAGGGAAGAACTTCCCGACGACCTGGTCCTCATGCAGCATCGTCTCCAGATAGTCCATGGCAGCGGCTCTCTGCTCAGATGGAAGATCAGTCGAGACCGCGAATATGGTGGATCTCACGCTGCAGTTCTTCCATAGCTCCTCGCCCCAGCATTGCCCAGGGAAATCATATGTGACATTGCCGCTGCTGGATGCGCTCACTATCAGGTTGTTCTTGGTGTCATAGATGTGGAATCTGGACGATTCATCGCATTCCAGCCTCACTGTCTCCTGCCCGGTCGGTGTGAATGAGACATTGTGGCTGTTGTTCTCCGGCACATTGAAGGATGTGATGCTTTCCTGGACCTCGAATTCACAGTCGCTATCGTCGGAGACCTGGATGACAGCAGTCCAGGGCGTGTTCTCGATGAAGCTCTGCCTGCTGTTTATCCATGCCTGGCCGTCATGTATTATCCTCAATGTATCGTTGTGCCTAGATTGGATGAGATATGAGAGGATCTGTGCTGTGTCAAGGACAGTGCATCCTCCCTTTGGCCAGCATTTCCTGCTGTTGTCCCTGTTCTCTTTCAGCCAAGCCATGGCTTTCTCTATCTTTGGTTCATGATCCTTCCCTGATTGCGAGAGCGCATAGATGGCGAACGCAGTCTCCACAGGGTCTGAGTTGAAGCTTCCGTCAGAGGACTGCATCTCAGGTATATATGAAGGGAACCTCGGATAAGTGCTCACCGAGAATGACATTGAGTCGCTCGCATATCTCTTTCCATTCAGGCCTGTCGTCTCAAGCCTGAAGCTGCCTGAGGATTCCTCGTCAAGCGAAAGGTAGCTCATGCTGCAGGTCGTGTTCCAGGGATACAGTCTCAGATGCCGCTTCCCGACACCAGGTGAGCTGAGTATGTGCTGCGTCAGGTTCTCGTGGTTGTAGCAAGTGTAGAATATCAGGTTCTCATAGTCGATGAAGGGGTGTTCTGCGATGGAAGCAGGTCTTACCGGGGACACATCAGCATAGGAAGAGGAGATCAGGAGGAAAACCAGAAGCATTATCTTTCTCATCAGGAAAACTGATGCGCTTCCCTTATATTAACTTTACTAGGCAATGATATCTCCTGAAGACTAGACCTCAGGATCAATATTCCCGACGAGCAACGATGTATTTCCATGGATATTCTGCAGAACATGCTTTAGAAAGATTTAAATAGTAGGTAGTTAATAGTAGAGTACAGTAACAGAGTCGAGGTGAATAGTATAGTCCTGAACAAGAGGGTTAAATCTCATATATTGGAACATTTTATCCAGGCTTTCATGCTAGGCCTCGGTATTCTCGCTTTCTACATATTATATTATGCGATAAAGACCGAACAACCATCACTCGACCTCGCAATACTGGAAGTAATGATCATGGGTGTGATCGCCATACTCGCACAGACTACAATCCTCCTGAAGCTTGTGGAGAACACAAGACCAGGAAAATGAGGTTTCCTACTATGTTTAAAAAAGCAGATATGGGTATTGGGATGCTTATCCTCTTCATAGCAGGGATCCTGGTAGCATCTGTCGCTGCAGGAGTGGTGATCAGGTCGACTGGACTTCTACAGCAGAGATCGCTCGAAGTGGAGGAATCTTCCAGGGAGCGTCTTGTCAATAGGCTGGAGATAATATCTATCGACGCCATCTGCAACACGACAACTGAACAGGTATTCGGTCTGGAGTTCCTGACAAGGCTTGGCGCAGGTTCATACGCACTTGACATGAACGAGATCGGTTTCACATTCCAGAGCGATACAGGAAGCGCATATGCCAACTATTTTGACGATGATGTTGTTTCAGCATGCTCATTTGATACTCTCATTGGTGGTACAGAGTTCTGCTTCACATATGTGTTCGGAGACACAGATAACGTGCTCAAGGAAGGCGAGCTCATAAAGATCGTGTACAAGTTCAATGAGACCTTGTATCTGAACGCGAGCGAGGATTTCGTCGTCTCATTCGTCCCCACAAGAGGAGCCATCACTGACCTCTATATCAGGGCTCCTAAGGTCATCAATAAGTATAGGACGAGACTGAGGAGTTAAGCGAGCGTTTTTGGCTCCACTCACAAGGGAGTTTGCTCCCTGTGCACAAGAAATTTTTTCATTTCTTTGTGTTTTTTCGCTCTATAAAAGGTGGAAAAAAGTTTCTTTTAATTCTATGAGTTTATGAAAAGGTGGAAAGTACTCTTTTCTCATATGTTTTTTTCGCTGCGTAAGTGGAAAAAGTGTTTTGATCTATGTTATGAGTTTAAAAAACGAGGGTGGGGATTTCATCCTGCTTTTCGCTCAATGAAAGGTGTGACTTTAGATTCTGCTATAAAATGTTGAACATCCTGATGATTCTACTTTTGAAAGTAATTAACTGATTTAAGGTGTCAAATCTAGAAGAGTATAATTGCTTGTTAAGACTTATCAAGCTGCTGTTCCTAAAAGAATTCGCTTGAATAACATTTATAAATAAAATATTTTCAATCGGGGTTGTGAACGATCCCCAATTGGTTAAGTTGAACCTGTCAACCCCTGTGCTGCAGGATGGATATTCTCTTGATACTTGGGTTCTTGAGCAGGAGATGTGGTCTAATAATGGCAGGATAGACCTGAACAATATTAGCTCAAGACAACGTATTGATGAAGAGGTATGCAGGTCCTATGTCCCACATTTTTTTGGGGGTAGACATCCTCCTAATAGATATACTATTTTAAACCTAGTGAACAGATATCCTGGGGTCAGTGGTCCCTGCTCAATGAATGTAGATTCGATTGAGGAACTTGCTGGACATATGGCAGCAGGATACCAAGTGTCACATTTTCATTATATATTAGGTAAGAAGTATGATCTGAAAGGGTCCTTTCCTAATTGGTGTTGTGGGACGTCGTCAAGAAGTGTTGTGTTGTCGCTTATTGAATTCGGGTATCCGAATGCGACCTATGCTTACTCACGTCGATTTGATCACGGATATGTATTGCTGCCATTTGTCTTAGAAAAAGAAGGCGTCACGGGATCCATCGTGATAGATCCTACATACGATCAGCTTTGGAAACGTCCGCACGGACGAAATGCCGTCTTCATCAAACTTGGAGTCATGTGGAGTTACCGGACTGATTGGAAAAAAGGTGGCGATTTGTTCCCGGATAATCTCTGTTCAATTGATACAATGAGGCTTACTCCAGATGACATCTCTGACTTGGATTATTATCATAAATATGGTATAGATTTTTTTGAGGAAGCATTCGCAAATCCTTTGCCGGTCGGATACAGAATTTCGAAATAACCTCCTTTTTATAGCCCTTTCCATTCCTCCCTCGTATGCTCTATTTCGCTCCGATAGCTATCATGGGCAACCATGTATACAGGCATGTGATGCTCGAAGAGGGGGCAGACTATGTCTTCACAGAGCTGGCTATGAAGGAGGATCGTGACTTCTCAAGGAAGATAGAGTGTGTCGAGGGGGACTTTGCAAGGACAATTTTTCAGATAGGCGCATCATCCGGGGAGGACATTGAGGCCTGCCTTTCCAGGTTCCCTCGCAGGCCTCTTGAGCTCAACATCAATATGGGTTGTCCACGCTCGCTGTTCCAGAGGCAGGCTGTGTGCAGCGGCCTTCTCCTCCAGCCGCTGAAGATGCGAGAAGTGGCAGAAGCCTTGGCAGACATCTGCAGGAAAAAGGGCATCATCCCCAGCGCAAAGATCCGCATCGGGGCCGAGGGAAGGATCATGGTCGATGGATACCTGTCTCTCCTGGAGAAGGCAGGGATCAGCAAGGTATATGTGCACGCAAGGCTCCTCGGCCAATCATATGACAAGCCTGCAGACCATAGCAGCCTTACAGGCATGAAAGCTAGGTTCCCCCGCATGTCGATAATCGTCAACGGAGATATCACAGGAGCGACCAGGATGGCAGGAGACATGATGATAGGCAGGTGCGCTCTTAGGGATCCCTTCGTCTTTCGCCAGATCAAAGGAGAGGATATAAGCTCACTGATAAAGCATGGCGGCATGGCCTTCCCTTCGCCTATGCTGGTGAAGTTCATCCGTGGATTTCTGATCCTTGCAGAAGAGTCGAGGCTTCCCCTGCCAATCGCCAAGCGCAACCTGTCATATCTCATGCAGGGCTGGAGCAGGTGCGGTGAGACAATGCGCAGGATCAACCAGGCGCCTCACTTCCTCGCAATCTGGGACAACATCGAAGACTACTTAAGGAAGTATTGCCTCGTGATATGAGATGAAGATACTCTCTTGGAATGTCAATGGCTTCAAGGCAGTCCTCTCGAAGAACTTCCTCAAGCTCATGGAGGACGAGGATCCTGACATGATATGCATGCAGGAGACAAAGTGCGATCCTAAGGAGATATCTCTCTTCCTCCCAGGTTACAGCATGCACTGGAATCCAGCACAGAAGAAAGGCTATTCAGGCACAGCTATATTCACGAAGCACAGCCCGATATCTGTCATGAGAGGCATTGGGGAGCCTGACATCGAAGGTAGAGTGCTCTCGCTTGAGTTCGAGAAGTTCTGGCTCGTGTCCGTATATGCTCCTAATTCCCAGCGCGGGCTCAGCAGGCTTGACTACAAGCTTGCCTGGAACAAGCAGTTTAGATCCTTCCTCCTCAGCCTGTCAAAGCCAGTCATCTTCTGCGGAGACATGAATGTGGCGCATGAGGAGATAGATATCGCACGGCCTAAGGAGAACCGTCTCAACGCTGGATTCACAGACCAGGAGAGGGCTGCATTCTCTGAACTGCTCGCATCAGGTTTCGTCGACACATTCAGGATGTTCAACAAGGAGCCAGGGAACTACACATGGTGGAGCTACATGTTCGATGCACGCAGGAAGAACATCGGATGGCGCATCGATTATTTCTGCGTATCAGAAAGCCTGAGAGATGATGTCGAGAATTCGAAGATACTCTCAGATGTGCCTGGCTCAGACCATTGCCCGATTTCGCTCCTGATAGCATGACTGTTTCATTTGGTCTCGTAGTATAGAGACATAAGTCCTTCCTCATTTCGTAGGAGCGCAGGGACCCTTATCTCATAATCGCACTCACCGAATCCACAAGGTGTCCCTGGATTTATCCTGGAGACGAACACGACATCCTGGCTGCCGTCATACTCAGGTCCTCCATCTGAATGATCCCATAGTATCCCTGTAGCAAATCCAGGAGACCCGAAGGAGACAGGGATATCAGTGACAAGCCGGTCGTAGATCGTCATCTGCTCAGTCTGTATCATAGAATATGTGCATGATATGCAGTCAGAATAGTTCTCCATCCCAAGAGCGATATCAAGATCGTCAAAATCCTCAGGCTGGAGTCCTGCTTCGATATCTCTCCCTAGTGCCTGCAGCGTAGTCCATGATATGTCTGCTCCTGCTTTTGATATGAGGATGGTCGACCTTGCGCTTGGGATCCAGCGCATGATATCATCTCCAAGGAGAAGCATAGAGCTGAAGTTCCCATAATATGTCTGCCATCCGCTGACGTTTAGTACATAAGAGAGCTCATTGTTGCTCTCATCCTTCTCCGTTATGTTGCCTGCCTCTCCCGAAGGCCCATCGATTATGGCGACAAGCTCATGAGGCCCACCTGACTGCACCAGATAGTTGAAGGCAGAAGTTGCTGTATCAAGGCTTGGTATCTCTTGTATGGTGTTCCTCCTGATCATGCTTCCTGATGCGTTTGGATGGAACTCCCACAATTCCACAGTCACATTGAAGGCAAAGCTCTCGCCTGAGTTGATCACATCGACGCTGATGATCGTCTCGCTGTTCTCAAGTGGTGCAGGTGAAGCGCCCATCCCTGCCACAGACAGATCCGGATTGTCGATGAAGAACTCATATATCTCTGATAACAGCATTGATCCTGTCGTGTTTGTGCATCGCACACTCCATGTATGGAGTCCTGGTTCCTTGACGACAGATGAGAACTGGAGGATGTCATATTCATCTGCAGCTATGGAGTCAGCTTCGGTCCCATCGATGTCCAGGAAGCACATGTCTGTGGTGTCCTTCTTCCAGACGACCAACGATTGGAATTCCATCATGCTCGATTGGTTTGTCCCATTGGCTGGAGAAAGGAGGGAGATATTCTCTGACGGATATGCTGTCCATGAAAAGTCAAAAGCATCAGAGCATGAATCCATGTCGCAGCATGCTGCATAGGATGTATGCCAGCCGCTTGTGGATATGATGGAGCAGGAGCCGGTCCCGGTACACAACAGCCCCGGGGAGGAAGGGCTGCAAGGCTCGCTTGAGCACACTGAGAAGCTGGTCACATCAAGGTCATCGTCATAGCAGTCAGCAGAGAAAGCGATCGTCTCTCCAGCGAGGACAGGCGAGGTGCTGGAAGCAGATGATATGCTCGGCCTTGTCGAGTAGTTGATCCAGAGATAGCTTGTGTCAAAATGGGCAGTCCCTCCGTCGATCGTGCTTTGCGTGGAGATCCTTGTCAATGCATTCTCGACAGATGAGCATGACCAGTCAGTTGTCATATCAAAGCAGACCAGATCTCCATCTGATGCAGGACAGGAGTTCGATGCATCCTTCCATATCCCGTCAAGATACTGTGTCCCGATGCAGTTCTGTGTTGCATCGAAATACCAGTCTGCGCAGATCTTCGCTTCTCTGACAGTAGAGCAGTCCTCTATGCTTGAATTGTACAGTGCGAGGATGCCTGCATGCATCAGATTATCCGCGGCAGATGTTATCACATTGCCGTCCCTCAGGGCAGAAGCGTCGCAGGGGATCAGGAAATCCTCCGGAGCCGCGCTGTTCTCCATCAACATGCAGCTGCTTGCGTTCAGCTCTATCTCAGCTGCATAAGCAGATCCGATCAGCAACAGAAGCAGGACAAGACGCATGGTCCCTAAGTTGGATTCCTACTATATATTTGTTGCCACTAACTTCTTAAATGGAAATCCTTTCTCATAAGACGATGGAAGCAGCGAGGCTACGTATCAGGGGAAAGGTTCAGGGAGTCTACTACAGGGTGAGCGCCAGGAGGAAGGCGCTCGAGCTGTCCCTCTCAGGCTGGATAGCCAATCTGGATGATGGCGATGTCGAGGCATATGTGCAGGGCGAGAAGAGCATGATCAAAGAGTTTGTCAAATGGAGCTGGCAAGGTCCTCCTGCATCCAATGTGGCCGATGTCCAGGTCGAATGGACCCGCCCGGAGGAACAGGGCGGAGCCTTCGAGATACGATGAGGTCAGCTTCCTTCTTCGATCCGGATACAAAGACCTGCGGGCTCTGCCCTCACTCCTGCAGGATTGAGCCGGACATGACCGGATACTGCGGCGTGAGAAGGAACATATCAGGAAAGTTGTATACTCTGAACTTCGGCATGCTCTGCGCCATGAACATAGATCCGATCGAGAAGAAACCTCTCTATCACTTCTATCCAGGTGAGAGTACTCTAAGTATCGCAGCTCCTGGCTGCAACTTCTCATGCAGGTTCTGCCAGAACTCAGAGATCTCCCAGGGACCCAGGGAAGGCCGTGTGCAGGGAAGCGCTGCAGAGCCTGATGAAGTCATCAAGTACGCATCCAAGACAGGTGTACGCATCATATCTTATACATATTCCGAGCCTACGATATTCTATGAATATGCGTATGACACAGCCGCTCTTGCAAAGGAGAGTGGCCTTCTTAATGTATGGGTATCCAACGGCTATATCTCTCCCGATCCTCTCAGGAAGATCGCACCACTTCTGGACGCGGCAAACATCGACCTTAAGGCATTCTCTGACAAGACATACCGCCGCATGTGCCACGGTTCCCTTAGCCCTGTCCTCGATACCATAAGGACTTTGAAAGAGCTGGGTGTGTGGGTGGAGGTCACGACCCTCGTAGTGCCAGGTATGAATGATTCTGAGGAAGAGCTTTCCAGGATAGCAGATTTCATCGCGTCAGTAGATAAGGACATGCCCTGGCACATATCAAGGTTCCACCCTGACTTCAGGATGATCGACACAGACCCTACCCCGATCAAGACTCTTGAGGATGCATACCATATAGGAAGGAAGGTGCTTTCGAATGTATACGTCGGGAACGTTTTCCTCCCCGGCTCTTCTGATACCTATTGTCCAGCATGCGGCCAGATTGTGATGACAAGAAGAGGATTTTCTGTGACAAAAGGCGAAGCATGCTCATGCGGCCACAAGCTGGCAGGTAGATTCTGATCAAGGCTGGATATCTGGTATCAAAGTATATTCTATCGCTCTCTCTTCTCTCGCATTCTCTCTCTTCTTCTTCTTCTTCTTCTTCTTCTTCTTTCTCCAGTTGTTCAAAATACGGTTGTAATACAAGCGTAATACAAATGTCATAATAAAAACATTTATTAACTACAATTATATGACAATTGTAATACAAGTATATTACGAAGGTACTTTAGTATACAATAATGCCACAAAAAGTAGTGGTTGTCAATGTACGGATCCCTGACTACATAGTCGAGTGGATCGACTCTCTTGTCAAGAGCGGACTATATTCTTCAAGATCAGAAGCAGTGCGTGATTTCTCTCGTGACTTCGCGATAAGGAATAGGGGTGGTGGCAGATAGCAGACCAGATCGTCTCTGTCCGTATGCCTGAATCCCTGGTCGAGGAGTTGAAGGCAATAGCTGAGAAGAACCATTACATGGATATCAGCGAGGAGATACGCGGACTCCTCAGGGAGAGATGGCTCAAGGACCAGGATCCATTCTCAGGTGAGCTGAGCAGGATACGAAAGCAGGCAGCAGAGATAAGCACAGGTGAGAAGCTTGACGCTCTGAAATCCGACCTGAAGAAGCTTCTGGAGGGACTCGATGGACTATAGGATCCTCCTACTCAGCCTGCTCCTGGTCGTTCCTGCCCAGGCTCTCTCGATTGTAAATGTATCTGAAGGCATCTCCATGGTCGAAGGGACAGGAATAATCCTGCATGATGCATCCTATGCTGACTATGTGCTCCACCTCGGACCTCACGACGACAGTCAGATCATCGCTTCTCAAGGCATATCAGTCAGCAAAGCTTCAATCGCCCTTGAGAAGCAGGTGGAGATAGATTACATCGGACACTGCCTCAGCTTTGATTTCACAGAAGAGATATGCTTAGGGTGGGAACAGACAGGCATAGCATTCACCCAGAACGACACACATGTCATCTTCGAGGCATCTGATATCTCAGGCTATTTCGCAGGAGCGCTCAGGCCTCAGGTATGCGATGCATCCCATGCCCTCGTATCAGGAGGAAGCTATCTCTTCGCATCAGACTGCCTTGGAGAATGCACGCTCTCGCTCGGGGGGGAGACGATGCCCCTAGGCATATATGATGTGGGCAGTCATTCATCCTATGAGATCACTTGCGTAAGGGAAGGATATTTCGACATGGTGCATGAAGGCACTATCGAAGCAGATCTGGATGGTGATGGCTTCCCAGGTGATGCCGACTGCGATGACCTTGATCCTTTTGTCCATCCAGGAGCAGAGGAGATACTCTACAACCTCAAGGACGACGATTGTTCGCAAACGACGCCAGATGAGCTGTCCGTGAGCCTTGCCGCAGACAGGACTTCCTACAAGGTGGGACAGACCGCGCTCATCATCGTGTCTGCGACAGCATCAGCAGACACCTATATGACCGTCGAGATGCCAGACAACCGGACATTCATATACTCATATTCAAACGCCTCATATCCGCGATCTGTCTCCCTGGCGCTCAACAGGTCAGGCACATACACTGCCAGGGCACTGACTTACATGGGTCTTTTCACGACGCAAGACACATTGTCATTCCAGGTCGAGAGCGATCTTGACGCGGAGATAGATGCCAATGAGACAAGCATCCAGGCAAAGGATTCTGTGAAATTCGATGCTGATGTCTCAGGAGGGATCCCGCCATACACATACAGATGGGATTTCGATGATGGCACTACATCTGATCTCAAGTCTCCGGTCCATGCCTTCAATGCAGACAGGACCCATGATGTGGTCCTCAAGGTCACAGATAGCGCAGGCAACTCCATATCATCGACAGAGAGGATCAAGGTCCAGACCAAGTTCCGGGTCGTGATCAAGGTGACTGATGATGCAGGCACTGCCTTGAAGTATGCGGATGTGGAGATAGGTGATGATGAAGAACGCACAAACACAAGCGGACAGGTAGAGTTTATGCTCTCAAACAAGACATATGAGCTTGATATCAGTCACAAGAATTTCACATCTCTCAGCGGTATCCTCAAGGTGAATTCAAGCCACATCCTATCCTACAGGCTTGAGAAGGACCAGTCGGCTGTGTTCCCGGAAGTCTCGCTCATCTCTCCGAAGGACAAGGAGGAACTTCAGGGAGGAGTGAAGTTCTCCTTCTCGTTCAAGGACAATTCAGAAGCAGTATGCACACTGTATACATCAGGCTCTGAAAGATGGTGGACCCAAGAGAAGAAATTCTCCAAAGCCTCAGGAAGCCAGCTGACGCATGAGAAGTCATACGACGATGAAGCCACATATCTATGGAAAGTCAGCTGCATAGACACAGACGGAAATGAGGGATGGAGCCAAGAGAGCTCATTCAAGATTGTGAAGCCAGCTGTGCCTGAAGAGACATTCACCGAGGTGCAGGACATCTATGACCAGATGGCTGACCTTGACACATATAGCCCTGACCAGAAGAGGCTCGCACAGCTCCTCGGGCTGGATGTGAGGATGAAAGGGGCTAAGTTCGAGCTTGACAAGGCCAACAGGGACCTCTTCAATCTCAGGTACAGGAAAGACATAGCAGACGTGTATCAGGAGCAGCAGGAGATCATGCAGCGGATCGATAGTATCAAGGACACGACTCCAAGGCTCATATCGATAATCGACAAGACCGAATATGTAAAGTATATCGGTGACGATGATGCCAAGGTGCTCCTCGAAGCATACATCGATCAAACCGGCCAGGACAGTTCCCTAGTCGGCTGGAACATCGAGCTCCAGAAGAAGGCGACTATCTCTGTCGAGGCCTACACTGTCGAGCTGGAGCACATCTCAGGGAGGAAGGAGAGGAGGACTGTCATATACAAGAGGGCTGAGATGCCTGATGATGCGAAGCTTGTCGAGCACCCGTCCAGGTCCGGTTTCGAGATCATCACGCAAGGAGCAGTCGCTGATGGTGAATTCCTGGTCGCTCCAGCGAGGGAACTTGCGTATCAATACGATGAAGAGCTGGATCTCTCAGGAATCCCCGCGTCAAAGGCCTTTGCATTCTCAGAGAAGCAGGTCAGGGAGGACAAGCTGACAGGATTCTCTGTCTTCGATGGTGTAGGGCTCGGGAAGGGGACTGGATTCTTCATCATCCAGATGGTGGTGATAGCAGGTCTCGTTGTCTTCATACTGAGAAGGCGCAGCCCGCAGCCTGTGTCGATATATGACGACGCTCTCAACAATCTGGAGGAGATAGAGAAGATGGTCCAGGAGGAGGACCCTTGCGCAGCAGAGAGATATGCTGAGCTTTCTGTCATGTTCCACAAGCTCACACCTGCTGAGAAGAGGCTCCTTGCAGACAGGATATCAAGAGCAGCAGAAGCTATCACTGTATCCTATTCAGACTCTCTCCTTGACAGCATGTTCTTAGAGTTCAACAAAGGCAACGTCGAGCAGGCAAAGAAGCTGTACTGCCACCTGAAGGAGACCTACGAGAATCTCCCTCCCAAGGCAAAGAAGAGGATAGCGCTGAAGCTTGAGAAGCTGGGGGTCGGGCCATGAAGGATTCATCATTCGCGATATTGATCGTCCTCGGCACACTCAGCGCCCTCTTGGGCCTGATCCTCCTCCAGGACTTTGTCGGCATGGCGAACTATGACTTCGCGAGGTCCGGCACGATCTCTGAGATCAGGCTGGAACGCCAGGAATCAGCTTCTCTCTGGAACGGCATCTATGGTCTTGTCATAATGTTCCCTGCCATCAACAACACATGGTCAGTGATGGCTACGAACGCAGGGATGAACCAGATCGTCATGCTCGTGCCCTGCCTGCCAGGAGACACCACGATCGCAGAGGTCTTCGCGAGCAACGCTACGACTGATCAGATCGACTGGGGGAATCTCAGGCCAGCCCCGCTTGACTACGTCGATTCCTTCCTCAAGGTCGATCCGAACTATACTGCGATGACTGCATCAAGGACATTCGGGGGGACGATGAGCATCACCTTGGGTACAGAAGTCATAGACGGAATCCCCATGGTCCATACCTACCAGAAGGATGTCCCAGGCAGCACCGTCTTCCGCCACGGACTCCTCTGGGATGGCCGAAACATTGTCGTGGCAGCCCAGGTGACACAGGCATATCCTGTAGGATTTGACGGGAACCTGTACAATTACCAGATGTTCGTGCCAGTCCCGGACAATTCGACGCTCAGGTACTACCTGATGACAGACCCGTATGACACATGCCCTGGCGGCGAGGATGAGGGATACGGCCGAGGTGTGGTCGAAGGATACATCCGCGACAATACGACAGGCACTCTGCTTGGGGGAGTGGAAGTCTATGTCGGGAGATCCAGCGCAGTATCTGACTCCGCAGGCTACTACAACATGAGCGTGCAGGAAGGCACATACAAGATATTCGCCCTTAGGTACGGCTACAACAACTATATCGAGAACATCACAATAGAATCAGGGAATACGACAGTCCATAACATCTCCATGCAGCTGTATGTCGAGGAGCAGTCAGGCTCAGGGTCCGGAGTAGGGACCGGTGTCGGCCCTGGCAGGACGACAAGGACCAAGAAGAATGTTGACATCGGTCCAGGATTCGGCCCGGGAATAGGTCCTTATCTTGAGAAGCCGGAGGACCTTGGCATCGACCATTACATATCTCTTGACAAGCTCATCAAGAAGCTCAGGATCGGAAATTTCTTCACCGAGCTGATCACTATCTACAACTTCAGGAAGGAAGCGGCTGATGTCGAGATAGAGCTGAGGGGCAATGCGACAGAGATACTCCAGCTCGATAAGACATCCCTTACGATCGAGCCTGGAGCCAGCGTGAACTTCACAGTCACGGGCTTCGGCCTTGAGTTGGGAGAATTCGCAGGAGAGATAGCATTCTCAGGAGATTTCAATGACACTATCCCTGTGAGGATCACAGTCACTGATGAGGACAAGCTCCCTGTAGAGGCGCTGATGATAGACTTGCAGATGCTCACGAGCAGGATGTATGCAGGAGACAATGTGAAGCTCAGGCTCAACATGCACAACATGCTCATCGAGGAAGTGTATGATGTTTACCTTTACTACACGATCCAGGGAATAGACAACCAGACCTCGAACTTCTCAATCGAGCTTGAGCCAGACACTGTCCAGATACTCACGACAGCATCACTTATCAAGGAATTCCAGATCCCCAAGGACTGGCCGAAAGGAGAATACATGCTCTCTGTCGAAGCAGAGTACCTAGACCTATACTCGAAGACAAGCACGATAATCGTTGTGTCAGAGCCATTGTACAAGTACAAGCTGTTCGGGATACTTCCTCTTTGGCAGCTCTTAGCAGGCCTTTCTACATTGTTCATCCTAGTGTTCACTTTCATTGTCATCAAGGCGAAGATGGATGCGAAGAAGCGTTTCCATGCTAAGGTAGAGCACAACCTGCTTCCGAAGAAAGGGGCAAGATCCCTCTACATGGGAAAGCTCGCAGAGACAGAGACTGACACATATTTTGACATGGATGCGCTCACTGTCCATACTATCGTCGCAGGCTCCACCGGAGGAGGAAAATCCATCTCTGGCCAGGACCTTGTCGAGGAAGCGCTCATGAAGGGAGTCGCTGTCGTCGTCTTTGATCCCACAGCCCAGTGGAGCGGCATGCTGAGGAAGTGCGTCGACCCCAAGATGCTGTCATTCTATCCAAGATTCCACATGACAGGCAAGGATGCGAGGGCATTCAGCGGCAATGTCAGGGCGATCAAGAATCCGAGGGAGAAGATAGACCTGATGAAATACTTCAAGCCAGGAGAGATACAGATATTCACGCTCAGCACCTTGGATCCGAAAGGCATCGACCTGTTTGTGGCAAATACTGTGCGAGAGATTTTCCACTCAAATCTCCAGGAATACAGAGGACTCAGGATGCTGATGGTCTACGACGAGGTCCACAGGCTCCTCCCTAAGTTTGGAGGCTCAGGCGAGGGCTTCATCCAGATCGAGAGAGCATGCAGGGAGTTCAGGAAGTGGGGAATAGGCGTGCTTCTCATCTCGCAGGTGCTCGCGGATTTCGTCGGCCAGATCAAGGCCAACATCAACACAGAGATCCAGATGAAGACGCGAGATGAAGGAGATCTGCAGAGGATCGAGACAAAGTATGGCAAGTCCTATGTCCAGGAGCTTGTCAAGGCACCGGTAGGCTCTGGCATGGTCCAGAACTCAGGATGGAACAGAGGCAAGCCTTACTACATTTCATTCAGGCCGATCATGCACAGCGTCCAGAGGCTCTCAGATGAAGAGCTGGCGCAGTACAATAAGTATAACGAGATAGTCGATGATCTGGCGTATCAGATCGACCAGCTTGAGAAGGAGGGGACAGATGTCTTCGACCTCCGGCTCGAGCTCAAGCTTTCGCTCGACAAGATAAAGACTGGCTCATTCAACATGGTCGATATCTATCTCGAAGGACTCAAGCCGAGGCTCGAGAAGATTTGGAAGGAGCTTGGCAAGACTCCCCTGAAAAAAGAGATCGAGCTGATATCAGAAGAAGCCCTCCAGGCAGATCTAGATGCTGCAAAGAAGCAGAAGGAAGAGCTTGAGAAGAAGGACAAGAAGGAAGATGGCGGTGAGAAGAAGGATGCCGCGCTTGGCTACAAGGACGATGTCCCTCCGAACATGCTCCTCAATCTCTCGAATGGGATGATAGTCATCAACATGAAAGGGCTCTACGATGAGCTCCTGCCTATGAAAGAGGAGGACTATAGGCAGCATGTGAATGAGCAGAAGAATGATTTCGCAGGATGGATAAGGGAAGCATGCAAGAATCCGAAGCTCGCCGATGTCGCTGAGCGCATCCTCGAGAAGCAGGAATTCCTCGACTTCCTCCTCGCAGTCGAGAAAGGCCAGGGAGAGAAATTTGTCGTGAAGAAGCCGAGGAAAGTCGAGCCAAAGAAGGAGGAACCAAAGAAGGAAGAGCCGAAGAAAGAAGAACCGAAGAAGGAAGAGCCGAAGAAGGAAGAGCCGAAGAAGGAGGAACCGACACATACTGATCCGCCAAAGGCAGAGCCGCAACAGCAAGTAGTTCCTGTTGAGCAGCCTGCTCTCGCTGCAGTTCCCCCAGTTGAGCAACTTGCTCCCACTGCAGTTCCTCCAGTTGAGCAGCCTGCTCCCGATGCGCGACCAGCTCCTCCTGCAGAGCCTGTTCCATCAGATCCTGCGCATAAGCAGTATCCTCCTGTTCCCGACGACAAGGTCTTCCGCCTTGCAGACGGCAGGCTGCTGCGCACTCCCGCAGATCTAAGATATGCGCTCCTGACCATCGATGATAGCATATTCAGGAGCCATGTAGATGATGTTAAGAATGATTTCGCCGCCTGGATCCGCGGCGTATTCCAGGATGAAGACCTTGCCAGCCGGATCCAGAAGGCTGGCAAGGATGATATGATCAAAGAGATAGAGAAGGTGATATGACTTGGTAAGAGACGTGATGAAAGCATTCGAGAGACGAAAGATCAGCCTGATCCAGTTGCTTGAGGCAGGTGGATGCGATGCAGGAAAGCAGCATCAGGTGTATGGTGCCATACTTGAGATCGAGCTGATGCTGAGGACTTTGCAGAAGCATAACCATGACAACATAGCGACTGCGATAAAGGAAAGGGACGGTGTATTAAGATTTGACTGACAGCTTCCATGCGGCAGACGGCACTGAGATATCGAGCCTGCCGCAGCTATCGACAACCCTTGCGAATATGACAGATGAGATCTACGCCAGGCACGTGTCTGACGGAAAGAATGATTTCGCAGATTGGGTCAAGGCACAGGGGAATGAAGACCTTGCATCAGAGCTGAGGCAGGCGCATGACAGGCAGCAGGCTGCAGAAGCGACCATGAAGGCGATCGCCAGGGAGAAGGAGCAGTCCCCTGACAAGCTTCGAAAAGCATACTTGTACCATTATGATGAGTTCAAGCGCAAGGTATCGCAGCTGAGGAAGAAGGGCTGCGACATGGGGCAGTGTGATTTGATCCTCATGATGATCCCAGCGAAGATCCAGCTCTTCGCAGCGACTGGCGAGACACGTGATTCAGTCAAGCTCATGCATCTCTTCTATTCACTAGAGAAAGAGATCAAGGAGGCGTCAGGTGGAACTCTCTGAAGATAAGTGGCTAAGGCTGCCAGATGGCAAGGTGGTGAAGAGTCTCTATATGCTCCCAGTCGTCCTGGAGAATGTCGAGGAGCAGGAGATCCCTCTGATAACCTCATGGGTAGAGAGCTTAGGGGAGAAGGCTCTTGCAGAAGATCTTGAGAAATGCAAGGACCCTGACGAAATGGTCTCAGTTGTCAAGGAATTCCTTTCACAAGAGGAGGATGAGCAGTCCGAGTACGTACTTATCTCAGGCAGGAAGCCTGGCCTGAAAGAGAGAGTATTTTCACTCATCAGGAGGCTGGCGCTCAGGCTCAGGAGGGAGAAGAAGCTCGTGCTGGAGGACACATTCAAGGCAAGCCTCCAGGAATACAGGCAGAGGATACAGGACATGGAGAAGCTTGGTTACTCCTGCACAGGCTGCCACTCATACTTCGCGATGATCGAGGATCGCATCAAGATATACCAGAAGACGCGTGAAGAGAAAGACGCGATAAGCGTCCTACATCTTTTCTACTGCATCGATGATGAACTAAAGGAGATGAAAGGGGAAATCTTAAATAGTGAGGAGGGCTAGGAGGAATCATGTGGCCGCTCAAGCCTAAGTATGCGAGGATAGAGGACCAGAAGGATCTCCCTGCGACAGCTCAGCCTGCGGAGCAGAAGGAAGAGTCCCAGGACTCAGGTGGAAAGCTTGGCGCTGACATAATGAAGCTCAAGGTCCAGTTCGACCAGTTCACTGAGCTGAGGAAGGTCATAAACGAGAGATTCACAAGGATAAACGAGCAGGTCGGCGAGCTCCGTGGCATGATCATGGATGCCAACAGGGCGATGCAGGACATCGAGGTAAAGACTGTCAAGGCAGTCGACCTTGTCAATGCAGTCCAGCCAGACAAGCTCATGGTCGAGGTCAGGAAGCAGGATGCCAAGATCGAGGCCCTGAAAGCGAACCTTGAGAGCAATGAGGCGATGATGAAATCCATCCTCGACCAGCTCAAGGAGATGAGGAACCATGTCACAAAGTTCAGAGGCATCGAGCAGATCGTCGCCTTATCAGAAGAAGTAAAAAAAGAGCTGATGGAGATAAAGAAGACAGAAGCATCTCTCGCCAGGCACTCAGACAAGGTCGAGGGGATCTTCATCGAGTCGCAGAAGAGGTTCCAGGATTTCGAGAAGATCACAGGCAGGATGAATGAGCTTGACAAGCGTGTAGGACAGGTCTCTGAGCAGTCAGACCAGACAAAGATAAAGATCCCGGCCCTCGCCACAAGGAAGGATGTCGAGGACCTGATGCATAAGTTCAATGAGTTCGAGAAGCATACAGCAGGAGTCATTGATATGGTCGCCAAGCAGGCGAATGATCTTCCTCCAAACATAGATAACAGGTTCAAGAAGCTTGAGAACAGCATGAACGACGCATTCTCAAAGAAGATGCGAACAGCTGAGAAAGCCAACAAGCTCATCTCAGAGATCGAGAAGAAGGTCCCTGAGATAACAAAGAAGCTCAAGCTCCAGGAAGAGGAGGAAGTCAAGATCGAGTCAGCTCCAAAAGAGGAGAAGACTGATAAAGCATAAGAAGTGTATTCAAGAAAGACTAAGCATCATATATCAGAACTGATGAAGTATAATGTCATATTTTTTAACTAGCCATCCCTGGATATCAGCATGAGAAGCATCAATCCATATACTGAAGAACTGAATTCTGAGTTTGCTGAGATCACTGAAGAGGACATGTTCAGCTATCTTGAGAAGGCCCGCTCCAGCCAGAAGAAATGGCAGGAAGTTCTGCCTTCAGAACGCGCCCGTCTGGCAGCAGACCTTGCTGTCCACCTGAGATCCCAGAAGCAGGAATATGCAGAGACCATAACAAGAGAGATGGGAAAGCCGATCAAAGAGTCAATCTCAGAGATAGAGAAATGCGCTTGGCTCTGTGAATATTTTGCTGAGAATACTCCTCAATTCCTCGAGCCAGAGAAGATCGAGGCTGGGCACATGAAGTCCTATGTATCATTCGAGCCTCTTGGTGTAGTGCTTGGCATCATGCCATGGAACTTCCCATTCTGGCAGGTCTTCAGATTCGCAGTCCCTGCGCTCATGGCAGGAAACACAGTCTTGTTGAAGCACGCTTCCAATGTGCCGATGTCAAGCCTGTCTATCGAGCGCGCCTTCCTTTCTGTCTTCCCAGAGGATTCATTCAGGAGCCTCCTCGCAAGCTCCCACACCGTCGGGAAGCTGTTGCCTCATGTCGACGCGATATCGCTCACAGGATCGAACAAGGCAGGCGAGCATGTCGCAGCTATCGCTGGCAGGGAGATAAAACCGATAGTCCTCGAGCTTGGAGGCTCAGACCCGTATATAGTGCTGGCTGACGCTGACATTGAGAAAGCTGCTAAGACTGCAGCGCTTGCAAGGAATATAAACGCAGGCCAGAGCTGTATCGCTGCGAAGAGATTCATAATTGTCAAGGAAGTGTATGATGATTTCCTCGCAAGATTCTCAAGGCATTTTCGCACCCTGAAAGTGGGAGACCCGCTTGACAATTCCACAGACATAGGCCCTGTCGCACGCGAACAGTTCATGACAGATCTTAGGAAGCAGGTCGAGGATTCGATAGCCATGGGTGCGACGATCCACACTGAGGTACAAGCACCTGTCGGAAAAGGCCATTTCTTCAACCCCGTCATACTGACGAACGTCACACCAGAGATGCGTGTCATGACTGAAGAGGTCTTCGGACCTGTCGCTCCAGTGATCAGGGCTGAGGACGAGGAGGACGCGATCAGGCTTGCAAATGAGACTATCTACGGCCTGGGATCATCCTTGTGGACAGAGGACAGGGAGAAGGCACAGAAGCTCGCCCGCCGTATACAGGCAGGATTTGTCGCAGTCAATGACATGGTGAAGTCTGACCCGAGGATGCCTTTTGGCGGCATCAAGAAATCAGGTGTGGGCAGGGAACTTTCAAGGTATGGCATGATGGAATTCGTGAACAAGAAGAGCGTGGTGATAGATTGAAAGCCTCAGATATCTTCGTGAGACAGCTTGAGGAGGAAGGAGTGAAATATGTCTTCGGCCTTCCAGGTGAAGAGAATCTCGATCTCCTTGAGTCTCTCAGGACATCGTCGATAAAATTGATCGTCACAAGGCACGAGCAGGCAGCTGCATTCATGGCAGCAACATACGGCCGGCTCACAGGAAAGGCTGGAGTAGTCCTGTCTACACTTGGTCCAGGTGCCACAAACCTGGTCACAGGGATCGCGCATGCGCAGCTCATCGGAGCGCCCTTGGTCGCCATATCCGGGCAGAAGGCACTGAAGCAGAACTGGCAGGCACGCTTCCAGCTCATCGATGTCGTATCTCTGATGAGACCTATCACAAAGAAGAGCACCCAGATAGTCGACCCAGGTAATATCCCTACGATTGTCCGTGACGCATTCAGGACAGCTGAGGCAGAGAGACCAGGAGCAGCGCATATCGAGCTGCCAGAGGATGTGGCAGAGGTCGGTACAGACGCAAAAGTCCAGTCACGTACCTATTCACGCCGTCCATCACCAGAATACAAAGCCATATCCAAGGCAGTCCAGCTCATATCAAAGGCAAAGAACCCGCTCATCATCATCTCAGCAGGTGCGAACAGGAAGCTCATCACAAAGCATCTCCTTGATTTTGTCGAGAAGACTGGCATCTATGTCGTGAGCACGCAGATGGGAAAAGGAGTGATACCTGATGATTCGAAGTACAGCATGTTCGCGACAGGCATCCATGCCAAGGACTATGTGAACTGCGGCATCGATGCAGCAGATCTCATAATCACAATCGGTTACGATATAGTCGAGTATCCTCCATTTGTCTGGAACAGGGATCTCAGGAAGAAGATAGTCAATATAGACTTCAATGAGTCAGAGCCAGACCGCTACTTCAATCCAGATGTGGAAGTCACCGGAGACATAGCATATTCACTTATACTTATCGGAGACCGCCTGAAGAAAAGAGAATTTCCTATCTTTGCCGAGACCAGGCAGATGATCGAGGAAGTCATAGATCACAAGGCAAGGAAGGGTTTTCCATTGCATCCTCAGCGTATAGTGCAGGTGGTCCGCGAGAACCTCGGCAGGGAAGACATCCTGGCGCTTGACAACGGAATCTACAAGCTATGGTTCTCCCGCCTCTACAAGACATATGCGCCGAACTCCTTCCTTGTGGATAATGCTCTAGCGACGATGGGCGCAGGCCTTCCAGCTGCGATCGCAGCGAAGATCGTCCATCCAGAGAGGAATGTGCTCGCAGTTGTCGGCGACGGCGGTTTCATGATGAATTCCCAGGAGCTGGAGACTGCCAGGAGATACAAGATACCTGTGAAAGTCCTCATACTCAACGACAATGGATTCGGCTTCATCAAGTGGAAGCAGCAGAACATGAAGCTCCATGACTTCGGCATGGACCTTGGCAATCCTGATTTTGTCAAGCTTGCCGCAAGCTATGGGATGAAAGGCTTCCGAGTGCAGAAGATCGGCGACCTTGAGTCCATGCTGAAAAGAGCGCTCTCTTCCCCTGAGAGCGCGATCATAGAATGCCCGATCGACTACACATCAAACAAGGAATTCGAGAAAGTGAGGAAAGCAGTATGCCCATAGATCTACCCAACAAATGCAGCGCATGCACAGCAGAGACACCAAGGATAGGGATGGAGGATCTCAGCAACTACATGCAGCTTGTCCCAGGCTGGAAAGCAGTCTCATACCATCACATCGAGCGCATCTTCAGGTTCGACGACTTCAAAGGCGCGATGGACTTCGCGAACACGGTCGCGAAGATCGCAGAAGAAGAAGGCCATCACCCAAAGATGATCATCGAATGGGGCAAAGTGAAAGTGCAGCTGTGGACGCATAAGATAGATGGACTCAGTGAAAATGATTTTGTGATGGCGAAGAAGATTGGGTAGGGGATAACACTAATCTACGACCTACGACACGCTACTCATCACAAAAGAATCAACCGGTTCTCAGACCTGTGACATAAAAATAAATAGTAAATGGTTTTCTCATTCGTTATGAGAATGTCTTCAACTTTAGTCATTGTTGTTGTAGTTCTGTGTTTATGGTTAATAGGTTGTTCTGAAGAAAATAGAGACAAAATTTCTGGTAATGTAATTAAATACAAAGATGAAGGACTCAATAAAATAGGTGAATTTTCGCATAGCGAAGAGGTTTTTCGATTAAAAATTGACACTGCTGGAGCAATTGCAGGTTCGGTAAACAAAGCAAACCTTCCTAAGATATCCTCGGATCAAGTGCAATCATATGAAGGCTACAAGGAAATGTTAGACAATCTCAACTTAGGAATTAAAATAGTAAACAATCATTTTGATAAGGAATTCGATCCACTAAGTACAGAAAGATCCGCTTACGAAGAATTCACAAAAAAGATTGACAAATATTCTCCGTTGATCAACAATTACAACGATCTAATTGAAGCATCCAGGAACTATGATGGGACTGAAGCATCAGCTGACAAGGTGTTAACATCTACTGCGTCAATGGGAGTAGAATTGTTTTTAATTCATGATGGAAACCTGCACAAAGCTGTATTTTCTAATGTCGGAGAATTCTCTGCAAGAATTGGATTGTTAAAGCTGTCCAAAATTTGCGGACCATGTGTTGGTGCAGCTATGGAAACAATTTATTGGAGTTCGAAAAATTACATTGTGGATAAAAGTGGAAAAATTTTCGATTACTTTTTCTCTTTAAAATAATCCACCAAATCTTTTGACTTTGTAATTTCTTTTTGACTTCATTGTTTTTTCTTGTAATGGTGATAAAGGTGCAGTAGCCGAACTCTTGACTTCTACATGAGTTGTCTTAGTGACTTTGCCTGTCCAAGGGTTCCTTTCTCTTTCAATGAAGTCTTGTCCATGAGGAGATCTTTCCACTTCAACACCCCGAAAAGCAGCATTCATCCTGTACATATCTTCAGCGTTTCTTCCCCTTTGCTTATTCTCTTCAAGAACTTCTCTTTGGATTTGCTTCTTTGATAACTTTCTGCCAAATATGTCCGAATCAATCATTCTTCCAGAAAAACTTCGCATAATGTTTCCCTCCTAAGATTAATTTAGTGGCAATAATTACTGATATATCGCAATTTGGTATAAATATTTAATGGTCGTCAAGGAGGTAATTGTAAAGGAAGTAAATTTTTATAAGAATTGTCAGGATATTATTAACTTTCAAGTTTTTCGCGAACGTCTAGGCAACAACATGGCGCTGGCCGGGGCGGGGGATGTCCCTTACGGGGTGCCCCGGCGAGGAGATAGACGACGACATTCAACGAACTCTTCGTTGAGCTCGGGACGGTCAGTCCCTTTGGCTGCCATGATGTTGTTGCCTATCTCGCACTCAATGCAACCGATGTTTTTTCTCAGGAAGTCTGGTAACCTCCGTCACCATCTGGTAATCTATGTTACCGAAGAAATAGGCATGATCTCTGGGCTTCCTCCCACACTAGAGGCATCATTTCTTGCGATAACATTATATATTTGAATCTGCTTGAAGTATCACATGACGGAAGCACTGGACAAGTTGCGGGAGGATCTGGAATCCCTGAAAAAAGAAGTTGAAGGGTTGAAGCAGAACATGGTGGATCCAGATTCCATTCTGACTGAAGAGGATTATGAAGACCTTCTTGCCTATAGGAATGAAAAATCAAAGAAGATGCTGGTAAGCGAAAAAGACATTAAGAAAGATCTGTGATGTTTACAGTTGAATATTCATTGCAGGCATCAAAATTCTTACAGAAATGTGATCGGGAATTACGGAAGAGAATAATTGACAAGATCGATAAGCTTAAAGAGAACCCTATAAGCCATGACAGTAAATTTGTTGCTGGCTTCAAGGAGAAACTTTATCGAATTCGAATTGGAGATTATCGAGTATTGTATGAAGTTGATCATGAAGGCAAAATAATTGGTATTGTGAAGATTGATAATAGATCAAAAGTTTATAGCTGATCTTTTTGACCAAATCAATATAAAATCAAATCTCCCCCGGCTTCACCACATCCTTCTTCTTAGTCAATTCCAGTTCAATCAACCTCTCACGTTGCTGCACGATGTGCTCATGGAAGACAGCAGGGACATCTGCTTCATGCTGATAGATGTTCTCGATCCTGTTCAGTCTGTCAATAAGTTTCTTTATTCGTAGGGAGAACTGCTGCTCATACTCCGTCACAGTATACTCCTTCCCAAACACCTTCATGAACAGAACAGCCAGATCCTCATACTTTGGTATATACCCTATCGGCGTCTCTATTGCCTCATACTCGCCATGCACCCTGCCTTCCATCCAAAGCAGCCAGACCTTCTTGTCTGTCTTGTCATTCAGGTACTTCCCATCGTGCTTAAGGAAATAATTCGTCGCGAATATCCTCGGCGGCTTGTCAAGCTCTTCACCGAACTTTAGGTGGTTCCTGATATACTCGCCCAGAGGTATGACAAGGAAGTCCATGTTCGCCATCGGATCATGCGTCCTCAGTCCCTCTGCGCCGATCTTGGCAGCAGTTGTCTCTGATTCAAGCGCTGCTCCGATGAAGACTCCATGTGCCCAAGAAAGGCTTTCAAGCACAGGAGGACTTGTGTCAGAATCCCTTCCTCCATAGATCATGCCTGCGATCGGCACTCCCTCTGGATCATGCAGCCTCTTATCAGCATTCTCAAGCTCGCTGATCCTGATCGTATATCTGGCGTTCTTGTGCGCAGGAAGTATCTCCTTGCCCTCATGCGTCTTCCCTTTCTTCCACTCGCCTGAGAAATTCTCACCAGAATCAGGTAGCTCCTGTCCCATGCCGAGCCAGTATGGCTTCCCTTCCTTCACAAGCACATTCGACATGATCAGCTCTCTTGGAGTTGTCAGCGCATGATATATCACTGGGTCGTCCTTCGGGTTTATGTCCTGGATGATTCCGAAGATCCCCTGCTCGACATTGGCTGCATAGCATGAGCCATCCCTTCCTGCGCGCAGGTAAGCGATGTCGTCTCCGACGATCCTCATCCCAGGTATCATCGCAGTCGATGTCTTGCCACAGGCACTTGGGAACGCGCCTGTGAAATATGTAGTCCTCTCCTTGCCGATCGGCTTTGCTCCCATTATGAACATGTGCTCGCATAGCCAGTCCTCTTTCGCAGCCTTGCTGATAGCAAGCCTGAGAGCCAATTTCTTGAGTCCGACAGAGTTCCCTGCATACTGGTTATTTACAGTGAAGACCCTCTCTTCCTCAAGGTCCATGTAGATCCTTCTCTTATCGAAATCCTTCGAGTTCCCTCTCTCGTCAAGCTCGCCTGCAGAATGCACCATGTGGAAGAACTTGTCATCGCACTTCATGAACTCCTTGTATCCAGGCCTGTAGAGGATCATCTCGCTGTGCGTCACATATGCAGAATCAGTTATCTGAAGAGCTGGTATAGAGAACCTCGACCCTACAGGACCCAGGCAGAAGAAAGAGACAAGCATCTCTTTGCCCTGCATGATCCCTTCCATGAGTCCGAAGACCTCTTTCAAGCCTTCATCTCTATCGACAGTGTTGATGGATTTTGAGATATGCTTGCCCTTAGGCAGCAAGACTCTTGTATTTTTCGCATCCCTTCCCTGGTCCTCTATCCCGTCGAAGTGGACAGTATGCCCTTCCATCGCCAGTTTTTTTTCTTCCTTGTTCGCCTGAGCAAGCTTCCTCACATAATCCCTGTCCTCCTGGGAGTCAGAGATCACAGTTATCTTGTCAGGCCTGCAGAGCTCTGTGTACTTCTCGACGATTGCCATCACGTGCTTGTTGCCTAGTCTCTCAAGTTTCTCCAGGTCAGAGCCTGTCATCAGCATCTTGTCTATCTTCATCTTGCTTCCTCGCACGCTTTCTCGATATTGTCAAACAGCTCTGGCAGGTCATTCTCTGCCACGCTCGAGAAAGCTATCCTTATGAGCTTCCCGAGGCTTATCACTCCTGTATCATATTTCTCTAAGAGTATCTTCCTTACCTTCTCAGCATCCGCATCGATCTCGATGCACATGAAGTACCCTGAATTGAAGGGCAGCGGCCTGAACCTTCCTGAGGACATGATCTCCTTTATCTTCTCATACCTTCTCCTCAGCACGACCACTTTCTCCTGCTTCTCCTCCTCATAGCCAGGCGATGCAAGCGCATGCAGGAGCAGGCTCTGAGATATATGCGGAGCATTGGATATGCTTCCTCTGACAATCCCGCCAGATTTCTGCTCAAGCGCTCTCAGGCTATCCTTACCAAGTCCCTTGCCTCCGAATGTCAAAAAGCCCACGCGCAGGCCCCAGGCATAGTCCTCCTTTGTCGCTCCATCCAGCTTCACAGCGAGTATGTTCTCATGCAGGTCAGCAAGCTTTGAGAACAGGGATTCTGTATAGATCCCCTCTTCATACACAAGCCCGAAGTATGCGTCATCGCACAAGACGACGATCCTATGCCCTTCCTCAGCCAGTGAAAGCAGCGCATCCCTGATACCATCCGCCTCCTCCACAGTAGGCGTATATCCAGTAGGATTATTTGGGAAATTCAGTATCAGCATCTTCCTACCGGAGATCGACGCGAGCTTCTCTTTCATCGCAGCAACATCGAATCCTCCCTCTGAGAATGTCCTGAATGTCTGTATCGCCCCGCCATAAGCATGCTCTAAAGTAAGTCTGTAATTCCCCCAGAACCTGTCAGGCGAGACAATCGCATCCCCTGGATCCAGGAACAAGTATCCTGCTACAGATATTCCATGTGTCAGCGCGCATGTCACGACAGGCATGCTCACCTCAGCCTTGAGCGAGGGATTCTTCCTATAGATCATCTCCCTCCACTTCTCGCGCAGCTTCTGCACACCGAAGCTGGACGCATAGGGAAAAGCGTCCTTTGGACTTAGCTTTATCATATCCTGGACTGAAGAGAGCCTCATAGGATTCCCATCATCCTCATTAGCAGACCCGATAGTCGCGTTGATCCTTCTTCCCTTGGCCTCAGCGCTCTGCGCCACGATCCCTTCTTTAGGGAAGTAGATCTCCTTGCCCTTCTTCGACAGCATCGAAAGTGTTGCTTCAGGCAGTGCCCTGTTCAGTTCTTCAGCTTGTTTGTTCATGCTCCCCCCTCGTTTGCCAGTACAAAACAAGGTGAGATTATAAATTTTCGGATGCTTTGGAAAGATTTAAATAGCTGGCAATGGGAGATTTATCACAGCAACTACAGGAAGTGATGACAGTGACAAAGACAGTGCTTATTGTAGATGATAATGCGGACATCGTTTTTTCGATAAAAGAGTCACTCATAGAGCATGGCCTGCGGCACAACTATATCTCGGCCCCTGATGGGAAGAAGGCATGCAGCATCATGGAGAAGAAGCATGTAGACCTTGTGATCCTTGATCTGATGATGCCGGGGATGGACGGATGGGAGCTTGTGTCCTGGATGAAGAAGAACGAGCCTACGAAGACGACTCCGGTCATGATAGTCACAGCGAAGACAGACATGGCGAACAGGCTGATGGGAAACATCGTCTGCGAGTACTACATCATGAAGCCGATAGACCCTGGCGACCTGAAGAGCAAGGTGGAGTCTATCCTGGGAAGATGAGAGACATAGAGCTCCAGAAGCTGGATCTCCAGATGCAGCAGCTCACATACCTTGTAAGCAACTCCATACTCCTGCAGCAGGAGATGCTTGAGCTCCTGGGAGATGGGAAGAAAGGGAGGAAGATAAGGAAAGAATCAGAGCGTCTTCTCCTGATAGTCCAGCAGATAATCGAGCAGAAGAAGGTAGAGATAAGGAACCTAGAGGCTGGGCTTGCGAAGGCTGCGGAGGAGAAGGCGATGATCTCAACATGGCAGAAGGGCCTCATGTATGATTGCGAGTTCAAGCATCTAGACGACAATCATCTCTCATGCGCAATATCCAGGAAAGGATGCACATATGCACTATGTCCGAAGAAGACTTGAGGGAGCTGCTTGAGAAGCTGGGGTATGCGATCCGCGATTTCTCGTCAGAAGAGCTAGGCTCATATCTCGCTGGCATCCACCCCGAGGATCGTGCCAGGTATGTCTCAGAGACCAATGCGGAGGTGTATTCATCCACATACAGGTACCGTGTCGGCGCGTCCTACTCCAGATTCCGTGAGGAAGGGGTGAATCGCGGAGGCCATCGCCAGGTCCTGATAAGGAAGATCTCAGGGGGGAAGATCCTGGAGCTGGAGAAGAAGGCATCTGATTCCCTCGCAGAGTTCTACCGGCAGATGACAGACACCTCCCTCGCTTGGATAATGCTCTCTGACAGCAGCAATAACATCATCCTATGGAACCAGGGCGCTGGAAGGATATCAGGCTACGAAGCGATGTCGGTGATAGGCAGCGCAGGCATATGGGAGAAGATATGGGGAGAGGGGAGCGAGCCGCTCCTGGCAAGGTTCTCGAAGATCATGTCAAGCCGCCTATCCGAGGATCTGCACGAGACTCCTGTCAGATGCAGGTCAGGCAGGAAGAAGATGATCTCATGGTGCTCAAATACCATCCTCAACACCGGGGGGAAGGTTGTCGGAGTGATGAGCGTCGGTGTCGATGTGACGAGGATGAGGCAGGCAGAGGAGTTGGTCAAGGCCAAGAAGAGGCAGCTTCTGAGCGCGAACAGGAAGCTATCGGCAGCTGAGAGGGACCTGAAGCAGTTCAATGAGCAGCTTGAGAACAAGGTCAGGGCGAGGACAAGGCAGCTCAGGAATGCGAATACAAAGCTACAGAAGATTTATGCCCAGAAGCTTCAGTTCCTCAACCAGATCGCTCATGATATCAGGACGCCTCTCACTCCCGTGACACTCTTGCTTCCCACGATAAGGAGATCCCTGAGAGGAAGCCAGCGGCAGAAGCTGGACATAGTCCTTCAGAATGTAGGTTACCTGGACCACGTCGCGAAAGAGACCTTGACGCTCTCGAAGCTGGATGCAGGAGAGGTCATACATAAGGAAGTGCTCGATATCTCTGGGCTGATCTCATTTGTCGTCGATTGCAACAACGCGGTCTTCAGGAAGGAGCACATCAAGCTGACAGTCGACTGCCCAGGGGAGATAAAGGTGCAGGGAGATAGGATTAGGCTGACAGAGGTCCTGCAGAACCTTGTGTCCAACTCCATAAAATATATCGGTGCCGGTAAGAAGCATGTGCATATCGCTGCAAGGATCTCCCGCGGTCATGCAGTAGTCTCTGTCTCAGATTCAGGTATAGGGCTAAGACGATGCCACCTCAGGAGGATATTCGATGAATTCTATAAAGTTGGCGACCTCCATAAGGAGAGGTCTCCTGGACTGGGTCTCCATATATGCAAGAGGATAATCCATGCCCATGGGGGCACCATGTCCGCCAGCAGCGCAGGCGAGGGGAAGGGATCCATGTTCACTTTCAGGATACCTTTGGTGAGACGATGAAGCTCTCAAGCAGGATCCTTTTCTTCATGACTGCGACAGCTTTTGTTGTCCTGTTGCTCGCCACACTTGCCTTCCTTATCCTGGGGTACACATCCATCAGGGACAGGAGCAAGGCACAGCTGATCGCCCTTACTGGGCTCAGGAGCAGGCTTGTCGAGGACATCATCTCGATCGACCCCGTCATCCTGAGGGAAATGCACCTCAACGATAGCGACCTTGGTTGCCTCATCCATGACACTGTCTTTTTCACAGATGGGACCCCTGTGGAAGTGCAGAAGATTCCTGATGCGCCAGGTGTCTATCTTGGCCAGTCTGGCCAAAGACCTGCCATCCTGCTTATGTCAGTGATACCGGAAGGCCTTCTGGGGGCGAGGATATCACCAGAAGCCCTCGACAGGATCTTTGTCGACAGAAGATTGGGGATATCCACATCCCTTTATCTTGATGGACAGCTACTGTCCGGAGAAGGTGCCAGCCAAGGATGTTCTCCTTCAGAAGGCTATTGGACATATATCGAGCGGATCGGGGATCTATGCCTGGTGTCTGAAGTCCCTTTGACAGTCGCACTCGCTCCTCTAAGGGCGCTCCTTCTCCCGATAGGCATCATCTACCTCCTCCTGGTCCCAGCCATATTCGTGGTAGGTCATCTGATCTCGAAGAGGATAGGGATGGCCATCGATTCCATGACTGAGGCTGCTGAGAAGATAAGGGCAGGTTCCTTCGATGTCAGGGTGGACGCAAGTGCTGATGATGATCTGAGAAAGCTTGCGAGCAGCTTCAACAGGATGGCCAGAGAGCTGGAAGACTCAAGGAGGGCGCTCGCTGACCATGAGGATGCGCTGGAGCAGCAGGTCATCATGAGGACACGTGAGCTCGGCAGGAAGCTCGCTGAGCTTGAGAAGGCGAAGCTATCTATGCTCAACATACTGGAGGATTTTGATGAGAGCAACAGGAAGCTACTGGATGCGAGGAAGGATCTCCAGGGGACAGTCCGCAAGCTAAGGGAGATGGACAGGAGGAAGGATGAGTTCCTCAGTGTCACAGCGCATGAGCTAAAGACCCCGCTCACATCGATACTTGGTTTCACCAATCTTCTCAAGGATGAGTCTGTGATGATGGACAGGAAGCTCAGGAAAAGATATTTCGACATCATCTCAGAGGATGTCCTGCGTCTGGAGCGGCTGATCACTGACATACTTGACCAGGCAAGGCTTGACCAGGGGACCATGAAATTCGTGACAGAGGCAGTGACAGTGGAGAAGGTCATCTCAGATCTCCGCGATATGACAGAGTTCATCGCTCACAAGAAAGGCCTGCAAGTCTCGTACCAGATAGAAGGAAGGATCCCTGTGTTGAGGACAGATGGGCAGAGGCTCCTCCAGGTGCTCTCTAATCTGGTGAGCAACTCCATAAAATTCACGAAGAAGGGAAGCATAACAGTGCGGTGCTGGAATGAGGGGAAGAAGGTCTTCTTCTCGGTCTCTGACACAGGCATAGGCATCCCTCGTGCCCAGCACGACAAGATGTTCCAGCGGTTCTATCAGGTGGAGTCAGCATACACTCGCATGTCTGGCGGATCTGGACTCGGGCTTTCCATATGCAAAGGCATCGTACAAGGACTTGGGGGAAAGATATCATTCCAGAGCTCTTCAGGCAGGGGTTCGACCTTCACATTTTATATACTTGCAAGGAAGGTGTGACGTGATGGCAAAGAAAAGGATAATGATCGTTGATGACGAGCCGCATCTGCTTGAGCTGGTCAAGGCCATCCTGGAGGCCGAGGGCTTCAGCGTTGACACTGCTCCAGATGGCCGGACTGCTCTCCATAGGATCAGGATAAAGAAGCCGGATCTGCTCATCCTGGACATGATGATGCCTGGGATGTCAGGCAGGGAGGTATGCGAAGAAGTCCGGAAGGAATCTGCGCTTGCGGACCTGAAGGTGATCATGCTGACAGTCGCAAGGTTCTCAGAGGTAGGGAGGAAGATGCTTGGTGATCTGAAGGTCTCCGACTATATCACTAAGCCATTCGACAACAGGGACCTGGTCGCAAGGGTACGGAGGATCATCTAGTGGACAGTGTCCTTGAGGAGGTATCGAAAGCTTCCGGCTGCTACTGCATCCAGGTAAGAGGGGGAGAAGTTGTCTGGCACAGCGGGAACTTCTGCGATTTCGGGATCGAGAAGCCTCAGGATGCTATGTTGATATTCGGTGCTCATCCAGGCGAAGGATGGGATGTCCATTCTTCTAAGGAAGGGGATACTATCACTCTTGTCATCTCCCATTCCCTGCCTGAAGGTGTGCTGGTCTGCGACATGGCGGGAAGATACATCTATTGCAACCAGACAGCCTGCAACATGACTGGCTACTCTGAAAATGAGCTGCTGCGCAAGAGCCTGGGGGACCTGAGCTCAAGCTTCATCAAGAGCCATCTCGTCTCCTATTTGCGCGAGCTGAGGAGGGGGACAGCCAGGTCCAAGGTTTGGGAGATCAGGTGCAAGGACGGTAAGCTGATGCCAGTCGAGATCGCCAGCAGGAAGATCTTTTTCAAAGGGAGGAAGGCTGTTCAGGTCAGGCTTCGCAAGATAGGTTCCTCGAGTGCTCAGGATTTCGTGCTTGAAGGCATCTTGAAATCCATGGCTGACATGGTGTTCGTCATAGACAAGGACGAGCGTCTCACTTACTGCCACTCCCAGGATCCTAGCCATAGCTTTGTCAGGGATTTCGTCGGGAAGAAGATCGCGGATGTGATACCCAGAGACATCGTCGCCAGATACAGGAAGCACAAGAAAGGCGGCCAGTATGAATTCAGTATGGCACTTGACGGCGTAGAGAGATGGTATTCCAGCCGCGTATCGCCCCTTGGCGGTTCCTATTCTGGCTCAGTGGTCGTAGTGAGGGAGACGACTGAACAGGTGAGGAGCAGGCATGAGCTCAGCTCAAGCAGGGAATATCTTGACAGGATCATCGATGCGCTGGCAGATCCGGTATTTGTCAAGGATCAGGACCACAAGTGGATACTATTGAATGATGAGTTCTGCAGGTTCATGGGCTACAAGAGGGAAGAGCTGTTAGGCAAGTCCGATTTCGACTTCTTCCCAAAGGAGCAGGCAGTAATATTCTGGGAGAAGGACCGACAGACACTGGACTCCGGCAAGGAGACGATAAACGAAGAGGAGTTCACAGACAAGGCTGGGTTCACGCACACCATCATAACCAAGAAGACTGTCCAGCATGATTCAGCAGGAAGAAAGATCCTTGTGGGCATAATCCGGGACATCACAGAACTCAAGAGGATCCAGAGCAACCTGTCCAGATCAAAGGAATTCTCAGAGAAGATCATCGATACGGCAGGAAGCCTTATCGTCGGGCTGGATACACGGGGCCGGATAAGGATCTTCAACAGGCAGGCAGAGGAGATCACAGGATTCAGCAGGGAGAGTGTTATCGGGAAAGACTGGTTCGCCCGGTTCCTCCCCAGTGAAGACCGAGAAAAGACCCGGCGATTCTTCAGTGAGATGATCCTTTCCAAGAGGAACACCACCAGGGTGGGAGCAATAATGACAAAGTCCAGGGAAAGGAGGTCGATGCTCTGGTCGAACACTGTGGTCGAAGGGAATGAGGATATAATGATCATGGGGATTGGCCAGGACATCACCGAGCAGGAGAATATCGAGGTGGAGCTGCAACGCCTGAATCAGGAGCTTAGGAAGAGGGTGCATGAGCTTGAGAGGTTCCAGCGTCTTACAGTTGGCAGGGAACTCAGGATGATAGAACTGAAGAAGCAGATCAAGAGACTGAAAGAAGGATCAGGCTTCGAATCCTGATCTTCCCAGCTTGAAAGGCACGCTATCGAGCTGGATATCTGTCCATCTCATCTTGGCTATGGACATCTTCCTGTCGCTCAGGCGTATCTCTCCATCGATCATGTTCAGTATCGGCTTGTCGAACTGATGGAGCGTCCCTTCTCTTTCAAGTACAACCAGGCTGGTGAGGTTCTGCCTCCTGAACGCCAGGAATGACTCAGAGATAAGCTTCTTCGACTGCAGCGGCTCCTGGTATGCGAGTATGCCATTGAAGCTGTCGATGACGAGCCTCCTGGTCTTCTTATCCTCGACAATCTTATGGAAAAGCTCCTTGTAAACAGCTTCATAGTCTTCATATGTGAAGGAGAGGAACCTCAGCTTTCCGCTCTTCTCGTAATCGGCGAGCTCCTGTCCGAAGGAAAGGCTCGTGAAATGCCTTTCAAGATTCTCCCTCGGCTCTTCGAGCATGATGCATACTCCCTTCTCCCCCTTCCTGGCTCCTTCGAGCAGGAACCGGAGGGCAAGGAGGGTCTTGCCTGAGCCGGATGCTCCGCTGACGCCGACGACACCGCCCAGAGGGAATCCTCCCTCCATCCTGGTGTCGAGTCCCTGCACTCCTGTAGGGACCCTGATGATCTCCTTTGGCCGTCTCATCTTATACCTTTATCTTGTCGACTACGAATACGAAGATGTCCTTGTGCTTGGTCTCGATCTTGTGGCATGAGACCTCTCTCTTTGTGCTGATATCCTTGTCTCTAAGCTCTTTTGGGATCAGGAAATACTTTGTAGCTTCATTCTTCCCCCTGAGTGAAATCCTTGATTTCACATCTGACGAATTCTCTGAGAACACATGCACCTTGTCCATATGTCCCTTGAGTGCCAGAGCTTCTTCCTTGTCCAGGCTTATCTTGTATACTACTTTGCCGTCTTCCTGCAATTCTGCGTTGAGTATGGATCCCATTTCATTGACCTCTGTTACTGTAGCATGCATTAATCTGGGATAATTATTTAAAACTTTGGATAACCGTCTCCTGACATAGATCTGACGAAAAGATATTTAAGCTCAGGGAGCAACATCCTGAAGGGGGTGTATGTTTTCGCGCAGATCCGTTGGCCTGCCATTGCATCATCTTAGTCGATCCGGCGATGCATTGGGTCTTTCTGACTCCAATGTATAGTATCATATTTAGATATAATATATACCTTTTTTGATATAATGCGCTTTGTAATATCGTCTTGACATAATATCCAGCAAAAAAATGATAAACTATATATAGTATAATAAGCCTATCAGATGACATCGCGAAAGAAGGCCGCCTTGATGAGGAGATAATCCAGCTTTTCTATAGGGACATCACTCTCATCGACAGCATAAACAGCATATCCCGGCGGCTCGGTCGGACGTACCCAAACATCAACAGGAAGGTATCCTCCCTACTCAGATCAGGCATCCTCACCAAGGTCGTCGTCGGAAGATCATACCTCTGCTCGATAGGCATAGGATCAGACAAGGCCAAGGCCATGCTCTCTCTCCTGAATGCCAGGGAGAAGGAGAAGCTCCTGAAGAAGAGCCGCCTGCCTATCGGTGATATCGATAAGGCCAGGAGGGAATTTCGGATACGGACTGTCCTTGCCCAAGAGAAAGATATCATCGTCGTCCTTGAATATCTGAATGACAGGCATGCTGTCGCAGACAGGTTCCCGAGCCTGCGCAGCGCAGTCTTCTATGATGTCCCCGGCTTCCTGGAGGAGCTGGCATCAGGCAGGAGGGCAGCTGCCGGGACAGTGCTGTATTCGCCGGAGAAGTACTATGAGCTGCTGCAGGATATCTGGGAGAGGCTGATGGCGACGAGGCTCATCGGAGGGAGAAGATGAGCCAGTCGCGTGCATTTCTGCTGTTCATCCTGCTCTGCGCAGCAGCATCAGCCCTTTCTACTGACAAGCAGAGGTACTCAGAGTTCGAGACAGTCAGGATCTCTATAGGCGAGCCTGCTGACAGGCTTGAGATCGAGAGCATGTCAAGGAAGTATGTCGTAGAATCGCCTGGAGATGAGGGGATCTTCATCCCTGTCGAGAGAGGCCTCCACTCCCTTTACCTGTTCCAGGGAGGAGAGATCATCGAAGAATCAAGCTTTTTTGTCGGAGATGATCTGATGTCTGTCCCCCAGATGCAGGAAGGTGTCGCATCATGGATAGAGTCGCCTGGAGAGGGCTATACCATAAGGATAGCATGTGGAAGCAAAGGATATGAGTTGATCCCATCCGGAAAGAGGACCATGTTCATCCCTCTGGAGGAAGGGAGATGCACAGCAGATCTGTTCAGGGAAGGAACCTGGCTTGAGCAGGATCATTTCATTGTCACATCAGGCGAGCCTGCTGCCGATCCAGCGGATCGCGAGCCAGGATCAAAGGATAGGACTGCTAGGATAAGGTTATCAGGGAAGGACATAAGCCTCCGTGGTGTCCGTGGAGATGCCTCTAAGTTGAGATACGCTGACCTCGACATCCAGGATATCGGTGGGAAGAAGATAGCACGTTCATATGCGATAGATCCTTCAGGCCTTGATTTCGATGAAGGAGAGCTGCGGGCGGTCGCGACAGGGACAGAGCTGTTGAAATGCAAGGACTATGTCTTTGACACAAGGACATGCGTAGGCACATGGGAGAAGGTGCTCGACCTCATCCCTGGCCAGGAATACATAATCCCTCTCAGCCCTGCTGATCCTGCATTCGCAGAAGCAGGCGTCGCTGCATTCAACACAGGAAGGCCTGTATATCGGCCTGGGGAGATGGCCGAGATACTTGTGTTTGTCCTCGATACGAAAGGATATCTCTCAGACGACGCGATCATACAGATGAATATCACAACTCCAGATGGCGACATCTCATCGCATGAGGATCTCACAAGGATAGGTAGAGGCACATACCGTCTTTACTACGAGACCCTGGGAGAAGGCACATATCATGTATCGATGCATGCCTCGGCAGCAGATGTCGACCAATCTTTCGTCTCTTTTTTCGAGGTCAGCTCAAGCATACCTTATGATATCATCAGGGAAGCGCCCCTTGCCCTGGATCCATGGCAGTCCCTCCTCCATGTCAGGGCAAGGATATATTCAGCTGACTCCGGACCATTCTCATTCACCGAGATCCTTCCCCCGGGGATCGAGGTGGAGGATGATGGCGGCGCAGATGTCAGAGAGGAGGATTCCCGCACCACGCTCACATGGCATGGACTTGAGAACAGCTCTTCCATCTCATATTCTGCAAGTGTCCCTAAGATAGCTCCCGCACTATACCAACTAGGCCCTGCACTGATAGATGACGGCGAATACATAGAGGCAAGGCCATGGTATTTCGCAGCAGATCCTGACTATAATTTCACATACCTCGCAGCAGGCAAGCTTGTATTCGGATATCCGCAGACAAACGGGACGATGACAGGTGTCTTCTATGACACAGTCAGGCGTGCCATCGAGCTCAATGCGTCGACAGGATCATTCGAGAGCATTGTGTTTGACACAGGCGCAATCTCCACATGGAACAACATCTCCCTCGCCCAGGAGATCTGCTACAGATGCAACCTTCCTGCGCCAGGGGCAGGAGAAGCCGGTTTTTCACAGCCAGCTGACACATCTGGTGCCACTCTTCTTCTGCACATGGATGATCAGTCAGGAGGACTTATCGATTCCAGCGGCCAATCCAACCATGCTGCGGCACCAGGCGCACTCTCGTATGGCCAATCAGCTCTCTTCAATCATTCGGTAGCATTCTCAGGAGCAGCGACCTCGTACGCAAGGATACCTGACAGCGCAACCCTTGACAGCACAGACAGGATGACGATATCATTCTGGATGAATCCCTCGCTGGTCGACGGCTCTGCTAGGGCGATCCTTTCCAAGCGTATGGGGATAAACACCCAGACATCTTATAGTATCTTCCTCTATACCGGAAGCAGGCTTTTTGTCGACCTTGTCAACAATGACAACCGCTTCTCGACACATGCCGCCTTCTCACCGAACAGGTGGTACCATGTGGCGATAGTCTATGATGGCACGCTCGCATCAGCGCAGAGAGCTAAGGTCTATGTCAATGGCACTCTGGACATCACTGCATCTGAGACCGCTGCTTCGATCCCAGACACAGTATCGAACCTGACCATTGGCATCCTGAATGAGAACTATGCGACCAGATATGCAGGAAGCCTCGACGAGATCATGATCATAAAGGGACGCGCATTGTCATCTGAAGAAGTCAGCCAGCTCTACAGGCGCGGTCTCTCAGCGCCCAACGTCAGCATAAGGAGCTGCGACGATCCCTCCTGTTCAGGTGAATCATACCAGGCGCTTCCCATACCACCCAACAGGTATGTCCAGTACAGGATCGGCCTCGACAGGGGAGACTGGCTGGTTCCCCAGCGCATCCATAATGTCACTATAGGCTTTAATGTGACTGGCGAGACAACAGGGCCAGTTATCACAGATGTCTCCGACAATCAGTTGACAGGTCCAGGCCAGTGGATCAACCTGACAGCGACCGTCACTGACATAAATGGTCTTGATGATGTGCACATAAACATCACATCGCCCTCAGGGAGGAACTGGTTAGAGACCATGATCACTGCAGGCCAGGACATATTCAGTTTCCTCTTCAGGCCATGGGAGATAGGCTCATACTATTTCGCGATCCTCGCGAATGACACATTCGGAGTAGAGACGATCCTTGATCCTTACTTCTTTGTGGAAGGCAATGCGTCCCTCTCCCTGAAGACAGAACATCCATCATATGATGCAGACACTGAGGTCCTCCTGGCATCAGACGAGGCGATATGGTGGGACCACTCTTGGAGATACCGCATACCGGTGACAGTCTCTGCAGGGTCAGCGAACAGATCAGATTACCCTGTGGAATACACGATCAATCTCAGCAGATATCTCACAGGGATCCACAATGATTCCTTCAGGCTCATCGAGTGGAGGGACGATTCGCCTGTCGAGGTGCCGCTCCAGGTCGCGACCTTCCCAGCAACAGACTGGGGCACGAATGCTGTTGTCCAGCTCATCTGGATCATGGATGAAGAAACCCTCGCAGGATCAGATAGGACATATCACTTGTATCTTGACACAGAAGCCAAGCCTGCAGCCAACTACACAAGCCCGGTATTCAACCACACATTCAACGCAGGCAGCACAGTCATCGCGAATGAATTCCTCTCTGTCACGCTGGATGATTCAGGAGTCATCGAAGATATCAGGAGCAGGCAGGGAAGCTCGCTCGATGTGACAGAGAACTGGTATTGGAACTATTTCAGGACAACAGACCACTGGGATGACCAGTCATTCACAGCGACTATCAGGAGCAGGTCATGCGGCCCTGTCCGATGCTCGATATTTGTCGATGGGATAACAAGCCTCACAGACGTCTCCCAGGCCAACACCACGTATCATGTCTACAGGGGAAGCAGGGAGATCCGCTCATACAAAGGTTTCAGGATGTCTGCCAGCGAAGGCATGCAGATCGGGGATGATCTCAACATCGCATCAGGCAATTTCCTTGTGACAGGATCATACCCTGGATACACAGAGACAGACACCATGGATGGTACAGGCGCCTCTGAGAGGACAGACAGGAGCAGTGCTCATGATCGTGAATCCGGCTATCTTGCATATCGTGTCGTAGGCGCTCCCACAGATGCTTTCGCCGTGGTCAGGAAATTTGCCAGGAACGCATCAGGAGCAGGTGTCAACGTTTCTATGCATCCCAACTGGTATGATGGGACCGAGCACTCGACAGGCTGGGAGAACGGCTATAGCGGAAGCAGTGACTTCCTCGCGAACCAGGATTATCTGGTCGCGAACTTCTACTATGTGACGACAGCAGAGGATGCTGATTATTCATATGCCCTGCAGTTCTATGCCAGCGTGATGGAGGATGCTCATGTCCAGGAGGGGCAGCTCCAGGAAAGCACTTCATATTCCTCAGTCATCCAGAACACTGGGAGCACAGACATCTCTGGATACCTGCTCATGCAGCTTCTTGAGAACAGGACCGGATCCCCTGTCTTGGTGGATACGATCGTCGATGATCTCTCTTCCTCCCAGTTGAGTTCCATCCCATCAGGCTCAGCTCTCCAGCTGTCAGGATCCTGGAACCCAGTCCCTTGGGACACAGCCGGTTCATCTGCAGGCAGCTACCTCATCTATGCTGCTCTCCTGGATGATGTTGGAGAGGTCCTCCAGTCAAGCTCAGGAGTTCCATTGAACCACACTTATCCCTTCCTTGTCAACAACACCCTCCCTGTAGCAAGCCAGGTTGTGCTTAATCCTGAGGCGCCCTCTCTCACGACACCTCTTCAATGCCAGTTCATCATAACAGACAGGAATCCAGACATCCTCACAGCCCGTGTCAACTGGTACAAGGATGGCATGATCAATCAGACCCAGGAGGTTGATGTGGATGACGGAATAGTCGTGACTGCAGAGCTTGGCACAGGCAATCTCACAGTCGGAGAAGCCTGGATCTGCGAGGTCCTCCCTTATGACAGTATAGATTGGGGGACAGCTGTGAACTCAAGCGCGAGGACGATACTGGCCAGCAGACCTCCGGAGATACAGTCCATCGAGTGCGAGGAGGATAGCACTGTCTGGGCATCATGCGATAACATCGGTTTCTCAGATGTCATCTCCCGTGTGCGCGTCAGCTGCTGGGATCCAGATGGCACTGTCCGGAATGCCACATTCTCGCTTGGGAACCTTGACGATCGCATCACGTTCTTCTCAGGCACGACAGATGACAATGCCACTGGCCAATTCATGTTGGATTCGCCTGACATCAGGATAAATGATTCGGGAACATGGAATCTCTCAGTCACCTGCACAGACGAGGGAGGAGTCTCAGCGACCAACACCTCTGCATGGTATGTGCCCTGGGGGACATGCTCTTTACAGCTCATCTCTCCAGCATCTGACTACAACGCCACGCAGGACAGGTTCTTCACCTTCAGTGCAAGGATCTCCTGTCTTGATGGGGAATGCGGAAGCTTCAATGCCACACTTGATCCGCCAGCGCCGTGGGATGATCTCAGGTATGGCTACAGGCACTTGATCACGCTGTCAGAGCCAGCAGGTCTTGCAAGGACTTCAGAGCATGTCAGGTTCAACATATCGCTTGATCCAGGTATCCTCCCTCTCAGCCAGGAGAACCGGACGGTCTTCTATTGCAATGGGACAAGGGTGCGGATGGATGCCTATGCCCTCGAGACATCAGGCCTATCTATCACCCGCCTTGAAGCCCTTGCAGAGCTTGACTTCCTGGCATCAGGATCAAAGGAATGCTTCCTCTACCATGACCCTGATTTCGGAGAGCTGGAGCTTCTCCCTGTTTCGACAGGCTGGGGATACGCATGCGACAATGCATATTCAGGCACCTGCGGGACATCCGGCGACATAACGCTAGCGAACATGGACATGTCAGGAGTGTATGCAGACTTGAGCTTCCCAGCCATCTCATGTGGCGCAGACCAGGACACCTTCTACCATAACATGTGGTGCTATTTCCAGGCGCCTGACTCAGGCGTGCAGGTGCTGGCGACAGCTTCAGACGACGGATCAGAGATCAGGGTGGAAGGCACGCAGGTGGTCAATAATCATTTCTGCCAGGGAACAACCTGCAGGTCAGGCACCTACACATTCGAGAAGGGCAGATACTACAGGATGCGCGCAGAATATGACGAGAACACAGGGGGGAATGAGATGCACGCATACTACAATCCCACAAGCTGCTCAGGCGCATCCGGAGACGCTGGCGCAGGCAACTCCATCGGCGATGAATGCTATCCATTCCTGGGAGACGAGTTCACCATCAACGTTGCTGTCGGCGGGATGGAGGGACCTAAGGCGATAATCCCTGTGGAGACCTCCCAGCCATTCTACACTACAGACTCGAATCCTCACACTCCTTCAGATCTTGCCTGCCTTTCCAACATGTCAGCAGGAGACATATGCATCTCAGAGTGGTCAGTCAATTCGACAGGCGCAGAAGGCTCAGTGCATGAGTTCTTCATGCTCCTCACTCCGATCGACTATCCAGGTCTAGGCACTACAGAGTCAAGCCATATCAACATAACGATCATCCCTGACAGGTCCCCTTTCATCCATAATATCACCCTGTTGCCAGCGTTCCCTGTACCTGACGATGACCTGGTCTGCGAATTCGCCGCAGGTGATGACAACGGCGATGAGCTTGACGTAGAGCTGACATGGTACAGGAATGGGATCATCTACAGCATTGCAAGTATCACCGCATCACCGGGAGTCGCCCAAGCAGCCATCATGCCTTCAGCTAACACAAGCCTTGCTGAGACCTGGAGATGCGGAGCAAGACCGATGGACCAGTCCTTATCAGGTCCGCAGGTGAATTCATCGATCGTATCCATCCTTTCCAACCGTCCTCCAGCCATATCTCTGATCCAGTGCCAGGAGAACTCTACAGCATGGGGCAGCTGCTCTGGCATAGGATATCTCGACAGGATCACAGCTGTTCGGGCAAATTCCACAGAAGTCGACGGACAGCCTGCAGAAGTGGGCTTCAATCTCACAAACATCCCAGACACCCGTACTCTCCTGGACATGAGCACGCCGGATGATTCGACAGAGTATTTTGTCCTGGACAATCCGGATGTGCTGGTGAATGACTCAGGCTACTTCAACCTGACTGCCACCTGCATAGACAACAACGCAAGCATGACAGTATCAAGCGTCCTGTGGAATGTCCCATGGGGCACTTTCTCATCTGCGCTTGTAGATCCTGTCGCCAACACGAACGTGGAGAAGAACGAGTACTTCGATTTCACGACACTCTTCTCCTGCAGCGGGGGGGAATGCGGAAGCATCAACGCAAGCCTAGATCCTGACGCCTGGGATGCCCCGGACTTCAGGTACAGATCAGATGTCAGGATAGTCGAGAGCCGTGGTCTTCAGAGGAACGATACTCATGTCCTGGTCTCGTTCAGCATACCTGAGCAGCGGCTCATGCATGAGAACGGCACAATCATGTACTGCGCAGGCAGGCAGGTGCCATGGGATGGATATGCAAGATCCAGCTCAGGCAGCTGGATAACGGGACTGGAAGGCATAGCAGAGATCAACATCAGCGCATCCTCTTCGCTGGATTGCCACATCTATATGGATCCCTCCCACAACGGGACCGAACTCCTTCCTCATACGACGGGCTGGGATTATGTCGGTGCCACAGGGATATCAGGCGGCAATGTCGTGGATCTCACTCCGAGCCAGGTGACATGCTATGTCCGTGACCCGGATGGAGAGATACCTTCAGGAGCCGGAGTATGCGGAGCAGTGGAGAACATAAAGCTCAATGAATGGTGCTACTTCAAGTCCCCCCTCTCAGCAAGCATATATTTCAAGACAGGCAGCGACGACGGTTCCATTCTATATCATAACGGGTCTGTCAATGTCTACAATGATGGGGCCCACGGCGTGACATGGCAGGACAATGTCTGCGCATCATGCGGAGGTTCCCTCGCCCTGCAGCGCGACCGTTACTATCCGCTTGAGATAGGTTTCGCAGAGAACACAGGCGGCGAATCCTTGTTCAACAGATGGGCTACTGCCGCAGGCGATGACAGCTCCGGAAATGTGATAGATGCAGAGTGCTATCCATATTACGGGGACGAATGGCAGCTCTCAGTCACCGCATATCAGCCTATCGAGAGATTCAAGGGCATCCTCCCAGTCGGCTCAGGTTATCCATTCTATGTCCTTGAGCCTAACGCCAGGCAGCCATCTGACCTGTCGTGCCTGATGGACATGAGATCAGGTGACACATGCCAGGTCTCCTGGACAGTCAATGCCACAGGCACATACGGTACGAGCCACATCTTCTACTCTATAGCCACACCTCTGAGCTATCCTGGATTTGTGTCAGAGAAGAATTCGACAAAGATCAACATAACGATAGCAGATGCCAACATGGTGCCTCCATCAGTCACACTCTCATCACCACAGTCGAACTTTGCCACAATCCAGGGGACCGTGGAGTTCAACTGCTCAGCGACAGACAACCAGGGACTTGAGAACATCACTCTCTACGCGAATTTCAGCGGATCATTCCTCCCGAATTCCTCAGCATCCTTGTCAGGGCTCTCAGGATCAGCTTCCTTCCCTGTGCAGCTTCCTGAAGGGATCTTCACATGGAACTGCTTGGCATATGATGATGACGGCAATCATGCATCTGCAGCGAACAGGACAGTGATCGTCGACAGGCATCCGGCATACTTCTCGCTCCAGCAGCCGTATCAAGGCCAGGGTTTCCATTCCTCCACAGTTCAGGTCAACTATACAGTCATCGACAATATTGACCGTTCCCTCCTGTGCAATGTCACAGTCGACTCGACAGTGCAGCAATCCATCGTCACACCTAACAACACGCTCATCCAGAGGACATTCTCATCGATGTCTGTGGGCACGCACAGCTACAACATCAGCTGTGTCGATGATGCAGGCAACCGCAACACAAGCTCAACAACTTCATTCGAGATCCTCGACCTCTATCCAGGAGTCGTCCTCATGACACAGGACAATATGCGCTTCACTACAAATGATATAAGTCTTGTCTTCAATGCGACAGACAATCTCGGGATCTCAGAAGCTTCTCTCTACATAGGATCCTCGCTCAACCAGACCAGGTCAGGCATCGTCCTGTCCGCTAACGAGACTTTCAACCTGACGATCGCAGAGGGAAGATACAGGTGGTCTGTGACTGTAAATGATTCATCAGGACTCACTAACACCACAGCCCAGCGCACATTCTTCGTGGACATGACTCCTCCCACGATCAGCATCACTGCTCCTGCAGACCATTACATCAGCGGCACACCTTCTGTCGCGATCAACTTCACCCCATACGATAATGTGGCGACATCAGTCACATGTAACATCACAGTCAACGGTACAGTGGTCCATCCGGACTTCAATGTCAACAATGCGACCTATACTAGCAGGGTGACATCCTTCCCGGACGGCACTTCAGAATGGAACATAACCTGCCGGGATCCAGCAGGGAACTCAGCAACGACACTGTCGAGGCTCATGAATGTCTCAGCTATACCTCAGGTGACCCTCGTGTCCCCTGCATCCGGCTACTCCCAGACAGCGAAGGACATCACACTCACATACCACGCCGCCGACAACACCGGCTTCACCAAGTGCGAGCTGTTGGTCGACGGGAGGATCAACAAGAGCAATGCGACTATCACAAACAACGCCAACTCGGTCTTCTACCTGGAAGTCCCTCAGGAACGGTCCTACGAGTGGTCAGTCAATTGCACAGACACTACCGGCCTCTTCACGCAGTCCGCATCAAGAGCATTCACAGTCGATTCGACACCTATGTCGATCGTCCTCCACAGTCCTCCGAACGGCACATCTATCCTAGGCTCGACACAGTACTTCAACTTTACTGTGTCTGATGTCCTCGACCCTGTCATGACATGCAACCTGTCAGTGGACAATGTGAGGACAGGGAACCTTGACTTCTCAGCACCGGATGGGACAGTCATCGAACGCTCATTCACAGTCTCAGGGGAAGGGAACCACTACTGGTATGTCGAATGCCGTGATGATGCAGGAAACTACAACAAGAGCCTCGAATGGCTCTTCATCTCGTCAGGCGCTCCCACTGTGACGGCAGTCTCCCCTGATTCCGGCACATTCAGCAACCAGAGCGCTATCGACCTGGTCTACTTGCCGCACGATTCAGGCACTCTTGCTAACACCACGCTATCCCTGGGCGGAATACTGAACCAGACTGACACGACTCCGGAAAATGGGATCGAGAACACATTCTCGCTGTCGCAGCTCGCTGACGGACTCTACTCCTGGCACATCAACGCCACTGACACTGACAGCCTCTCAGCAAGCACAGAGGAACGCACATTCACGATAGATACCACCTACCCGAAGATCATCGCTGCCGCTCCCCAGCAGGGCCAGGTCATCTCGACAAATGAGCTCCAGCTCAATTTCTCAGCCCTCGATAACATCGCAGCAAGCATGGTCTGTAGTGTGAGGACAGAAGGTCACGACATCGCGCTCAGCGCACCCAACAATACCGCAAGGAGCGTTGCAGTCAACCTGACAGACGGCTCCTACAACTGGACTGTGGCATGCAGGGACACTGCGAACAACACAAACACTACGCAGCCTGTCTTCTTCACAGTCGAGGCTCCGCCATCAGTCGCTCTCCTGGCACCTCAGGACAACAGCAGGAACAGGACCTCCTCTGTCCTGCTGACATACAGGCCATATGATACCTACAATCTCAGCTCATGCACATTGGTGTTCGACTCGGAGGACAACCAGTCCACATCAGCCCCGCTGAATGGCCAGGCAAATTCATTCCTCATGGAAGGACTCTCAGAAGGAGAGCACAACTGGACAGTGCGCTGCCTGGATTCTGATGCAAACACATACGCTCCCCCTGTCCGCAGGCTCACGCATGACACAATCGGTCCGTCTGTCACGCTGGGCTATCCAGGCGCAGGAGCGACTGTCTCAGAGGGGACAGTGATATTCAACTACACACCATCAGACACCTATCCTGTCCTCCTGTCCTGCTACCTGACAGTATCTGATGCAACTGATATCCAACGCACCAGCTCAGGAATGAGCGGTTCAGTCCACCAGGCAACAGTGTCAGGACTGTCAGATGGAGTACATGACTGGAATGTCACCTGCGCAGATGACCTTGGCAACATCGGCCCATCTTCGTCGAGGACTCTCACAGTCGCTACAGCTCCTGTCATTGCATTGATCTCACCATCAGCAGGCAACTGGACAAACATCCCAAGCCCGGCATTCTTCTTCAATGCGTCAGACAACACAGGCATCGGTAACTGCTCCCTTCTCATAGACGGCACGCCGGACAGCACATCCGATGATATCTGGACATCTGGTATCAGTAACCTCACCGCGACATCGCTCGGAGGGCATCATGTCTGGGAAATAAGCTGCTACGACACATCTGGGAACCTCGGCATATCGCAGCCGAGGGACATATACGTCGATCTTGCCCAGCCGGAGCCAGTGATCCTCACACAGGATAGTAGCAGCCATGCCTCATCGACACCAACGATAAGCTTCAATATAACAGACAACATGGACACACTGCTCGACTACAGGTTCTATGCAGATGGGACAATCAACAGGGAGGGGACAGCTGCTTCCTCCACAATAGTCGCAGCCAGCCTGCTCGCCTTGGGAGACGGCGAGCATGAGATCATCCTTGAGGCAGCTGACTCAGCAGGCAACAGGAAGAACTCCACTGTGGTCAGTATATATGTTGACACTGTCGCTCCATCTATAATCCTTTCAAGCCCAGATGATGGAGCCGCTTTATCAGATGGCACAGCTGTCCTCAACTTCACAGCCATTGACCAGAGCTCGATGCTCTGCAATATCACGCTCGATGATTCAGCCGAAGAGATAGATCTCCCTGTGCTCTCAGGTGTCCCAGTCACAGCATCAGTCGAGGTCCTGACAAGCCAGGTCCATCATTGGAATGTGACATGCATCGACAATGCCGGGAACAGGAACACGAGCCTGACATGGGATTTCACGATCCCTCTCCCTGACATCTATGTCATCTCGATGTCGCTTCCCTCAACTGCTTCCGAAGGCTCTAACATCTCTGTCAATGCGACGATAGGGAATTCAGGGGAATCGAGCGCAACAGATCTCATTGTCCAGTTCTTCCACGGAAACTACTCTGAGGGAAGACAGATACAGAACTTCACGATAAGTCTCCTCCCCCATGAGAACATGACTCTCAACACATCATTCATCGCAGGCATCCCCAACACCTACGAGATCTTCGTGATATGCGACCCTGATATCGAGACAGGCGGCTCTATTCCCGAGATAGATGAGGCAGACAACTGGGAAAGCGCATCAGTCATTGTCGGCAGCTACAATACGATCTACGGCGACCTGGCTGGCTCGCTCCTGATCAAGGACAATACATCCACTGTCTATTCCTGGTCAAGCGAGAACCTCACAGGGACAAACATATTCGCAGCAGACCAGGATTCCATCATATCCTGGGGAGATCTGGTAGCCTTGGGAAGGACAGCTCTCGGCGCTGAATCATTCGCAGACTTCAGGCAGCTTGATGAGGCTATGATGATAGAGAACAACTCTGACTCGATAAACAATAGCTACACTGCATCAGGCAGCATAAAGGAGCAGAAGACATATGTTGTGTTCGGCTCTCTGATCGCATCCGTCCCAGTCGTCAACTCGACCAACACAAGCCAGTTCCAGACAGGCATACTCTGGGACAGCGCAGACGGGGAAGAGTTCGACGGCACGCAGGATGTGGTCTTCGTCACAGAGGCTGCTCACGGCCAGGGCATGCTGGGGGAATATGATTTCGAGTTCCGGATACCTTCCGGCCTGAGGGACTATAAAGGTCCTGACACAGTGGCAGTCGCCCTCTACACAGAACTGAGATGATCTATATATAATTGAAGCGATGCGCTGATAGATTCATGATAGGAAGGTCCTTCAGGTACTGGTTCCTGTGCTTTGTCTCGCTAAGTATCTTGAAGAACTTATCATAATCATTGATGCCCACAAAATATATCTTGTCCTTCTTGGTCTCGAGTATGAGCATGTAGTTGTAGAGAGCGCTCGCGAAGAAGAGGCTGTAGGACATGTTGTTCTTTATCCTCTTCCATCTCAGGTAGCTCTTCGGACTCCACGAATCCAGGATATTGATCCTCTTCAGGTGGTGCCAGCCGAACATCTCATAGTCAGGCCCGGTCTCCGGCTGCCACCTGATGACGATGCCATGCTGGTTAAAGTACAGCCATCTCCCCTTCTCGTAGAGCAGCTGTGAGAGGATGAAGAGGAATATGCTTCCATTGGTGATATAGAACAGGATTATATACATCTTCACAGTCTCGAGCCTCCAGAAGGCGAGCGGGATGAGCGGAGTCAAAAGGAGCAGGATCATCGTCGAGACGATGACAAATAGGTTGTAGGCGTTGATGCTGCTGTCCTTCCAGAGGATGCTATTGCTCATGCAAATCTACGTCTACGAGCATCTGCTATATAAATCTTTACAGGCATAGCGAGTTCCTTAGCTTATGACTTCCTATCATTTCTGTATCCTTGCGTGTATGATCTGTCCAGCTGCATGCGCAGGCTAGGCCGAGAGGCCGAAGTGAGGACACGCATGTGTCCGACTGCCGCATGCGTGGGCTGGACGCAAGATTCACTGAACAGCTTCAGTTTTTTCAATAATGAAGGTAGTCACCTCTCCTCTAGCAAAATATATAAAGTACATTTCAATAGAGAATGCCTGGTATGGGGCTATTCGACAACATCTGCATCGACTTCAGTATGCTGCGCCCAAAGCAGCAGCGATCCGAACCGGATGTCACTATACCAGAGCTTCCGAAAAGCATGGTCCATGTCGCCCCGCCCACAGGCATACCCTCTGAGCTTCCACAGCTTGATGCGCTGTTCTCTAACAAGGAAGTCAAGGAAGAGCAGCCGGTCATCAGCACCCCTCCATCCCAGCTGACTAATATGCCCCCAGGCTACTTCAGCGGTCTGATGTCAGGTATAGGAGACAGGATATCTCATACAGTGTCCTCTCAGGTCATAAGCTCGGACATACTCTCTGAGATGAAATCTTTCTGGCACAACAGGCACTACAGCTCGAACAGGGATGCGGAGCTTGTGAGCAGGATGGCTGAACTCCACCAGCTTGAGGTGGAATGGCAGAAGCATCAGCTCTCATTCGAGACCGCGAGAGATGAGCTGCAGAAGCTGGAACTTCAGATGGATATGCGGATCTCTGAGCTGAAAGCTGCATTTGTCGATCATCATAAGAGCGCACATGTCGCTCCAGGATACGAGTTCAGGCTCCACGGGGGAGGGACGCTCTCGAGCTTCTATCAGATGAAGAAAGCCATAGCTGCCATGCCCGAGGCAGTCTTCAACCACCATGTCAATCAGGAAAGGCATGACTTCGCCTGCTGGGTGAAGGATGTGATAGGACTCCCGGAAGTTGCCATGCTGATGGAATCAGCCCGTTCTAGGGAAGAGCTATCACGTATGCTCGAACCATTCTGAATTCCTGCCAGATCTGCATGATATAGCTTCTACAGCGCAACATTTATATATAACTTAGTATACATTAGTGTATACTGAAGTACAAAACTATTGATTAGATATACAGAAATAACAAATTGTACTTCAGTCTACGCAAGCAAGCTGATCAAGAGTCCGCACGCATGGAGAGCACAGATTGGGTGAAGTTGGTATTCAGCGAGACGCCCGACAGGGCGATCGTCAAGCAGGGTTACCTGTTCGACGAAGGGGACTTCTACAGGGTGATCGGCGACAGGACAGAGACGCTTGTCAGCAAAGTGAAGGTCATTAGCATAACAAAAAGAAAGCAAAGGTGAGAAGGATGAAAAAACTGATGCTGCTCCTGGCAGTCATGGTCCTTGCAGCCGCGATCTGCGCTGCACAGGAAGTCCCTATCGGATCTGATAGGATAACACAGGAAGATAACCAGAAGTTCGATGCTTCTGTATATCAGCCCAAGGCGCACAGTGCGCAGGCAGGAAACGTCACGAACATATCGCTCTTCGGAAAGTCTCCTACCAGGCACTGGCAGGGCTATTTCGGAGAGGTCACAGGAATAATCACACTCGATGACGCATCCAATTGGACGATGTATGACTGGCCAAACATGGAGCCCAAGGGAGAGGTATATGCAGTCTGCAACACAAGCGGCGCATCACCTGACTGGTCGACAGTAGAATGCTTCGACTATGACGCGAACCTCGACAGGTGGCACATGTACTATAACATGACATGGGATGCAGTCGATAACATCAACAGCACATTCAACATAAGCGATCATCCGGATTTCTCGGTAGGTATGTATTCGATCGATCAGGACACATGTCCATCGCAGTTCACATATGTGGATGATGCATACCAGAGCCAGGAGTTCAGGGAGATCCTCCTGCAGACAGACGGCTATCAGCTAGTCTACACAGCGATAATCGAGAATGACAACTGGTTCAATGACACAGACCCGATGGGATTCAACGGAAATACAGTGGATTTCCAGATGCTTGTAGGAGAGGATGGATCAAGCAGGTCAGGAGCTACCTTGAACACTGCAGCGACAACCTATTACTTCTATCTGGATCTGGAGTAAAGGACCTATGGGATCAGCAAGATGGGTGGCAGTGGCCTTCATCCTGGCAGCTGCGGCTCTCTTCACCCAATTATCCTTTGCTGCTGATCCAGAAGGCGCCGCCATCACCTTCATCTCGAATTCGACAAAGAATGCCACCCCTGCCGAATCCAGGACAGATGGGAAAGGCACAATCACTACCCTGGTGCTCACGACCATGCAGCAGAACAACAAGTGGAAAGCATATGTAGGCAATGTCTCAGGAACACTTGTCCTGAGAGATACCTCTGACTACAGCATCTACGAGTGGACCGCGATAGATGATCCTTCAGGAACAGTCTTCATCACCAGGAACAATTCCATCACATGGTCAGATATCGAGTGCGCAGACAGCTCAGTCATCGCAGGCGAGCAGGTCCAGCTCGACCACACAGTTACCGCAGCAGACAATATCAATCATACCTTCAACCATATCGCCCACTCATCCTTGTATGTAGGTTCGGTCCTCATAGGGAACAGCACATGCCCAAGCACAGCGACATGGATCAGCGACGAGGAACAGGCAATCTCAGAGGATTCAGATTTCCAGGAGATCCTCCTGTCAGATGGAGAGAGCCTGGTCTACGCGACCATCATCGAGAGCGATTCACAATCCTACAGAAACGAGTCAGTCACATACGATTTCCAGGCGATTGTCGCCGACAGCGGCCTTCCTGGGTCTACAGGTCAGGCCACATATTATTTTTACGTGGAGATAAGGTCGTGAAAATGAACCAAAGAAATGCAATCATATGCCTCGCGGCAGCTTCTTTCGCCCTCTTGCTATGGGTAGCGCTTCTCGTCGTGCCAGGCGCGACCGTGGCACAGGAGATCAACACAACAGTGAACATCACGAACGCAAGGCCTGAAGTCAGGGATGCTGTCCTCGACGCCGTTGTAGACCTTGAGTCTTACGGAGAGGTGACAGTCAACTGCTCAGCAGTCGTCTTCGACTGGGATAACGACACCCTCTCTGTGAATGCTTCGCTGTATCTCAGCACTGTCGCGAACCCAGACTCCACGCTGGACAACAACACGATCTACTGGAACACAAGCTGCACGCAGGAATCAGACCAGGACAGGCAGATGGACTTCCTCTGCACCTTCCCTGTGCAGTATTATGCAGACAACTCCACGCAATGGATATGCAATGTGACTGTGGAGGATGATGAGAACGCTTACCACAGCAATCTCTCAGACTTCGGGGAGATAAGGCCTCTTGTCGCCATCTATGTCCCTGGCCAGCTCGATTTCGGGAATCTCGCCTACAACGACATATCAGATGACAAGCTCGCTAACATCACAAACGCAGGCAACAGGAATCTGACGATACTGACTGAAGGATACGGCGTCAGCCCGGGAGACGGCCTTGCGATGAACTGCACCTATGGGAACATCCCTGTCTCGAACGAGAGGTACAACAGGACCTCAGGTGCAGACTGGAACACAGAGATGGTCCTCCTCACGAGCGCTCCACTCATCATGGACGGCCTTATGGTCGAGCACAGGTTCGATGACCTGACAATCGAATATTCGACCAACTCGACCTTCTGGAAGCTCAAGATCCCGCCTCTTGCTGGAGGAGTCTGCACAGGAAGGATACTTTTCACAGCCCAGGACCTGGGCATCTGAGCAAAATCTAATTAAACCTCTTTCTTTTTTGATATACCTTAATGGTCAGGCTTGTCATAGACACGATAAGGGCGCATTCGTTCTCATGCTTCTCAGATGCAGGTCCAGAGGGAGATAAGAGCATATTCAGGACTCGTGCAGGCACTTCTGTATTCGACCGTGTCTTCACATGCGTAGGCCGTCATTTTTCCTTCAGCTCCACATCCTCGCTCCTGCGTACTCTCGGTATATCAACAGATGAGGATGAGATCTCAGAGAGGCAGAAGATATTCTCTATCGATGCCTCAGGGAGGTTCCTCAGAAAGATAGCTCCTCCAAAGCCCACATGGAAGCCCAGATATTCAAGCATCGTGGCAACTGAGGACGAGAGGTCATTCACAGAGCTCCGGAAGAAGGATATCCCTGCGATGCTACTCACTTCCCCTCACGATGTGGAGTCGCTTGACTCCTACGATGTCGTGCAGGTCATAGACACAGAAGCATTCACGCATGCTCTTGAAGCCCTTCCGCAGACAGTCTTCCTATCATCGGTAGACGATGCGTACATGGAGCGCCACCTCTCGCTCCTCTCAGGATGGGCACAGAACCTCCGGATACTCTCAGAAGAGAAAGCATCCTTCGCACCTGTCGGGGGAGAAGAAGAGGTATCGGCCATCTGCGATTCCCTCCTCCCGCTCATCGGACTTCTATCTGTAAGCTCGAAGAAGATATCCCGGCAAGAGGCAGAAGAAGCCTTGGTGAGGATGAACAAGGCTATCGAGGTAAGGATGAAGGACATCAATATCCCTGGCGAGAGGCTCTACTCGCTCCTCGCCCAGAACAGCCTGCCTGAGGAAGTCATGGGGCTTGTGCGTGAAGAGATAAGTTCTTCTGGCCTTCCCTCCCGCATCTTCACAGAAGGGATCCCTGTGAAGCTTGATGATGATGAGCTGGATTCGCTCATACGTGAGCAGGAGAGGGGAGAGATGTCAAGCTTCTCTGCGAAGATCGCGAAACATGCTCCAGCCCTCAAGCGCCTGGCAGAAGATCTCAGGAAGCTCGATGAGTACATGCTCTGCCTCGATCTTGTCGCTGGCATCTCAGACATGAAAAGAGACTTGTGCCTGTCCATGCCAGCATTCGGAGAAGAGCTTTCCATATCATCATCAAAGAACCTTTTCCTGGCTTCTCCCCAGCCCATCTCATTCTCCCTGGGAAGCGATGCCAGATGCTCTATACTGACTGGCGCGAACAGCGGCGGAAAGACGACTCTTCTTGAGCACATCATACAATTGGTCAGCATGGCGCAGATGGGTCTTCCTGTGAGCGGGACAAGCAAGCTTCCAGTATTCTCTGAAATCTATTACTTCGCCAAGTCCAAGGGCTCAGCAGGCAAGGGAGCATTCGAGACACTCCTCTCGACACTTTCGAAGATCAGCCCCGGAGGCTCCACACTTATCCTGGCTGACGAGATAGAGGCAGTCACTGAGCCAGGTGTCGCAGGGAGGATAATCTGCGCCACCTGCAGCTACTATATAGAGAAAGGCTGCTTCATGGTCATCGCCACGCATCTTGGCCATGATATCATCCGTGAGCTCCCAGAGAGAGCAAGGGTGGATGGCATAGAGGCGAAAGGCCTTGACGAGAACAATGAGCTTATCGTGGATCACAATCCTGTCCTAGGAAGGCTGGCGAACTCGACACCTGAACTGATAATTGAAAGGCTTGCAAAGACTGGAAAGTCAGAATACTACAGATTCATACACACCTACCTTAGCCGCTAGATCCTCTTCCCGCACTTGCTGCAGTGCTTTGCTCTCAAAGGATTCACCTGCTTGCAGCTGGGGCACTTCTTCTTCATGCCGACAATCAGGAGGAGCAGGAATCCTATTACGAGCATCGGTCCATAGGAGATGAGCGCTCCGCCTATCCCAGCTAACATCTGTCCTCCCACAAGGCCGAACCCAGCCATAGAATATTCATATTCCCCAGAGAGGATATTGATGAGGCTCTGTTCTCTCTCTCCATAATAAGCCTTGATGCTTGCTTTCGGATTGTTCTCCATGTCCTCATCATCCATCTCAGCAGGGACAGCTATAGTCGAGGTCTTTCCGACCTTCACAAGCGTGATCTCCTCAGACCCGGCAGTCACAAGCTCATCATTCAGCAGCAAATCGACCACCTCAAGGTCGACGAAAGCATCGACCTCTCCGATATTCCTTATCTTGATGAGGAACTGTCCTCCCCTCTGGTCATATGCGACCTCCGCTATCTCGATCTTCGAATTGTCGCTTATCGTCACAGTCTCGACATCGACAGTCTCCCTGAGCGTGTATTCAAGAGATCTCTTCGAATCTCCATAGATCGTGAAGACCTCAGCTGTGATGTCATCAGAAGATATCGGCTCAAGATCATACACGAATGTCCTGTATTCGCTCTTGTCTATGAAGACAGCATCCAGGTCTCCCACAGTCTGGGTATCTTCACCATACCTCACAGTGACAGTACCTTTGAGATATGATGACAGAGGCACATTGTTGTGATATGTCACAAGCAGCTGGCTCTGCGGCCTGTTGTATCTGACCTCATACAGCTCAAGGTCGAGTATGTAGCGCGGCAGGTAGAACCTGTCGAGGTCCTCCACTGCCGAGACAGGGCCAGTAGGAGTCCTGGCGCTCTGGGCGAACTTGACGAAGACAGAGATCCCAAGCTGTCTCCTGATGAATGTGGCAGAACCAATGAGTTCGTTTCCGATAAGTATGCCGATCTCGATATCGCTCTTCTGGATATAGTCCTTCACAGGATCAGGCACATTCGACCTCCCGATGAATACCACCGGTTCTACACCTGACATTATCTCCTGCTCGATGAACTCCCCATTTGTGAGGATGACCTGGCTCTTATGTTTGCCATTCTTCTGCTTATGCACTTCCTGGAACTTGTCGACTATCTTATGATTATCTTCGAACCTGTCGCCTGTGTTGATGGTCTCAGGCGAATACTGGGAAAGACGTTCCTTGACTTCCTTGTCTAGCTGCCCGTAGAGGATGATCTTTGTCGGCCTCCTTCCCTCCAGGAAGGCTGCAACCTGGTTGATGTTCTTCTTGTTCGCAAAAAGCACATACGAGTCGCTTATCACAGCATAAGGCGCGACTGAGATCGCGTTATAGCCATATGAGTCGTCTATCATGACAAACTTTGTCGTGTCAAGCCTCTTCGCCATCTCCAGGTTGATGTTGTCATATTGCTGCTCTTCGCAGCTAAGTCCCTTTGACTCAAGAAGCCCTTTGTAGCCGAAGGCATACGGACTCTTCCTGGATGATATGACAAGTATCCCTTCCTCTGTCTTAGGCAGCTGGTCTGCGAGGAGCGCAGAATGCCTTGAGCTGACGAGGAAATATGGTGTCTTCTCTGCGAGATTCCCGTATAACATCACAGAATACACATCCTGCCAGTTCGCAGAATTTGAGACAACGTGGCTCTCTGCTATTGCCAGGGGTACGGCAAGCAGCAGGAACGCGACAAGAAACCCCCCTTTCATCAAGGACTCCTGATTGATGCATGGGATTTAAATCTTTCGGGAATGCAGATATGTATTGAATCTTGATTTGCCCAGATTTTGTGCAACAACATCATGCCTAGGCGACGGCTTTCAGCCTACTCGCCACCCCGTAAGGGACGACCCCCAGCTCGCCGCCGGCATGTTGTTGCAGTATTGTATAATTCTCTAGGGCCATTCGGAAAAAGCGGAGGAAGACGACTGCCGCCAACAGCAGATTTTCGTCAATTATAATAAAAGGAAATAACTTGTTTCAGACCCTGCAGAGGCACTCGCAGCTATTGCACCGCACTTCCTGGTTATACTCGAACTTCCTGTCGACGAACTCTTTCCCGAACGAGAGACAGGCAGCGACGCAGCTGTTCTCGCATTGGTCTTCGCTGGATATGGTATGCGATATGGTATTCCCGACAGGCCCGCAAGAATCCTCGATCGTGATCCATTCAGTCGCAGGCTGCAGCTTCATGAAGACAAGCACAGACAGGATCATCAGGAGGGAGACGGCAGCACCTGCCTGGAATATCATCTTCCTCCGCGTCTTCTCAGCATAGTTCATCTCAGTATCCTCCTTAAAAATCTCTTGATCCTCGACAGTCTCTCTTCTGACTTTTCCATCCTGGCAGCCTTTGCCTCATATGACTTGTGCAGCTTTGCCATCGCATCAGCATAAGACTTCTTCGCCTTTTCGCTTCCTCTGCCTGCAGCCAGGCGGTCTCCCAGCCTCTGCTTCTCGCGGTCGTACCAGGCATCAAGCTCCTCGAAACCCATTATGTATACAGCACCCCTAGGACGACATGCGTGATCTGGGACTTCTCGATGATCTCTCCTTCTCCCATGCTGTCCCCCTGGACATGCAGTGTTCCCTCGTAGACAGCTCTCACCCTGTGGATGACAGGTGTCCCTGCAGCATCGATATACCTGACAACATGGCCTGGCACTATTGTCTGGTTGGAGTATCTCATCTCGATGAGAGTGTTCCCATCGAAGATGGCAGGCTGCATCGACGCGCCTGTCAGCTTGCCGAAATCATCGGCATCCACAGTGAAGACACCTTGGCCAAGCACGTATCCTATCTCCTGATGCGATGCCTGGATATTGTTCCTCGACTTTTCAAGCGAATCCAACTTCTCCTCCATCCTGAGGACAGAGAAACCGAAGAAGACGAATGCTGATATCAAGACGACCATCAGCACCGAGAGTATGATATTGAATATGAACTGGTTGCGGTCATATATCATTGGTTAGCATATTCGTGATGAGGTTAAATATTTTATGGCGGAGGGAAATATCACCGCTACCGCTTTTTTCCCCTCCCTTGCCACAGTACTCGAACATCTTTATATACTACTTCTACATTTCAGCAGTACTGACCTGCATCAGGTCAGGAGCGGAGGACAGAATATGAGCGTTGTGCATCTATCAGGTGATAATTTTGAGAGTGAAGTGACAAAGTCAGACCAGCCGGTCATAGTCGATTTCTGGGCATCATGGTGCATGCCATGCCAGATGATGGCACCAGTCTTCGAGGATCTTTCTAAGGAATATGTGGGAAAGCTCAAGTTCGCGAAGCTCTCTACTGAGGAAGCAGGGGAGATAGCCCAGCAGCATAAGATCAACTCTATCCCATGCCTGGTAGTATTCAACAAAGGCAAGGAAGTCGAGAGGATCGTCGGATTCGCACCAAAGCCTGCGATGAAGCAGAAGATAGACCTTGTCCTCAAGAAGATATAAGATGGCAGAGGAACTCACTCAGGAGCAGAGGTCAGAGCAGCTTGTCTCTTTCTATCTTGATCATGCCAAGAAGAATGGCATCAAGCTCAACCCTGACAAGCGCATCGTCGACAACATCGTCAAGGGGATCATCAGGAACGAGAAGAAATGGGGGAAGCCCTATTGCCCATGCAGGATGGTCGCAGGGAACGATGATGAGGACAAGGGAAAGGCATGCCCCTGCATCTGGCACATGGACGAGATAAAGGTCATGGGCCACTGCCACTGCATGCTGTTTGTCAAGGAATGAAACCTTCGAAGTCGAAGGAAGAAGAATATGATCGATTTCGCCTGCAAGCGCTTCAGCCTGCCTGAGATAATCAAGTGCAGTCTCGGCCTCACTAGGGCTGAATACAAGGTCCTCGAGACCCTCCTTTCCGAGGATGGAAAATGGTTCACATCAGAAGTCCTCTCTAAGCGGCTCTCCCTAGACCTCTCCACAGTCCAGCGCTGCATGAAGAAGCTGCACGGGAAGGAGCTTATCTCAAGAAACCAGGAGAACCTGTCAAGCGGCGGCTACATATTCTACTATCGCATCAGGCAGCGCGACGAGCTTCGCGCCAGGATAATGTCTGTGATAAGGAGCTGGGTCGCAGGTGTCGAGAAAGAGCTGGGAAAGTGGTAGCGTGAGAAATAGACATTTTCTCATTTTCCCCTTTTTTCCATAGCCGTCATGAATATATGTTTCTCAAGGAGCCATGGCTCTGGTGATTTACATGAGATGGAACATCCTTATGATTTTCTTGGCCGGATTCCTGGTCGCATGCAGCGGCGGGACTGGCAATGTCGTCTTCACAGGGGAGGAGACTGGAAACGCTCTGGGTAATGAGAACGCAAGCCTCACGATAGTCGAATACAGCGACTATGAATGCCCATTCTGCAGCAGGTTCTACAGGGAGACATTCCCTCAGCTCAAGGAAGATTATATCGACACAGGGAAAGTATACTATGTCCACAGGAATTTCCCTCTTACACAGATCCATGCCAATGCCCAGAAATCTGCAGAAGCAGCTGTCTGCGCAGAGCAGCAGGGCGCGTTCTGGGAGATGACTGACAAGCTATATGTCCAGGGTGTCCAGGGAGGACCGGCAAAGTACAAGCAATATGCAGGCGAGCTAGGCCTTGACATGGAAGCGTTCTCCGACTGCCTTGATTCAGGAAGGGCAGGCGAGCGTGTCAGGCAGGAGGCGCAGCAAGGTGTCGCTCAGGGAGTAAGATCCACGCCTTCCTTTGTCATCGATGGCGAAGTCATATCAGGGGCTCAGCCATATGATGTCTTCAAACAGCTCCTCGATTCAAAGCTCGGATGAAACTTCATTTCTTTCTCATTTTTACACTCCTATCTCTTGCAGCATGCGAGGAGGAGTTCGGCACACCTGTCGCAGAACCCCTGTCAGAGAGGTATTCAGCCCTTGAGGTAAGGATGCTTGAGCTGCCAAGGCAGGCACGCGAAGGCCAGCTTCTCACAGTGTCATGGTCAGTCAGCGGCCTTGGCTCGATAGAAGAGACTGAACTGGTGATAAGGCAGGAGGAGAACATGACAAGCTCACTTGGCCAGCACAACAGCGGTCCATATCCTATCCCAGATATGTTCTCAGTCACATTCAAGGTGCCAGAAGGGGATATGTTGTATCTGCAGGCACGCGCCATCAGCGATGGCACCGAGATCCTTTCCTCTGAGCAGATGATAAGGATCGTTCCCCAAGAAATATAAACACTCAACCTATTCCTGTGATTAATGAACCAGCGTCAGATCGGATTTGTAATCATCCTTCTGGGAGTCCTCTCAGGTGTCTTTGTCCTCATGACAAAAGCAGCTGACGACAGGAGGATAGCTGAGATCACCAAAGAGCTTGGTTCATGCTACTTGTCAGACGGCACCTGTCTCCATGAGGAGAGGGACTTCACTGTCTATATCCTGGGGGGGATACTCTCGGGCAGCATGCTCCTCTTCGGCCTGTATCTCGCGCTCTTCGACAGGACGCAGGAGATTTTGGCTAAGCACCAGCAGGAAGTCTCTTCAGCGCTTCGGGATGCGAGGAAGTTCGAGAAGGGTATCGACGAGTTCTCAGCTTTCCTCGTCGGCTTCCAGCCAGAAGAGCAGAAGGTCCTCCGCCTTGTGCATGAGCAGGAAGGCATACAGCAGAGCACCCTCAGGTACAAGACAGGCATGTCTAAGGCCACGCTCTCTATCCTCCTCGGTTCCCTCGAGGAGAGGAGGATCATCCACAGGAAAGAGAACGGCAAGACAAAGAAGATATTCCTTGTGAGGAAGTTCTAGCTATATCATTGCTCCCCTTTCTCGCTATAGCTCACCATCCACTGCACACCGAATTTGTCTCGCACCATCCCGAAATAAGCGCCCCAGAAAGTGTTCTCCATAGCCATCAGGACATGGCCTCCTTCCTTGAGCCTCCCGAAGATCCTGTCAGCCTCCTCCTTTGAATCTATGCTGATCGATATGTTGAAGTTGTTCCCGAAGTCCACTCCCTGATCATCAGGGGCATCGGATCCCATTAGTACGCTCTCTCCGACTTGAAGGGACACATGCATCACCTTGTCGCTGTCGTTTCCTTCTGGTGCATCCTTGTATCTCTGCAGAGACATCTCCCCTCCGAAAACAGAACTGTAGAACTTGAATGCCTTCTCTGCTTTTCCGTCAAATATCAGATATGGGTCTAGTCTCATGTTTGTTCCTCCATCGTGTATTCGTGCAGATGATGATTCTTAAAAGGGCGGTTTTGAGGCAAGTATCTAATGAGGCATCTTCCGTAGAAGAGAGCCAGCATAATCTCCTCCGAAAGAGAGAGGGTCGTTTGCCATCTTGTATCTTTGCTGCTCTTCAAGCTCCCTGATAGTGCCGCTAAGACTCGCTGCACGTCCCCAGTCCATATTTTTCACAGCTCTCTCAAGCTCATTCTTCTCCAGTAGATAGATCTGCTCAGCCAATGAAAGTCCCGGGAGCCTTGGACTCACTTCTGATATCTCCCGGATATCTGCCGAGATGCGAGAAAGCCTGTTTCTAGCATAGACCACGATCTGCCGATAGATCTCAAGCCTGAGATTGTTCTTTGAATTCTCATTCTGCGCGAGGATGCTATCCTCTGTCGGTGCATATTGCTGGACAAGCCCTGGCTCTCTCAACTCTGAATCCATGTTAGGCACAGTTGTGAATGTCTGTCTTCCTGGATTGTAGAATTCTTCGATGATCCTGCTCACTCCTGCCCTGGCCAAGGCGACGTATGAAGGTATATCCTGCTCCCTTCCTGCCTTCCTGGCAAGGATTGATCGTATCTCAGCTTTCATTATCTCCTGTCTCAGCGTTTTTGCAAGGACCATCTCTTTCCTGCTCACTGCCTCAGGATAGATGTCGAAATATCTCCAAAGAGGTCCATACTCCATCTGTGTATCGATATCATGGATCTCATCGAAAGGCTTCCCACGCAGATTATTTTCAAGGATGAAACTTCCTATTGCTTGTGCCCTTTCTATATCTGCAAGTGCTTCTGTGAGTTTGCCTGCAGGAAGATGGATCATCTCAGCCCTCAGGAAATAGCTTGACATCTCTGATATCATCGATGGATAATGGATGAGAGCCTGGTTGTATCCGAACAACCTGGCAAGGTAGATCATTGTGTCTGCAGAGGCAGAACGAGCTCCATCTATCGGACCATATTCATAGATTTCAAATCCCCTTCCATCTGCAAGAGGAAGGAAGATCTTCTCCCTCATATCCCTGTTAAGCATAGGATAGCTGAACACGAGGTTTTCCAGGGAAGATCTGTTCTTCTCCTGTAACAGAGGCATATTTGCAAGGACCTTGCTAGCATTGAATTGATCGCTACCGATGCTTGCGGATTCGATGTGTGGCGATACTCCATGACGAAGCACCTCCTGGGCAGCCCTGTAGAGTCCTTCCACATTCCCATCCCCTGCTATGGCGACTGTGATCTTTGTGCCAGGATCATACAGTATTCCTAGGGGGTGCGAGGCTTCGACAGATACTATTGCTCTGCCTTGCCCTATCATCACTACAGAAGGCAATGATGCAAGGGCCCATGGTTTGATGTTCTTCAAGGCAAGGGAGAGCTCGCAGGAAGACCCGGTGTAATCGGTCCTGCCACTGACCTCTATTTCCACATCATCCAGGTTCATCTTCCCATGAAGGTCCATCCTGCCTGGCTTGCTCCTTTAATATATAAAACTCCCTACTTTCATCACTAGTAAGTGTCTAACTTAGGAGGATGTGCTTGGCCAATCATGGCATGAACGAGAGATAAACGCTCTGGAACAGGAAATTCCGATCCCTGAACGCTCCGCACCTTTCCCCCATGCGAAGAAGCATTATAGCCTTGCAGATGTTCACAATCCTCGGTGATGCTGATGAAGAAGACTTTCGAGATAACCGGGATGCACTGCCGGGGATGCACGACTCTTGTCATGGATTCTCTGGAGGAAGAGCCAGGGGTGAAGGCAGTCGATGTCTCCCTGGACAGGCAGGAAGCAGATGTCGAGTTCGATCCAAGGGTAATAACAGAAGACCGGATCAGGGAGATAATAATAGATCTTGGGTATGGGGTGAAGGGATGAAGACAGAATTCTATGTAGAGGGGACGACATGCGATGCATGCCGTAAGAGTGTAGTCAAGGCAGCCATGTCTGTCCATGGTGTGAAGAAGGCGGATTTCGATCTTGCGACAGGGAAGGGATATGTGGTCTCAGACAGGAAACCGGATATGGATGCGATAGCAAAGAGGATCGAAGATAAAGGATATACGTTCGGGAAGCCTCAGAAGAGAGGTTATCTATTTGCGATCCTTGGCCTTGCAGTCATCGCATTCTCGCTCTATCTATCAAGATACGCAGCCCTTCCGGAGATCGCAGCAGGGATGGGGCTTGGTCTTGTGTTTGTAGCAGGACTTCTCACAGGCCTGCACTGCATCGCGATGTGCGGCGGCTTCGTCGTGTCCTATACAGCAAAGGCCACACAGGAGAAATCAAGCCTCCTGGCAGCCCACCTGAAATATGCAGGAGGGAAGACGCTATCATATACATTGATAGGAGGACTCTTCGGGGCCCTTGGCTCAGTCGTCGCATTCACTCCACAGCTCAGAGGGATGGCAGGAGTGCTTGCAGGCTTGTTCCTCCTGATATTCGGATTCAGGATGCTTGGCGTGAAGTTCCTCTCAAGATTCTCGCTTAAGGCTCCTGGACCAGTCGAGCGCATCGCAGCAAAGTTGAGAGCAGGTCCATTCAGCATAGGGCTTGCCAACGGGCTGATGATCGCCTGCGGACCTCTGCAGGCGATGTACATAATGGCAGCAGGCACAGGAAGCATGCTCGAAGGAGCTAAGTACCTCCTTGTCTTCGGCCTTGGGACTCTGCCTTTCATGATGGGATTCGGCGCCTTCGCAAGCCTGATCTCAAGGAGCATGACTTCAAGGATAGCGAAGGTCTCAGGACTTGTCGTGCTTGTGCTTGGTGTCATGATGCTCAAGAACGGGCTTGCGCTCACAGGAGTAGGGATCGATGTAGGTGGTCCGGCATCTGAGGATGAGATAGATATGAATGACGGCTATCAGGAGATAAGGATGGATGTCACAGCAAGAGGTTGGTCCCCTGCATCATTCGTCCTCAAGAAGGATGTGCCAGTCAGATGGGTGATAGACGGCAAGCAGATCACCGGCTGCAACAATGCTATAGTTGTTCCTAAGCTTGGTCTCGAATTCCCGATAAAGCCAGGCGAGCAGGTCATCGAATTCACTCCCACCGAGGCAGGGACGATACCCTGGAGCTGCTGGATGGGGATGATCCAAGGCAGGTTCATCGTGACCGATGATCCTGGCAGCATCAAGGAGGACGCGCTGCCTGCACCTGCAGCAGGAGCTGCAGGCACCTGCCATGGACCGGAAGCATCAGGTGCGTCTTTCAACGGCTGTCAGGGAGGGAACTGCGGTGGAGGTTGCGCAGCCAGTCCATCTGCAGTGAATACTGGATCAGCAGGTGGTTGCGGCTGCGGTTGCGGAGGATGATGCCTTTTCACACCAATGCCTCACCATCGTCTATGACGATTATCTTTCCCCTTAGTTCTTCGCCTACCACTGACATGTATGTATAGGAGCCAGTGCTGGAGAACCTGTGTTCGAATTCCTCCCCAGGTCCTAACACCTCATTCACACCGAACCCGGTCACAGACCTCGGCTGAGGATTCTCGTTGATCCACTTTATCGTCTCTCCCCTCTCGATTGTCATGACTTCAGGATAGAATCCATCATCTATGATCACAGTGTTGGTCAATGCGACAGGGCATTCATCGTCTGGGCAGAACCCCGGACTCGCAGACACGTTCTGTGGAACAGCGACATCTCCTATTTCCTCCTCCATGATATCCTCAGCTCCTGTCTCATCCTCTTCACTGACAGCATCATCACTGACAGCATCATCTGCAGTGCTCTCAGTGGCCCCACCTATCTCATATGTCTCTTGGGTAGGTGCTGTCTCAGGTGATTGACCTGCTGTGACAGGAGCTGTCTCAGGTTGCGCTGTCTCAGGTGGAGTCTCAGGTGCTTGGTCTGAAGCTTCCTCCCCGAATCCATCTGTCATACCTTCCTGCATCGTGCAGCCCGCTGCCAGCAGCAATATCAAGAACATCCATCTCATCCTGATCACCTCCATAGGTAGTCAGCGAAATATCTTAATAACAAGGGGCATTTGCCATAAAAGAGAAGATAGTCACTCAGTTTTGAACCACTTACCGTACAAAATAGATGCTTTCCTGATCAACATATCGGACATCTCTCTCAGCGCGGCGAAGCTGGTCCTCAGGGAGGTCCCATCCAGGGGTGTCAAGAGGATAGAGCATATCATCCCTCTGTCTATACCAAACCCCATCTACTTCCCTGTATACATTCCCATTCTCCCAGACCATGACATTGTCGGATTGACGAGTATGATACTGATCTGGATACTGGTCATCACGTTCATAGTATGAGTATGTATCTGTGTAGTATGTATCAGGAGCCTCAGGTCCATAGGTCCTCCTGACATAGCTCACATCGTCTACCCTGTCTTCGATTATCCTTGCTTCCCTTTCGATATCATAGTTCATCCCCGTGATGCTGTCAGCAGTATCTTCATGCACAAGGAAGCATCTGCTTATCCCATCGACATCATAGGCGCACAGTTGATAATAGTCCCTGTCATCGGTCACGCACCTGCCTTCTATATCATATATGCAGTCTTCGTATCTATCAAAGTATTCCTGACTGTCAGATCTATCCGACTCCCAGCCGCTCACAGCATAGCCTTCATCTGCGAAGTACTCCTCATGCCAGGCAGTCACAGATGCCACCAGTATACAGAAGAAAAGAAGAAGCCTCATTCTCTCGCCAGCACAAAGACAGTGCCCTCCATAGCTGTATCTGCTGTCGACTCATAAGGATAGTTCCCGGGATTGTCGAAAGTCCACATGAAATCCTCACCTGGAGGGACCTCGTCATACACTCCGAATCCCTGTATCGAATGCCCTTCAGGATCCAGGTTCCTCCATCTGACAGTATCCCCTGACATGATCTCGACATCCGCAGGAACAAACTGCCCATCTATCATGTCGACTGTGACATCAGGGACAGGTGTCACAGGTCCTGCATCCTCCCCTTCCAGGGTATCATCCACAGTCTCCTGAACATCAGGGTCTACATTGTCACGATCTTCCTGGTCAATTGCATCGTCCTCGATAGGCTCTCCTAAGTCATCTACCGTTGTCGTGCATGCAGCCAGTGCCACAAGCAGTGCCATAAGTATCAATGTCTTTCTCATCATACACCTCCCAACCTGAATAACCTGCCAGTATCACCTGTGGGTCCTGTGTTATCAGACGTCAGGACAAACAGTTCACCGTCATCATCCCGGGAGAATGAGAGCAGGTAGCCATCAAGGCGGAGCAGCTCTTCCATCTCCCAATCCTCAGGATCAGCCTTGAATATGACCCCGCTTCCTTCCCTGTTCCAGTCTCCGAAGATATATTTCCCGGAGAGCTGTGGGATATCTGACCCTCTGTAGACATATCCCCCTATGATAGCAGAACCACCAGTATTCCTGAATTCGAGGACAGGATAGATAAGCTCTTGGCCATCAGGTGTCTCTGTAGGGCACGGCTCCCCTTCAAGGCAATGGTTCCCTTCCCTGACATTCCATCCATAGTTCCCTCCTGGCACGATGATATCTATCTCTTCCCAGGCGTTCTGCCCGACATCTGCAGCGATGATCCCAAGCTCTTCATCGAAAGAGATCCTGAATGGGTTCCTAAGTCCATAGGCGAAGATCTCTTCCCTTCCATCCTCTCCCGCAAAGGGATTGTCATCTGGGATAGAATATCCTTCCTCAGCATCCACATCGATCCTGAGTATGGTGCCAAGAAGCGTGTCCATGGACTGCCCGTTTCCTCCTGGAAGCTCCTCATACCAATCCTGAGGATGGCCGGTCCCCTGGTCATCTGCTCCTCCTCCATCCCCCAGCGGCACATACAGATGACCATCTGGTCCGAACATGATCTGGCCTCCGTTGTGGTTCGACTGCGGCTGGTCGATCTCCATGACGACCCTTTCTGAGCCTGGGTTGATCATGCCCTCAGAAATATCGAATTCAGATATCCTGCTCGTGTGGTCCCACCCTTCAGGCGCACCCGCTCTCAGAGGCGCGCTATAGTACAGGAACAGGCTGCTGCCTTCAGGATGGAGGGCCATCCCTAGTAACCCTCGCTCGTCATATGAGGGAGATAGCTCGACCATCTCCTCCCGAAGGTCGAGCGCTATCTCCTTTTCACCAGCAACATCTATCCGCCATATTATCCCTTGCTGATCAGCTACAAGTATTCCATCATCGACCTGGACCATCGCGAGCGGTGCAGCCATTCCCTCAGCCACAAGCGTGAGCGTCATGCCTGGATCATTAGAGGTTGAATCAGTAGAGTTAGCGTCGGTAGAGTCATCAGTCGAATTCCCTGCCTGTTCGACATCTGGTTGACGGGAGAGTTCAGGAGACGTCCCGCAGGCAGCCAGTAAGAGCAGCAGCATCCATGCATATCTCATTCATGATAGGAGCTTGAGCATTATAATAAGAAATCACATTTAGGTGATAGGTCGGATGTGTCCCTTTTTTTTGGGAGAGTTGAAGTTCCATGGAAGAGAATTCATTCCATCATTGGTAAGTAGGATAGACTATCTTTAAATACTTGAGCAAGCGCTCAACTATCTATGCAAAAGATAGACCCATCAGTCATAAGATTCTTCCAGGCGCTCTCAGATGAGACACGCCTCAGGATACTTGTTGCGATCTCAGAAGAGCCAAGGACAGTGAACGAGATACATCAGGCAGTCGGAGATATCAGCCTCTCAGCTGTCTCTCATCAGCTCTCGATGATGGAGGACATCGGCATTGTCCAGAGCAGGAGGGACGGGAGGAACAAGTTCTTCAGCTTGTCGAAGAATTTCTGCTGGTGCATATTGAGGGATGCCTTCAGCTACTTCGGCCAGAAGAAGAGATGCCCGCACTGCGCTCATATCGAAGAGGAAGGCGGGATCCTCCGGAAGGTGGTCTAGATGTACAAGAAAGCAGCAGTCATCACAGTAGTGATCATAGTGCTTGTCACAGCAACTTATTTCTCATTAGGCAGGGGAAGTATCGGTCCAGCATTCTTCGATACCCTGGAAGCAAGGGCAATCATCGGGCCCATGGATGTCAAGATATTCGCCTCAGCTCACAGCATCCCTGCGATGCCGGCAGAAGGATCCCTCAGGATCTCTCCTGGATCGATAGTCCTGGGGAGCGATGAGGCTGCGATGATGAGAAAGGAAGGATTATTTTCAAGGGTCGGTGATAAAGTCAAGCTTTTCGGGATCGAAGCAGATGTCGTAGGGATAATCGAGAAGACAGACACTCCTTTGGATATGATGCATCTCATATCAGATGACAATCTGGCTTCCCTCCAGCCAGGGAAGGCAGTGCAGTTCAGGGAATCAGAGGGAATGATCAAGATGTTCCTGGTCTCAGAAGAGAGCATGTGGGAACTTGAGGAAGGTTCCCTCCAGTTCGATGAGATCGAGAGGGATGGCAAGACTTACTATCCGTTGGCGATCGGCAGGGATGAGGCAGACATGATGATGAAGGAACGATTATTCACAGCTCCGGGAGACACTATCGAGGATTTCTTCGGAAACGATGTCTTTGTAGCAGGAATATACAAGGAGACAGGTGGTGCGCTTGACATGATGCATGTCCTTCCCGTCGAGGTGATATAGATGAGAACTGACCTTCAGATAAAGGGGATGCATTGCGCAAGCTGCGCGATAGTGATCGACAAGGCTCTCCAGAAGAAGCTTGGTGTCATGCAATCGAATGTCAATTACTCCACAGGCAAGGCTACAGTCGAGTTTGATGAGAAGCAGCTTTCAGTTCAGGAGCTGATAAAGACAATCGAGAGCAAGGGATACTCAGCTGACCTTCCAGGAGATTCTGCTCTACTAGAGAAGCAGGTGATACGACGGCTATCAATCCTCCTTGCGATAAGCCTGGCATTCTCTATACCCGTCTTTGTGATCGGGATGGTGTTCATGTGGTTCGGCATCATGTTCCCCCATGCCGAGCTGATACTCTTCCTGCTCGCGACACCTGTCCAGTTCTTTGTGGGTGCGCAGTTCTACAGAGGGACGCTCTATGCTCTGAGGAACAGGAGCGCGAATATGGACACGCTCATCGCAGTAGGGACGACAGCTGCATATATCTTCAGTGTCTATGCCATGCTCTTCAACAGGTCGCTTGGCCAGTACTTCGAGACATCATCTATACTTATCACGCTCGTGATATTCGGCAAGCTCCTGGAGGCAAGGTCGAAGGGGAAGACCAGCGATGCGATAAAGAAGCTGATGAGCATAGCCCCGAAGACTGCTCTTGTGATGAGGGGAGGGAAGGAGATCCATGTCCCGATTGAAGACGTCCTCCTCGAGGACTTGGTCATCATCCGGCCTGGCGAGAGGATCCCTGTCGATGGGCTCGTCACCGAGGGGAGGAGTTCGGTCGACGAGAGCATGATAACAGGCGAGAGCATGCCTGTGGGGAAGGAGAAGGGAAGCTCCGTGATTGGTGGCACAGTCAACAAGAACGGGAGCCTCACTGTGAAGGCGACAAAGATCGGCAAGGATACCACGCTCGCAAGGATAATCAAGCTTATCGAGGATGCTCAAGGCAGGAAAGCTCCTATCCAGAGGTTCGCAGACAATGTGTCAGCATACTTCGTGCCTGCAGTGATGATTATCGCAGCGATGACTTTCGTCATCTGGTTTGCGCTTGGCATGGGCCTCTCGTTCGCGATGATCGCCGCAGTATCTGTGCTTGTCATCGCATGCCCATGCGCCCTTGGCCTCGCGACACCGACAGCTATCATGGTCGGCACAGGTCTTGGGGCGAAGAACGGGATACTGATCAAGGGGGGAGACGCGTTGGAGGCAGCACATCTCGTGAAGCATGTGGTATTTGATAAGACTGGCACAATAACAAGAGGCCAGCCAGAGGTCACTGATATCATCGCAGTCGATAAGGAAGAGGTGCTCTCGGTCGCCGCAAGCATCGAGAAGAGATCAGAACATCCTCTTGGTGAGGCCATTGTGAGGAAAGCCAAGGACCTCTCTCTCAAGAAGATCGAGGACTTCCATGCTGATCCAGGCCATGGCATCAGCGCGAAGATATCTGGCAAAAGATACTTTGTCGGAAGCAGGAATCTCTTGACGAAGCATAAGATCCTCTTTGATGATGCATCTGCCCAGGAGCTTGAGCATCAGGGGAAGACTGTCGTCTTTGTGGCAGATGAGAATGAAGTCATCGGTGTGATAGCGATCGCAGACACGATCAAGCCATCGAGTGCAGAGGCGGTTTCCATGCTTCACAGGATGGGCATTGAGACATACATGATCACAGGAGACAACAAGAGGACAGCTGATGCGATCGCAAAGCAGGCAGGTGTGCACCATGTCTATGCAGAAGTCCTCCCCGAAGATAAGGCTGGCCATGTCAGGAAGCTTCAGGAGAAAGGCAAGGTCGCTATGGTCGGTGACGGCATCAACGACGCTCCTGCCCTTGCCCAGGCAGATATCGGCATCGCCATGGGCTCAGGCACAGATGTGGCGATGGAGACAGGCAATGTCGTCCTCATGAGAAATGATTTGGCAGATGTCGCGCGCGCAATGCAGCTGTCAAGAGCCACAATGTCGAAGATCAGGCAGAACATGTTCTGGGCACTCTTCTATAATGTGCTGGGCATACCTGTCGCAGCAGGGCTATTGTATCCGTTCACAGGCTGGCTCCTGTCACCGATAATCGCCGGTGCTGCGATGGCGCTCTCTTCAGTATCGGTGGTCACGAACTCGCTATTATTGAGAAGAGCGAAGCTTTAGGGTGCTTTTTTTCTTTATCCTCTTCGCAGGCACTCCTCCCCAGACTTCGCCGGGAGGAACATCCTTGTTGACAAAGCTGCACATGCCAATCACAGCTCCATTGCCTATCGTCACTCCTGATCTCACGACTGTGTGCGCTCCTATCACAGCGCCTTCCCCTATATGCACTCTGCCCAGCCTGAGAGCCCCTTGCATGAATTCATGCGTGTATATCGAGGCCCGCATCCCTATGATCACATTGTCATCGATGCTGATCAGTTCCGGATAGAATGAGTCAAAATCTGCTTCAGGAGCGATAGCGACCTCCCTTCCTATGCTGATCCCGCACACATGCCTGTACAGGAATGTCTTGAAAGGCAGGGGGAGGATGCTGCAGAATCTCACGACAATGTAATTGAACACCACCTTGACCGGAAATCTCACTCTCGGCCAGTCATACATCGAGTTCCTGGAAACCACTTCACGGACAAGCACCTTCCTCTTCTTGTCCTTTAGGAATTCCCTGATGACTTTTTTCACAGGCATAGTCTGTTCTGTCAGAATATAAAAAATTTGCCAAGCTGGCGGTACTGCAGTCATCCGATCTTCCTGAGCAGCACTCCGCCACGTATTTAAGCTGATTGCATGTCTTCTGCCAGAATGAGAAAGTATCTCCTCGGCTCACTCGTCGTGATAGTCTCTATTGGAGGACTCTTCTATCCCTACCTCGGGTACTTCCTCTTGCTCGTCTTTGTCACGCTCCTTGCGATAGCTCCCTTCATGGGAAGATGGTTCTGCGGCAACCTATGTCCGAGGGGAGCGTTCAATGACACATGGCTGCCTAAGCTCTCTGCGAAAAAGAAGATACCTCGCTCCTTCAGGTCCATGTACATCAGGATTCCTGTCTTTATCCTTCTGATGGGCTTCATGGTGTTCAGGCTGCTCCAGGCCCAGGGAGCAGCCGAGAGGATAGGGATGGTTTTCGTTTCCATGTGCCTTGTCACCACATCGATCGCTGTGATCTTCGGCACGATCTGGTCTCCGAGGGCATGGTGCTCCTTCTGCCCGATGGGGACAGTCCAGGCCTTCCTGGGGAGAGGAAGGCATCAGTTGAAGGTCGATAGCGACAAGTGCGTCTCCTGCAGCCTCTGCGACAAGGCATGCCCGATGCAGCTATGCGCCCGCGAGAGCAGCCATGACTGCATCAAATGCAGGAGATGCGTGGCAGCCTGCCCTAAGGATGCATTATCATTCTGACGAAACATTTTTATAGTAAAGCATACTTTACGTATAATGAACTTTACATGGCACTTGCGAAGAACAAGCTCAGGGAACTCAGGGAGAAATCAGGACTGACCCAGGAAGCCCTCGCTTCTCAGGCCGGGGTAACACGCCAGACCATCATCTCGATAGAGGGGGGAAGATATGTCCCTTCACTGGAACTTGCTCTCAAGCTTGCAAAGATCTTTGATTGCCATGTAGAAGACATATTCGGGGTATGAAAGATGGAACAGAGATCAGCTAAGGTCGCATTCGGAGTGCTTCTTGTCGCTTCAGGTACAGTGCTCAATCTGCTAGGTATCGGAGCACGGGAATTCTTCACATACAACTCAGTAGGCCAATACCTTGTGTACTGCGGTTTCCTCCTGCTTGGCATAATCCTGCTAAAAGAGGTGACAGGCAGAAAGAAGCAGATAGACGAGCGCATGATGTATGTCGGCTACAGGGCAAGCTATATCGCTCTCCTCTCGGTTATGATGCTTGGTTTCCTGCTCATGATATTTGACGGGATCACACCGATCCAGGAGCCTCTGCATCTAGTGATAAGCTACTTCATCTGCGCAGTGCTGCTTGTATATGTCGTAGCATACAATCTCCTCCTGCTCAGGCATTAGTCTAAGAGTCTCCTTTTTTTCCTACTAGCCTAAGAAAGATTTTTATTCATCGCTTTTTATTGTTGCAGTTGTGAGAAAGCAGGACGCAGCGAGGATCCTTCAGGGGATGAAGGATGAAGACCTTGTTCTCGAAGAAGTCCTTGGCAGAAGCGTCTTCAAGGTAAGGAACAGGAAGCTTGCCGGAAGGCTTGAGATCCTCAAGATCCTTGAGTCTGTAGAGCCTCACATGCGTGACAGGTTCATGCAGGAGGGTAAGATGCTAGCTGTCATGAAGCACAGGTCCATCCCTCAGGTCTATGATATCATCGCCCATGGCGACAGCATCCTCATTCGGTCTGAGCATATCGATGGCTATTCTCTCGAAGAGGTCCTTGTCCATCTGAGGTCGCTGGGAAAGAAGCTTCCAGTCAATGTCGCAGACAGGATAGTGCATGAGCTCTCAGATGCTCTCTCATATGCACATAGTGTCAGGTACAGGGGAAGGACCGGCATCATACATTGCGATATCAAGCCGGCTAACATCATGATCTCATCCAAAGGGATCAGACGTGCAGGCGTCATCAGCCAGGAGTTCCTCCATCGACTGGAAAATGGAAATATCTCATGCCACCTGATCGATTTCGGTATCGCCCAGCTGAAAGGTGATCAGAAGAGCGAAGGCACTCTTTCGTACATGTCACGCCAGCAGGTTGAAGTGAGGAAGCTTGACTGGAGGACAGATGTCTATCAGCTGGGCTTGCTGCTCCTGGAGATGCTCTCTGGGGAGAAGCCATTCTCAGGCTTGCGGCGGGATGAGGTCCTGGAGGCCAAGAAGAACAACCGTCTCGACATACCTCGTACAATCCCTGCGCGGGAGAGGCAGGTCATCCTTGATGCGCTAAGGGAGAAGTATGATGAGGAGACAAGTTTCAGGAGAGCTGTAGCAAAGGAGCTTGGAAGGCACAGGCTGTCAGCCTCCTTAAGGAAAGTCATACCTGCTTCAGCAGTCATCCTTTCCATATGCCTTGTCATCATTCTCGCTGTACAGCTGTACTCATACTGGGATCACCACACAAACAGTATCGAAGCGCTTGTTTCCAGGCTGCCAGAGGACCATGGAGGACTCATGCACAACCTGCAGAGGATACAGGATCGCGCTTTCAGGATAAAGTACAAAGAACCTCTGCTCGCAGGAGGATTCCGCGATGTAGAAGGCGGACCTGCATATCCCAGCCATCTCGATCCGATGGGAGAATGGGTCCTGGAAGGCCCAGGGACAGCTGGTGGAGCATTCGTTTCCATGCTGTTCATGCAGTCGGCCAGAGACCCTGAGCTTCTCCCCTTTGCTATAGAATATGCTGAGCCGATCCTTCAGCTGCCGTTCGAAGGTGCCTCTGTCACAGCCTACCCTCTCGCTCTGCTCCCTGCCTTCCATGCGACAGGAGATAGGAGATATATGGATAAGCTCATCCAGGTGGCAGACGAAAGCCTTGTCATGTATGCCATGCGGCCAGGCATCAGGGATATAGTTGATATTGACGATCTGGACCTTTTCCTTGGTATCTACGAAGCCACAGGGAACCAGTCTTATCTTGCCGCATCAGAAGAGATCATGCAGGATTTCATCGCCAAGAACATCCATCCCTCTGGATTCATCTTCGAATCTGCAGGGGTCAACGCCACGACACCATACGGGCCTATCGAGGATTTCAGGAACGCGAGATATGCGCTTAGGGATGATCCGGGCATAGGAAGGTTTGTCGAGATCCCTACTGGTGAGGAACCTGGGGAGAATGTCTCCATCTGGTCGCGGGCATATGTGAAAGTCATGCTTCAGCTGAGACGGATTCACGAATTCACCGGAAGCGAGGTTTACAATGAAGCACTTAAGAAGCTGGAAGGATTCTATTTCTCCAATCTTATGGAAGATGGGGTCGACCGGCTTCTCTTCTCAGATTCTCCCTATGACACTTTGGCATTGGCCCGTTCCCTCCATTATCATCCGTCGGATGACAGGCTTCGGATGCTCCTCTCCTTCTGCCGACCAGACTCAGAGCAGGGAATCATCTCGGATTCTGTCCATATGCCCTGGACGATCTATGACGATAATGACAAGAATAATAAGAATCAAAGCCTGGTGATGAGCGATATGCTATTCCTCAGTCTAGCAACATACCCCTGACAATGTGCATGCCTTTGTCGGCGTATAGCACCAGGAGCATGTCCTTGTGCAGGAATCATAGACCTGTTCTTCAGATGTCTCATATGCCGCAGATTCTGCGGTGTCAGCTATGCCGATTGCGCAGACCAGGAGCACTGCCAGCACGACAAATATCTCTTTTCTCATGATATCACCTCAGCACAGGTAATGTCCAGGTCTCTTAAGAACCTTATGCGAAAAACGGGATAAACTAGATGTGGGATGCCAATATATGCGGCAGCATGATCGATATCTTGTCATGCAGCCTCGCAAGCCTGGATGTGATTTCGCCTTCGGGAAGGCCTTTGATGGATGTTTCTGCCTTGATGCTTGCCAGCCGCACCTTGTCATAGCTGCTGAATGAGAACGCATAGTACAGATCATAGCATCCAGAAAGCAGCTGTACAAGCTTTGCTGATGTATCGATGACTTTTTGGGGATGCGATGACCTATCCTTCAAAGCCTCAAGCAGAGCAGTCAGGTCTCCTGATACCATCTCAAGGCATTCGATGATGCACAGTAGGTATGGAGGACGGCCATTCGCGTGCTTGTTTAGTATCCTCTTGCAATGGTTCGATATTCGCCTTATCGATACATCGTGCAGCAGGCAGCTCTCAGTCGCCTCTTCCTTCTCTGCCATCACCTCAGCGACCCTGGAGGCATACTCTATCGTTATCCTGAATAGCCTTCTCACGAGGTTGTCAAGCTGCTCGCCATCAGGATTCGATATATCCCTTATGACCACTGATTTCTGCTCCTGCTTTATGACCTCGAAACCCAGGTGCATCTCATTTATGCAGGCAAGGAGGTCTTTCACAGATCTTATATCCTCAAATGTAATCTTGACCTCATCATAGCCTTTCTTATGCAGGGCGATGAGGATGTCTTTCCTGGTCTCCCTGTTCATGCCGGAGATGGAGATCTCGGTCTTCTTCTCTTTCCTGGACTCGGTCGGACTGACAAGGAGGTCAGCGCCATTCTCCCTGACATCGACTTCGTCTCCCTTCTTCATTCCGTGTAGCTTTGCCCAGCTGTTAGGGAGGGATATGCACAGGCTGCTGGGTCCATGAAGGACAATCTTGCGTCTCATCGTCGGGTTATGTATATTATATACATTTTAAATTGATTAAGTATATAAATATTTTTTCACAAAGCGTGAGCCAGGTGAACATGTGGGAAAGATACTGAATGCTAAGAGATGCAAGAGCGGTGTTGTCTTCGAGACACATATCGACTATGATGAGGCGACATTGCTCCAGGGCCACTATGAGGATGTCCATCTGTTCAGCGAGCATGTCGCAGAATTCAACACAGACATCTCATCCAGAGGCAAGAACTCATGCACCAAGTATTTCCTTATACCCCGGCTCCTTCGAAAGGACCTGGATCTAAGGTCTCCTGTCTCATGCCAGAAGATAGAGACCCCGGAGAAAGTCATATTCATCTATGTAGTCGATAAGTTCATCCCTAAATGACGCTCACGGACCCTTGCAGCTGCCGATACCTAGTCGCAGGGGTCCATTTTTTACTTGCAACTGCCTCGCGGAACGCTGAGAAGCTAAAGCCCTGAGAGAACTGAAGAATGCAGTTGCAATGGTTCGAAACTGGCTTTCGAACCTAGGAACGAAGTGAATATGGTGTCGGCTTTACTCACTTCAGCACATCCCGGGCTTTCAGGTACCACATGTACATGTCCAGTTCTGCAGCCTGCATGCCAAGTTCCCTGGCTTTCCTCTGGAATATCTCCTCTGCCTCGATATAGGATCTCCTAGTGAGGCTATTACTTCTTTTTTCCATCAAGCCTTCCTCAGCCATGGTCCTGAGGATATGCCTGTCCAGGATCGCAAGGTCGAAATATCCCACATTCCTGAGGAAGTGCGATGCCTCTTTGAATCCAAGCCCCTTGATATTGTCAGCCAGCCATTCCCTCGCTTCCTGCTGATCCTTGTCAGCAAGCGGCTTTATCCTTGCTTTTATGTCCCTCACAGTCCTGGCTTCGAAGATGAACCTTGCCTTGTTGTTATGGAACCTGTGCTTGTTCTCCCTGATGCAGGCTGCGAGGTCAGCGACGCAAAGCTCGCAGAATCCCTTCGCTCCAATCTCTTCCTGGATCGCGATCGCAGTCCTTGCCTTCGAGTTCGCGGTCAGCAGGCAGAAGCACAGCTCTGAGAACCAGGCATCATCGTCCTTGTCCCTGAAGGCAGAGAACTCCTCCAGCCGACTTCTGACAAGATCGCCGACATGGCTTCTCCTGAGCTGCGTGATATCCTCCTTGAGGGACATGGGAGGACAGAAAGGAGTGCTGTATTAAAAGATGTCGTGGAATTAATCAGGATTAGCTGGTCTTTAGATAATTCTCCCGATAATACCTGCAATACTTCGTCACCGGGCAATCCCAGCAGTGCGGTCTGATAGGCTTGCACACAGCCTGCCCGAACGCCACAAATATCCTGTTGAACCTCTTCCAGTATTTCCTGGGAAGGATCCTGCGAAGCGCCATCTCAGTCTCAATCGGCGTCTTCGTCTCCACCCAGCCAAGCCTGTTAGGTATCCTGTGCCCATGCACATCCACGCATATGGCATCCTTGTCAAATGCCAGCGCAAGGACGAGACTCGCTGTCTTCCTTCCGACACCTGGAAGTCTCATGAGTCCCTCCATATCTTCCGGGATCTTCCCCCCTGATTCCCGGATGGCAGTTGGCAGCTCTTCCAGATGCCTTGCCTTTGTCCTGAAGAAGCCGACTGGATAGATCAGCCTCCCTATCTCTTCCACTGTCAGCTTCGAGAGCGCCTGGAGGGAAGGTGCTCTAGAGAAGAGCCGCTCTGCAGCAGCAGCAGTCGTCCTGTCCTGTGTCCTCGAAGATAGTATGGTCGCGACAAGTATCCTATAAGGGTCGCCTGAATGCACTTTTATCAGGTCGATCACAGGCACATCATACTTGACAACCTCATGCCCGAGTATGCTGAAGACTTCGTCTATCTCACTCATCGAGGAACAGGAACCTGCCGAAGTTCCCGATCACCTCGCTGTGCTTCAGCTCATCATCAGCCAGCCTCTTCAGGAACTGCTTGGCAGCAAGGTCAGGCTCCTTCAGAGACTCAGACATGTAGAATTCGTATCCTTCCTTCTCGAACTGGAGAGCCCTGTTGACCTTCTCGCGCATGCGGTCATCCCTTATCTTGGCAAGCCTATTGAACATCGGAGGATCGATCATGCTCCTGTCATATTCCAGGCCTCGTAGGAAGCCCTGTATGCTCTGCAGATGACGGTTCTCCTGTCTCAGGAGGAAGCTGAAGAGCACCTTCTCATCATGATCCTTCGCATCCCTCATGCAGCTGCTGTAGAAATCCCTGCTCTTCCTCTCGAACTCCTCAGCATATGCAGCCCATCTTGTCACATTCATCGTTTCTCCTCCAACCTCTTAAGATGCGTGATCGCATTTCTGAATAGCGCAATCATCGTGATGAACACTGCAGCAGTCGCAAGCAGCTCTATGAGATGAGTCTCTATCCAGAGTGTCATGAATGGCAGGAGGATGAGCAGGCAGAATATCCCGATCATTGACAGCATCAGGCCATAGACAATCTTCTCTTCCCTAGGATCACCAGGGAGGAATCTTATGAGCTCTATATAGAAATCCCTGATCAGTCTCCTTAGATGCTCAAAGACCATGAATGCAGAACCGAACAGCACAAGTCCTCCGACAGGGACATATGGGGTGAAGTGTGAGGATGGCGTAAGCATCGACCAAATCAGGATGAATAGGAGGATGAACCATGCAAACATCCCTGCGCTGAGCATGATGTTCCTCGCATCTGCCTGAACCCTGTTGCACCTCTTGCATGCGAAGAGCTTAAGGATGGAACTTGTATAGTTCCTCAACTGTTCAAGTCCCCTGAGCTGTCGGAGGAAATATGGCTTGGCCAACCAGTTCTGGATAGTCTGCTCAAGATTGATGAAGAGGGTCATGGATATCGCTGACACAAGGATTATTCCTGCGGCTATGCTCACCATATCTACTCCAAGCGATGCATTTTCAGATTCTCTTGCCACAAGCAGCCCGAACTCACCGATCGTGGCCATCGAGAGTGCAGAGAAGATTGCCTGCTTCCTGCTGAATCCTGCGAAGATGTATGTAGAAAAGAACATCGTTGCCCCTGCAGATGCTATCAGGACGAGAGATAGAGCCAGTATCATCCACAGGTTTTCCAGGAGGGATGCGAATCCTACCCTTGCACCGATCGAGAAGAAGAATAGCGAAGAGAAAGTGAGTGTGAAAGGATGCATAGCATGTTCAAGGCTCTTGCCTTGAGGAAGCGATGCCAGGAGATTTCCTGCGAGGAAGGCTCCGATCGTGGGCGAGAGCTTGAGTTCCATCGCGATGTATGTGAAAAGCCCAAGCACGACAAGAGAGAAGAATGTGAATGTCTCCTCAGACTTCCATCGCATGAGGAATGATGCGATAGGCTTTATCAGGAGATTGACTATCAGGTATGATACGACGAGGAGGAGGAAGGCTATCGATAGCTGGAGAAGGACTCCTCCCAGAGAGAAATCCCCTGAGGATGCCAATCTCGACAGGAAGGTTATCGAGAAGATCGCGACGATGTCCTCTAGGATCAGAAGAGCCACAAGGAAAGGCATCTCCTGCCTGCCAGAATAACCCTTCTGTTCCAGAATCCTGATGAAGAGGACTGTGCTTGTTATCATCAGGATCGATCCAGAGAAGATCGATGCAAGGTTCCCTAGTCCAAGGAGCTTGCTGGCATAATAACCGCATAAGAAAACACCACCCATCTTGGCAAGTCCGACGAGGAGGATGGGCAGACCATATTTCCTCAGCTTTGTGATGTTGAATTCAGCGCCCACTGCGAACATGAGGAGCGTCGCTCCGACTTCCATCACGATGAACAGGAGCCCATCATCTGTCACGAAGCCAAGGTTGTGAGGACCGACTAGCATGCCTATCAGGAGAAGTCCTATCACGCTCGGCTGCCTGAAGCGGACAGCGAGCACGCCTCCTAGGAGTGAGAACAAGAGGATGATTCCCACCTCGGTGGGGAACTCCAAGGCCATGGAAGAGATATGCCGCTGGGTGGATTTAAAGCTTTTGGCTCTTCAGGTCCCGGAAGTGCTTTTGGCCTATCGATCTCACTTCTTTGCCTGACAGGCTGGACAGTTGTCGGGCCTTCTCACCGCCAAGGAGGAGAGGGACGATCACGTAATCTGCACCTGCCTCATAAAGATCCTCGGCCCCTGCCTCATCACTGCAGGAGACCACAAGCAGAGCATTGCTTCCTTCTTCCTTCGCCCTTTTTATAAGACCAAGATTGACCTGGGAATTGGAGATACAGGATATGATCATCCTTGCTTCGGATGCATTCACGCTCTCGAATATCTCAGGATTGCTGATGTCTCCAAGCATCACTCTGACCCGCCGCTCAGACAACATGCGCACCTTTTCAGGATTGTGGTCTACGACAACATATCTGCTGCCTTTCGCTCCTCTCACAATCGGCTCTGCCATCTTATGATATCCGAAGACAACAAGATGGTCCTTCAGGTTATCCTTGCTGTATCTGGTCTCTATACCAGCATCCTTCCATATCCTTGAGAACACATCTCCAAGGAAAGCGTTGTACATGGAATCGTCGTATTTGATAAGATATGCAGTTATCACCATGCTGAATATCGATAGGAAGATGATGATGTTAAGCAGCTGTTGGTCGATGTGCCCGACTAGCAGGCCGTGCGCAGCCATGACAAGGGAGAACTCTCCTACCTGGCCGAGCTTGATCGCTGTTAGGAAGGATGTCCTATTGCTGTACCTGAATAGCTTGATTATGAACATGACGATAAACGGCTTCACGAGGAGGACGAAAGCCAGGAGGATGAGGAGCGGACCCAGTAGCGCAAAGAATGACCCGAACCTGATCTCCATGCCAAGTGTGACAAAGAAGAGTACGAGGAAGAAATCCTTCAGGGGCTTGACCCTGCCTGTGATCTCATGGCTGAAGTGTGTCGTGCGCAATGAAATGCCTGCGATGAAAGCCCCTATCGCGAAGGAGTATCCGAGATAGCTCGCCAGCGCACAATAGATGAACATGATCGTGAGAGCGGAGATGAACACGAGCTCAGTGGATTTCACAGCCTCCTTGAGTACAGCATGGAATACATACTTGTACAGGAGGAAGGAAAGGGCTACCAGGAGAAGTCCCTTCGCGATCATCTGTGGAAGCATTTGGACTGAGACACCTGAGGACGCCAGGAATGACATGGCCATGACTGCCAGTATATCCTCGATGATCAGTATGATTATGACCAGTTCTCCCTGCAGAGATTCTATCTCCCTCTCCTCGCCGAGCAGTTTTGCGACAACCACTGTGCTTGAGAATGCGATAAGCAGGCCGATGTAGATGGATTCCATATGGCCGAAGCCCAGGAGGAGTCCAAGGCAGTATCCGAGGAGGGGCGCGACGATCACATAAATAAGTCCTATCATGGAGGCCTTTGCACCCACCTGTCTCAGCCTTGTCAGGTCAAGCTCCATCCCGATGATGAACAGGAGGAAGATGATCCCCAGCTCTGATAGTATCTTGATCAGTTCAAGGTCTGCGACAAGGCCGAGCATCCTGAGAGCGAATCCGCCGATCACATATCCTATCAGAAGCGGCTGCCTGAGCTTGTTTGCGAAGACAGCGAAGATCGTGGCTGCGATCACGATGAATCCTATCTCCCTAAGGAGCAGCAGATCAGAAATCTTCCCACCTCATCATCGTTTTTGTATTCAGGATCCATTATAAACCTTTCCTACGTGTTCAATATGCAGGTCCAATCAATATCTTTATTAACAGCTCAGGAATAGCCAGCATAGATGATGCAGGAGATCATAGATTATATCATGGCTGACATATGGCTGTCCTCGCTTGCCATCTTCATAGGATTCTTTGTCATATCCAAGCTGTTCGTTTGGATCACAGAGAAGATAATCATCCAGTTCACGAAGAAGACGAAGACTGACCTTGATGACAAGATCATTCATGCAGTCAACAATCCCATATCCATCCTCCTTGTCGCCATCGGCCTCCTTGTCGCAGCTGAGCGTATCGACGCAGCCGACATCTTCAATGGAGGCTTTGAAGGAGGGCTTTTCTGGACCCTCGACCGCATACTCCTTTCATTCGTCATCGCTTTCTCTGCCCTGATATTCATAAGGATAGCTGACATACTCATAGACCACTTCGGAGGCAGGATAGTGAAGAAGACAGCCTCTGAGGTGGATGACCAGATCCTGGGCATTGCTAGGAAGACTACAAACATCATACTTTGGATCATAGCATTCCTCTACATCTTGTCTCAGTGGGGGATCGATGTAAGGCCATATCTCGCAAGCCTCGGCATCGCGGGAATAATTGTGGGGCTTGCTGTCAAGGACATCCTTGCCAACATCTTCGGGGGAGTCGCCCTCATCATAGACGGGAGCATCAGGGCAGGAGACAAGGTCCGGCTTGAATCAGGGCATACAGGCGTCGTAACTGAGATATCATTGAGGAGCACGAAGATCAGGACTTTCGACAATGAGCTTCTGATAGTGCCCAATGCCATCATGTCAAATACGCGAGTCCACAACTACGCGCTCCCCACTCCGCACAACAGGGTGATAGTGCCTTTCTCTGTCGCCTATGGCACTGATCCTGAGAAAGTCGAGAGGATCGTGATGAAGGTTCTTATGGATATCCCTGATGTCATCACTGTCGCTGGCGACTATTACCCTTCAGTCAAGTTCCTCAAGATGGCTGAATCCTGCCTTGAGTTCGAGGCCTGGTACTGGGTGCCTGATTACACAAAGGCATTCGCAGCCAAGCTCGAAGGCATAAAGAGGATATACAAGGCGCTGGGCAAGAACAAGATACATATCCCCTTCCCGCAATTGGATGTGCATTTGAAGAAGTAAGGAGCTATTCATCATTTTCAGATAGCCTGCAAGGACTTCTTTGTCCAGCAATCAGATAGACATTGCCTGAGCTCCCATATAGGATAATGTGTAGTGATGGGAGTAAAAAAGGTCGTTATTTTTGCACAGATATTTTTTTTGAGAACAAGTTCAAGCTATAAAAAAGAGACCTGGAAAAACAAACGATGATACATTCTTCCGATCACTGCTTCCATCGCGTGATATCGGAAACCACGAAATTTCGAGTGGCACCAGGCCGATAGTCCTCAGTGCCTTTGTGGATAATGAGTTCAAGCAGAGCGAAGAGCCAGGTTCATCGGACTTCAGGAATTCGCTAGAGAGCATCATAAATCCTACTATTCCAGCCCGAACTCTTCAGTATGTATCCTCTCTCTAGGCACTCCAAGCTTCAGGAACTGCCGCTTAAGGGACGCCATCATCGGAGGAGGACCGCATATATAGATATCCTTCCCCTGGATATCTTCCTTTGCCATGACCTTCTCAGCTGTGAGGAAACCATCTTTCTCAGCCACATGGAGATGCGTCTTCACATTCCTGTGCTTCCTGAGCTCCTCCAGATAAACTGCCTCGCTCTCCTTCTTCACAGAATAGAATAATGTCGCTTTCCTCCCTGTCCCAGCCATCGCGAGGAATGGAGTGATCCCGATCCCTCCGGCGATCCAGACCATCTCCCTGTTTCCGGGGACAAAACCTCCGTATGCTCCTTCGATCATCGCCTCAGTCCCCTTCTTGATTCCTGATAGTCCCTTTGTGTAGTCGCCCAATGCCTTGGCGCTTATCCTGATCTTCCCTTCAGCAAGCGAGCTGATAGAGAAGGGATGAGTCTCTTCAAGGCCTCTCTGCCTGAATGACACGAAGATGAATTGGCCCGGGGAGGACACGACAGGCTTTCCAGCAGGCTTCATCGTGATCTCTGTCACATCATTTCTGAGCCTGACATCTTCTACGATATAGCGATGCTTCATGACAAGCAGGTCTCCAAGCAGGCCCCTGTAGACCCAGGCGCACGAGGCGAGGACGATCAGAAGGACCATGTAGGATCGCAGCATCCAGCTTCGTGACACGTCAGATGATATGAGAAGGACATGCAGGCTCGCTAGGATGAATGCGACACCCAGGAACCTATGTGTCGATTTCCATAATGGATACGCAAGTCTCGCGAAGAACGTGAGGACCAGCAGCAGTATCATGAGCGAAAGCGCTGCTGATCCAAGGGTTGTCGCAAGGTCTCCTCCCGGAAGCAGGAACTCTGCAGCAGCTTTCGCAGACACTGCATAGTATGTGGCTGCCAATGCTATAGGATGTAGAAGCAGGAGGACAAGTGATATCCCTCCTATCACATGATGCTGCTTATACGCTGTGTTCATCCCAAGGAAAAGCCTGTCAAAAAGCTTAATCCTGGCAGACAGCATCAGGCTTGTGGCGAAGAGTGCTATCCCAAGCAGTCCGGACAGCTGCCCTATGCTTGTCATGGCTGAAGAGGACGAACCGAACCTGGCATCAAGCGGAAGCATCAGGGACCAGATTATTACAGGGACTGCAGATATCCCTATGACGACGAGCGTTCCTTTTCTCATCATCTCTCACCCACGATCGCTCCACCAGAGACAAGCACCTGGATCTCATTTCCCTGATTGATAATCTTGATCTTTGTCCCCTCATCCTCCTCTTCGATCTCATCGATGATCGCACCAGGATATCTTTCCAGGACAATAGAGGCAGGGTCAGCTGTCGATTTCGTAGGAACCGCATCTATTTCCCCTCCCAGCTTGCCAATGAAGTAGCTATCCAACATCGCCTTCGCTCCACCGGAATGATCCTTCCCCTCGCCACCCTTTGTGCTGTATGCTGCGCTCGCATCTTTCCCGCAGTTCATGGTTATCATAGAAGCTCCACCCGGATGTGAGCGTATGTATGGCGTGATATCATATACCTTGCCATCGATGAGGAGCCAGCAGTCAGATGGCGTGCTGTGGAGCGATAGCTCTCCCATGTCCAGATGCCGCATGCTCAGGTTAGCAGGGTCACCATTATCCCTGACTGGACCATTTAGCGCTGAGATGAAGATGAAAGCATAAGCTGAACAGAACACAAAAAGCGATATGGCGACGATCTTTCTAAGCATCTAGCATCGGATTATCAGGGATTTGATAAAATCTTCGCATCGAAGTGCATCAGTCCCCGGCAGACTCCTCCTGCCTGGTCAGGGATCCTCATGCCATAGTGGATCTGCCTTGATGCATTCACATGCTCATCAGAGATATGGAGATCGATAGCCTTTTTCGGAAGGCCGATTGATCCTACAGGATACATATCCTCGAACTCTGACTCACCTATGCTGAACCTGAGGTCTTCATGCAGTATCCTCCCGTAGTCGCAGACCATAGCAGCATCCATGTCATCGTAAGAATAGGCGTAGGAGTCAATATCCAGTATCACATTGCCCATGTTCCTGATGGTAAGGCTCGATCCGGTGTCAAGCATTATCATGTCTGTCGTGAATTCGATAGCTGCAAGTTGTGGCACAGTGAATGCCTGATATGATACTTCAGATCCACCGTACTGGTCAGCCACGACGACCTTGAACTGCCATTCACCAGGCAGTGCATAGTATGGCAGGTCGATGCTGCAATTGTACTTCAGGATCCCACCAATAATATCAGATTCGCATAGGGAGCCTATATGCTTGCTAAGGTTCAATGGCGTATCCTCCATCCCTATTAGGTACGCAGTGGCATTGATCGTGAAGGCTCCATCATCTAAGGCTGTGCCATTGCATGAGATATGGCTCTCGCTTCCTGCTTTCATCTCCACAGGCTCCACCGGCGAGGACACCACGACAGGGGGATGGTTCAACGTAGCGACCCAGCTCTCTGACACATTGGTGTTGCCTTCCATATCGATGCATGATATCTGCCATATTGTCTCATTCCCTGGAAACTCAAATGTGAAATTGCTGATGCCTGAAGGTTGCATGCTGACGACCTGCTCTCCATCCATGACAAGCGAGCATGTGAGCTGCGACTGTCCCCAGGCCTCAAAGATGAATGTTGCTCGACTTCCCTACACCATATCGTGAGTAGGGCGGATTCTTGTCGGCGCTGTTCCATCAGTATAGTCGACGATTGCCCACATTTGTGTCACATACGGCTGCCTGTGCTTTCCTCCGCTCCTATGCCTGTTCCCTCTGATCCCTATCTCGAGGAGATGTATGTCCTGGGCTGTCCAGGCTTGGCCATCATAGGGATCAGTCATCCATGTCTGGCTGTATGTCGCAGTGCTAGCTGTCAGGTCAGATGCTCCAAGCTTAGCATCTGTGATTCCTCCTGATCTGACAAGCAGGCTGAGATCGCATCCCACAGCTGTGGCCTGGCCTGCTTTGTAAGCTCGTGCAAATACAGTCACAGAGTCTATGAGTGCAGATGACAATTCTTCTGGATAGCTGATCCCGAACAGGTCATCACGATCCGTCTCAAGAGGCTGATAGAGATAGTCGGTCTCAGAAGCATCATCGATGTTGGCATAGTGTTCTCCAGAAGGATTCGGTGTCCAGCCTGATGAATCTCCCTCAGAGTCAGGCACAAGGGTCACTTGCAGGGAGTATGCAGTGCCCACCATCAGCAGTACTGCCAGCAGGTACTTCATGGTAAAAGTCGCTATAGATGTAGTATCTGGAGGAAAAGAGGATGGAGCTACTTTAAATATTTTTTCAGGGTCGCCTGCATCTCGTCTCTGGAATCAGCAGCCCTTAGAGCTTCGCTGAGCCCTTCCTTCTTCCAGACATCCCTGACCCATGCTGAGAAATCGTTCCTCTCCCTATTGACATGATGCCTGAACACATCCTCTTGAAGCCCTGGAAGCATCTGCCTGAACTCATCAAGGCTCCTCATGACATCACCGTTTGAGAGATAAAAATAATGCGATGGCATGAGGATAGGATCCTTCCTGAACATCTTCCGGACATCATATTCCTGCACATAGAACACATAGTAGGCAGCAAGCCCAGCTATGACCAGCATTCCAAGTATGAGTGGCAGAGTCCCCCAATCAGGCATCGGCAGCCTGCCTATCGCAAGCCCAGTGATCTGCGTCCCTGGATCCGGCCGCCTGATGATTACAGTCGGATATTCCTGGTCTGACTTCACAGCATAGGAGAAGGAGAAGGATCCAGCTTCATCTATATTCCATCCAAAGACTCCCTTCTGGATGAGCACATGGCCATCAGTCAGAATCTGTGCTTCTCCTGCAGCTTCAAGTATCTTGACTCCTGCAAGCTCTCCAGTGACAGTCTTCTCGATCACAAATTGCTGTTCTTCATGCCTGTCAAGATAAGTCACAGTAACAGGCTGCACGAGGACGGATACCTCGATCTGCTCCTGCAGTTCCAGGTTCTTCCTGAGGTAGGACTTCTCTTCCCTCTCAGAGAGATTGAGGCCATCGATGACGATCTTTGCCAGTCTCATGATCTCAGGCTCAGGAGCAGTATGCGCAGATTTCCTGGTCTGTCCAGGCTCCATATTGACAGGTATTGTCTTCCTTGCAGCCTCAAACCCTGATCTGGCGCGGTCGAGCGCCTGCCTGAGCTCATCCTCTGAGGCAGAATATGGATCCTCGAATGATAAATAGGATCTTAGCCTGGCAAGCTCATCTTTTCCCTCTTCAGATCTCCTCGCAAGGCCGAGCTCCCCTGCCAGCTCATGCTGTCCGAGAACAGAATATTCCAGATCCAGCTCAGCTTGGGAGATCTCCCTAAGTGTCTTGTTCAGGAGAAGTATCGTCTCATATTTTGGCGCATCAGTCCTGGCAGCAGTCCCTCCGGCAGTGATCGAGACTTCCTTTGACAGCGCCCCTATGTTGTCAGCGCTGTCCACTGCAGCGACCCTGTAGTAATACCTGACTCCTGGCTCCGCATCATCTGTCATCTCGTCAGAAGAGACCTTCCGGTGGAAGTGGATATAGTCTACTCCAGGTGATGTGCTCCTGTACACATTGAAATGTGAGGCTTCCTCCCCGTCGTGATACCATCTGAGGAGGATGCCGTCGTCCTGGACAGCCTCCACAGTCCTCACGGCAACAGGAGGTGTGGTATCGACAAGGAAATTCTTGCCCTCGATTATCTCTGTCCCAAGGTTTCCCTCGAGATCATATCCTTTGAAAGAGAACACACCGATCCTTGTCAGGTCTGACTTCTCGATCACTATGAATCCTTTGTATCCAGTCCCCTCTTTCACAAGCGAGACCTGGCGTGAGAATGTGGAGGAATCAGTGAATCCATATGTGAGGATAGGTTCTTCCCTGAGTTCTCTTGTCGCTTTGAGCGTCACCTCGACAAGACCTTCCTTCACAGGGCTCTCATCAGAAAGCTCGATCCTGGCCTTCGGAGGCTCCTCTGAGCTTATCGAGAACATCGATCTCCTGGAGTTCCCCAGGGAATCGCGGCATTCGACATATATGTCGTTCTCTCCCTCTTCAAGCTCGACTATGCTTGAGAATCTCCTCCCGGAATCCTCATCGAAGTTGTCCATGCCCGAGTATGACCTGTCGCTTTTGCTGTGCCTGCAATCGGATTCCTCATCTGTGGTGATGTTGATCCATGCATATGACCGCACAGATATTCCTGGAGTGTGGAAGGTGATCTGAGGACCTTTCGTATCGATGACGAAGTCCAGCGCAGAAGATCCTATCGTTCCAGCCTGCGTCCTGCATCTGATATATGATGTATGCATCCCTTCCTCCTGGGATGCAAGTCTAAGCTCATGCAGCTTCGCTGTGCCTGTGAATAGCATGGACATCTCCTCGAACTCATCATCTGAGAAGGATGCTCTGCATGTGCTCTCGATTTCTGTCTTCACGGTGATCGATGGTCTTTCCTCCTTCAGATAGTATACTCCGTCCTCATAATGCTCCTCCCCATCCAACTCTGCTTCTATTGAGAGCTGCTCATCAGCATGCAGTGTGATGATACTCTGCTTCCCGCCGATACTGCTTGAACCGTCTGAAAAGTTCAAGTATGCGATCACGGTCCCTGTCCCTCCAGAGCACTGCACGATCCAAGATTGCACAGTCGTCCCGCTGCCGAATTGCACAGACTGCGGCGACACATGATCAAGTCCCTGCCCAAGCAGCTGCAGGCTAGCTGTCCCTGGCTCTGCTGATGTTATGGAAGCCTGCAATGTCAGATAATCCGGATAGCTTCCGCAGAGGTCTGCTGCAGCAGGAGATAGGGTATTTACAGATGCTGCATATGCCAGAGGGAAGAGCAGGACAAGAAGCAGTATCCTCCTCATCTTCTCATCTTGTCGAGCGTTCCCTTATCTCTCTCGACAGCCTCCTCGATCGCCTTCTCAAGATAATCATTCAGGGTCATGCCTTTGAGGACTGCTATGACCTTGGCCTTCACATGGAGATCCTCTTCCACAAGTATGTTGACCCTTTTCTTTGTCATTTGCTATTGGTATACGAAAACGGCTACCTGGTCATATAAATGATATATTGTGTATATATACTTTTCTATACAAACATACAAAAAATGTAGTATGTGATATTTGTCTGTATTATCCCGTCATTAGCTTCCATCCTGGCTGAAGTCAAGGATACAAATTAATAAACTCAACATATTCAGTATTCCTGGTGATACTAATGAGAAGGATCTTCGCATCGATTCTCCTCGCGATGATGCTCGCATCCTGCGTCGAGGACAATAACATAGACATAGTCGACATGATAAAGGCCCCAGGGACCAGTCTAGACCTGGAAGCATCCCAGGACATCAAGAAGTTCGCGAGCAAGGACGAGCTCATCGAATTCCTCAAGGAGCGCCAGACAACCGGTTATGCTGTCAGTTACGGAGGATGGGCTGGAAGGGACATGATAATGACAGTTGCCGAGGAGTCAGTTGGAGGATCCAAAGGAGCACCTGCTCCCATGATGGATGGTGACAGTGCCAGATCAGTCTCTGGCACATCGGGGGAAGGTGCTTCCGGGAACGGCGCATCCGACTACAGCCAGACCAATGTCCAGGTCGCAGGTGTCGACGAAGCAGATTTTGTCAAGAATGACGATAAGTACATATATATCATCGCAGATGGTGAGCTGGTCATTGTCGATGCATTCCCCGCAGAATCAGCGAAGAAGATTTCAGAGACAGACATAGACGGCACTCCTCAGGAGCTGTTCATCAATGGAGACAGGGCAGTCGTGTTCGCTGAGGAGAATGATGAGGTGATGGGATTCGAGCAGTATGACATCATCCCAAGGCCAAGATATACGACAGTCGTGCATGCCTATGTCTATGATATCACAGACAGGGAGGAACCTAAGCTTGTCAGGGACTACAAGATCGAGGGAACATACTTCCAGAGCAGGATGATCGGGGATGATGTCTACTTCATCACCAAGGAATATGTCTATTACTATGATAACTATGTAGGCATCCCTGAGGTGAGGAACATGGACAAGACCATCCTCAGGCCGGATATCTACTATTTCGACAATCCAGAGACAGACTATGTCTTCCATACAGTCGCAGGATTCGACCTAGCGTCTGAAGAGATCGACGCCAAGACTTTCCTGATGGGATACTCGAACACGATCTATGTCTCTGAGGACAACATGTATATCACCTATGAGAAGAACATGCCATATGATTCATACAGGATCCATGAGAGGCAGAGGTTCATCGATGTCATCCTCCCTCTATTCCCTGATGGCATGCAGGTTGAGATCCGGGCGATCATGGATGAGGATCTTCCTGCGCATGAGGAATGGGACCAGATATCCGCTGCGCTTGAGGAAGGCTATAATCGTATGGATGAGGATTCCAAGGAAGAGCTCTTCGAAAAGATCCAGGACGAGGTCGCGGACTATGAGGCGCAGTATGAGAAGGAGCGCAGGAAGACAGTGATCCATAAGCTGGGCATCGCAGATGCGAAAGTAGGATATGAAGAGCGTGGGGAGGTGCCTGGAAGGCTCCTGAATCAGTTCTCGCTTGATGAGCACGATGGGAATCTCAGGGTCGCGACCACGCTTGAATTCTGGACCAGGGATTCTTCATACCAGGCGAACAATGTATATGTCCTTGACGAGGAACTGGAGATAATAGGAAAGCTCGAGGACCTTGCAGAGGACGAGAGGATATATTCAACAAGGTTCATCGGGGACAGGCTCTACATGGTCACATTCAAGAGGATCGATCCGCTTTTTGTGATCGACCTGTCAGACCCCGAGAAGCCTTCAGTCCTTGGTGAGCTGAAGATACCAGGATTCTCGGACTATCTGCATCCCTATGATGAGGATCATATCATAGGCATCGGAAAGGAGACTGGCGACAATGAGTGGGGCGGAGTCTCTATCAAAGGTGTCAAGGTAGCGCTCTTCGATGTCTCAGATGTGGCAGAGCCAAAGCAGCTCGATCAGTACATCATCGGCGAGGCAGGAACTGACTCAGAAGCGCTGAGAGACCATAAGGCATTCCTCTTCGATAGGAAGAAGGACCTCCTAGTCATCCCTGTGCGTGAAGTGAAAGGTAAGGAGACCTATGACAGCAGGAGAGGCTACTATACCCAGAGAGTGTGGCAGGGAGCCTACGTACTTGGTCTCACGCCAGAGGATGGTTTCGAGCTGAAGGGCAAGATCTCGCATCTTGACGGGGAGGAATCCAACTACTGGTGGTATTCTCCTTATGCAGTCAGGAGATCGCTCTTCATGGACGACGTGCTCTATACCATATCGTCCAAGCAGATAAAGATGAACAGCCTGGATGACATGGATGGGATCGGAGAGATAGAACTGCCATATTCAGATGGCGGAGTCTGGCCGATGTATGGCTGATTCCTGCCTATTTTCTTCTTTTTAACTTCTGGATATGGAAACATAGAAAAATCCTTGGCTCATCCTATCCAGGATGCCACACATCGAACTAAACACATTCATGAAGATCAAGTTCAGGGCAGGTACTGGCGGCGCAGCCAAGAACCTGATCAGGGAAGGCAAAGTGACAGTCAATGGCACAGTCGAGACAAGGAACAAGAAGAAGCTTGTAGTGGGCGACATCGTCGAATACGATGGCAAGAAAGAGACAGTCGATCAAAGCATGGTTAGATAAGCCCTCGATCCGCGGGATGTATTGCATGTTGCAAGATACTCCCTGATGTGATTGATACCTTCAAGCTGAAGATCATGTGTCGTCATCTTGACAGCACCCCTTGTGATTCTGTTGAACTCACGCATGGAATCAGTCTGCCTTGCACATTCTCTCAGGTAATTTATTCCGTTTAGGAGATCTCCTTTGAGCTGCATCAATAGTCCAACAGTGTAGGCAAATTCTGACATGTACGCCTTGTTGAAGCTCAATCTGTCTTGTGAATAATGGAATTCTCCATTCTGGTCGATCTCATGCACATCGATCAGTTCATCTGGCAGAGTATTGAGAAGGTAATCGATACTGGCAGGCATCGACAGCTGATAACCCAGTACCATCCTTGGGACCATCTCAGCCACTCCTTCCATCAGATGAGACGGTACATGAGCGACAACTGACGAGAATGGATAGACCTTGTGCATCAATTCATGGATGAGCTCTCGCCTATCTTCTACAGGCAGTTCTTCTAGTCTTCCTTTTCCCCAGGACTCTGCGATGTCGATGCTATAGCAGACCCGTCTGTTCCTGACACAGACCTTGACCCAGTCAGGAATATCATGTCTTAGAGCTAGACTCTCTCTATAACAAGAAGGATCGATAAGAGCCAATGTTGGAGCATATCCTGGAAACAAGCCTTGGATTATAGCAGATCCTTGCATTGCTGCATTGGATAGAGAGGATGCATGATGGGAGTAATAAGTATCCTGATCAGGTCTTCTCCAGATCAAAGCATGGCCGACATTCGCCGGTATCCATGCTGTCGAGGATTGTGTCTGCATCGCAGACCTGCAGTTTTTGCATCTAATATAAAAAGATTAACCCGATTCCAGTGCGTTTCCAGATTTCTTCAGCTGAGGAAAAAAAGGAGGGATCATCTCATCCCTGCCGCTCTCCTGTGCCCTTCAAGGCCTTCCGCTTTTGCCAGGGCTTGCGCAGTCCTTGACAAGGCTCTCGCTCCTCTTGCGCTCAGCTCCTGGTATGTGACGACCTTCAGGAAGTCAAGCACAGAGAGTCCTCCAGTGTATCTTGATGCGCCTGCTGTCGGAAGGGTGTGGTTCGGCCCTGTGCAGTAATCGCCGAAGGATTCAGCGCTTAAGCTTCCGATGAAAAGCGATCCGAAATTCCTCGCTCTCGAAGCGATGTATCCAGGTCTCATTGTCATGATCTCCAGGTGCTCAGGAGCGATCTGATCAGATATCGAGATCGCTTCATCAGCATCCTTCGCCACATAGATCTCACCTGATCCCAGGGATGCTTCTGCGACAGCCCTGGTGGGAAGGTCTGTCAGCTGCCTGTCAATCTCCCTGCATACCTTATGGGCCATCATCCTTGAGAAGACCACAAGGTATAGCCTGGCATCTGTGTCGTGCTCAGCCTGTGCCAATAGGTCCGCAGCCACGAACCGCGGGTCAGCCTGATCATCTGCGATGATAAGTATCTCGCTAGGTCCAGCGACAAAATCTATCCCTGTTGTACCATAGACCTCTTTTTTCGCAAGCGCGACAAACCTGTTTCCTGGCCCGACGATCTTGTCCACCTTGGGTACAGTCTCTGTCCCAAAGGCGAGCGCAGCCACTGCCTGAGCACCTCCTATAGAGAAGATCCTGTCTGCTCCTGCGATCTCGCAGGCAGCGATCACTTCTTTTGATATCCTGGGGGAGCAGACTATCACTTCATCTACTCCGGCTGTCTTCGCAGGTATGATTGTCATCAGTGCTGTCGAGACAAGCGGGTATCTGCCTCCTGGGACATAGCAGCCCGCCTTTTCAATCGGGATAAGCTTCTGCCCGACGATATTCCCGTCAAGCTCTGCTTTGAACGGAATTATGCTTCTATTCTGGAGCCAAGAGAACCTCCTGATGTTCCTTGCAGCCTTCCTCATCTCTCCGACAAGCTTTGGATCTGTATCAGATATGCTCCTTCTCCTCTCTTCTGGAGATACTTCATACCTCGCTTGCTTGCCATCGAACTTCTGGGTGTACCGCAAGACAGCAGCATCCCCTTCAGCTCTGACCTCGCGGATCATCTGCCTTACAGCATCGAGATCCTCTTGGCATGTCCCTTCTCTTCTTCCTATGGATTTGACGATCCTCATCTCCTTCTCCTCCAAAGTTCATTTCGGACATCATCGATCGTGATACCTTTCTTAGCCATCAGCACCTGCATGAAATATGTTAGATCTGCAAGCTCCCAGACAAGATTATCCCTGTCTTTGTAGTCTACGACCTCATCTGATTCTTCCCTTATCTTCTCCATTATCAGGCTTTCATCTGCAGCAAGCCTGGATGTGTACGATCCTTCTGCCGGATTTGCGACTCTGTCCTTGATCACTTCATACAGGTCGCCTAGCAGAAAATCCTTGTCTCCGAAGCATGAATACCTCCCTGTGTGGCATGCTGCACCCTTCTGCTTTACTATGAAAAGGAGGGAATCCCTGTCGCAGTCATATCTCACCTTCAGCAGCTCCTGGGTATTTCCGGAAGTCTCGCCTTTCTTCCAAAGCCTGTTCCTTGACCTGCTGAAATACGTCGCCTGCCTTGTCCTGAAAGTCTCAGCAAGAGATGGTCCTGATGAATAGGCAAGCATCAGGACCTGGCCTCTTGTGTCCTGGACGATCGTCGGGATCAGACCAGGCTTGAGCAGGGAGATGAACAGCTTAGTTGGATCAAGTTTTCCAGTGTAGAGTGCCATGCCGATCTGGCTATCCATTCCTCTGTCCTCGATCGCTCTGACATCCTCGACAGTGGATATCCCTCCTGCGATTGTCAGCTTGTTCATCGAGTTCAGTCTGGATATTGCATCCATGTCAACACCTTTCAAAGTGCCCTCGATATCCACATTTGTCACAAGGAAACCAGAGCAGAAAGGCTCAAGCCTCCTAAGCCTGTCCTGCACCTTCTCCCCTGTGCTCCTTCTCCATCCCTGGTCCACGACTACTCCTGACCTGAAGTCGCATGCGACGATGATCCTGTCCCTTGGGAGACGGGACAGGAACCCTTCATCTGCCATTGTCCCTATGATCATCTTCTTCGCACCTGATGCGAGGATGCTTTCAGCCTTTTCCAGAGTCCTTATCCCTCCTCCGACACGGCAGTCGGCTACCTTGCATATCTGCCTGATAAGCCCGAGATTGTCACCTGTGCCTTTCGCTGCATCCAGGTCTATCACTGCGAGATCGCCATACATCGATAGGTCCCTCGCAAGATCAAGCACATCCTCCCGTTCCAAGACCTTCTTCTCTCCCTGCACAAGCTGCACAGCCTTTCCACCCATCAGGTCGATGCTTGGGATTATCATATTCTCACCTCGATTCCTTTTGATCTCAGATACTTCTTAGCCTCGAGGATGCTTCCTCCCTCATGGAACAGCGATGCTGCCAGCACTGCGTCTGCTCCAGCATCAAGCGCCAGCTTGAGGTCCCTGAATGAGCCTGCTCCGCTGCTTGCGATAAGTGGGATCCTTATCTTTTCAGATATCCTCCTGATCAGATCAAGATCATATCCCTCACGCATGCCATCCCTGTCTATCGAGTTCAGGAGTATCTCGCCGCAACCAATCTCCTCCATCCGGCAGGCGAATGTGACAGCATCGATCTGAGTGTATTGGGTTCCGCTAAGTTTGGAGACAAGATAACTGCCTTCGCATCTTTTCGCATCCACAGAGACCATGATGCACTGCGAACCGAATCTTTTCGCTGCCTCTCCTATCAGCTTCGGATCCTCGACAGCAGCAGTCCCGATGCAGACCTTGTCAGCCCCTGCTCTCAGGAGCAGGCTTATGTCATCTATCTCTGATATCCCTCCTCCCACAGTCAGCGGGATGAAGATCTCCCTTGATATCGCTCTCACAAGTGACGCGAACGTCTTCCTCCCCTCTAGTGTCGCAGATATGTCAAGAAGGCAAAGCTCATCTGCTCCTTCAGAATAATACCTCCGTGCATATGCTATAGGGTCGCCCTTCTCCTGAAGATCCTTGAACTTCTTCCCCTTCACAACTCTTCCATCCTTGACATCAAGGCAGGGTATCACTCTAGCAGCTAGCATCTTCTCACCTCGCAGAAGTTCTTAAGGAGTTCCAGTCCTGCCTCTCCGGATCTTTCAGGGTGGAATTGCACAGCATAGATATTCCCCTTCTGGACAGCTGAGGAATAGCTGACACCATATTTTGTCCTTGCTATCTCTTCATCTGATATAGCATAGTAGGAGTGGACGAAGTAGAACCTCTCTTCTCTCTTTGGGAAGAGGGGAGAACTGGAAGAGGCCATGTTCCAGCCGACCTGGGGGATCTTGCCTTGCCTGAATCTCCTGATCCTGCCCTTGAATATCCCCAGGCCAGGGACGCCTGGGTCTTCTTCGCTGCTTTCGAACAGTATCTGAAGTCCGACGCAGATGCCAAGATAAGGTTTCCCTTCCCTAAGCTGAGAGAGGAGTCCCTCCCTCATGCCTGAGAGCTTGTCCATCACATCTCCGAACCTTCCCTGGCCTGGAAGGATCAGGCCATCGCATCTCTCTAGATCCCCTGCATCCCTTGCCAGGATATACTTGATGCCAAGATACTCAAGCGCATTGGTTACTGATGCCTTGTTCCCTCCTTCATAGTCGATTATTCCTATCATCTTCTATACCTCATTTCGATCACTCAAGTGTCCCCTTTGTGCTCGGGATCCCTGCTCTTCTTTGGTCAATTCCTGCTGCCTGCCTCAAGGCCATCCCCAAGGCCTTGAAGATCGCTTCTGCCCTGTGATGATCATTCCTTCCTCTTGAGAGGAATCGCACATGCAATGCGAGCCTGGCATTCTGCGCGAACGCATCCAGGAAGTCATAGATGAGCTCAGTCGGAAGATCCCCGACCATCTCTCTATCAAAATCCATCTCAGCGACAAACGCATATCTTCCTGACAAGTCTATGCTGACAAGCGCAAGCACATCATCCATCGGAAGTATCGCTGTGCCATATCTTGCTATTCCAGCCTTATCTCCCAGAGCTTGTGAGAATGCCTGGCCAAGCGCGATGCCAGTGTCTTCCACAGTGTGGTGCTGATCCACATCAAGATCGCCTTTTGCTTGGATCTTCACGTCAAACATGGATGCGCATGCGAATGATTCCAGCATGTGTGTCAAGAATCCAATTCCTGTCTCTATCCCGCTTTCTCCTGTGCCGTCCAGATCAAGCTCTGCCTTTATCTGCGTCTCTTTGGTCTTTCTTTCTATCATTGCCTTCCTCATCATTCATTCCCTCCCAAATTCCCTTCCAGGAACCCCTTCAACTGATTCACATCATCAAGGACTATCCGAGCGCCTGCCCGCATCAGGACCTCTTTTTTTCTGGAGATGCCGATGCAAGGTATCCCTGCAGCAGCAGCAGCTATGACATCATCGACAGTATCTCCGATGTATATCGCATTCCCCCCCGATCTCTGATCTGGAGATATCTTTTCCAATGCTTTCCGTATTCCCTCAGGATCAGGTTTTCCTTTCTCTACATCATCAAGTGTTATCATTACATCGAAACCCAGGGAGAATTTCTCCGATGCATAGAGCGCATCTTTTTTCGGACGTCCGGTCACTAGCCCGATCCTGTACTTGCTTCTCAGGCTCTCGAAGAATGACTTGTCGATGAGCAGTCTCTCACGATCCATGCATCTGCTGTATATCATCTCGAATATCTCCTTGATCTTATCTATTGCTTGATTATTCCCTCCATCCCTCACTATCGCAAGAGTGCAGTCCCAATCATTGTTCAACCCCCCCTTCTCCTTGTACCGCATGATGTCATCTATTGTCACCTCCTTCTCCAGGAAGTATTCCGCTGTCTTCTGGATAGCGGCAAGGTAGGATTCTGTGACATCGACAAGGACTCCATCCATGTCGAAGAGGATCACATCTGGTTGTGGGACCAGAAGTTCCTTCAAGGCATCCATAAGGATATTGACCTGATCTGATGATATTGGTGATATCCTGCAGAAGCCTGGACCTATGCCTTGCCTCGGCCTGATCAATATCCCGCTGTCCCTCAGCGCCTCGAAGAGCCAAGCGTTCTGCGGATAGATGTCTGCGAGGACAAAATTTGCAGATGTGGGATATGTCACGAATCCAAGCGATCCAAGCTCTTTGGATAGCTTCCGTGTCGCATCCTTTGCCTCTCTCGCATTAACGATAAGAGATTCCTGGTCGTCGAGAGCCGCTTCCGCTGCGATCACAGAGATCGAGCTGACAGGGAAAGGGGATGAGATCTTCCTTGCGGTATCGATCATTTCCTTGCTTGATACCATGTATCCGATCCTGAGTCCTGCGAGGCCATATGCTTTTGAGAATGTGCGCAGCACTGCGACATTGCCTTTGCCGATCAAGCTGAGCGCAGTCACCCCGCAATATTCGAAGTATGCCTCATCTACCAGGAACAGAGTGTCTGGATAAGCATCCGCAAGCTTCTCGATCTGCTCAAGCTGAAGCATACCTCCTGTGGGATTATTAGGGTTGCAGATCACAGCAATCTTTGGTCTGCTCTCAAGACCATCTTGGAATGCCTTCATCCATCTTTCATCATAGGCCATATCATCTTCCAGCGGTATCTTTGCGACACTAGCCTGCATCATCTGAGCATATATCTCATACATCCCGAATGTAGGGGCAGACAATAGTACTGCATCGCCTGGATCTATGCATGCCTGGAATATGATCCGGATGGCATCATCAGAACCATTTGTCAGTAGGACATTATCAGGCTCGACTCCAAGCTTTTTCGCAAGCTTTCCCAGGAACTTCCCATACTCTGGATAGATGGAGATATCAGATGCTATTGCATTCCTTATCAATTCCATCACCCTCTCGCTGCATCTGCCTTCGCAAAGGTCCATTCTCTGTGAGCCCTTCCTTGATGCTTCCTGCAGATCATATCCCTCCATATCACGTATGCAATCCCTTATCATTCTCATTTTCGTCTTCCTCCTATCACCACAAAATCGCTAGAGAATATCTTCTCATAGACAACAAGCCCCAACTGCTTGATTGTCGAGCCTGAATATACGATATCGATCGCAAGGTCAGCGATGCCTTCAGAGCACGCAGTCTCCACAGCACCGCTCAAGTACATCTTCTCGAACCTGAATCCTCTCTCCTCCAAGAGGTTCAGATAGCTCTTGGCTGTCTTCCTGTACTTGTCTGCGACAGCTACCCTGCATCTCCTTGGCATAGTGTCCATGGTCATCCCCCCCGGACCAAGCAGGCAGAGTGTCGGCTTGCCGAACATCGCAGAAGGGTCATCCCACTCGATGACCTTGATGATCTGAAGCTCTCTCTCACGTTCCCTCAGGCACCACTCCCGGTAGAGATCATATCCAGTCATGCCTATCACTTTTGTCCCTGCCCTGAGAAGTCGCTTCACGAAAAGAGGGACATCTTCTCCCCTCACAGGAAGCCTGCGGCTGCCTGAGGCACCGACCAGGATCATGGCTTCCTCACAGAGCGCCTGAAGAGAAGAATTCTTCGGGACGACAGTGAATGCAACCCGAGCTATCCTGCTCACTACACATATCCGTAGCCTCCTTTTATCTCTCCAGGATTACTGGGGGAACACTGAGAACTTTTTTCAACCTTTCTTGACTCATCCAAGAGAGGTTGAGCCAAAGAAGATGGTCGGGCGGCAGGCGAGAATCGAACTCGCGCTAGAGGATCCACAGTCCTCAGTGCTGCCACTACACCACTGTCGCCATAGGGAAAACCATTGCCAGAGATGCCGGCAATCACCAGCTTGGCAGCTCAAATCTATAGAATATCGACTAGCAGGAAGGCCGCTGATGGCGGCAATCACCGCAGTCTGCATAAGTCATTCCATGTGGTACGATGGCCTAATATTTAAACTATTGCAAAAAAGTTTTTCTCTGTCCTGTCAGCCCTTGGATTTATGAAGGCATTCTGCTACAATATCCCTGCATTCATGATGCTCCCAGACAATTCGCTGTATGAAGCGGGTTTCATCCTGGATGACATAGATAGCGTCATCTACAGGCTCGTAAGGGAGGAGATCGCAATCCTCGAGGGACTGAGGTCTTCATGCTGAAGTATGATCTTTATGGTCCGCGCAGCATCACAGGGATTATTGGCACTGAGGGAAAGCCGGCTGATATACAGGGGAAGAATGTCTTCATGAGAAGCGTCCTTCCGAACACAGTGGAGGCCCTGACAGCAGTCGAGCAATCTGGAGGACATCACTGTGGATCATTATCTCCAGACTGCGAGATGGCCTGAGCTGATCTCTGGGTGCTGGACTGGCAGGAAGACTGCGATATTGAGGGCTGGTGATCTGAGTGAAGCGCATAAGTATTCGATAGGGGAGCGATATTCGCAAAACCGATCCTGAAAGATACTCTGGGCAACGGTGTCCTCATGCTGCTCGAGGATCTCCTGGATTCTGGCATGGATTGCCCTACACAGGAGGCTACCACATTATTGATGGTGAGACCGAGATTCTGGTTTCCCAGCCCTTGAACAGGATAGGCTTGGCATAATCGAGCATAGGGTATGGTATGTCGATCATGAGCCAGTGAGCATCAGGAGGAACTATCATATCGATTCGCAGCCAGATAGAAGATTGCTAGATTCTGCTTTTGAGTTTCCTGAAGATAATCCCCATCTCCCTCCTTCTTATGCGGTCGACTTTGGTATGGCAGATCATAGGCCGGTGGTCATCGAGATCAATTCCTCGATTGTCGCAGGGACAATGGATTTCCTGCCAATCGCATTAGCATACAAGCGATCTGGCTAAAGTATTCCAGTCAATAGTCCTGACTTGCCACAGAAGAAGAAACAGTTGTCGACATTCGGATATACTCTCTTCATCTTCTGCAGTTGCTTCCTTGCTTTCGTGAGCCTGAAGCTGCACTTGACTTCGTAGACATCGTATTTGCCATCCTTCTCAGCAAGGAGGTCGATCTCTCCTATCTTCCTTTTCTTCCGGGCTTTCGAGAAGACTGGCACATTGAGATAGACCTGGTCATAGTCAGCCCTTATCCTCTCGCAAAGGACTTCGACATAGGCATCATGCTTGAGGTGTTGTGCCACCAGGATGTATAATAGTATACTGTTATATAAACATTGTTCATGACTGCTCAGGCACATAAATGTGGTCAAGATTTAATAAGGGCTATGAGTTCCCTCGTCTGATGATAAAGGCACTTGGCGTCATAGATGGTGTATGCGCTGTCCTGTTTGTTATCTCCCAGTTCTTCACACTGCCTGCCATGGTATTCTATGTCACAGGGGGATATCTTATAGCGAAGGGAACACTTTTCACAGTCATGGCTCAGGATATAGCAAGCATCCTCGATATCATCTGCGGACTCTATGCCTTGTCGATATCCATAGGATTCATCTGGCCATGGTTCACGACGATCGTCTCACTCTACCTGCTCCAGAAGGCAGCATTCAGCCTGATACGGTTTGGATGAGATCCAAGGGATCATACCCCAAAGATGATATCTATCGCTTCCTGTCTCTTCTTCCCCTTGACCTTTTCGGCAAACCCAGGCTGATATAGCGAATACCTAAGGAAATCCTCCACAGCCTTCGCATCATATGTCTTTTCATCCAGGAGCTTGAGCTCTCCTTTCTCCTTGATGATGATGCCCTCTCCAAGCTTCAGGTAGGCAGAAGGGACTGCCTTGTCCTTCGGAATAGCATTCTCAAGCAGCCAGCCTATCATGGCCTGCTTCTCGGGAGGGCCGCTGTATCCCTTGGTTGCCAGCCAATTGGAAATGTCCGGGGCATGCTCATCTGATCTCGCGAGTTGCCTGAGCGCATCGCCAAGCGTCGCGATCTTCTGTTCCCCCAGCTGCAGAGGCTCGCACTCCTTGTCGAAATCGAGCTTCTCCTGGATTATCTCTTTGATTTCAGCTGTTTCCTCCAGGTTCTCGAGCATCTTCTGGACCATCGTGCAGAGCACGACAGCATCTTTCATCCCGAGCTGCTCTGCATCCTCCTTCTTCTCGACGAATTTCGACACCCTCTCATGGAGATCGTCTCTTTCAAGCCCATCCTGCACATCTCTGAGAAGGGCCTGGATCTCCCCTTCTCCCTCTGTCGCAAGCTCCCTGATCTTCTTCTTCGCTTGTACGAGAGCTCGCTGCTCCATGTGCCTCACCTTATGCATCTGCTCCAGGTGCTCGTCATGCATCTTGTGCTGGAATTCCTCCTTCCTGTCCTCATCATATGACAAGAACTTGATCAGCACCACCGCGAACGAGGGCAGGACTATCATCATGATCATGTAGAAATACAGTCCGCTTGTGCAGAAGAGATGCAGATACAGCGACAAGGTCACGACAAATGCAGAGCCGGACATGGCAAAGATCGTGAGTATCCTTCTGATATGATAGGCACGCATCAGTTGCCAGAGCTGGCCATGCGACTTGAAACCATTGGTTTGCATATATCCGAATAGGAGCGCATGGCCAAGAGCGAATATGGTGAGCATGATTCCTGATAGCATGGCCGCGATCCACCAGGGGAAAGACCCGCAGCCTTCCCAAGCTAGGACATACAGCTGCATAGGAGATTCGACGAATGATGCCTTCTCCTCGCATGGGTCGCATGGACCTCCGCAGTCCACACCAGTCTCTCCCTGGTTTAGGTATCCATCATCGCAGCTCGGCATCCGGCAGATGCCTCTCGGATCGCAGAACCCGGAAAGGCAGTCATCAGGGGTCTTGCAGTGCAGCCCTTCTTCACACTTCTCGCAAACCTTTCCTCCGCAGTCGACGTCAGTCTCATCCTGATTCAATATGACATCGAAGCATGTGCCGAGATAGATGCACTTCTGGTTGAGCTCTGGCTTTGAGAAGTTGGTCCCGCATGACCTGTTGTCGAAGCACTTTCTGGTCTGGATCTCATCGATCGGACATGCAGCTGGAGTCCATTCACCGCAGAGCCAGTCTTCTATGCAGATGCTCATGTTCATCCTTCCAGCTCCTTCTCCTGTCAGGTAGCTTGAGCTGCTGCTTCCGCTGCTGCTGCTTCCTCCGCCACCACTGGCGCCTCCGCTGCTCCCTCCGCCACCATCGATCTGCTCGTCAGTCTCCCCTGTATCCCCTCCATCGCCTGCCTCTCCTCCGCCGGTCTGGTTCTCTTCAGTTGTGTTCTGGCTGGGAGGACAGAAGCCGCAGTCCTCAGCGCATGTCACGCATGATTCAGTGATCTCGCAGTATGTGTTTCCGCATCTGATCGATAGCGTCAGGTTAACATAGTGGAATTCGCCTGCGTAGAACACAGTGTCACCCTGGGGGACAGTGCTCTCATTGTTCACCATGAAGACGATATTCTGCCCTTGGACAGCACCCTCGGCATCAGGCGTGCCTGTGACATCGCCTCTGCAGGTCAGTAGCCCATAACGCCCTGGATCAGAGACAGTGAATTTCCCGCACGGATTTGTCGAGGCGAAGGCTTCGACAAGAGTGCCGACATGAAGAGGCGTGCTGTTCTCATCATTAATGATGACAGTCCCATAGAATTCGGTAGGGAGTGGCGGGAGGCTTGGATAGGAAGGAGGGACAGGATATGCATGCGCCACCCCAAGCAGGATCACGAGGAGGAGGAGTCTCATGATACCACCCAGACAGTCGGCGCATGAGCATAGATGAAATAGCCATGATAAGGTGCGAGGACATTCATCCCTGTCACTGAGTTGTTCCAGGAATACGCCATCCATGATTGCGTCGTCGCATTGAAGAGGACTGTCCTGTCGAAGTCAGGTGCGATGCTGTCGAGATAGGATGCGCTCCTTGTCATGAAGGTAGGATAGCCAGCGAGATTCCATCCCTGGTGGAGGAGGATCTGGTTAGGCAGCTGCACCTGGGCATCAAGCTCGAAGTGGGAATTTCCAGCCATGTTGATCCAATATCCTTTTGTCCTGTTGATCGGCTGCACACCCTGTTCGACCCAGGCTGGAAGGTCCGGCCTGTATGAGTCCCACGGATCGTCTCCCCCTTTGTATTCATGTATCGACAGAAGATCTGGCTGCACCGATGTGAATACGCTTTCCACGCTGCGGTTCTCAGGCAGGCATGGTATCGAGACAAGATTCCAGCCCTGTTCGAAGTCACGCATGCAGATGGAATCGTTTGTTATCATCACCATGACGATCGTATCTATCGAATTTCCAGTGATTCCTGACCCCGGCAGGAGGAAGGCGCTGCCTACGACAAGGAAGAAGAACACAGCACCAGGGAGAAGCAGCTTGTTCATATCAGCCTCCTCAGGGCCTTGACCTGCTCAGTCTCCCTTATCTTGTAGAGCCGCATCTTCCCTACTTTGATCTCTTCGATAAGTCCCTCTTTCAGGAAATTCCTTATTATCCTGGATGAGGTGGATACTGGCACGCGAGAGCTCCTGGATGCCTCCTTCAGGTGATACAGTCTTCCCGTGAGGAATGTCCGGAGGACAGAAAGGGTCTTCGGTTCGACTATCCCAGAGAGTGCGCTCTTCATCGCATCTCGCTATCGCGCTCAACTATTTATACTTTTTCAATAATGGTATTTAATCTTAATATTTAGAAAGTAATTGTCACATTATTTTTTTTGTATATTATCATAAGATTTAATTTAATTAAGTAAAAATTATTACTAAATAAGTAATTATATATTATTTGATAACATTTATATATCTGGTTATCCTCTCCGGATGTGATGAGACTGCTTAGCGACGATGTCCTCCCTGCGCTTGAGAAGGTGGATCTCTATCTGAGGGAGAGATATGGAGTCAGCGCAGGCGAAGCTCTCCTCCTGTCGAGGAAAGAGGGAATCCCCATTGTCATCTTCTGCGATCCTGTACTCGGTCCACTAGAGGCGCTTGTGAAGTATCTGAAAGAGAACCTCGGATACAGGTATTCTGAGATAGCGAGATTCACTGGGAGGGACCAGCGTACGCTATGGTGCTCCTATGCGAACGCTAAGCGCAAGAAGAAGGCAAGGTTCTCTGATTCCGGTGAGCTGATCCCCCTCCCATCCTTCCTAGGCTCATCCATACTCGGCGCAGTCATCTGCCACCTCATAGATGAGAAGAAGCATTCCTACAAGGCAGCCGCAGCCAAGCTCAAGAGGAACTATCAGACCATATATACGACATACAGGAAGGTGAAGAGAAGATGAAGAAGGCCTTCCTCCTGCTGGTCCTCCTCCTGTCATGCTATGCATACGCTGCCCCTGATGGGGCGCAGATCACATATAATACCACAGAGACAAAGGCACCTGAGCCAGCAGCCTACATCAACACATCCGGTGGGACCTTCACGACTATCAATCTTTACGGCGAGACCCAGAACCTGAGATGGAAGGCATATGCAGGAAACGTGTCAGGCAGGCTCACTCTCGACGACGGAGGGAACTACACGATATATGATTGGAGCCTGGCTACAGTCGCAGGGGAGGTCTACACGTCGAGGAACGATTCGATTGATTGGTCAGATATATCCTGCGCCAACCAGGCCATGATATATTCTGAGGAAGCAGCCCTGAACCATACCACGACCAGGGCAGACAGCATCAACAGCACCTTCAAGACGACACTGCATGAGGAGTTCTACATAGGGGTCTCCCATATCCCGGCAAGCACTTGCAGGAGCACAGCCACATGGGTGAATGATACTGCACAGGCAGCAAGCGAGGACGCTCTCTTCCAGGAGATGCTGCTTTCTGACGGCAGCAGTCTGGTGTATGCTACCATCCTTCGCGATGGTGAGCAGGGCTTCAACTACAAGGAGTATGATTTCCAGATGATTGTGCCTGAGAAGGACCTTCCAGGCGAGCAGAGCACAAAGTACTATTTCTGGCTCGAGCTCACGTGAGCTGCTCTATCGTAGGAATCCATTTGGGGAGGGAAAGCAGATTCACAGGGGCGCAACCTATAAATACAGATGCAATTTCACAAAAAACTGAAATTGGACAAGCTTGAAGAGGAGTTCATGGAGAAGGGCATCAGCATCGCCCGTGAATGGGGTTTCTCAGAGCCTGCGGCAAGGATATGGATTATCCTCTTCCTCTCTGAGGATCATCTTACCCAGAAGGAGATCGCAGAAAGGGCAGGATACAGCCTCAGCCTCGTCAGCCCCACTCTGAAGATCCTCGATGAGAAGGACAAGCTCTGTGTCAAGAAAGGCAAGGGGAAGGAGAAGCTGTATTCCTTCAAGGGGAGCTTCATCGAGATATTCGCGGAGATGCAGAGGCGCATCCTAGAGACAGACATAAAGCCTGCCATCCAGATACTTGAGAAGATGCCTGACAGGAAACGCAACAGGCGCATAATCAAAGACTACAGGAAGCTTGAGAGCTTCGTCAATAAGACTTCTAAGGTGGAAACATGAAGAGATTGATACTTGTATTACTGCTCATCGCTGCAGCCGCAGCTGCGGATCTTGACACAGCCATCCTATCGATCGAATCGCAGGCAATATCTCCATACCCGGTCGAGCCAGGCAAGGATTTCACAGTGCGGATCCGGGTCTTCAATGATGGAGAAGTAGTGGCCAAGGACCTCCGGCTTGATCCGCAGGCACAGGATATATTCCTCCTTTCCGGGAGGGATGATGCGCTGGAATCATTCTCCCTCTGCAGCAGATGCTCAAAGGATGTCCTGTTCTATTTCACAGTGGCAGGAGATGTCAAGAGCGGGGATTACCCGCTCAGATTCAGCATCACAGATGGCATGACCAAGTATGAGAAGACACTTGCTATAAAGGTCACAGGTGTCCCGGATCTTGTCGTCGAGGCAGAGGCTGTCGGAGCTGTGAATCCGAAAGGGACTTTTGATGTTGAGCTGACGATCACTAATAAAGGCACTGGGGCCGCATCGAATATCAGGGTCACGCCAGGCACAGATGATTTTATTGCGCTCGGTTCAGATGTGCTCTATGTTGGGGAGCTCAGGAGCGCCTCTCAGGTGACGAAGAAGATGACATTCATGGCAGCAGATTCGCTGGAGGCAGGCCCTGCGCAGCTTGTCCTCTCGATCAGCTACAAGGATGAGCAGGCTTCCTCATACGCAGGAGAGCAGGCCATCGGGATCCCTGTCAGGAGTTCTGTCAAGCTTGACATATCCTCCTTCTCCGTGACCCCGCCGATGCCCAGGCAGGGGGATGATGTGCAGCTTGTCGTCCGTGTCGAGAATCTCGGCGAAGGCCAGGCAGAGAACATCAGGGTCGAGGCAGGTTGTCCGCTCCTTGAAGGTACGGCAAAGGCATATATCGGACGCCTGGATGAAGACGAGGATGCGCCAGCATACTTCACATTGAAGGCTTTGAGGTCAGGGAGCTGCGACCTCTCAGCGAAAGTCACTTTCGTCGATGATTCAGGCGAGCATACGATAGAGGAATCGATCCAGATGGATATAGGTTCGCCAAAAGCAGGACCTGGCATATTCTATGCAGGAGGAGTCCTCCTGGTCGGAGCCCTCCTGTTCGTGAAGTACAGGAAGAGATGACACAGCATAGGAAGGAGCACGAGTTCGACGTAGCGTTGTTCCTGGCATTCAAGAATGTAGCCTACAAGAAGGCGATGCTCCTGATGATAATCGGGATCATAAGCCTGGGCTATCTCTCGACCATGTTCTCCAGCGCCATAATCTCAGGACTCAAGTTCACGATCGAGCAGAAGGTCATAACTGGCACGACAGGCCATGTCATCATCCAGCCAGAGGAAGGCAAGGATTTCCTCACAGACATAGACTCGATCGAGAAGAAGGTCCTCTCTGTCCCAGGTGTCGTCGCAGCATCTCCCCGGCTCGATGCCTTCCTCACTCTGAGGGACAAGGAAGGTAACTCGATATCAGCGCTGACCAAGATAATAGACCCTGACAAGGAATTCTATACCACAGACCTTGCGAAGAACATCATGGATGGCGAGTATCTTTCAGAGGGGATGCCAGAGGTGCTCTTAGGGGCAGAGCTGACAAAGGCATATCGGATGATGCCGTCTTCAGAAGCCCTCGACATCAAGGCAGGCGACATGATCGATGTCACGCTCGAATATGGCGGCAGGAGGATCGACCGCACGCTGAAAGTCCGGGGAGTATATGGGCAGAGCTTCATGTTCACCGACGGATTTGTCTATATCTCCAGGCAGACTGTCGAAGATATCTTCGGTGTCACAGGCGTCGATGCTGCAAGCACCATATCTGTCAAGGCTGTCTCCAGGGGGGATGAAGACAGGATCGTGGATGAGCTGAGAGGCCTTAGCATCCGCGGAAGGATATGGAGATGGTATGAGAAGATGGACATGCTCGACCAGTTCACAGACAGCCTCATGATAATCGCGAACCTCACAGCAGCGATAGGCGTGATAATCGCATTCGCCACAATCTACATAATGGTCTACATCAATGTGCTACAGAAGCGCAGCCAGATAGGGATGCTCAAGGCGATCGGGATAACTGAGAACACTATCCTGCTCTCTTACATGATACAGAGCCTTGTCTATGGAGCACTCGGTAGCATCTTCGGGATGATCCTCACGAAGCTCGTGCTCGGCTACATCGACATGAATCCTATCGACATGCCTCTTGGTCTTGTGAGGCCTGTGGCTGAGGCCATGTCTTACTTCTATTCGAGCATGCTCCTTGTCGTCTCCTCAGTTGTCGCAGGATACATGGCATCAGGAGGAGTGATAAAGGAGAAGATACTGGAGGCGATATTCCGTGGCTAGGAGACAACAGGTCACGCCGATCATCCGTGTCCAGAACCTGGTCAAGGACTACAGGCTCGGACCAGTCGTCACGCACGTGTTGAAGAGCATAAGCTTCGATGTCGACGAGGGGGAATTCGTCGGCATCATGGGTCCATCAGGCTGCGGAAAATCCACGACCCTCCATCAGCTCGGACTCCTGGACCAGCCCACATCCGGGAAGATCTTCATAGGAGAGACAGAAGTCACTTCCCTCTATGAGCTGAGGAAAAGCTTTTTCAGGCTGCATCATCTCGGCTACGTCTTCCAGCAGTACAGGAACATCCCAGAGCTTTCTGCTCTTGAGAATGTCTATCTTCCAGCGAAGATGGCCGGCGCTCCCAGGGAGAAATACTTGAAGGCGGCAGAGAAGCTTCTCAAGCAGGTAGGGCTTGGCCACAGGATGCATCATCATCCATATGAGATGAGCGGCGGCGAGCAGCAGCGTGTCGCAGTGGCAAGGGCGCTTGTCAACAAGCCGAAGATCCTCTTTGCAGACGAGCCTACAGCCAACCTGGATTCCAATGCGAGCGAAAGCCTCCTCAATCTCTTCACTATGTTCAACAAGGAAGGCCAGACGATCGTCATGGTCACCCACGAGCCTGAGCAGGCGAAGTATTTCGACAGGGTGATAAGGATAAGGGACGGAGTCGTTGAATGAATACAGTGCATAGTATTCAGGCAAATCCTCAGTTGGAAAATTTTTTATTATTGATCCAGTTGGAAAAGTGATATGAGACGAGTCCTGTTGATACTGCTGTGTTCCCTCACCTTCTCCTGTCAGATGATAGGGATGGCGTATGATGGTGACAATGATAACATCTTTGTAGGCCAGGGTGACACCACATGCATGCTGGTGGACGGCAAGCTCATGCGTCTCGCAAAAGATGGAAGCATCTTGCCGACAGCATACGATAAGGGCTGGATCGAATACATCGGTCCTGAGCTGACCAAGGCAATTGAGAAGGTCACTATCTGCCAAGACAATTGCCCGACAATGAAGAATCCTCTCCAGGAGGACTCTGACCAGGATGGTATCGGTGACATTTGCGAGCAGGATGTTCCACCTGGCCCGGAAGTGACACCTGACCGAGAAGAGACGCCTGAGGAGGAACCGACAAGCACGATTGTCGCCACAGCCTCGATAGCTGAAGCTCCGAAAGTGCATCTTGAATACTACTTTGAGTATCTCGCTGTGAGGGATGATGGCAAGCCTGTCCATTCTGAAGATGATTTCAGGCGTGAGATCAGCGAAGGCAGGATCAGCGTCAGGGAGCTTGACAATAGCATCATACTCAAGTTCGCAGATGACAGGCATATGAAGATATGCGATGGGAAACCTTTCGGAGAAGACTCGCCTGGTGAGATCCTGCAGTGCTATCCTACGATGTTCCACCTGGGATTCCCGAAGAGGATGAGCGAGGAATATGAGATAGACTATCGTATCGCATACATGAAGGACGATCTTGAGGAACCTGTTGTCATTATGAGAGAGGGGACCATGGCGGATGGAGCTAGCATAAATCATGTGCTCTGTGAGTCAGACAATCCGGCGAAGGTTGATGACACAAGGCCTCTTGATTCATCTAGATGCGATGTCGAGATCGAGATATTCTTCTACAGGAAAGAATAGTCTTGATCATGGCATATCGATAGCCTATCTACTCTGTTCCTTCCCTGTATGATGCATGAAGACATCCTCCAGGCTTGGCCTCTTGAATTGCACTGAGCCGACCTCGATGCCTTCCTTGGATGCCTTCTCGACTATCGTAGCTATGCTCTTGCTGGCATTCGCGACAGTGAGCTGCAGTGATTTCTCAAGATGGATTGCCTTGATGTAGTCTCCCTCAAGGCAATTCTGCAGCTTCTCAGGTTCGCTCGTCTCTATAGTCAGCACGCCAAGCGAGCCTTTCAGCTTGTCTGGCGTGCCGACCATGATTATCTTGCCATTGTCGATGATGCCGATCCTGTCAGAGAGGAAATCCGCCTCCTCGGCATATTGCGTTGCCAGGAGGACTGTCACATTCTCTTTCTTGTTGAACCTCTTGATGTAGTCCCAGAGATTCCTCCTTGTCTGCGGATCGAGTCCTGCTGACGGCTCATCAAGTATCAACAGATGTGGCTCATGCAGCAGCCCTCTTGCGATCTCCAGCCTTCTCTTCATCTCCATTGGCCATGTTCTTAACTGCTGATCCGCCTTCTCGCTGAGCTGCATGAGGAAGAAGAGCTCTTCTATCCTCTTCTCGCCCTCCTCCCGCGGCACCCCATAGAGCTGAGCATGGTTCCTGAGGTTCTCCCTGCCTGTGAGCTCATCTTCAAGGCTTTGATCCTGGAATACTATGCCTATGCACTTCCTGACCGAATCCCTCTCCTCTCTGATATCATGTCCGCATACTATCGCTGTCCCCTCTGTGACCTTAAGGACAGTCGACAACATCGAGACAAGAGTGGTCTTGCCTGCTCCATCGGGTCCGAGCAGGCTGAATATCTCTCCCTCCTCTACCTTGAGATCCACAGCATCTACAGCGATGTGCTTGCCGAATCTCTTGGTCAGGGAGGAAGCTTCGATCAATGCCATATCTTTCGCCTGAGTATTATGATTCCAAAGCGACATGCGGCAGCATCGAATCAAGCCAGGAAGCCATCTGTTCCTCTTCGGAGAGGATCTGCCTGAGGAGCGCTGCTAGCTGCGTCTCACCCCTTTTCTCGGCAGCGATTATCATGCTCCTGTAGATCGCTATCTCAAGATGCTCTGCTGCATAGTCGAGGATCGTATTTGAGAGGATCTTGTTCTCGCCTGTCTTCATCATCCCCTGCATCTTGCGGAGGATTGCTGAGACTCCTCCCTTGACTTCCTTCACTTCTCCTCCAAGCATCGCCTTCAGCCGCTGCTGCTGGCTCCTTGTCAGCAGCATATGATTTGTCAGTCCCTGGCTAAGCAGCGTCCCTGCCGCATCCCTCGCGTGTTGTTCAAGCGCCTTCTCCATAGCCCTCTCAAGCGCATAGAGATCTCCAAGCTCATCTTTGATATCCATGATGAGATCACTGGAGGAAGAGAATTAAAAAGAGCACCTATGGTTTCGAAAAGCCCTATCTCAGCTGAGTCCTGGCATAGTTGGTGGAGCCGATGCCAGCCATATCATAGACCTTCTTAGCGAATCCGATATATGACTGCCTGAGCTCATTCATCTTTTTTGTCGGATCCCTGTCTCTTGCCCATGTGCTTTTATTGAATGCTGCCTCGAATCCATCATCTCTTTTCAGGTATTTGATCACAGCATCTCCCATTCCGATGAGCCACGCTGCAGCGCCGACTGCCTCTCCATGCAGTTTGCCAGGCTCATAGCTCTCACCTTCAAGCGTCCCTATGTTGGCAAGTATTGTCTTCTCGAATTGCCCAAGGATATCCTCAAGATCAGTGACAGGATTAGCCCCATGAGGGACTGCGCCTAGAGATACAGGGACTGTATTCGCTAGTTCGAAGTGGCCGTAGTTGATGAACTGTGTTCCAAGTCTCCCGGCAGCTATCCTATAACCTGAAAGATATCCATTCCCGAATGCATTTCCTGGATAATCATCGGCACCTAGATTTGCTCCGTCACTTAGTGGTGCATCCATAGCAAGTGCAGGATTGAGTCCAGTGACTGCTTTAAGCTGTTCTGAGATCTCTCTTCTCTGAACCTTGGTAAGCGCAGCTTCAAGTATGCTTGTCATTTCAGGTCACCAAGGTATGTATACGTTTCATGTATTATTATATTTTTCGTTATTGTAATCACTAATTAGTAAATAATAGTTAGTTTCTTGAAGGATTTCCATAAGTATATAAGCACCCTAAGCGATTGCATAAGACATGGACTGGCACATTGTCATCCTGAGATTCGCTCTCACTTTTATTCTCTCTATTGTCTACGGTATTGACAGGCAGAGGTCTCACAAGCCTATCGGTTTCGGCACATTCATCTTCGTCGCGACAGGTGCTAGCGCTCTCGGCATCACAGCCATGACCCTAAGTCCCGAGAATCCCCTTCCTCTCCTTAGCGCAATCGTCTCAGGCATCGGCTTCCTCGGCGCAGGAGCGTTGATGAAGACGACAGACAAGATATTCGGCTTCACATCCGCAGCGAGCATCTGGTTCTTCGCCATCCTCGGCCTTGTGATAGGCGTTGGGGAATACTTCATCGCATTCACCCTGTATGCGCTGCTTTGGGTAGTCATCCTCTATGATAAGCATCTTGAGAAGAGAGGCATGGGATCCTACCAGCGAAAGATGGTCATAACGACTAACAAGATCAGTGAGAAGGAACTCAAAGAGATCATAATCCAGAATTCCCATAAGTCCAAGCTTATCTGTCTTGATGTCGACAAGAAGAATTCTATGCTCGTCTTCACCTACCAGATTGAGGGAACAAAGGACGAGATAAACAGGATCCCTAAAGCCCTCTATGCCAAGGACTGGTTCCTCTCCTGTCGTGTTGAGTGAAGTTCCTATGACAGAGACAAGAAAATATTTAAAGTAGGGTTGATGAGCACAAGTATCAACAATCGGGGTGATACTATGGCAAAGAAGAATATGGAGAAAGTAGGAGCCTATGCATTCCTTGGCGGAGTCGCTCTGGCTCTCCTTGTAGGCGTGATTACAGCATTCGCAGATATCGATGCAGGCACAATGGGACTCATAACAGGTATCATGGTCCTTCTAGGTCTTGTCGTCGGTGCACTGAATATCACTGATGAAGAGGTCAACAGCTTCATAATCGCAGCTATCGGACTTTCAGTCGGATCAGCATCCTTGGCAGCACTTGGGTCTCTCCTGAGCGCAAGCGCAGCGACACAGGTCGTCGGAGATATCGTCAGGACAGCATTCACTGTATTTGGGACGTTCGTCGCAGGAGCGGTCTTCATACCAGCGCTCAAGGCTGTGTATAGGATCTCAAGCGATTGATAATTTGTTATTTTTTCTCTCCCAATATTTATATACTGATTGAACTCGCGAGGTCTATATGAAAAAAGCAATCTTAGTGTTTCTTGGTGCGCTCATGCTTCTTGCGTGCACCTCAAATGTCGAGACACCTCCACAGGAGGACACTATTCCTCAGGACAATGTCCCTCAGGACAATGTCCCTCAGGACAATACTCCTCCAGCTACTCAGCCTCAGGCTGATGAACCGGAAGATACAGGCAGGTCACTCTCAGAGATCCTGGGTCTCTCACCTTCATACAAGGTGACCTATGATTTCTCAACAGAGAATGACGGTGAGACTTTCAGCGGGACGCAGACCATGGCTCTAAAGGGTGGAAAGATGAGGATAGACTCTGAGATGGGCGAAACGATGAGCTCATCATTCATGATCGATGACACCTTCTACATCTGCTCATTCGATGAGGAATGGTCATGCCTTGCACTACCGCAGCAACAGGAGGGATCAGAAGGCAGCGCGTACGAAGCGACAGAAGACCTGGAGGAGAACATCGACGACTATGATGTCGAGAACCTTCCGTCAAGGACCATAGCAGGTGCAGTCGCCCAGTGCTTCAGGGTCACGACAGATGATCCAGCTACGACAGAATACTGCTACTCGAACGAGGGAGTGCCGCTCTACATCAGGACAGAGTCAGATGGCTCCACAAGCCTGATGGAAGCCACAGAGTACACATCAAACGTGCCTGACAGCTGGTTCACTCTCCCAGCAGAGCCGCAGCAGCTGCCGGATATGTCGAATATCCCGATGCCGTAAGTTTTTTATTCTCATTTTTTTCTAGTCTTCTGATATGGAATTCATGGATACTGCAGTAGAGGAAGCTTTCAAAGGAATGCGAAAGGGCGAGGGAGGCCCTTTCGGCGCAGTCATCGTGCGAAATGGGAAGATCATCGCAAAAGCCCACAATGAGGTCCTCGTCACACATGATCCGACGATGCATGCAGAGATAAACGCGATAAGGAAAGCCACAGCAAAGCTCAAGCGCTTCGACCTCTCAGACTGTGAGATATATTCATCTTGCGAGCCATGCCCAATGTGCTTTGCCGCCATCCACTGGGCAAAGATGAAAAAGCTCTATATCGGCTGCACACGAAAGGATGCCGCTAAGATAGGCTTCGACGACAACTTCATCTATGAGGTCATACAAGGCACGGCGAAGAAGAAGCAGGTAAAGATAGTGAAGATGGACAGGAAGAAGTGCCTTGCCCCATTCGACGAATGGATGAGAAAGCAGGACAAGGAAAGGTATTGAGGAGAAAATGGGACAAGCAGCTTTCAGAATCATGATCTTATTCTTTTAGCCGAAAGTTTTCATAATTGCTGAATACATACTCAAGTCCATTTGAAGCCCCGCGCTCGTAAGCGCTCACAAGACGCTCTGAGAACCTTTGTACACTCGCATACATGTCATCAGGCAGCTGCATGCATACATCATCCCCCCCAACCACATAGCCGCCTTTATCTGAAATCTGAACAGCTGCCCGCCTGATGTGAGCTGAAGTCATGTGCCCATTCATCAGTAGCGGTCTGATGACAAAGGCATATCCTTCATTTCCTATCAATATATCAGGTTTGATGAACTTCTGGATCAACCAGTGGAGCGAGTAATCATTCTTTTTTGGATCTGTGTTGTTGATCAAGCTGATACTTGCCAGTGCATCTTCGATGGTACTCCTGTATCCTGTGTCAATTACTCTTACATTCCTCCCAAGAGAGCCGTCATTAGGTTTTATGACCACATATCTGGAATCAAGCTGTTCTGCGGCTGATTTCACTTGGGAAACATCAGGAAAGCGCTCAACCCATCGGAAGGGCGGCATAAGAGTAGGATCTTCTGAGATGATTGTGGAGCTTGCTAACCCCTTTAATCTAACAGGGAAGGTAATCTCCTGAGGATTCATCATATCAGGACCTTTACTGTTTTTCGAGATGACAAGACCCACTGCCTCGTTATCTTTAGGCTCTCCAAGGACGAAGTTTGGTGAGTTCTTCCTTACATAGTTCTCGAAGCTTTGTCTGAAGATTTCTTCTCCAAATGTATGTGCATAGACAAAGAAAAGTGGGTTGTTCGGTAAGAAATATGCGGCTTTTCCAGCTAGGAATGAGACGATCTTGTCCAGCTCTGGATGGAGTTGGTCATCGATAGGAAGAGCTTTAGTAGGAGATGCAAGGTCACCATTGAGTTCCACAGCATAGAGCTTCCCGCCAGATAGAATCAGGTCAGGTCCGTATCTGTTGCATGGCATTGGCGAGCTACTTATGACCTTATATAAAAAATATTGGCGGTTTTACCATTTTGTAACAAAATTATCAGGGTCTATTCTTATTGAAACATTCACCCGCCGCTGATCATCGCCACGATCCCATCCTTGATGAACTCAGCAGCGAGCGCAGCCAGCAGCAGTCCCATCACCCTTGAGAACACTTCTATCAGCCTTTCTCCAAGGATCTCAGAAATCTTCCTTGAGAAGAACAGGAGGAACCATGTGAGGACGATCGCAGCCACAGATGCGATCACAGGAGCTGTATATCCATATTGTTCTGCCAGCACGACTATCGTGGTCATCGCACCTGGTCCGCACAACAAAGGCGTCCCTATGATGACAGCAGCAGCCTTCTGGTTGTGCTTCTTTGAGAACTCTATCCCAAGCACTGCCTGGATGCCCAGGATGAGGAGGATGATCCCTCCAGCCACCTTGAAGCTCGCGAAAGATATCCCCAGGAAATCCAGCGCATAGCTGCCAGTGAACAGGAATCCGAGGAGAAGGGTCAGCGCGACAAGGCTTGCCGTCAAAGCTTCTTTTGCCCTCTCCCCCGTCTTCATGCCCTTTGTGAGAGTCACGAAGACCGCTGCGCCTAGGAATGGATCGAGGATTATGACAAGGGCTATGAATGACTTGATCGTATCGAGGACAAGCGGTTCCACAAGCATCACTATCGATAAGCCGCCTTATATATTTTGCCTAGAAATCATCGTAAAACATCAGATTTTTAATTAACCTCCATATGATATCTCCATGGCTGACGATGCGCTTGACAATCTCTTCGAGATAGAGACCGATCCTATCTTCCATGGATATTCCCAGCAGGATGTCCAGGCATTTGTCCATGACCTGTTCCTCGTCTTCAATGTCCTCAGCCACATCGACAGGGAATATGGAGAAGGGGACAGCCCATTCGTCGTCAGGGATATCGAGAACTTCAAGAAGCTCACAGACGACTGGAACAAAAAATACAGGGACATCATCCTCAGGTTCTATGTCACAGGCATAGAATGCAGGATGGCAGTGTACCTGAAAGAGTCACGCGACAACATGCTCCTGATCCTGAAGAGGATGAAGAGCTTCTCCAAGGTCAAGACCTCAGGCCCGGAGATGGAAGCATATTTCCAGGAAGGATTCGAGAACAGGAGCGACAACACCCTTTCCCTCTATGAAGAGAAGGGCATGTTCAAGCTCATCTATCTCGCAGAGGACATGCTTGATCCTAAGAGCCCTGAATTCAAGCTCTGCACATTCTTCGGCCTGAAGGATGGATATGACAGGACCATCTCCCTGAAGAAGTATCAGAAGCAGTTCTCTTTCGACAATATCTCATCATCACTCAAGGGAGAAGGTTGGGAGAGAAGATTCCCTACTGTCGTGTTCAGGACTTGACTTTCAGTTCGACAATTACTACATGAGTGTCAGTAGTACCGATATTCTCTCCGATGTGCATCTGCTCCTCGCTCCATAAGACATCTCCTTTCTTGAATCCCCTTACTACACTCTTTCCATCTTTGAAAGTGATCTTCCTCGTGAAATCAGACAGCGCATAGAGGACGAAATCAGGATGCCTATGCATGGAAGTCCTGTCCCCGGGATTATCCTGATAATCAAGCACCCTTACCTTGCTGTTCTCAAATATTATCTTATATTTGTCAGCATCTGTCACCACAGGGTCCTCGACTGCCATCAGACATGCTTTGGATGACAAAGATAAAAAGATGTTCCCTATAGAACCCGAAGGTCACTCGAATCCTTCTGAATCCTCAAGCAGCGCTTGAGCATCCGGCGAATCATCCACGATCACAGAATCCTCCCTGCCGCAATACGGGCATTTCAGCTTCTTGTCGCCGACGAGCCTGAACTTGAACTTATACCTGCACTTGGAGCATATGTACTTCTCCCGTGGGATCTCGACTTTCTTCTCGACGATCTTCTCCTTCACGAGCTTCGAGCGCGCAGCGCACTCCCTGCACAGCATTATCCTGGAATCTCCCTTAGGCATGTACTTGAGCTCGCCGATAGGCGCCATCTTCCTGCACCGCTCGCACCGCAGCTGCCTCTGTTCCATGCCAGATATGATGCTTTCCAGGTATATAAAGATGATGGAGGAGTGATTGGAGACAGGAGCTCTCTTTCAGAAAGCAGCTCGCAAAGGAGAGCCCGAGAATGCCGATTCAGGAAAATGTACAGGCGAAAGTTTTTCTTTCTGACATGGAGGTGATCTGCAGTGAGACAGAAAGAAAAAGAGGCATTTTCCTGATGAGGCAGGTTCTCGGCTAATTGAGAGAGAAGAAATGGACAAGTGCTTCAGTCCTTCAGTTTCCAGCGCAATAAACATTGAAGGATATCTAGCGCCTTGTCCAGCTGCACTGACTTATTCCTAGAGGCAATTCTCCTCCGGTTCGGTGTCTCACTCGTCTCCTGATACTTAAAATCTTTCTCTATTTCCAAGGCAGGTCAGGTGTAAAGAATGCGAGATCGTCTGCCTTGTACAGCTGTAGGATGATGTACGTCAAAGGGACTAAGAATGTAGAAAAACCTAATCAATCATCTTGAGTATCTCCATATGGTCGGAGATCCTCGTGACATCCTTCGGAATAGCCTTGTTCTCCCCGAAGCAGACGAACTTCATCCCAGCATTCTTCGCAGCGAGATAGTCGTTCATGGCATCTCCCACATAGATGCACTCGCTGGGAGGAAGCTCGAGCATCCTGCATGTCACGAATAGAGGCTCTGGATCAGGTTTTCCGTTCGCATACATGCCACTGTAGACGATGTTCTTCAATGGCACAGGTATGATATGGAGTATCCTCTTGACAAGTATCTCGTCAGAGGCTGTGCAGATGCAGACAGACACTCCTAGCTTGCGAAGCTCCTCATAAGCCTCGGCGAAGCCAGGGGAAAGCTTCGCCTCCCCGATATGCACATCGATGTACTTCTTCTTCTGTGAGACGAATTCAGCTGAATCATGCCCCATCATCCTAGCAGCTTCCCTGTCCTGCATCCCTCGCTGCCTGATGAGCATATCCTCGGTCACACTGACCTTGCAAACCTTTGCAGCATACTTCCACGCATCCTCCTGGATGCTTGCGCTGTCTATGGCAGTCCCATCAAGATCATATATGACCGCCATCATGTCCTTGCTCCTCCACATCCGCCTGTCGCGAACTTGAGGACAATGGGCTTCCTGATCAGGCTGTGTACCAGTTCCTCATACTCTTTCCTGTCATCATTCTTTATCTTGTTGAAATGCCTGATGATGGATTCCTCAGACTCTCCGATCTGTTCCATGCAATCCTCGGCAGAAATCTGTAGGTCCTTCATGTGGCATCCTATGTTGTCATAATCCAGGATGACTTTGCCTGACGCATCCACCCAGAAAGGGAATATCCTGCAGGCAGCAGGTCTCCGTTCCCCAAGGAGGCAACCGTTGTTCCCCAGGAAGATGCATCTGTCTCCATCCTTCTTCAGGTCCAGCTTATATGGCATACCGTTGATCCAGACAGCAGTCTCCCTGTACCATGCTTCGTCATCATCGAAATCATGCTCTGAATACTCTCTTGCGCAGGCGAAGTCCTCGATCCTGTGGCCGATCGACACGAGTTCCTTGATATCGCCGACAGTTATCGGCACCTTTGTATTATCTTCGCAGCATGTCTTCCCTATCTTGCTGCATCTGATGCAGGGTGATTCCATGAGAACCTGTTTCCGTCAGCCATACATATAAACCTTTCCCCAGATGCTGGACCGATTCGCTATCCTTAAAAACCCCTCTGGAATCTGAAACAGGATGCTCCAGGCAATAACTATCCCATTCATCGCAGTCGCGCTCGCAGAGCTTGGCGACAAGACACAGCTCGCGGTGATGTGCCTCGCAGGAAAGACAAAGAACTATCTCATGCTTCTCATCGGCGCCATGCTCGGTTTCACACTTGCAGATGGCGCAGCTATCGTCCTTGGAGGGACATTATCAAGTCTCATTCCAAGGGACCTCATCAGCATGATCTCTGGCGCCATCTTCATCATCTTCGGGATTGTCTTCATGTTCCCGAAGAAGGAGGAGGCCAGTTGCGACATGAAGAATCCATTCTTCTCCTCTTTCACCCTGATCCTGCTATCAGAGCTTGGCGACAAGACCCAGATAAGCTCAGGGCTGTTCGCAGCTGATTATGGCATGCTGCCAGTCTTCATCGGAGTGATGCTCGCTCTTCTTCTCCTGACAGTCCTGGCTATCTACTGCGGAAAAGCTGTCGCATGCAGGCTCGACAAGAGGAAGATATCAATAGCAGCAGGATCTCTCTTCATCGTCCTGGGACTCTACAGCGTCATCTCAGTTCTAATCTAAAGCCTCCTGCTTTTGTAATTCCTGTCCCTAGTCAGCCGCATGAACAGGCTGACAGATGAGAGGAGCAGGTATCTGCTGCAGCACAAGGACAATCCGGTCCATTGGCTTCCCTGGGGAGAGGAAGCCTTCAGGAGAGCTGAGGAAGAGGGAAAACCGATCCTGCTCTCGATAGGATACTCATCATGCCATTGGTGCCATGTCATGGCTCATGAATCATTCGAGGACAAGGAGGTCGCGAGGATACTCAACGAGAAGTTCATATCTGTCAAGCTGGACAAGGAGGAATATCCGGACATCGACGCTTTCTACATGGAATACATGTCCACCTATTTCGGAGTCGGAGGATGGCCTCTGAATGTATTTGTGAATCCAGGCAAGGCCCCATTCTTCGGAACCACATATCTTCCTAAGAGGGAGTTCATCGATGCCCTTGGCCAGATATCTTCCCAATATATGGCAGACCGTGAATTCCGCACACAGCCATTCTCATATTCCTACAAGCTCCCTGATGTGAGCCTGAAGCAGGCAAAGGAGATTGTCGGCATGCAGCCGATCCTGGAGAGGGGGAACGGTCCCCAGTTCCCACAGGCATCCCTACTCCTTTTTGCTCTTGACAAAGGGAAAGACATCAGTCCATTCATCCATGACTACATATCCAAAGGACTCTACGACCACATAAGCGGAGGATTCTTCCGTTATACTGTAGACCCAGGCTTAAAGATCCCTCATTTCGAGAAGATGCTATATGACCAGGCGATGCTCCTATTGCTCCTTGCCGAAGCTCATGCGAAGTCGCCTAGGGAGGAATACGCATACACGATAAGGAAGACGATAACCTTCCTTGAAAGCCTTCGGCTTCCCTCAGGAATGTATGCGAGCGCGACAGACGCAGACACGACAGCTGGTGAAGGCATGTATTACACTATTCTCGAGAACGGACCAGCATACCGCAATCTCTTCAGGCTTGATGAATGCGGAGTCCATAACAAGCGCTTTGTCCCATGCTTCGATCACAAATACTATCAGGTGAACAAGGAGGAGAGCGAGCGCATGCTTGACGAGCTGAGGAAGGAGCGTTCCCTACTTGAACCGCCAGGCGTAGACACAAAAGCAGTTGTCTCATGGAATGCGATGCTCGGATATTCTCTATTGAGATGCGCAGATGCCCTGGGGGATGCAGCGATCAGGAAGAGGGCACAGGAGCTGCATAGCGCCATGGCAGCGAGGATAAAGGTAGTCCCTCACATATTCTATGATGATGAACCATTCGGGAAAGGATATCTCGCAGATAAAGCTGCATGGCTGCTGTTCTCAAAAGCCATTGGCCAGGATATCTCCCTTGACCTCTCTGGATATGTTGATGGCAAGCTCAGGCACAGCCTCTCTGAGTTCGACTGCATCTCCCTCTGGCAGGATTCCCCCTTCCCATCAGGGGGCAGCATGCTCCTTCTCGCGACAGGAGACAAGTCGCTCGCAGAGAAAGCATCAGGCATCCTATCCCAGGCAAAGAGCTACCCGACCTTCTTCGGATTCTGGATGCATGCCTTCGCTAAGGTCTTGTGAACCTGTCAATCTCATGATGATTGAGGATATGGTCGATGGTTCTTCCTCCAAATAGGATGTCCAGATAAATTCCAACCACTGGGTCCTTTCGATGAATCGAGCAACTCCTCCTGCAAGTTGCTCCCTGTTTTCCTCGACATAGCCGGCTATCTGGTTCCTTGCCATGTCAAGATATCTCTCTGCCTCAGGGTCTCCTCTTCTGACAGCATCGTCATATTGGTTCCTGTAGCTTCTGCATAGGATGACAAGTCCCTCCCCCTCATGTCTGGCCAGTTCTAGCTCCAGGTCCTGCTGCCTTTCAATTTCCTGCCTCTCACGACCATACTTATAGAGATACCAAAGATTGAGTCCTGGACAAAGTACTGCCATTTCATTCTTCTTAAGAGGATTTATGTATATTTAAGCCTTTGTTCACAACAAATAATATAAAGAAATCCAACAGACCACATCAGATGAACGCGATCCTGCTTGTCGGCCTTGGAGGTTTCATCGGAGCAGTGCTGCGATTCCTGCTCTCAGGCCTTGTCCAGGGAGGAAGGCTCTGGTTCCCTTTCGGCACATTCTTCGTGAACTTCGTCGGCTGCCTCGCCCTTGGCCTCCTCATGTTCTTCGCAGAGAGCGGTGGGAATATCCACTCAGATCTCAGGCTCTTCCTGACGATAGGCATCCTAGGAGCTTTCACGACAATGTCGACATTCGCCTACGAGTCATTCAGGCTGCTAGAGGAGAGCAGATATCTATTGTTCACAGTAAATTTCTTAGGCGGATCGCTCCTAAATCTGTCTGCCATCTACATCGCGAGGATTATCGTCTATTGGAGGTCAATATGAAAAAAGAAGCAAGGCTGCTACGCATCTTCATAGGAGAATCTGACAAGCATGAAGGCAAGCTCCTCTCAGACTACCTGATCGAGCTGTTCAGGAAAGAAGGCCTGGCAGGCGCGACAATGGTCCGCGGCATGAAAGGCTTCGGAAAGAACAGCCATATGCATTCGACTTCTATCCTCCGGCTTTCCTCTGACCTTCCTATCGTAATCGAAGTCACAGACACTAAAGAGAATATCGACAGGATAAAACCAGCTGTCCTTGATGCTGTGAAAGAAGGCCTTGTCACTGAGGAGAAAGTCGAGATAATCTTCTACGGCACAAAAGCCGGCACAAGGTCTGGTACAAAGACATGAGCCACTGGACATGCTTCCATCATATTTATTAGCCCCCTGCCCTCACTTCTTTCTATGAAGCTCGTCATCCATAACACCTTAAGCCTAGACTCAGCCTACTTTGGTTTTGACATCGACCTGGAGCACCACTATGGTATCCTCATGGGTCTTCAGGCAGATGCTATCCTCGTCGGCTCAGACACAGTTGTCTCAGCTTATCAGGAGACACCAGAAGAAGACTCTGACAAGAGGAAGCAGACAAAGCCTGGTCCATCCTACTATATGATCGATACAAGAGGGAAGTCCAAGGGGATGCTGCATCTCTTCAGGCGCATGCCATATATCAGCGACATAACCGTCATCGTCTCGAAGACAACTCCTCCTGACTATCTCAAGTACCTAGAGGAGAGGGAATATGAGATGATACTTTGCGGCGACGACCACGCAGACCTGAGGGAACTGAAAGACATCCTCTCAAAGAAGCACAAGCTTTGCGTCACAGACACAGGAGGAGTCCTGGCTTCGCTTCTCATCGACCAGGGTGTGGCAGATGAGCTGAGCCTTGTGGTAGAGCCTGTGCTCTCACCGGGGAATCCTCACTTTTTCTCAAGTCTAAAGTCTAAGCATAACTTAAAACTCAATGGCCTTGAGCAAATAGGAGGAAGGCCTTGGGTGAGGTTCTCTATGCACTAGTTTTTTATATAGACTTATTGAAAGCCTCAGATCATGGCATATGATCTGGAAGCGCATCTTGGAACTCTTGGTGTCTCCCTGGAAAGCTTCGTATCAGAGATAGGAAGGATGTCAGAAGAGTCAGAGCAGGTTATTGGAGACCTGAAGTTGACTGAAGCTGCTTATATGAGTTCCATGTTCAATGAGGGAACGCCTATCGTAGGCGACTACCTTAGGTTGATGATGGCGTTGAGATCGACTTTCGTTCATCCCTTGCTCGCAGATCTCGGCACAGGAGACTGCATGATCCCCTGCGTCGCCGCTGCCATGGGTATAGAGGGGGTGGGGCTTGAGCTTCCAGCTGACCATCCATTTCCTTACGGACATATGCCGGGATTCCTTGAAGGACTCAGCCGTGTCCACAGCAGGAAGATAGACAGATGTCGTGCGGTCATGGATAAATTCCAGGAGCGAGGATGGCTTCGCTCCCCAGTGACCTTTGTACAAGGCGATGCATTTCAGGAATCGACCTATGCTTTCCTCAGGCATGGACTTGAATCTGTGGATGCTTTCTATATATGGCCAGGTGCACGTTGCTTCAAGAAGGCACTCTCTCTTTTTGATCAATCACCAAATCCATCAGCTATACTGATAGCGAAGAGCTCGGCAGAGTTCGGGACATATAACCCTGAGATAGGAAGGCCCTATCATGATCTAGGCAATGGGTTGTATCTGTTCGCAAAAGACCCTTCCATAGCCCAGACTTTCCTTGCTGCATACGCTACAGCATGATCCCTTCCTGACCAGAATACTTGTGGATTATTATCTTTCTCTCAAGCATTTCCTCGAACCTCCCTAGTTCGAGGCTTTTCGCACCCTGGCACGCGATATCAAGTTCAGTCAGGTCTTCTCCCTTTGCATAAGGCCCGATTATCACAGCCTTCTCAGAATTCTCTTTAAGATAAGCAGAAAGCCCGCATTCATGCACCATCATCAGATTTACTGCCTGTTTCATCCTGATGACATCTGGGTTCTCCCTGTCCAGGCTGACAAGATTGAGGTTCATTCGCCTATGCCTCTGATACTTGACAAGCTTTGCGACTTCAAGGTCTCCGATCGATTTCGAGATCGCTGTCGCTGACACTTCCAGGCACTCTGCTATCTCTCTTTGAGAGAGGGAATCCGCACATTTGATGCATAGGAGCCTCAATATCTCGTTCTGCAGACGTGTGAACTTTAGTTTATACATTGCCACAATTTGATATGGGTCTGAATATTTATTTATAAAATTTAGTGCCATGCAGCCGCTTTTCTTATGGCCTACAGAAAAACTATATATAGTGAATCCAGATGCATTAGATCATGAATTTCGCTGGCATCATTGTCACAGGAGCAGGCGCTATCCTCAGCTATTCAGGTTTCCTATCGTACAGGAACAAAAGGCTTATCGAGGATACCCCTACTTCAAAGGTGAGGAGCCTTGCCATCGGGGATGCGGAAGTCTATGGTGAGGTTGTGCCGATCCATAGCTACACTACACCATTCACGCACGGCAAGTGTGTATACTGCAAATGGACCATAGAGGAGTGGAAGAAGCAGGGGAAGAACCACGCCTGGGTCACGATCAGGTCAGGGAAGATCGGAGACAGATTCTACCTACAGGATGATACAGGCAAAGTCCTCGTAGACCCAAAGGAAGCAGACATAGATATCAAGAGGGATTTCCAGTATTCAGGGGACCCGACGAAAGACAAGAAGATACTTGACTTCCTGGAGAAGAACAATATTTCATACAAGGGCTGGATATTCACAAAGAAGATGCGCTTCCGCGAGGATTTCATCGCCCCGGGGGACAAGGTGTTCATCATGGGCCGGGCAGGGAAGGACCCGCAAGCATCTCCTTCAGAAAAGAACGAGGATACCCTCATGATGCAGCGAGGGACATTCTATTACATATCTGATAAAAGTGAGAAAGACGTCCTAACGTCCCATATGTGGAGGATGATCCTTTCTATCGGATTCGGAGGACTCCTGCTTGCTCTGGGTCTCTGGTTGATGTTCAGATGACTCTTCTCATCCTCTTCCTCCTTGCATTGATCCTCCTTGTGATCATGTTCAATTCCATGATAAGGCTGAGGAATGATGTCAGGCGTGCGCACTCGAACATCGATGTCCTGCTCAAGCAGAGGTCAGATGAGCTTCCAAATCTTGTCGATGTTGTCAAAGGCTATGCCAAACATGAGAAGAAGACATTCGAGCAGCTTGCGAAAGCAAGGTCAGCGCTCCTGTCTGCGAAGTCAGTAAGGGATGCAGCCAAAGCAGATGAGCACATCTCAGAAGGCATCGCGAGCGTCCTCGCTGTCGCAGAAAGCTATCCTAAGCTCCAGGCCAATGAGAATTTCCTGGCGCTCCAGAGACGCATCACCTCCCTTGAGAATGAGCTTGCTGACCGCAGAGAGTTCTATAACGAGATAGTCACAAGATACAACACAAGGATCCAGTCAGTACCTGACATGCTGATCGCGATGCTGTGCAAGATGGACAAAGAACAGCTCTGGAATTCTAAAGCATAGCCCTGTGGATCCCTGCCTTCACTAGCAGCCACGCAGGCAGCACAAGCAGAACAGATAGCGCGACGTACCATGTCGCGAACAGCGATCCTATCATTGCAGCCAGCACGAATGGCAGGTTGAGAGCGATATAGGCGATGAATATCTTCGGGTCATAGAGCATCACATTCGGGCTGAGTCCTCCGATAAGCACTATCGTCGAGGCAGACCACACAGACAGCCCCAGGAGGCAAAGCGCAGCAGGCAACAGCGAGCCGTATTCACCCTTGATCACAGCAGCTGCCAGGAGGATAGCAAAAGATATCGAGTTCAGGAGGAGGAATGTCCTGAACTTCTCACTGATGATCGTGCCGATGCCTGCAGGCAGATAAGTGTAGTTCGTGAAGGTATCAAATTCTGTAAGCCAGTTGTAGATGCTCGCAGAAAGGATAGAGAAGAATATCGCGAAGAAGACGACAAAATCTATCCTTATCACGTATGCGTTGAAGATGTCGAGTATCTCCCAGATCAAGAATGCAGGTATCACAAGCGAGAACACGATCTTCCCTATCCCTCCTTCGCTCCTCCAAAGGTCGATGATGTCCTTTGTCATGTAGACAGGCCAGTCCCCGAGCGAATTCTCATGAAGCTTCTTCGGCACCGGGAAATCTATCTTCATAGACAATATCGATACGACCGAGCCGATCCCGACAAAGCCAAGCGAGCCAAGCAGCTGTGTCATGTCCTTTGTGATCATGTACTGGAAGGACGGCAGTGACGAGAGCTTGTCCTGATAGATGTATGCGATTGTCAGGAGCACCACAAACACAGCTGAGAAAAGTCTCTTGTTCGTATTGACAAATATGGTCGACAATACAAACGACACAGTCAGTCCGAGGAGGAACGAGAGTGTCAGGCTTATGAAGAGATGCATGCTTGTCGCAGCAGGATATCCTATGAAGAAGCTCGCGAAGAAGAATCCTCCGACAAACGGCAGTGTCCAGTATGCGATATAATACAATATCTCCTTGACAAAGAATGCAGAGAATATCTGTTTCTCAGACACAGGCAGAGTCCTGGAAGAATATGCTATAAGGCTCGACTGGCCAAACCTCCTGTTCATCGCCTCTCGTCCAAGCAGGCCGAATCCTCCGGCTGACGCCCCGAACATCACAAACAGGTAGCTGATAATGAGGAGCATCTGCCTCTCAGGGATGATCATCGAATAATATGGGTGCAGCAGGGCTCCAAGGAATGTCGAACAAAGGATCATCAAAGGGAATACCCCGAACATCCCGCCGAACAGAGTGGAATGCATCCTCCACTCCTCTTTTATCATGGGGAGGATGAGATTCATGGGAAATTCACCATTATCCCTTGTCCAGACATGGCGGTCGGCGAGGCGAACGCCGAGTAGGGCATCAGGCAGCCCTGATGTCCGTCGACCCGCCAGGTCTGGCTGGACCCAAAATAAACCGAATCTTTTCTTGGTTCATTCAGCACGATCCAACCACCTTCAGGAACAGTCTCTCCAGGTTCTTCACATCCTTGCCCTTCTTGTCGAACACGACCTTTCCATGGTCGATTATGCATACCCTGGTGCAGATCTCATGCGCGATCTCAAGCGTGTGCGTGGAGAAAAAGACAGTATTCCCCTTCTTCACATAGTCCAGCAGCATGTCCTTGACCTTCCTCTGCATCACAGGATCGAGGTTTGTCAGCGGCTCATCGATGAAAGCGAGCTTTGGCTCATGGAGGAACGCCTGTGCGATCATCAGCTTCTGCCTGTTCCCCCTCGACAGGTCCTTGCACATCATCCTGGGCTCATCCACATCCATGAGCTTGAGCCATCTCCTCGAAAGCTCTCGGGGGGAATCGAGCTTTCTCACCTTCCCGCAGAATTCGAGATATTCCTCAGCTGTAAGGAACGAGGGAGGATTCTCCTGCTCAGGGATGATGCCGACCTTTTCCCGAAGTCGGACAGCATCCTTGATGTCTATGCCCATCACAGACGCAGTCCCAGACGTCGGCCTTATCTGGCCGGTCAGAAGCTTTATGAGCGTGCTCTTGCCAGCGCCATTCGGCCCAAGCAGGCCGAACAGCTCGCCTTCAGGGACCTTCAGGTCCAGATTGTCGACAGCAGTGAGGTTTCCGTATTTCTTGGACAGCGAAGACATAGAGATGATTTCCATAGGAGAAGGACAAGGGGAGGGAGTATTTATGGGTTACGGGAAGCGACTGCAGCAAGCAGCTCGCAGAGGAGAGTCCGAGAACCACGGGTTCTCGGTTAAGAATTGAGTCTTCACAGACCAGCGCAAAGAATATGAACAGGTGAAGCGCAGATCAGAATCAAAAGATATCTAGTGCTTGTTCTTCTGCTCCATCTAAGTGATCCACCATTAAGTAGATATCTACTTGTGCGCAAAAGACCTGAGTCTTTGCGCCCCGGTAGCTTTTGCTACGGGTCAAGAAAACGAACAGTTTCCTGGACTCCGGTCTGGTGCAGCTTCCATTGTCGTAATCATGCCTCACCCAATTCGCTTTTCGTCTCCGAAACTTTTTTATAGCCAGCAGTGCAGTTTGATTAATAGTGAACGGGGTCCTCATCCTTGGCATCGTAATCCTTATCGGCTTTGTAGGCAACATAATGTACAAGCGCACGAAGATCCCTGAGTCAGTCTTCCTCATCGTCACAGGCATCATAGTCGGCCCGGTCCTGCATCTGATCGATGGGCAGTTCTTCATGGACAATGCCTCGTTCCTGATGAACATCGCCCTCATCGTGATCCTGTTGGACAGCGGTCTCACCATCAATTTCTCAAGGATAGTGAAGAATGTCCCCCTGGCTTTCCTGTTCACGATCATTGTCATGATGACCACAGCTGCGCTCATCGCAGCCATCACTCATCTCTTCTTCGGCTGGCCATGGATAAACGGCATATTCCTCGGTATCCTTGGATCAGGGACAGAGCTCATCACTGTCAGCCATCTCATCGACAAGCTTAAGATCGGGGAGAACACGAAAAGCCTCCTCGTCCTCGAGTCTGTGCTCAATGATATCACGCTAATCAGTGCGATAACAATCTTCCTCTCGATAGTCACTCTCCAGGCAGCAGAGACACCAGTCCTCAGGATCGTCATTGACAAGCTGTTCATCTCAGCGATCATCGGCCTTTTCTTCGCTATGGGATGGATCTATACATTCCTCACCCATATCCACAATAATCCCTTGGGCTATGTCTTCACGCTGGGAGGAGCATTCTTCCTATATTCTTTCACAGAGCTGACCAAGTTCAATGGGGCGATCGCAGTGATCACATTCGCAATATGCCTGGGCAACTATCCCAGCCTTCTCACGCTGATGAAGAATCCTAGCAAGTTCGAGCCAGTCGAGAAGGATATCGTGATAGTCAGGGACATGAACTCCCAGATAAGCTTCATCATAAGGACTCTCTTCTTCGTCTTCCTCGGGCTTGTCTTCGACTTCAACGCCATCAGGATAGAGGTGATCATATTTGTCATCATCATCTCGATTGTCGAGATATTATCAAGATACATGTCTGCCAGAGCTATCGCATTCATCAAACCCGAATTCAAGGAGTCGGTGCCGATAATAACAGCGATAGTCGCAAGCGGTTTCACATCAGTCCTCCTCACATTCATCGCTCTTGATGCAGGGATCGAGATACCTTACCTGCGTGAGATCGTGCTGCTGCTTGTGATGATCACGACGCTGTGGGCCATTATCATATCTGTCCTCCTTCAGAATCACTACAAGGACCGCCAGACATTCTAGGTCGTCCAAAGCCTCAACATTAATCAATCCAGTACCTCTCACAATTTCATGGTCAACTTCAAGGTCACGTGGAACCGAATGTCAGGCAGGATGAGGATCTTCACCATCATCCTTGCACTCGTCCTGATAGGCCTGTCCACCAGGAGCATAATCCTCACTATCCTTGCCTGGATCATAATCATCTATGTCATAGTCAAGGTCGTGATGGACTATGAGCTTTTTGACTGAAGAGTTCAGAAAGCCTTAAGAATACTGTGTAAGCACCAGCCTGCGATGCTCAGCAAGCTCTGGTCAATCATATCAGCTCCACGTCGGGTCGATATTTTCGAAAAGGAAAAGCAGAGATGGTATGCTGAGATCAACCTCGACCTTGGCTCCCATAAGCTCTTCCTTTGCGGGGAAGCCAGGCTCCCTGAAGGGTATATGGATCTCATCAGAAGACTTGGCTATTCTTCGGATGGAGTAAGAGAGTGTCTACCCCACGATTTCATCAGGTTCGATCCTCGAAACACAGGATTCAGCATATTGCATCCGGTCCTTGAGAAGGACATCCTGGCATCGATCAGAGCAGGCGCACCAAGATATGATGCATGGCTTTCTTATCAGGAAGTGCCAGTGGAGCCTGACGGCTATTGGAGGGAGATGGTGCAGCGAGGGACTCATCTTGGTTCATGCTTGATGAGGGATGGATGCTTCATTCCTGTTGACACTCAGGCCCCAGGAACTATTCGGAGGCGTGTGGACCTATCCTTGGACATCAGTGACCTCTTAAGGAAAGAAGAGCAACCTGCAAGGGCTTATGCTGGACCTGTCATTCCCTCGATAGGTCCTTATGGGAGATGGAGATGACCCTCGACAACCGCAATCTTTAAAATCACATCATGTTTTCTCAATTTATGGGACTTCGCGCTAACATCGCAATTCTGGATTTTGGATCCCAGTACTCGCATCTGATTTCTCGCCGTGTGCGCGAGCTTGGGGTCTATGCTGAGATTTTCACACCTGACGTATCCCTCGATGCCTTGAAGGGGAGGAAGGGGATTATCCTCTCAGGAGGCCCGAGGAGCGTCTACGAGGAAGGTTCGCCGCAGGTCGACCCGAAGATTTTCGGGCTTGGGATACCTATACTTGGCGTCTGCTACGGCCACCAGCTTTTCGCTTACAATCTTGGAGGAAAGGTACTCTCTGGTAAGACCAAGGAGTATGGCTTCACAGAGCTTGCCTTGGAGGACAGCAAGCTTTTCAAAGGCCTGCAGCGGAAGGAGGTTGTCTGGATGAGCCATGGCGACTACGTCGACCAGGCTCCCCCTGGTTTCAGGATAACAGCGACATCAGAAGGCTGCCCCATAACAGGCATGTCTGACGAGTCAAGGGATTTCTACGGCATCCAGTTCCATCCAGAGGTGACGCATACCAAGTGCGGCATGACTGTCCTGAAGAACTTCATCTTCGATATCTGCAAGGCAGAGAAGGATTGGTCGATCTCAGGATATATCCATACGATCTCAAAGGAGATCAAGGAGAAGGTCGGTGACAGGAAGGTATTCCTCCTCGTCTCAGGCGGCATCGATTCCACAGTCTGCTTCGCCCTCCTCAACAAGGTCCTGGGAAAAGAACGTGTGTACGGACTCCATATCGACAATGGCTTCATGAGGAAGCATGAGTCAAAAAACATCAAGGGGGACCTATCAAAGCTTGGCTTCGACAACCTGCATGTCGTCGATGCAGAAGACGTGTTCCTCTCCGCGCTCAGGGATGTGTATGAGCCAGAGCAGAAGCGAAGGATCATCGGCCAGAAATTCATAGATGTCCAGCGCGATTCCCTGGAGAAGCTTGGGCTCGACCCGGAGGACTGGGTCGTCGCCCAGGGCACGATCTACCCAGACACTATAGAGAGCATGGGCACAAAGCACGCAGACCTGATAAAGACGCATCACAACAGGGTCGCGATAATCCAGGAGATGATCGAGCAAGGAAGTCTCATCGAGCCGATCGCATACCTCTATAAGGACGAGGTCCGTGAGCTTGGAGAAGAGCTAGGACTTCCTAAGGAAGCTGTCTGGCGCCATCCATTCCCCGGCCCAGGCCTTTCCATAAGATGCCTCTGCTCAGATGGCACTGAACAGGCTCCTTCAAGTCTGATATTCGAGGAGATATGCAGGGAGAACGGTCTCTCCGGCTCCATCCTCCCGATCAGGAGCGTCGGAGTCCAGGGTGACTGCAGGACATACAGGAACCCTGCTGCCATATCCGGAGACGTGCACTGGGATTCTCTTGAACGCATATCCACAGAGATAACCAACCGCGCCCATGAGGTCAACAGGGTCGTAGTCACTCTGAAAGCATGCGATGACATATCTCTGAAGAAGGCCTATCTCACAAAAGAGAGGCTGGACTTGCTGCGCGAGATAGACGTCATAGTCAACAGGATCATGAAGGAGGAAGGTCTCCAGGATGAGATCTGGCAGTTCCCCATCGTCCTCATCCCTCTCGGAGACAGGAATGAGTCTGTCGTCCTCAGGCCGATCTCCTCAAAGGAGGCCATGACCGCCCGTTTCTTCGATCTTGGCGACAAGGTGAGAAGAAGGATTGTCAAGGAACTTTCTCATCTTCCTATAGACTGCATCTATTATGATGTCACAAACAAGCCTCCGGCGACTATAGAATGGGAATAGGTGGGAAGAGATGCTACTGAAAGACTGCGCATATGTCCTGACACAGGACGAGAAGAGGACCATACTCAGGGACGTGGATATCCTTATCGAAGGATCGAGGATCGCAAAGATAGGGAAAGGCCTGGAGGACGATGACGTGGTCGATTGCTCAAAGAAGCTGGTCCTCCCGGGTATGATAAACACGCACACGCATCTTCCGATGGCCCTGTTCCGGGGATACCTGGATAACCTCCCGCTCAGGGAATGGCTGCCACAGATCATGGGCAGGGAGAAGAAGCTCACTGAAGAGGAAGTGTATTATGGGAGCCTCCTCGGAGCGCTCGAATGCATAAGGTTCGGGACAACGACGGTCGCAGACTTCTATCATCTATCATTCGCAAGAGCCAGGGCACTCAAGGAGTCTGGGATAAATGCATTCGTGGATTCGCCAGTCATGGAGAAGCCGCTCTTCGCGAGGGATGCTGATGAGGCTATCGCCATCCAGGAGAAGGTCATCCAGACATTCATCAATGATGAGGCGATCACACCTATCTCGACAGCTCATTCTATATACCTCTGTTCTCGCGAGACGCTCATTAAAGTGAGAGACATCGCGCGCAAATATGATATTCTCAAGAGAGTCCACATAAGCGAGACAGAACAGGAATTCAGGGAGACTCTTGCCCATCACAAGAATACGCCTATAGACTACCTGGACGAACTCGGCTGGCTCGACGAGAAGACGCTTCTCGTCCATGCGAACTGGGTCACCAACAAGGAGATCAAGAAGATCGCTTCCAAAGGATGCAAGGTATGCCACAATCCGACAAGCAACATGAAGCTTGCCTACGGGAAAGCGATGCCTCTCAAGAGGATGGTCGATTCAGGCGTCTGCGTCTCCGTCGCGACAGATGGTCCGACATCCAACAACAATCTCGACATGTTCGAGGAGCTCAAGCTCGCATCGCTGTCTGACAAGTTCACATCAGAGAAGAAGGCAGACAAGCTCGACATAATATCGGACCCAGAGATATTCGATATGGCAAACATCCAGGGCGCAAAGACCCTCGCTCTCGAGAAGAAGACAGGAAGGATAATGGAAGGGATGCAGGCAGACCTGATAACAGTCCAGCTTGACAAGCCGCATTTCTACCCGATCAACCAGAACAATTCTCTGATATCCCACGTCATATATGTGATGAACGGAAGCGATGTCACTGACACGATCGTGCGTGGGAAGATGCTCATGAAAGACAAGGAGATCCTGCATCTTGACGAGAGGAAGATCATCAACAAGGTACAGGAGCTGACAGGAGGAGAAATCATATGGAAGAAGAGATGAGGACAGGACTTACATTTGACGACATACTTTTGATACCGCAGAAGTCTGACGTTCTGCCTACAGACGTCGACCTCTCCACACGGCTGACAAAGGAGATCAAGCTCAACATACCTCTCCTGAGTTCTGCCATGGACACAGTCACAGAGGCGAGGCTTGCCATAGCCCTCGCAAACGAAGGAGGCATGGGCATCATCCACAAGAACATGTCCAAGGAAGAGCAGGCAGACAATGTGCGCCAGGTGAAGAAATTCTCTTCATGGATCATCAGTGATCCAGTCTCTCTCAGCCCCAATGACAAGCTCTCGAAAGCTGTTGACATGATGAAGGAATTCGGATTCTCTGGATTTCCGGTAGTAGACGACGGACTCCTCGTCGGCATCATCACGCACAGGGATATCAAGTTCAAGAAGAACCATAACATCCTCGTCAAGGAGGCGATGACGCACGATCCGCACACTGCTCCTGACGACATCAGCCTGGAGCAGGCGCTCAAGGTTTTCGACAAGCACAAGATCGAGAAGCTCCCAGTCACAAACAAGAAGGGTGAGCTTGTCGGGCTCATCACGATGAAGGACATCGAGAAGATGGACAAGTATCCTCTCGCATCCAAGGACTCCAGAGGGAGGCTCCTCTGCGGAGCAGCAGTCGGCCCATTCGACATGGAGCGTGTCAAGCTCCTGGTGGAGGCAGGCGTCGATGTGATCGTCGTAGATACTGCTCATGGCCATTCAGACAATGTGATCAACACGATCAAGAAGATCAAAGCCACATATGAAGTCCAGGTCATCGGGGGGAACATCGCCACAGCTGAAGGCGCAGAAGCCCTGATGAAGGCAGGCGCGGACGCAGTCAAGGTGGGCATCGGCCCAGGAAGCATCTGCACCACAAGGATCATCTCAGGCACAGGTGTCCCCCAGGTCACGGCGATCATGGATTGCGTCAAGGCATGTCATAAGCACAATATCCCTGTCATCGCAGACGGCGGAGTCAGGTACTCAGGCGACATCGCAAAAGCGATCGGCTCAGGCGCATCCACTGTCATGATAGGAAACATCTTCGCAGGCACTGACGAATCTCCAGGCCGCATCGTATACATCCAGGGAAGGAAGTACAAGGAATACCGGGGTATGGGCTCGATCAAGGCCATGGAGAAAGGCTCGAAGGACAGGTATGGCCAGAAATATATCACAGACACAAAGAAGCTTGTCGCAGAAGGTGTCGAAGGCATCGTCCCATACAAGGGCTATCTCTCAGAGGTCGTGTTCCAGCTCCTCGGGGGACTGAGGAGCGCGATGGGTTATTCAGGCGTGAAGACCATAGACGACATGAGGACAAAAGCAAAATTCATGAAGATCACAGCCGCAGGACTCAAGGAAAGCCACCCGCACGACCTGGTCATAACCGGTGAAGCGCCGAATTATAGTGAGAAATAGATCCCGCATTCAGTTTTTTTTCTTCGCTAAAAAAGGAGAGAGGACCGCCTGCAAAATGCAGCAGCCCAAGGCAGACTATCACTGATGGAATTACTATTCTGCCTTGTGAATCAAAAAGAGTCTTGAGTATCAGCTGCATTTCCAGTGCCAGACCGGAGGAGAATTACCTTAAGGAAGAGCGTGCAGCTGTCCAAGGACTCTAGATATCTTTGAATCCTTGGATGACCTGAAATCTGACTGTTGGGGGCGCCCATCCTTTACTCTCTCTTTATTAGCCGAGAACCTCTATGTTCTCGGGCTCTCCTCTGCGAGCTGCTTGCTGCCTGGTTCGACCAGCAGCTGTGCAAGGCAGATGAGCGCGCAATTTGAGCACTGATCTGCCTTGTAAATCTGGAATGATTTTGAGTATCGATCTTCATTTCCTGTGTCAGACCGAAGGAGGATCACTATTGCGACGAGGATCACTTCAGCGGTTTTACGACAGAGGGAGACCATTAAGAATCTCCTTCCCAGACAAGCATCTATGAGAATCGCACAGATAGCACCATTGATAGAGAGCGTCCCACCAAAAGCATATGGAGGCACAGAACGCGTTGTCCACACGCTTGCAGAGCATCTGGTGAGGATGGGCCATGATGTGACCCTTTTCGCAAGCGGCGACTCAGTCACGGCTGGACGGCTGCATTCAGTATATCCTGTCAGCCTCAGGGAGGCGAAGCTGAGGCCTGACACTGCCACATCCCTTGCCCTCCTGAACATCGGCAAGGCCTTCGAGTTGCAGGATGAGTTCGATATCATCCATGACCATACTGGGCTTTCCATGCCTGTCGCAAACATCGCTCGAACGCCGTCTTTGATCACACTTCACGGGAACATAACAAGCGATGATAAGCGTGTCCTGGAGTCTTTTAAGCATCCGCTCCTCAACTCTATCTCGCATGCCCAGGCCAGGACCATACGCCATCTTGACAATTATACAGGCAATGTCTACAATGGGCTCGACATGGAAGAATATCCATTCTCACGCGAAGATGACGGCTACCTGCTCTTGGTCGGAAGACTCTCGGAGGAGAAAGGCATACATCAGGCGATCGAGGCTGCACAATACTTGAATTTACCTCTCCTGATCGCAGCCAAACTTGACAATGCTGACAGAGACTATTTCAGGAAATATGTGAGACCAAGGATCTCTGGCCGGGTCCGGTGGGTCGGTGAGGTGGATGAAGAGAAGAGGAATCAGCTTATGAAGAAGGCAAGATGCCTCCTCCATCCAGCTCTCTGGGAAGAGCCGTTCGGTCTTGTGCTCATAGAGGCGATGGCCTGCGGCTGCCCGGTGATAGCATATGAGCGGGGCTCGATACCAGAGGTCATCGTCCACAAGAAGACCGGTTTTATCGTCCAGGATATCCATGAGATGATCGCTGCGATCCAGCATGTGCATGAGATAGATCGTGCTGCATGCAGGGATCATGCGCTGTCAAACTTCAGCGGAAGGCTGATGGCAGAGAGCTACCTGAAGATATACGAGGAAGCGACATCCCCTCCGGAAGCTGCGATCGCCGCGAAAGATTTAAATTATCAGAGCGCATAACTGGTTGCATGAAGTGGCTGACTCTTGGCATCACCTTCGTGGTTGTCGCAGAGGCGCTGCTATTCCTCGCATTCTATGTCATCAGTGTCCAGTGTGTGGATGCTGCATCCATCACAGGAGAAGAGCTTGTCTGCGCAGTCGCCTTCCCTCCAGCCATGCCTGAGCTGGCAGGGACAGCCATAGGCAGCTTCTCGCTTGGAGCGATGATAGGATTCATCGCCGACCGCCTGTCAAGATCATAGGAACAGGTAATAGATTATCGAATTGATTATCGTCAGCGGAACACCTATCCTCGCGAACTCGAGGAATGTTATCGTCTCCCCTTTCTTCTCAGCATTCTGTATGATGATGACATTGCTGGCAGCGCCAAGTATCATCATGTTGCCTGCTATCGTGCTCCCAGCTGCGAGCGCCATCATCTGCTGCACGCTGCCCTTGGCAAGGAGCGGTATGTACAGGGCGACGAGGGGGACGTTTGAGATGAGCTGGGAGAGGAGGATGCTTGCTGTGAAGATGGTAAGGGGCGCCTGCACGTCATATCCTTCCATCGTATGCTGCACGAAACCTGATTCCCAGACTGCCTGCATCAATACAAACATCGCAGCGAAGAAGACAAGGGTGAACCAGTCGATCCTCCTCATTATGTGGAAGTTCTTGGCGAACACACGGTAGATGAGGACTGGCGCAGCTGCAGCAATCGCGATGTATGTCAGGTTCAGGTCCATCCCGAGACCAGCGAGCAGCATCTTCGCGCATATAAGGAGGATGAGTATCGCAAGCGAGATCTTTGAGACAGTCGCCAGGTTGTGGTTCCTGATCGGCTCCTGTGAATGCGACAGCCCTTTATCATGGAAATGCTCCTTGTAGAGATGCCTGAGCAGGAGGAATGTCGCAAGCAGGTTCAGCATCGTTGGGAGAGCGAGGTGGAAAGCGAATGTCAGGAATGGATTCCGTATGTCGCCTTCGGACGCTATCAGGAAATTCTGTGGATTGCCGATAGGACTCATCACGCTCCCTATCGTGACTGCGAATGCTAGCGCCAGGAGCAGTACCTTCGCATGGATCCCATGCTTCTTTGCCAGGAGAAGGACCACAGGCGTCCCGACTATCGCTATCGTGTCGTTCATCAGGAATGCAGAAGCGATGCCCATGCCGAAGATTATCATCAGGAGGAGCATCCCCTGGCTCTTCGCATGCCTGAACATCTTGTAGGCAATATGAGAAAGATAGCCGGAATCTTCCATCGCCTGACCAACAGCAAACATCCCGAAGAGGAAGAGCATGACCTCGAAGTTTATTGCATGAAGTGCAGAAGCAGGCGATATCTGCCCTGTCACAAGCACCGCGATCGCGCCAAGAAGCATGACCTGCCATATCTGCAAGCGTAGTTTCCCTACCTGCCTGAATGCGATGAGGAAGAGGACGATACACAGCACTGCGACAGCGATCATTGCTAAGACAGCGCTTTGAGGTTGCTTAATAGCTTTGTGATTGTTAACACAAACTATTTTAACCAAGCCGCAGTAGCTTGGAGGATGAAGATACGAAGCAAGTGGGACCTCTCCATACTCTACTCAGGCGACGACGACCCTAAGATCGATGAGGATCTCCGGACACTCGAGCAGAAGAACTATGTCTTTGTCGAAAAGTGGAAGGACAGGGAGGACTACCTGAAGGATCCAAAGGTCCTGAAAGCTGCGCTGGATGAGTATGAGGAGCTTGAGCGGCTCTGGGGGACAGGAGGCGCTCCTGAATATTACTTTTCCATGCGCCAGCACCAGGACCAGACAGACACAAGTGTCCGCGCGAGGTACCAGAAGATAGATGAGCTCTCGACAAGGATCGAGAATGATATGCAGTTCTTCATGATACGGCTGTCGAAGGTCCCGATCGAGCAGCAGAAGCTTTTCCTGGAATCTGTGGAGCTTGAGCCATACAGGTATTTCCTCGAACGGCTTTTCATAGTCTCAAGATACATCCTCTCAGAAGCAGAGGAGAAGATAGACAACCTGAAGGGCAACACATCCTACAACAATTGGCTCAAGCTCATGAACTCCTGGCTCTCCAAGCAGGACAGGATAATCTATACAGGAAAGGCAAAGGAGCTCACGAATTTCAATGAGATCCTGAGCCACACAGATAGCAAGGACAAGAAGGTCAGGGACTCTGCAGCAAAGGCGCTCAATGACATCTTCAGTGTCAGCGCAGATATCGCAGAAGCAGAGCTTAACTCTATCCTTGAGAACAAGAAGGTCGAGGATGAGCTCCGCGGCTATTCACGGCCTGACGAGGCACGCTATCTCCATGATGATATCGAGACAGAGGTCGTTGACCTGGTGATCGAGAAAGTCAGGAGCAGGTTCGACATCTCCCGAAGATACTACAAGCTTAAGGCCAAGGTGCTTGGCAAGAAGAAGCTTGAATACCATGAGAGGAATGTCCCTGTCGGTGTCATCGGCGCAGACTATCCATATCCAGCAGCAGTCAGGAGGGTTCACAAGGTCCTCTCAAGACTTGAGCCTGAGTTCGGCGAAATATTCGCCATGCTCTCAGACGGCCATATCGACGCGCTCCCGAAGAGAGGAAAGACGCATGGAGCATTCTGCGCATCTCGCCAGACAACACTACCTGTCTTCATCCTCACAAACCATTGCAACAACCTTAGCGACGTATTGACGATCGCGCATGAGGCAGGCCATGCCATAAATGATGAGCTCATGAAGAAGAGCCAGAACTCCCTCTACTATGGCACGACCCTTGCGACAGCAGAGGTAGCAAGCACTTTCATGGAGGACTTTGTCCTGAGAGACATCATCGATGGCTCAGATGACCAGGATCTCAAGCTCGCTGTGATGATGATGAAGCTAAACGACGACATCTCATCCATATTCAGGCAAGCTGCATCCATCCTATTCGAGAGGGATCTGCACGCGCTATTCAGGGAGAAGGGATATCTGTCAAAGCAGGAGATAGGGAAGCTCTTCAGCAAGCACATGAAAGACTACATGGGCCCTTATGTCATACAGTCCCCTGGATCTGAGAACTGGTGGGTGCACTGGGGCCATATCAGGCATTTCTTCTACAACTATTCATATGTCAGCGGCCTCCTGATATCCAAAGGCCTCCAGGCAAAGGTCCACGAGGATGCGAAGTTCATCCAGAGGGTCAAGGACTTCCTGTCGATCGGTCTGTCAGATTCTCCTGTAAATATATTCGGGAAACTCGGCATTGACCTGCATTCCCCTCAGTTCTGGGACAAAAGCCTTCAGGAGGTCGACGACCTTCTCAAAGAGACAGAGAAGCTTGTCACTATTAGAAAATAGATATAGAATCGACATGTATTTATACCCTATTTTGTTACCTCACACTTGTGCCAGACCTTAGGATTGTCGAGAGCCTGCAGATGCAGGAGATCCTAGAGCTTATCCTGATACTCGCAGCAGGCACTGTCCTCATAATCCTCTCAGGCTACATGGCGCGCGGGCACATCATCGCATTCATCCTCCTCGCAGGCATGTTCATGAGGATCATCATCTCTTATGAGATCTTAGCGATGCACAGCGCAAAGAAGACGGAGATTTTATTGATCGAAAAAAAGAAGCGCGAGAAGCGCGAGCTGTATGATCGGGTGTATGGGTGACAATTTCCCGGAAATATTCAACCAGTACTTGAAGCATTAGTTAGATATCTCTGGTTATCAACAATTGATGTTTATGGGAATACTTGATTAAGGAACGAAGTGAGTGTAAGTAATGAGGGAAAGCCTCCCTCATCAGGGACGGCATTGGTGTTCATTTGTAAACCGCATGTTTCAAATGCACTGGAAATCTTGATTTCCATTGACTAAAGCGGAATTAGTCCTTAATCAGAAAAAATCTTGAATATTGCCTTAGTCACTTCGGTCATCTTGGCTTTCTTCAATTTTCCCACTTTTCGGACAATGATACTGTCATCCGCGGTGAAAAGTCTGTTTGGCCTTATCATGCTTGCCAAGTTCAGAGTTCCTCATTCAAAATCAGCATCAGCAAGCACAATAGAATGATCATCAAGCTTTGCCTGGCTTGTTATCTGGCATAGTATCGCATCATTGCCCTTCAAGGCAGCAACCAGTGCTGGCCTTCTCTTTGATGCGCTCAAGTCAGAGAAAGGAAAAGGAACGACAACAACATCTCCTTTTACAGATTTCTCCATGCTTTATCTTCCTCAGGTGAATCCCAGTCCTTAGCCAAAGCCTTCTCGCTTGCATAGGCTGTGAACATATTCTCGAGGAACTTCATAGGTCTTATCTCAATCCTATCCTTGTATGAGATGACTGCCACTTTTGATCCTTCCTTGAAGTCTTCATCCCGAATATCCTTGGGTATAGAGATCTGCCCTTTGTCGGTTATTGTTGCCGAACGAATACCAACTACATCTGATCCACCCATAAATGTAAGAAAAGTAAGAAAATTAATAAATATTGTGTTTCAGAATGTGTACGACCCGCAGAGCTTATGAATCCTGCTAAGTGATAAGATGGTTCACCTATACCTATACGACACATTATGTATCGTCGTCCCGACGAACTTCGCATTAGGGATGATCTTCTTTGTCTTCTCAGCTGTCTCAAGCTCAGTGAACCTCAGCGTGATATTCCTCACCTTCCCTTTGTCGCCTCCGATCTCTATCATGTCTCCCAGCTTGAATGGCCTGTCAAGTATCAGCACAAGCCCGCCGAACAGGTTGGATGCGAAATCCTTCGCTGCAAGTCCTATCGCTATCCCCCCTATCCCTAGCGATGCGATGACAGCAGTGACATCGAATCCAAGCTCAGATAAGGCGATTATCGTTACAACTATGATGATGAGGGTCTTCGAACTCGTCTTGAGGAAGGGAAGCAGATGATCATCGAGGTCAGACTTGGTCTTCTTTGTCAGCGGCTCAAGAAACTCAGCGATAAGCGCATCAGAGAAGCTGATCAGGAGCCATGCGAAGTCCACAGTCAGGAGAAGTCGAAGCCCTGTCCCATACCAGATCCTCAGCCAGTCTGGCATCACGAGCGCAAATGATGCGAAATACAGTCCAAGTATCGCCGTGAGAAAGACGATGGGCTTCTCCATGCTCCTAAGCACTACATCATCTACCTTGTTCTTTGTCTTTTCAGCGATCCTGATGAAGAACCGTGACATCATGTGCTGGAGCACCCTGGCAATCAGGAGGAAAAGGAGGAATATTCCTAGTGCTAGGAAATACTGTCCTACTGTATTCCCGAAATACAACCTGTTCAATACTTCAATATCCGTGATCATCGTCGCCATGCTCGACTCTGTGCTCGTATGCCTCTGCCTCTTCGAATCCCTTCTGAGTGATCGCAGGATGTGTCTGGTATTCGATCCCGAAAAGGTCCACGCTTCCAGTGAAAGTAGCTCCGTCAGGCATCACAGTGGCATATGCCATCGAAGTCTGGCTGAAGCGTGTGCTTCTTAGCGGTGTTCCTGCCATGTAAGCATTATCAAGTTTGCTCCTTACTACAAGGCTTCCAGTAATCTCACCACCTGACATGTCAGCATCCTCGAAATCAGAATCCTCGATCACCGCATTTGTGATGACAAGCCCCTTAAGTTCCCTCTCCCTTAGGTTGAGATTGCGCAGATACACAGTGTCGTGCGGCTCCCTCATGGCAGCATTCCATTCGCCTCGCCTGTTCAGTAGGATGTCCTCTATCTCGCTTGTCTTCCCCTGCTCGGCTAGAGCGATTATCTCTGTGACACTAAGGCTCAAATTTTCCTCTCTGCGATATATCTTGCAGCCTTGATGAGCGCCATGCATCCCTGGCCAGCTGATATCACATATTGGTATTCGTGGCCTGATGCGCAGTCTCCTGCTGCGAACACTCCAGGCACGCTTGTCCTTCCCTGGCAATCGATTATGATATGTCCGTGATCATCCACCACGACCAGGTCCTTGACAAAATCTGTGTTCGGCAGCCTTCCTGCCTCGATTATCACACCCTGGACTGCGAGCTCCTTTACATCTCCGTCCTGCTCGAACTTAAGTCCGTTGACGAACTTATCCCCTTTGATCTCGACAGTCCTCGCACCGAAAAGGACAGAAGACACTTTCGGATTCTTCATGACCTTCTCCACAAGGTATTCATGCCCTGTGAACTGCTTGTCAATCACAAGCACATGGATGCTCTTCGCGATGTCTTTCATGAAGTCGACAGCTTCCAGTGCAGAGTTCCCTCCCCCGATGACTGCGATATCCATGCCTGAGAACAGCGGCCCATCGCATATAGAGCAATACGTAATCCCCTTATTCGCCAGCTCCTTCTCTCCCGGGATCCCTAGTCTTCTCGGGCTTGAGCCGCTTGCGATAAGGACAGTCCTTGTCTCATATTCATTGGCATCGGTGTGGACGATGAAGTCCTTTCCCTTCCTCAGTATCTTCTGCACAGTCTCATACCTGAGATTCACATTGTTGAAACGCATCTGCTCCTCCATCTTCTGGGAGAACTCAGCTCCTGTCGTCGACACTATCCCCGGGTAGTTTAGCACTTCTCCGCTCGCGAGGAACTGTCCCCCGAAATCAGAAGAGACTATCTCATATCGCATACGTTTCCTTGAAGCATAGATGGCTGCAGTGATGCCCGCGATCCCTGCCCCGATTATGATTGTGTCATGCATGATGGATAAGTAGTAGGAGATGATATAAAAAATTATTTCGAAGGTTGCCCTGAAGATGGGGCATCAAATGCCGCAAGCAGTTGAATCTGCGTGGTCCTGGGAAGTTAGGATGTTATGCCACAAATTGTGAATCACAGGAGGCATCCCTCGCAAGAAAGGTACCCAAAGAAAGAGGCTAAGCAAGCTCAGCATCCAGTGCGTTCTTGTCGAAGCCGATTATGATCTTGTCATTGATCTCGATCACAGGCACTCCGAGCTGCCCGGACTTCTCGACCATCTCCTGTCTCGCTTTCGCGTCGACACCGACGTTGAGATCCTCGAAATCCACGTTCTTCTCTCTCAGATACGCCTTGGCCCTTGAGCACCATGGGCATGTTGTAGTCGAATACACTTTCACTTTTGTCATTTTCGTACCTCCAGTTTCTTGGTTATCGTATCAGCGAGCATGTCCATCTGTAGTAGTTCGCTCTCCCTGGGCATGCCTTTTGCAGTGACTGCATCAAGGACTTCACCCCTGAAATTCGTCATGGCTTTTGTCAGTTTGTCATGGGCCACAGGTGCCCAGCCATATGAGCCGAATGTCGCAAAGATGCGGGTCTTCGGATTCAAGAGGTTCGCAAGATATGCAGCGTTCATGGCAGCTGGATGGGCTCCTCCGAGAACAGTAGGGGACCCGATCACGACAGCGGCAGAATCCACAAGCTCGCTTGCCAGTTCCCCTATATCGTCCTTCTCCAGGTCGAATGAGTATGCTTTCACGCCATTCTCCCCCAGCTTTTTTCTTAGTCTTTCAGCCATCATCCTCGTGCTGTCATGCATGCTCACATAAGCAAGGAGCACCTCTGGCTTCGTCTCCTCGGATGACCATTCCCTATACGCCTGCATTATCATTCCCGGCTCCTTGTATACCGGCCCATGAGATGGCGCTATCATCCTGATATCCATGCCTTTCAGCTTCTCAAGGTTCTTCTGTATCTGCTTCCTGAATGGCATCATTATCTCTGCATAGTATCTCTTCGCTCCAGGCATCACAGACTCGTCTGCATAGCCTTCCTGCGCCTTGTGGCTTCCGAAGAAGTCGCAGCTGAAAAGTATCCTGTCCTCCTCAAGGTAAGTGACCATGGTCTCAGGCCAATGCACCCAGGGCGTGAAGATGAACCTCAGGGTCTTCCCTCCAAGGTCGAGGGTCTCGCCATCCGCAATCACCAGGAAATCATCCTCCTTCAGTACAAGCAGGTCGATGAGCATCTTCATGCATGTCTTGTTCGTGACGATCTTCGCAGAGGGGAACATCTCAAGCACAAGTGGCAGGCTGCCTGAATGGTCCTGCTCAGCATGGTTCGCGATCACATAGTCAAGCCTTTCCAGTCCATGAAGATGCCCTTTGAGCACATCCCACTTGGAAGGATCGACTGTGTCGATGAGCGCTACTTTCTCCCCTTGTACGAGGTATGCATTGTAGCTTGTCCCCTCTGGAAGCGGTATCAGCGCGTCGAAAAGCTTCCTGTCAGGGTGCTGCGCGCCAACATATCTTACATTGTTCATGAGTTCCATCTTTCAACCTATCTCCCATGGCTCTATCCTTATCCTGTCTTCCTTCACTCCCAGCTGGCTGAGCGCTTGTCGCATCGCCTTGTTCATGAGAGGCGGTCCGCATACAAGCCACAGCCTCTGCCTGGGTTTCTTGACATACCTGGCTATTATGTCGGCAGTGACAATTCCTGTCTCTCCTTTCCAGCCTGAAGGGCTCTTGTCCAGCACATGTATGATCTTGAAATTGTTCTTCTTGAGCTTCTCAAGCTCCCTGTAGTATATTATATCCTCGAAGCTCCTGTTGGCAAGCACAAGCGTTATCTGGTTCTTGAGGGAGCGCTCATCCGCATACCTGACCATGCTCATGAAGGGCGTGATCCCTGATCCTCCTGCGATCATGCCGATGTCATCTGCATGCCCGTCGAATGAGAGCGGGCTTCTTGTAGGGCCTGCTATCACGAGCTTCTCAGCAGGCTTGCACATGTGCAGCGCCTGCGTGAATGCTCCTGCCTTCTTCACAGTGATCTCTGCATAAGGCGCATCAGGAGAGCTGCTGAAAGTGAAAGGCTTCCTGACCCCTGCGAAAGCAGGCGAATCAGACAGGCTCACGAGGCAATAGTCGCCCGGGGAGAACCTCAGTCCTCCAGGCTTCTCGAACCTGAAGGTCTTCACATCCCTGCATTCGTCCCTTATGCTGATTATCGCACTCTCGAACTCCATCTATTCCCTCTTACCAAGATGATGATCGAGGACTAGCAGTCCTCCTCCAGACGTCATCTTCACTTTCTGCAGGATCTCGTCAGCCTGGGCCTCTTCCTCGACCTGCTCCTCGATGAACCAGTTGAGGAATACTTCTGTGGCCTTGTCCTTGCCTGCTGCTGCAGACTCCGCGATCCTGTGTATAGACGCAGTCACAGTCTTCTCATGCTCATACGCATCTTTTATCGCTTCCTCAGCATCCTTCCAAAGCAGCTTTGGAGCACCGATCGCTGCCAGCTGGACTTTCCCTCCTCTCTCCAGCACATAGTCGAATATCTTCATGGCATGCTCATGCTCCTCCTCCGCCTGCTTCCTCATCCAATGCGCGAATCCCTTGAGCGTCCTTGACTCGAAGTAAGCAGCCATCGACAGGTACAGATACTCTGAGAAGACCTCTTTGTTGATCTGCTCGTTCAGGAGCCTCTCCATCTTTTCATCTATCATTTTTCCCTCCTATAGTTTCTTGTGGCAGAACCACCAATCATAGCATGTGGAATCCTTCATCCTCTCATTCGCAGTCTTGACATCAGCTGCAGGCGGGATGATCACCTCATCATTGATAAGTTCATTATTCGGCCAGTTGGCAGGTATAGCCACCTTGTGCTTGTCGCTTATCTGCATGCCTTTCACGATCCTTAGTATCTCATCGATGTTACGGCCCATCTCCTGTGGGTAATACAGCATTGTCCTCACGATCCCCTTGTCATCAACTATGAAGACCGCACGGACTGTATTGGAACCCTTCCCTGGGTGGACCATGCCGAGCTTCTGCGCGATACCACCATGGTCGGCGATTATCGGGAATGTTATCTCCTGCCCCAGCTTCTCCTTTATCCATTCGACCCACTTGATATGGGAATACACCTGGTCCATGGACAGTCCGATAAGCTCTGTGTTGTTCGCCTTGAAATCACTATGCCTTTTCGCGAAAGCATAGAACTCTGTCGTGCAGACAGGTGTGAAATCTGCCGGATGGCTGAACAAGACAAACCACTTGCCTGAGAAGAAGTCAGGCAGCCTGATCGTCCCGAATGTCGTCTTCACTTCCATCGCTGGAAACTCTTCCCCAAGAAGGGGCAACTTATCATGCATCTTGTTCTCCTCCTCTTTTGCAGGTGTCGCAGACACCTGAATACATTATCTTAACGCATTCCGGGTGGAATTCCCTCCCTGGGAACTGCTTGAGCGCATATTCTGTGATGCTTGGCATATCGAGATCAAAGACCTCTCTGCAGTTCCTGCAGATGCAGTGCAGGTGATTGCAGCTGTTCGCATCGAACCTATATTCGTTGTTGACCTCGATCCGCTGGATCTCCCCCATCTCCGCGAGCAGGTTGAGGTTCCTGTAGACAGTCGCAAGTGTGATCGCTGGCAGGTCTTTCCTGACCGCATTATACACCTCCTCAGCAGAAGGGTGATTCTTCACGCCTCTCAGGAATGCGAGGATCTTTATCCTCTGGTTGGTGTTGCGGGTCTTTCTCATTATCAACTGATAATGATTATCATTAGTCATTTAAAAGGATTGTTCTTATCAGATATAAGTCCTAAGCAGGAGATGGTGATAAGAAATAAGAAAATCATCTCCTGAGCTTTCTCAGGGCAGGTATGCCTCCGAGCAGGAAGACAAAGGCAAGAGATACGTCCTTGGAGTTTCCTTTGGTGCATCCTCCTCCATTCGATCCTCCTCTTGAGCATCCGCCTCCACCGCCTGAGTTGCATTTCCCGTCAGGCTGGCATTCACCTGTCTTGCAGCCACAGGTCTCGCAATCATGGACAGGCTTCCCGTCGATGCATCTGAGAGGCTGGCCTGGCATGCACTCACCTTCGATGCAACTGCCGGTACCGCCTGAGCATGCCGCTGGGCAGCATCTGATCGAGTCGCTTGTGACCAGGAAGTCTTCATCGCAGGTCTGCTCTGGTGAGCAGACAAACCCTCCCAAGTCGGCGCATGTGTCCAGGTCCTGGTCGATTAATACTCTCCCGTCTATCACCATGGTCTCAATCTCGCTGTCAGCATCCCTTAGCGCGATGCTTGAGATAGTGATGTCAGTCATGCCTTGAAGTGCATTGAATCGGAGGATGGCAAGATCTCCTGATGTCTCAGTAGTATTGCCTTCAGCAGCAAAGGTCACTGTCCCATCGCCGATCTCAGCGGCCCATCCGTCTGTCATCATCCCAGGGAGGACCTCGATAAGTCCGACAACTTCCGGATCGAATGTGACCTGGATACTGAAGGACCTTAGGTCCATGACCTGCTCAGAAGCGACAGACATGGTGAATTCTTCCCCTGAACTGACAGATGCGACCTCTGGCACTATCTTGACTGTTGCGACAGGATCCAGGCTTCCTCCATCGCACTCATCGACAGGACTGCCATTGCAGTTCTCATCTATGTCATTATCGCAGATCTCATCAACTCCTGGATTGATCTGTGGGTTGCTATCGTCGCAGTCCAGCTGTCCGCAGCTTCCACCTTCGATGCTGTATCCGTCATCGTCAGCGTCAGAGCATCCGGTTCCGGATGCATCATATAGCTCCTGCCATTCGAGCTTGACAACAGGGGTGGCCCTTGTAGCAGTGATCCTTCCGCGGAACCAGATCGTCATGTCCTCGCGGTTCCTGTAGGCGATACTGACTTGCTGCGCCCCATCATTCTCATTCACGCTGTCGAGAGTGGCCCAGTGGTCCTGTATGGTCTTCGGCTGTGGGTCATCATAGTACGTGTCTATCGAGGCAGAGAAATCAGAAGGTCTTGAAGTCCCGTCCGTATATTCGTTCGCTGTCGCAATCATCTCACCATCATGATAGCTTGCCTGCGGTGTCCTGACCTGGAAATGAGGTGCAGTCGCGGAGAAGGTATAGACGCCTGCATTGCCTTCAGGGACGATGTAGTTCAGGAATCCTCCTGTCCACGGCCTATAGCTCTGCAGCTTGCCTGTGATGTGGTCCAGGTGCTGCGAGATGTCTGAAGGCAGATCGCCTGATGCTATCATGAGCTGTGTGGCAGCGCTTCGTGTGATCACATCCCCGCCTGAAGCATGAGCTGAATGGGATGTAGGTGATGTGTGGATAGACACAAGGGTCCCGAACTCATTCACAGCGGTCTCAGCAGTCACTGAGCCGGGATGCCCGAAGCTCACCCATCTCACACCGCTTGAAGGATCCCTTGCGATAAGGACGGTGTTTACCTTGCTGACGATCTGGGAGACACGTGATGCCGGATAGTCGATCCTCCTCGTCGTCAGGGTCTTCACAGGCGAAGTCACATAGGATCCCCATGCAGAATGTGTCCTGCAGGCAGGAGAATATGACCAGTCAGTGTACGAGTTCAGAAGAATGATGTCCTCTCTGTCCACATCCGCGTCTGGAAGAGCTTCCTTGATCCCTAGGACCATCCCGTCTATCTCATCGCTCATGTCCTGTGGGATGACTGTGGCCGCCATGGCTGATCCTGTGTTGGGAGGAGCAGCATCTCTCATGGTGACAAGGTCCTCCATGATCTCTTCTGCCATCAGATAGCCCTGCGCGAATCCCATCTCATGGTAAGTGCCCCAGACCCTCAATATTGTATATCCATTCCCTTCAGAGTCAAGTACCTGCTCGATGATCTCTCCATTCACAGCAGATGGATCCTCCTCTTCTTCTTCCTCTCCTCCATCTTCGTTCCCGTCAGCAGCTACTGCAGACCAGAATGCTTTGGCCACCCTCAGCGAGCCAGACGGATTCAGATGGCCTCCATCATCTGTCCATTCAGGGCACATGGACTCGACACCATCAGCTTCGCATGCACTCCCATCAGCATGGTGCGACTCGATATCTGCTATATCGAACAGGAGCTTATTGTTCGCAGAAGCAAATGCCCTTGCCTGGTTGTTGAATGCTTCGATAGCAGGCTGGCTGTCTCTCTTAGTAGGTATCGTCCACCAGATGAAGGTCTTGTCCGGATGCTCAGATTCAAGTTGGAGCATGGCATCCCTATACTCAGTCCATGATGCAGATGAGTCGACATAGCAGAATTTCATGGTAAGCACGTCATACTGAGAAGCATAGTCATCAGCTTGTTCGATAAGGTCCGATATCTTCTGCTCCCACCCAGGATTCCCTCTTGACTGGAGGACAATGCGAGACCTGTCATACCTGCTGTCCTGTGACTGGAGCTGATCCAATCCAGAATCGATATTCTGGCCTATTGAGGCATGCCGTAGCAGCACTCGCTTTCCGGCAGCGCTGCTCAGCTGGGCTGAGGTGAGCTCCGGAGAATCGTGGCCGATGATAAGGCCGAAGGCTGATGCAGACAACAATAGCGCTAAGACAATCCAGATCATATTTTTCATGTGAGACCCTCTCTTTTGAATATGCTTCTATGGTTGTATGATAACCTGCATAATAAATTTGCTATTTTTCATTCGTAGAGTCTCTTGACAACGCTCTCTATCTCAGGATTCGAGATATTTATGTCCTTGATGTTGCGTACGATGTGCGACACAGCCTCGCCTATCTCTATCTCTCCTATGTTCACTTCCACCTTCAGAGAATCTCCCTCTGATGACAACACCCTCATCCCCCTGGGGAGAAGGGGGATGTCCTTCCTGTCCTTGAGCTTTATGTCGAGGATCTTCACATCTGTCCCCAGGTCCTTGAGCTTTCCGTCATATACGATGTTCCCCTTGTTAATGACGAGCACATTCTCGCAGAGGTTCTCGATGTCGTCAAGGTCATGCGTGGTAAGGAGGAATGTCGTCCCCTTGTCCTTGTTGACCTTCCTGATGTAAGCCCTTATCCTCTCCTTCGACAGGATGTCAAGCCCGATCGTCGGCTCGTCCAGGAAGACGATATCAGGCTCATGCAGGAGGTTGCTCACAAGCTCGCACTTCATCTTCTCCCCCAGGGACAGCTGCCTCGCAGGCCTCTTCGCGATCTCATCTATCTCGAACAGGCTGACAAGATACTTGAGCGTCTTCTCGAACCTGGCCTTAGGGATGTCGTACATCGCCCTGTTGAGATAGAATGTGTCCATCGCAGGCAGGTCGAGCCATAGCTGCTGCTTCTGCCCGAACACGACTCCGATCGTCTTCACATATTTCTCCCTGTCGTCCCATGGCCTCAGCCCATTCACAGTCACGCTTCCAGCCGTAGGATACAGGATACCGGAGAGGATCTTGATTGTCGTGCTCTTGCCAGCGCCGTTCGGTCCGATGAATCCGCGTATCTCTCCTTTCCTCACATCGAAGCTTATCCCCTTCAGGGCTTCGACAGTCACATAGTCCCGTTTGAAGACTGACTTGACTGAGTCCCATAATCCTGCCTCCTTCCTGAAGGTCTGGAAATCCTTCCTGAGTCCTCTGACCTCGATTATTTGTTTCATCATCCACCTGCTGAAGTGTATTCCCTGAGCGTCCTCTTCCAAAACCAGAGAGAGGACATGAAGAATGCTGTTATGATCCCTGCGATGAGGAAGAATCCCTCATGCGGCCTACCAAGGATCGCTGTGCTTGGATAATACGAGAGGACAGCGAGCGGCAGGACATACCGGAAGACTGTCTGGAGAAGCCTGTTGTAGATGTCCACAGGATATTCGCCATAAGATTTCAGCTGCCTGAAGAATTCCCCAAGCCTGCCGATGAACACAGCCCTTATGATGATCGCGAACTTGAAAAGCGACAGCCCCAGGAGGAATAATATCGCGAGCAGGACAAAGCCGACAGCCTGGAGGACCCCGAGGAAAGTGAGCTGCAGCTGCATCTGCCCTGCAGAATAGATCACAAGCCCTGTCCCGATCACGAGGTTCGCCGCATGCTCGATCCCGAGATTGGAGAGAGACAGGTATGCGAGCACATCCACAGGATATAGCAGATACCTGTCGAAATTGCCGCTCCTCACATCATATGATAATGTCCAGTCCACCCCCTGGAAGAACATCCTGTCGAACCCATTGATGAAAAGGAATATCCCCTGGAAGAAAAGTATCTCATGGAAGCTCCATCCAGAGAACCCTGCGGTGTTCGTATAGATCAGGATGGTCATCAGCGGCACAAGAAGGTCGAATGATATCAAAGTCAATGTGGAGACGATGAAATTCAGCTTGTATGCCATCTGCTGGGAAAGCGTCATTCGGACAGCTGTTGTGACGAATCTGATGTTCATCCGCCCATCGCCCCGAACTTCCGGATCGCTGTCTCCCACAGCATCTTCCCTGTGACATACATGATGAATATCCAGATCAGCTGGCCTGAGATCACCTGGAGCGCATCCCCCCTTTCCAGATATATCTGGATCACGCCATACCTGATATAATAGAATGGGAGGAATCTGCTCACAGCCAGGAGCGTGCTTCCGAAGAAATCGAGAGGGATGAACTCTCCGGAAAGGAACCTGATAATTATGAAGAGCAGCCACTCCACAGCCTCGATCTTATGTATCCAGAAAGCGAGCGTCCCCAGGAGGAATCCGAACAGGAAATTCAGGAGGAATGCGAGCACAAGCGACAGCATGAACAGGAGCATGACCGGCACATCTGGCACTGTGATATTGAACAATAGTATGGATATGATGAACACAGGTATGACTTCTGTGAAGAGGGCAAACACCCTGTTTGCCACCTGCCTGGAGAAGTACTGAGAGAGGATCGGCATCGGCTTGAGAAGATCCTGTGACAGTCCTCCGTAGACGATCTTATCCTGGAGGGAGTGGCTCACCATGTTGAATATGGAGTGTGAGACTATCATGCTGATGACATAATAGGATATCATCTCGATGAACGAGTACCCGAGTACCTCTTCTCC
>CAYTWW010000002.1:191434-220689 GCA_964441565.1 uncultured Methanosarcinales archaeon | reverse complement strand
ACGCTCAGCAGTTACTTACCTTCGACCATACTCCCTTTCAGGATGAGCCTGGGTGTTCACATCATCATCGCGCAATCTGTGTAGAATCGATGATGTTATATAAAGCTAGAGTTCATCAGAGGTTTCCTGGCAGTCAAGTTCACTTCCAGCCAAGAAATGAATGAGAAAAATATTACTCTACCTTTCTTTGTCGAGTCACAAAGAAAAGGTAGCCAAAGAAAAGACTACCCAAACATCTGCAGATGCTCGTCGCCTTCCTCTTCTTCCTTCTCCTTCCTTATCTTCTCGATAGCGGCGACCAGGTCTTTCTCCTTGACCTTGTATCGGTTCTCCCTTATCGCGAAGTATCCTGCCTCTGTGCATACAGACCTGATCTCTGCGCCTGAGAACTCCTGGAGCAAGGCATAGATCTTCTCAAGGTCGATCGCCTTGTCAAGGGTCATATGCTTCGAGTGGATCTTGAATATCTCGACGATTCCATCCTTGTCAGGCAGCGGGACAGAGATGAGCCTGTCCAGTCTTCCTGGCCTTGTCACGGCAGGATCAAGGATGTCCTTCCTGTTTGTGCAGCCGATGATCTTCACATTGTCGAGGTTGTTGAATCCGTCGATCTCTGCAAGGAGCTGCATGAATGTCCTCTGGACTTCCCTCTCTCCTGAGGTCCCGATGTCGATCCTCTTGGCAGCGAGGGCATCAATCTCATCTATGAATACTATCGAAGGCGCCTTCTCACGCGCGAGCTCGAATATCTCCTTGACCAGCTTCGCGCCTTCTCCGATGAATTTCTGCACAAGCTCAGATGCGACTACCTCGATGAATGTGCTATCTGTAGAGTTCGCGACAGCTTTCGCGAGAAGTGTCTTTCCTGTGCCTGGCTGGCCATAGAGCAGTATGCCCTTCGGCGGCTGGATGCCGACCTTCTCGAAAAGCTCTGGCTTCTTGAGCGGAAGCTCGACGACTTCCTGTATCTCGTTTATCTGGAAATCCAGCCCGCCGATGTCCTTCCAAGTAGTCTTGGGCTTCTCTATTATTATGAAGCTCTCGACATTGAAATTCTTGGTGTTAGAGAATTTCCTGATGATGTTGAGATTCTTCTGATCGACAAGGACAGTGTCGCCTGCCCTTATCTCTTCGCATGCTTCAGATACGCAAACAAAAAAATGATTCCCGTTCGGGACCTTTATCACAGCGTTCTTCCCTACAAGCTCCTTGACTTCACAGAGCATCAGCGGTGGTGTCTTCAGACGATCGACATCGTTCTTGAGCTGATTGATAGTCTCCTTCAGAAGCCTGTTCTCCTCCTCAAGATCGCCGATGCTTGAGTTGTAGGTGAACACAATGTTCGGATTGCCGTTATTGCTGTCCATCTAGAATTCGAAAAGCACCAAAATTAATAAAGGTTCCGTCGAAAGGAATTTAAGCGATGACCAAAGAAAAAACTACCCATGTCGGTCGTTTTCATACAGGTTTTCCGTCTCTCATGATCCAATGCTCCTTCGACTTCGCGTCTAATCCATATATGTCAAGCCTCTGCCTGAGGGCATCGATGACGATATCTATATGATATTCTGTCGCCTTGTCTTGCTCGAATCCTGAACCGAGGGCGATATGGATCATGCCTGCGATCTTCTCATTCACGATCAGGTAGTCGCATAATCTCGCTCTGGGATTTGTGTTTATCGCGAATTCACCGATCCCCCTGAAATTCTTCTTCTTGAGTTCGATTATCTCTTTCGGTACAGAGCCTTCCTTCTCCTGCCTGAGGATCCTCTTCCAGGAATCCCTAACCTTCTTGTCGAGCTTGTCCCTAATGAGCTTCGGGCCGGAGACGATCCTCCAGTCTCCTTTCCTGGCTTTGATGACGAGAGGCTCCTTGTAAGATAGCCTGTAGCTCTGATCAAGGCTGATTACAACATCGCCAACAATGATGCCTTCAAGATATTCGGGTGTTGTGAAGGCTTCTCCTCCAGGGATGTTTGCCATCCTGCCGAACTGCCTGCCTTGCTTGACGAAGTAGGGATCCAGCTTTGTCCTGACATCGCTGTCAGAACCAATTATCCTCCTCCTCGTGCCATCTGACTTCACTAGTCCGACGACAAAGTCGCAACCATCCTTTCCTTTCACGACGACTGTATCGCACCTCTCAAGTCGCTTCGCGATGGAACGGTTCCTGGCTCTCATCTCCTTGTAGTCGATGTCAACAGAATCGATGAGGACATCGATAGGGACAGTGGATGTGAAGCCTGTCCTTGACATCGGAGGGCGCGGGTCCTTATGCGACTGCGGATACCAAGAGAACTTGTAGAGGAAGGCAAGGGAATCCCACCTTGTCTTCCCATCAGGCGAGGGATAGCCTATCTTCTCCCCGAACAGGTGCCTGCCTGAATATCCTTTCCCCCTTATCCCGAAGACCACGTCTGCAGGTTCCAGCCTTGACAGCCTGAGCTTCTCTGAAAGGATCGCGTATTTCCTGAAGACAGGCTTTTTCGAGAGCTTAGACAGCTCGCATCCCAACAGCGCCTGAGATATCTCAGAGACTTTCTCAGGAAGATCCAACAAGCTCTTCCTTGGTGTGGAGGATGATATCTTCAGCAGCCTCACACTTCCTGCGCTGGCGATGACTGCCATCGATATCGCATATGAATCAAGATAATCCTGCAGTGGAAGCGTGAGGGAATCTCTTGCAGGCAGAAGCTCGAAGCCTATTCCCATGACCTCACTCCTTCCTGGAGCAAGGACATTCTTGACAATCGCTTTTCCTGTCCTACCAAGGTCTTCCTTGCGATAAGGCCTGAACCAATCCTTCTGGAAAGGGAGGATGTTATCCCCGACAAAAGAATCACTATCTGCCCTTATCAGAGAGGGGCGCTCGAAATACCTGCCGTAGCCCTCTATGCCTGTCGTCTTGATGAAATCCATGAGTTCTGGCAATCTACCTTCATATGCATCCCAGACATCGAAGAGCGGCATCTCCTTCTTCCTGTCATAGAAGACCACATGAGCATCCCTCCCAAGCTCATGCAGCGCCCTGGATAAAGGTGCTATAGAAAGAAAGGCATCCACTGAATAGAGGCCATAGATGAAGAAGCTTTGCGAGGTGCTGTCTGACAGGAGCTTCTTGTATAGCGCGACGGACTTGTCGAGACTTCTTGTGTCATATCTCATAGGATGATCAGCTCCCTGGATGTCTTTGTCAGAGGGACCGCCTTCCCGTCAGAGAGATGGAATGTGTCCTCTATCCTGATACCAAGCTTTCCCTGCGCATACACTCCTGGCTCTATCGTGAAGACATTGTCATCCCTGAAGACATCCTCGCTTCCAGGGCTGATGCTGGGATCCTCATGTATCTGCAGTCCTACTCCATGCCCAAGGCTGTGGATCAGGAGTTCAGAGTATTTGCCAAGGCGCTTCTTGCCCAGATCGAAGAGATCGTCTGCCTTCATGCCTGGCTTGACAGCTGATGCTGATCCTTCCAGGGAATGGAGGACTGCACTGTACATCTCCATGTCCTTACCCGAGGGCTTGCCTATGAAGACCGTCCTTGTCATGTCAGCGTGATATCCTTTGTATCTGGCGCCGAAATCTATGACCATGAATCCCTTCCTCAGGACGCCTTCCTCATCATAGTGCGGATCAGAGGCGCCTCTCCCGGATGCGGCTATGGTGGGAAATGAGAGATCTGCTCCTCTCTTCATGATCTCACTCTGCAGCTTGTCTTTGACCTCTCTCTCAGTCTTGAAGTGCCAGTCCTTGATAAGAGCAGCGAATGCCTCATCAGTGATCCTGCAGGCAGCCTTCAGCTTTCTCAGCTCAGCAGCATCCTTGACAGCGCGCTCCTGCAGCATGGCATCTGAGATATCAAAGTACCTCCCTCCCAGTTCTTTTCTCAGACGCTCGAAGACAAGAAGGGATATATGCGCCTTATCAAGCCCTATCCTCTTTGCATCGACTTTTTTCATCCTGAGTATCTGCGCAAGTCGCTCGAAAAGCCTCTTGCCCTTCTTCACATCATAGGTCCTTATGCCTGAGGATGCGGCCTTCTCGTGGTCCCTTGCAGCAGTGAGCAGGAAAGGCCTGCCCTTACTTGGCTCTGCATATATGCCATAGACATTCTTCCGCACCTTGTAGATGAAGTTTGGATTGGGATGATTGTCGTCGTTGAGTATCAGAGAGATGTCCAGGTCTTTCATGACTGCCGAATCAGGGGATGGGTTTAATAAATGTTTTGGCAATGGGGCATAGGGTAAAGAAGCAAGCTATAAAACTGATCGCGTACTGATAAGGGGGATGATGCTTTCAGAAGGTGTGGTGCACAAGCTGCCCCAAGACATGAAGGAGGCCCTCGCCAGAGATCGGAAGATAGCTGGTGCGTGGAACAGCCTAACGCCTCTTGCACGAAATGAATGGATCTGTTGGACAGTATCTGTGAAGAAGCCAGAGACAAGGATGAACCACATCGAGCGGATACGTGAAGAGCTCCTAGAAGGGAAACGCAGGCCATGCTGCTGGCCTGGTTGTCCTCACAGAAATTGAATTATCTAAGGTTGCCCTCCCTCTGGAAGACCTTCTCAGAGCCTGTTCACAGTGATGTTCCTGAAATCTGACTGCAGGAGCTCTTTTGTCTTCTTCGTGAGCTCGCCTGTCGTGAGGAACAGGACAGGAAGCTTCTTGTTCTCACCTTTCACATAGGCAGTCGAAAGGTCTCCCTCGTTGTTCCTCTTCTTGTCCTTTGCCTTGCAATAGAACTTCAGCTTGCCTGCTGCGCTGGGGAGCATGATGATAAAATCTATCTCCTTGCCTTTCTTGATGACCTCGGTCTCCAGTATCTCGATGTCGTTCTTCTGGAAATGCTTCTTTAGCCTGGTGTAGAAAGAGTCGCCTGTCGGCTCAGGAGCAGATATATGCTTCTGCTCTGCCTTCTCAGGCATCTGCTTCTTCGGGATAGGCGGCTCGTCATCGGGCATCTTCTCTGCTGGCTGCGGTTCTACAGGTGTGGGAGGTTCCACCTTCAGTGCAGGTTGGACAGCCTCTTTCACAGGTTCCTCCTGGACGAGAGGCGGAGCTTCTTTCGGGGCATCTGTCTTCTTCAAAAGATCCCTGATCCTTGTCTCGACAGAATCATTAGGGAGCATGAACCATCTCCAGAAAAGGATCTTCTCATCCTTCGTGTTCACTTCCACAGGCTTAGCGAAGTCTTTCGCCTCTCGGAGAGCGACCCTTGCCACAGGCTCAAGCTCATCATCCCTGAGTATCCCGTTCTGCTTCAAGAACTCGCATGCCTTCTTCTCCTGATCATGGAGATGCTTGATGAAGCCATCAAGCCTGCCTTCATGCGCAGGGAGGTAATACAGAGGGGAACCGCCTACCTTTGTGTTGGAGATCCTGACATGGCCAGAATCCTTGAGCTGGGAGAGCACTGCTCCGATGATGACAGTGTCTGCGCCCATGACCTTCATGATGTCCCGAGGGATGCAAGGTCCTCTCGCCCTAAGGAATTCCAGCACCTTCTCCCTGTCGATCATCAGCTATCTCATTTGGAGATTGTCTTAAATAATTTGTGGAAGGCTGCACAAGGCAGACATGCACGCAAAGGTATCGGTTGACCTGCCTTGGTAAACGATTGTTTTTTAGTATCAGGAGTCGATAGAAGCGGCAGACCGGAGGAGCATCGCAGGAAACCAGAGCAGCTGGATTTGCACTAGACATCTTTTGATTTTGAATTCAATTGAAACCTATACATTTGTGCGCTTGTCCTTTTTACTTATCCAATTTAACCGAGAACCTAGGTTCTCGGGGCTCTCCTATGCGAGTTCTTCCTTGTTAGCAGCATCTCTGCATTTGCTTCCTCCAGCTTAGCAAAATTTATATACGCTGCTCCATAATTGGAGATACATGAAGAGGGGTCAGTTCTCGATATTCTTTGTAGTCGGTGTGCTGCTAGTGGTCGGCGTAGGTCTCACTGTGTTTCTCATCACAAACCAGAAGCAGGATGAGCTTGCTACGCAGGATGATTCCCTGATCAGCCTTGAGTCGGCCAAGAGCAGCGTGTATGAATACGTCGATTCCTGCCTTCGGAAGATGGTCGTCGAGGCTGCGCAGAAGGAAGGCATAAGGCAGGATCCGATGGTCGAGGACCTGATCGAGACATACATCCAGGACAAGCTCACCACAGAATGCATCGACTATGAGGCACTTGAAGGAGAAGGGATCCATATCGACTGCGACAGGACTGTCGCATCAGCCACTCTCACAGAAGATAGCCTTGATGTAAGGATTGATCTTCCCATATCTTTCGGAGAAGGAGCTGGCGAGATCAGCGAATTCTACTATAATCTCAGGCTCTCAGGACCGGAGATAGTACTTGAGAATCCTGAAGGATATATAACCGAGGACCGCGTCGTGAACTCTGAGGATGGACAATTCTCCCTATTCCTCTCAGAGGGGACGTTGGTCTCTGACCAGGCTACAGGCCTGCCAGCCGGGAAGATATCAGTGGATGCCATCCAGAACACTTATCCGAAGATCCAGGGCAATATATTATATGAGGTCAAAGGAGATGTGCAGTTCAGCCAGCCTCAGCTGATGAAGATATCATACAGGAACATCGTCCTCCCCCCTGATGTGCCTGAGGAGAACCTTGTCGGAGTCTATCTCGAGAATGGGATATGGAAGATGCCAATATCAACCTGGGTGGACAAGACCACAAAGACTGTCAATATCCTGACAGACCATGCTTCTGTGTGGGGGATCAGAGGTGGATGCGGTTCTGGGGACACCTTGTTCCTTGTGGCAGGCACACCTGGCGACCAGCGTTCGCTGATCAGGAGCGATGTGGCATCTGGCTCGACTGCATCGGCAGAGTGGAAGATAACACTGCCGACAGATGCAGGATCCACATGCATCCGCGAGATGAAGCTAAGCAAGATGTTCCTTGACGAGTCTCTCAAGAGATTCGATGTCAATGGGAAGCCGATGATAAGTGCAGATGTGCTTGGCTACGGCCCATGTTTCGAATCTGATTTCACAGAGGTGAAGGATGATAGATCCTACTATAACAAGGCATTTGACAGCATCAACAACAAGCTTGCCGATGCGCTCCAACCAGGGGAGAACAAATTTAATTTCGAGATAGAGAATTCCGCTTCTGTCACCACACCGACAGGCGAAGGACAGGGAACGCTCAAGGTCATGTTCACTTTGCAGGGGGATCTCGAATGCGTGTCTGCCGATCCGACTGCACAGCCGATACATTTCGAAGGCATATGCGGAAAAGGAGGAGATGCTCTCTTCTATGACCTTGCTGAGGATACGCCCAGGATCGGAAAGGATATCGCAGGATATGATATGGACCTGTGCCAATACACTCCTGCTCCGGATCCAGGCCCAAATCCTGATGCTGACTGCACAGTGCAGAGCGCGATCAATGATCTCTGCATGTATGGGCCTGAGAATGATGAGAACTACAACCCGAGACCCCCGGCTGGGGATCCTTGGGTGCTGGGAGGGTATCCTAACTGCGAGAGGACATACCTGAATCCGCTCAAGACCATAGGATTCTATGATGACAGGATCCGGGGAAAGCTCAATTGCCTTGTCGCCATGAGAGGGGTCGTAGGCGGAGCACAGAAGGTGAGTGGCATCAAGGAGGATGACTACAAGAAGGCAGAGGCATCCTGCAAGGACCTCTGGGATGCTTCAGCTAAGAAGCTCATAGGGATGTGTGTCAGGCAGGAAGGCGCTGATGATGATGCAGACGATGATGATGACGATACCGAGAAGATGTGCATCTGCAAGAGCACGAAGTCCGGGACTGATTTCCCTGAGGATGACTGCACAAGCTTTGGAGAAGTAGCGAATGAGAAGTGCAGCTGGCTTGAGACTAAACCAGAGGATACTGATACGGAGCATCACTTCGATTGCTCGGAGAAGCAGGAGCTGTGCGGTGAACAGCCTACAGATACAACCTACTACGCTGTCTCGAAGAGAGAGGGAAACTGCGCTATCCCTGTTGATGACAACCGCGAGTACCTGTTCCCTAAAGATAGCTTCTTGGAAGCAGGCGAATACAAGTTCCCCTATGACAAAGATGGAGATGAATGGAACATCAATGACTGGGCAAAAGGAAAGAGCTACTGCATAGGCGGAGCAGTGTATACCTGCGAACAAGGCCTTGAGGTATCAGGCGAATGCAACTACAAGGATACAGCTGAGCTTGAATGGACAGGCACAAGGAATAAGCTTGAAAACAATTATTTCATCAAGCCTGAACATCTGACTGATTGCGAGCTCAAGGTCGGGGAAGCCTTCGCAGCTCTGAAGAAGACTGTGTGCGAATGCACCCATACAGGGAGCAGCGACACCTGTGAAGGCCAGGCACCTGCGTCAGTCTATGCGCTCTCAGCAAACACAGACTGCACACTGACGAATGGACCTAATACAGACTACCTCTTCCCTGGTGCCAAATCTGCGAAGGCATTCCCCTTCAAGGATGATGGCTCGTTTGTCGATGTGCCGTGGGCTGCGGGTGTCTCCTACTGCATAGACTCAAAGCTCTATGCCTGCAAGGATTCTATCAAGACTGAAGGCACCTGCACCATCGATGGCAAGGAGCCACTAGTGAAGGCGTCCGACCTTACAGGATGCACAAGCACTGATGGCACAGATGGCAAAGCTGAACTCGTGGTGGAGACGTGTCCTGCAGGCTGCATCCCTGGCACATCATTCTGCGCTGGCGATGAGCCAGAATGCAACAAGCCTGACACATGGGGTGCTGCAGTACCTGTCACGCAGTTCGACGGGCAGGAGTGCGAGCACGCAGAACTGCCTGGAAAGCTGGAGCTTGATGCGACTCCTGTATGCGGGACAGGAGCAGGTGCAGGGAACCTATATGGCTGCTATGATTGCCAGAGGAATGCCGACGATGGTCCCGGATCAGACGGCAAGGCAGAGCTATGGAAGCTTGACTGCCCAGGCGACTGCGAGAATGGAGCATGCAAGGAAGTCATCGCCGGAGTATGCGATGACCCTGTTGGAAAAGGATTCAAGAAGGAGGACGTGGTGCATGCAGACCTATCCTGCAACCCCTCATTCATCGAGAACGCAGTCAGCGACTGGAAGGCAGTGGCTGGGAAGACAGGGCCATATTGCGGACTCCAGAGGCTGTGGATCTGCAATGATTGCATAAGGAATGCTGATGACAGTGCGGGGTCAGACGGCAAGGCAGAGATGTACTCGAAGGAATGCACTGAAGGCTGCAATCCGGACCTGAAGATATGCAAAGGGTATGCACTGAGCGGAACACTGGACGGGTTGGATGTGTGGGCTCTCGAGGGATTCAGTTGCGGAGCAACCCTGACGATCTCCGCAGAGGGAGAATTGACTGCTCCTTCATACAAGCTAAAGATAATGGAGACCGATCCTATGCTTGGCAATGATGAGGTGTGGACATCAGGACTCATGGCGCCAGTGTCATCCGCAGGCGGATTCAAGATATCCAAGGAATGGAAGTATGAAGGGACAGGGTTCTGGGATGATCCACTGAATTCGCATGTAGAGCTTATGATCCAGCTGCTGGACAAGGACAATACTGCACTCAAGGAGAGCGGGATCGCCAGGGTCAGGAAATGCTAGCGAAACTTTTATATAGTATCCTCGCAAATAGGAAATCCTGTAAAGAGGTGTTCCCATGAGGAGAAAAGCCCAATCGCTTTCGTTGAATACTATAATCGTCGCAGCGCTCGCCCTTCTTGTGCTCATCATCATCGCGCTGATATTCACAGGCAGGATAAAGCTGACAAGGGAAGGTATCGACCACTGCGCGAACAATGGCGGACGATGCGTCTCAAACGAGATCGACAGGGAGACGATGAAATACGCGCAGTGCCAGAACTCGTATGACAAGGTCATCATAGGAAAATGCGAAGGCGAAGACCAGATCTGCTGCCTCTCCACATGAAAAAAGGACAATCAATGTCAATGAACGTGATCGTTGTCGCGATCCTTGTTCTTCTTACCCTTGCTGTGATGGTACTCATATTCACAGGAAGGATAAGGATATTCGCCGATGGGTCCAGGAGCTGCGAGACACAGAAGGGAGTCTGCAGAGTCTCATGCGGCAATGGGGAGACGTCTGTCTATGGGACCAACTGCGAGGACAGTTCGCAGAGATGCTGTGTCGAGGTCTTCAAGACCACATAGAAAAAAATATAAACGGTCCGGCTATTGGAGCGGGCATGGGAAAGAGGGGCATAGGTACGACACAGGCGATTATCCTGATCCTTCTCTCCATCTTCTTTGCAGCTCTCCTCTTCGCAGTCGGCAACATAATCAGGACAGGATTCGTGCGACCATGAACAAGAGAGGCACTGAGAACTGGATCCTGGAATTCATCGGGAAGCTCATCATCGGACTTGTCTTCCTCGCCCTGATCACGTTCTTCATCTACTATAAGTTCTATCTGCAGAGCAGCAAGTGCTATACAAAGACGACATGCATGGCCAGTGTCGCAGCGAATTCGAATATAAGGATGCCTATCGTCGACAACCAGGCATTCCAGATCAACTGCCCTACCAGGTACATATACTTCGACCCGGATGGATACACAGAAGAGGTGGCTGGCTGCGACAAGGATCCTGTCAAGGTGGCGTTCGAGGAGAAGGATAGACTATTCAAGAAGAAATGCTCTGATCACGAAGTAGGGTCGCCAGATTTCATGGACTGCTATCTGCCACAGATGAACAAAGTTATCTCTGAGCATGTCAAGGATTGCTGGGAGCAGTTCGGCTCAGGCTATATGAAGGTATTCAGCACATACAATACTGAGCGCCAATGCCTCATCTGCTCTGTAATAGATTTCTCTCCTGAGCTAAAAAACCTTGGGGGAGAAGAGAACTGCTTCACCTTAGGCGAAGGAGATGAGGATTTCTCAGAGACATGCCTGGATGAGTTCATGAGGACGCACAAGCCTGCTGGCCATGATATCTCCTATTATCAATATTGCATGGATGCCGCAGACGGGCTCTCATCCCCATACTATGACTATGATCTCGAGAAGAGCTATGCTGTAGTCTTCACAGCAATCAATGAACATAATGTCCAGAGCAGGATGTCAGATCTTTGGGGCTATCTGGAGGAGCATCATGATCCTCAATGGGATTGGATGCTCGGGAAGCCTGATGGCGGGGACCAGGATATCAGGTTCGTCAATCTTCTGAATTACCTTGAGCAGGAGGAGGTAGTCGCTTACTGTGACACGATCGAGAACAATGCATAGGAAAGGGCAGCTGAGCGAGAGCGCGCTGCGTCTCGTATTCTGGGTCTTTGTACTAGCGGTGCTCATGATCGTCGTATTCATGATAGTCAGCGGAGGCATATCAATTGTCGATGTCCTTCCCTTCTAAGGGCGAGATGATGATCTCGCAGGTTGCCAAGCTAATCCTAGGACTGATAGGACTCGCACTTTTCATAATCTTTGTAGGGATGATGGTCTGGCCATCAGTAAAAGCCCTGCTTGGCCTTACAGACGAAGCGATGTTCGACGACAAGCTAGTGGAGCGCTATTCCGAATCCCTTATCGAAGACAAGGAAGCGAGGGACTCTGTAGTGTCCCTCCTGTATTCAGTCAACAGGCTGGCTTGGTTCGATACGCATTATGCGAGGTCATGGTCAGGCGAGATAAATATCGGCGAAGAGCTTGGGCGCGAGTACTATGCCACTTCAGCATCTGGCACCAAGTCCGTCGGCTCCTTCGCAAGCTTCGAGAGGACCTACGGGACGACAAAGGTCGTACCCACCATCCTTGACATGGAAGTGGTGTATTATACAGGAGAGAAGGATCATGTGCTGAAAGTCCTCCTGAAGAATGTGCTTGATTGCTTCTACATGTACAAGGACCTGGGGGATGCGAATGTCAGATGCTTCGCAGCGGACTTCGGAGAGATTGGTGATGTCGAGATAACAAAATCAGACATCAAACCAGGATTTGATCTTTTGAAGGCAGACAGGGACATGTGCGATGAATCATGCCAGGACAAGATCGATGATGTGGCTGGATTCGGATATTTCAATCCTGATGATTGGAGCTTTGATGTCGCAGGGGGAGTCATAACTGATGAGAACACGGTCAATGAGCCTAACTCGCTGGTCCGGATCTGCGCTGAGACAGGTGGCGACGGCTCTGGTGGTTTTGGCGACAGCTGGGGAGACTTCTGGACAAAGGACCTAATCTACATCACAACTGATATCGACAAGTGCAGGACCCCTGTCGATTCGATGAAATTCGGACTGATAATCAAGGATTTCAACCTGCCAGACAGGCTTGGACCATCATATCAGGTCGAAGGCGGTCTCCTCAAATTCCTAGCGAACGGATATGGTGATCCGAAATATGTTGTGTACTATGAGAAATTCCCTCCAGGCGAGGATGCTGCCTGGTCCGCATCAGCCATCGACTTCGATGACCTGTTTACATTCGCAGGGGCAGAGCTGGCGTGCCACATGGTGCTGACTCCGGCCATCAAGCTCATGGGCAGGGTCGCGCCGCCTGTCGGCACAGCGGTCTCAGCCTTCATGAGCGCGATAGGTGTGGACAGGTACGCTTGCATATTATTCTCCACTGTCGTCACAAGGACGCGGGAGCTATACCTTGACAAAGGAGATGACATCATGTGGGCAGAGGTAGGACTGATCGACTGGGGAGTCGATATCCTCAATGCTGTCATCGAGAAGGTCAAGGAGCTTGTCGAAGAGGTGAAGGCAAGAGTCACAGGAGACTACATCAACAGGCTTGGAGTGGAGAGGCATCCAGAGAAGATCAACAACTATATCGTGCTCAAGCATTCAGGGAGAGAGTTCATCAGGAACTATTACAACACCATAGCAGAGACCATATCGAAAGAGGAGGATTTCTCTCGCCATAAAGAGAAGTATATCGGCGCATTCAATGAGACCATGGATATGTTCCAGGGGCGCGATGTGATAAGAGATGGCAAGCTCACCCAGGAGTTCCAGGATTCTCTATTCCTTGCATTCCAAAGCGTCCCTGAAGTGCCTGAGAAGCTTGATGCGATTCCTGAGCTCCTCCTATCCAACATCAATGACTTTGTCGAGGGCAGCATGTTCCAGTACAATTGGTTCTTCACAGCTGCCAGGGATACGAATGATGAGCTGGCAAGGCTACTTGATGATGAGGACAGGGAGACGAAGATCAGGTCATACTTCAAGGAGAACACGAAGATCAACGGGCTCAATGCCAAGGACAAGAGAGAACTCCTGAGGAAGCTGGATCTTGTCCTCATGATGGCTCTCGAGGAGCAGGAGACAAGCCCCTCAGTCAGGGATAGCTTCGGTCCTGATATCGAAGCATCGTTCTCCATGCTGAAAGGATCTATACCTGATGCAGATTTCACAATGTCTGCGAAAGACACAGGAACAGCCAGCCAGACCAGGGCGCTTGTTACCAAGGAAGCGGTCCTGTTCAGGATAATGCTCATGAATGTGCAGGACAAGTTCCGTTTCCTGGGCACGAACTCCTTCGGGCTGCGGACCCCGTACAAGGCGACGATCCCTATGGATGACAGGCATACAAGGCTCTGGGATTGGCCTGATGACAAGGATCTTTATCTTGATTATTTCGACCATTTCGGCGGCTATGATCCAGAGACAGGGGTGGCATCGCAAGATAACAGGTTCTTCAGCGAGCGTTATCTCGGTGTCCTTCCAGAGGTCGAGCGCTACTACATCGCGCTCAAGCGGGACCAGGCAAGCTACTGGTGGGCGAAGGCTCCACTCGTCGACTGGAATGATGTGCTCTTCTCCCAGCCCAACATCAGGTTCCATCTTGTCAGCCCATGCAAGGCTGACCTGGTTATGCATGTCACGAACTGCCAATGCTTCGGCAAGCCCACAGACAAATCTGCAGCAAGCCTGGTCCCGTCAGGAGTCCGAAAGCTCTTCGGAGTGCATGACATGTACCAGACCGGAGACTATAATGAGCTGTACGGCACATCTGTGCCGCATTTCGACGGGACAAATTCGATGCTGTACACGATAGATGAGGCGACCGGCCAACTGGTCAAGGAATGCCCTGCGAAGAATGTCGCCAACTACCTTCCATGGAACAATGAGCCAAGATATACGCCTAGATGCATCGAGATCAACCCAGTCATGGACAAGGAGACCAATCCTAACTATTGCTACAGGGGCTATGAACCTCCTTATTTCCAGGCTGCCCATTTCCTCTTCAACTGGGGGGCTCCTATCATGGGGGCAGGCGTCGGAGTCACAGTGGATCTCATCACGCTGGGAGGGACACTAGGCACAGGAGCAGCGACAGGCTTCACTGCTGCCGGCACAGCAGGAGCACTCATAGATATGTTCGTCATAGACACATTCGAGGCACTATGCTATAGGTGGCCCAAGCACGGAGGGACAGCTGAACCATGCACATAGATAGGAGACATATCCTGATGATCTCAGCTGTTCTGCTTGGGGTCATGGTCATCGCAGCCGCAAGCATCGCGATATCATATAACTGGTTCGTGAACAAAGAAATACCGCAAGGCAATTCATACTTCACGATCGAGCCAGGTCCCTGGATAGAGGATGTAGGAGATGGATACCGTATCAATGTGAAGAAGGCTACAAGGGATCTTGGGCTGCATGATGGGAAGAAGCAGGATCTCATATATGAAGGAGAGATAATCTCGGTCTTCACCGCAGGATATTATAAAGGGCAACATTTTGAGAGAGCGTATCTCGATCCTTCATACAACTCGACCGGCAACATATCTGGATCTGTAAGGATGCACATATCGCCTGACATGGTCCCAGGCGACGGCATCATGTCTGCTTTCGCGCTGGTCAAGGAAGAAGGAGAGAAGCTTGTAGCATACATCTTTGTCGATGAGGATTGGAGGCAGCAGATGGCCTACACAAATATCGTGTATGCGGCTGATTTCACAGAAGGAGTCAAGCAAGAACAGTTCGAATACAATGTTGAGAAGGATGGCGTCTATGTCGACAGGATCGTTGATGTGTCATGGCTCAAGGATAGCCGTACCGGAGGCATACTCGTGGGCGACATAGACTCATCGATAGTGCAGCTGCAGAACGCAAGCATGCTCGAATCTACTTTTATCTATATCCAATGAGGTGAACAAATGAACAAGAAAGCTTCTGATTATGTGATGCCCAAGGTCGCAGATATGATACTCATCCTCCTGGCCATAGCAGTCGTGGTCGGGGCAGTTGTGGCAATATTGTGGTTCAAATCAATCTACGCAGCCAAGAATTCCCAGGGTGAAGCGGTCAGCATGTTAGACGAAGGAAATGACCTGATGAGCTGCATAACTGGCTGCCATGATGGCCAGCTTGGATGCAGCAGCGATGGCAAGAGCTACAAGGAGTATGATGCGACGTCGAAGAAATGGATATACGCCAAGTGCCCTAAAGACACTGAATGCGTCGATGGTGAATGCGTATAGATGAGAAAAGGAGAGCTGTCAATAAGTTTCATAATCGGCGCGATAATCTTCACGCTGATATTCATGTTCGTCTTCATACCTATGGTGAGCTCATTATGGAACTGGATGATGAACAAGCCTGCTACAGGGACACAGAGATCATTCGACAGGCTTGTCCTTGAGATCAGGCATCTGGCTGAGTCGGAGAAGGTCGTCCCTATGTTTGTGGACAGCAAGCATAAGATCGTCAGCTATACAAAGGATGAGAACAAACCGTCACAATGCAAGACCGGGAGCTGCATATGCATATGCTCAGCCCAGGGCTCATGCTCTTCTCTATCCGCTCCGGTCTGCCATACATTCGATGAGCCGATAGTACTCTCCAAGTTCACACTACCTCCAGAGGAGAATGTCGTCAACTACATGATTAAGCTCGAGATCAGCGGCACCAGCCGCCAGATCTCAGCAGAGAGAGCATACTAGGATGGACAAGAAGGCGCAGCTGCCTAAGAGCATATTCACTCTTATAGACCTGTTCATCCTTGCAGTGATGGTCTTCGCATTCTTCTACCAGATATACCTGATATCAGCGAGCACATGGTTCGAGAAAAGGTATCTGGCGAAGGACATCGCGCTCAGTGTGGACACGCTATACGCATCTCCCTATGATATCACTATCGCATACCCGCATGAGACGTTCTCATTCTCATACAGGTTCTCCAAGAACTCTGTCACAGTCTTCGACAGGTTGTGGGACGATACACTGGAGGCGACAGGCATCACAAGCTCGTTCTCTGAGGAGAAGGACGTGTCTTTCTTCTATAGGGATCTTGTCGCTCCGGCAGGTCTTTCAAGAGTCCCATTGGTCTTCGAGAAGAAAGAGAAGACCATAAGCCCTGCCATGAAGGAGATGGCAGGATGAACCGCAAGGGATTCTCTTTCAGCATGCTGAACTGGATGCTCACAAGGATACCATTCATCATCGGGCTTGTGATCATCTTCAATGTATTCTACACTTCCCAATTCAATTTCGCGCTCGATGCGCACAACACAGCAAACCTCATATTCGAGAAGAGATTCATATATTCGACGCTCGCATACAAAGATCCTGAGACAGGGAGGGCTTATCCAGGGGTAATCGACATATCGAAGTTCAGCGACGAGGGCATAAACGAGAGCTTCATATTCGACCGGAATTATATTGCAGCAAGATTCACACTCAAGGATCTTGACACTTCCATCTCACAGGTTGTCTACCTGAATAGGATATGGTTCGACAGGTGGTCTCCCTACACAACGTTCACACAGTATGACAGATTCTCGATGAACAGGCCAGTCTGGATCCGGGATGGTGACGTGATGAAGAAAGGCCTCCTGAAGATTGAGGTCATCATCGACAATGATGAGCCGACGGTGACGCAGGTAAGATGAGAAAAGCACAGTGGTCCGGACTGACAGACATGATGGGATTTGTGATACTGGCACTAGGTGTGGTCATCTGGCTTGTCTTTGTGTCATTCTCGAACAATGCTATCCAGGCGAGGCTTGATGAGAAAGTAGAATATCTTGACAATCCAGAGGTGATCACTGCCATACTGAGAGAGAAGTACGAAGGAAGGTCTCTTGCAGAGCTCATCATCATTGGATATGTGAACCAAGATGAGAACATAGGAGAAGTGCTTCAGGATTCCCTTGACAAGTACTATGGAGAGGCAGGACCTGTCTGCTACAGGGTATATGTGGATGATGCGATCTTCCTGAAGGCAGACTGCAGAGACCTGCTGGAGAGGCCGTTCCTGGATTCACAGATAGATATCCCTGGCCCGCATGGGGATGCGACCATAAAGATCGAGGTGCCTGGATTCAGATGAAAGGGAAGAGAGGTGCCCAGTTCTTTGTGATAGTGCTTTCCTTCTTCTTTGTCATGCCGATACTGTTCGGGCTGTACATAGCGATACAGAAGCACAAGGGGAATTTCGAGAAGACAGTCGGCGAAAGTTCCCTCCTGATGATAAAGACGTATGAGAGGGGGGAAGAGATCCTTTTCTACCTGGACACAGCAGCATCGATGTCCCTCCAAGATGCGGTATATGATGCAGCAGCGGATTATGTGAGCAGCTATTGCCATCAGGACATCGATGGCTATCCGCTGGTGGACGATTGCGTCCCAGTATATTCTGAGGATGCTTTCATGGACATGGTCGAAGAGCGATTCTGGTCAAGGATGGACATATCCCTCCTCCAACACAAGCTCAGCAGATCCGGATACGATGCCCGCTGGAACCTGACCGACGATTCTGTGTTGATGGTCGCTGTCGCGACAGCTCCACTTGAGATCGACATCCAGGAGAACAGGAGGATCATAGGGACATATGAAGCCAATCCCTCATTCAAGGCCTCAGCTGCCTTCGATCCTGCAGCCTTCAAGGCCATAATTGACTCAATGGGGACTGTCCATGGGCTCTCAGGGGCTGATGCACTCAGCCTGGCAGGCGAGAAAGGATGGCATGTGGGATATTGCGACACTTTCACAGACGAAGAGGAGGAGTGCATGGAGGGAGGAGGGATCCCGATATTCCAGGAAGGTATTGTCACAGATTGCAGATCGTGTGATGACTGGCTGGTGCAGCTTTTCGGTGACTGCTCGTCCTATGTGTCGGAAGATTATTGCAATCGTGACGCATGCGGCAAGGGATGCACATGGGATTCTGGCTGTGTCGAGGAGGAGATATCTGACTATGCGAAGGTCTGCGCATCATTCGGCGGGGAAGGGTGGCATTATGACGTTGACCTAGGGAGATACAGACAGCACGGCTTCTTCGTCAGATTCGCTTTCAACGAGACAAAGGAGCCGTAACACTTTTAAGGCACAGTCTATTCTAGGCTTCTCGAGGGGAACGATGAAAATACCTAAGGACACTATCATCGAGAAGATAAAAGAGAAGACAGGGCTTTCTGACAAAGAGATAGATGCGAAGATCAAGGACAAGCTCAAGAGCCTGTCCGGACTCATCAGCGAGGAAGGTGCAGCGCATATAGTCGCCAATCAGCTTGGAGTGAAGCTTGTCGATGAGAACGGCCCGTCGCAGATAAAGGACATCATGCCTGGCATGAGGAATGTCTCGATAAAAGGAAGGGTCGTGCGTGTCTACGAGGTAAGGGATTTCACCAGTGGAGAAAGGAAAGGAAAGGTCGGCTCCTTCCTCCTGGGAGACGATAGCGGGGTCATCAGGGCGACATGCTGGAACGAGAAGGCAGATCTCATCTCCGGACTCAAGGAAGGAATGATAGTCAAGGTCGAATCAGGATATATCAAGGAGAGCAGGGACGGCAGGAAAGAGTTGCATGTGGCTGACAGGGGAGATCTCAAGATCGAAGGAATGGGCGAAGGACCTGTCCGCACACCGCTACCAGATGCAGCAAGGAAGAGCATATCGCAGCTCAAGGGCGGGGAGGAGAATGTCGAGATATTCGGCACGATCGTCCAGGTATTCGACCCAAGGTTCTTCGAGGTCTGCCCCCAGTGCAACAAGAGGGCAAGGGCAAAGGAAGAAGGATTCGCCTGCGATGTCCATGGCAATGTCACACCTGCATATTCCTGTGTCCTCAATCTCATCCTGGATGATGGGACCGAGAACATAAGGGTCGTCATGTGGAAGAACCAGACTATCAGGCTTCTTGGCATCAACGAAGAGCAGCTGGTGGCGCTGAAGGATGTATCATTCGAAGACACGAAGACAAATCTCCTGGGCCAGATGCTCAAGCTTATCGGCAGATGCACAAGGAACGAGATGTTCGACAGGACAGAATTCGTCGCAAACCAGGTCTATACGAATCCAGACCCGAAAGACGAGATGAGACGGCTGGAGAAGGAGCCGAAACCTGCCAAGCCCAAGGAAGCGCCTAAGAAACCCAAGGCAAAAGAGGAAGACGAGGAGATACTATCTTTGGAAGACCTAGAGAACCTCTAGACCATCTCACCTATCTCGATATAATCTGATTCATCCATGAAGTTCAGGTCGGGCTCCTGTGCCTGCTCAGTGATGTTATCAGTCTCGATGATCTTCACATCCTGCTCATCCAATCCTTGATGAGAGCAGGCTACTAGCAGCAGAAGGAACAGAAGGATCACCCTCATTTTCCCCCTCCGCCGGATGAACGACCGCTTCCCCCTGAGCTGGATGGACCTCCAGGTGAGCCGCCACCTGATGAGCCGCTACCAGAGGAGCTGCCACCTGATGATCCCTGGCTGCCTGAGCTGCTACCAGTTGAACCAGAACCGGATGAGCCTGAAGACTCTTTGCTTCCTCTGGTAATGGCAGAGTTCCTTATCTTTTCTTTCCTCTCAGAAGCCCTGTTCTCCTTATTCAGCTGGTACTTCTGACGAGCTTCATCAGCCTTCGCAAGGAAGTCAACCTTCTCCTGCAAGATGAGCTCCCCCACATCATTGCCTCGAAGCTGCATGTTGATCATATGGTTGATCTCTGAATGATTGATCCCTATCCTCAGCCTTTGTATCAATCCTTCTTCAGCTTGCAGATGGAATGGTGCAAGAAGAGAGATATACCTCCTCTCATTGTACTGCCTGACCTTAAGCCTTATCTCTGAGCCAAGTCCACTATTCCTGACTTGCATTCGCACCTGCTCCCTCAGCTTATCATATGCTCCAGGATAGATCTCATGGACTGTAGCCCTGAATCCGGATGTGAGTCCACGTGCGTCCTCCTTTATGGAGATATAGCCCACCCGAAGTTCGTCGAGATCATCATCAAGGTCTATCTCATCAATCTCAGATACCAGGAATTCCATCTCATCGATAAGGTCCTCCAGGCGGGATATCTCAAGATCAGGATAATCAGCTCGGATCCTACTGATGGCATCGTCTCCCGCATCTATGTTCCTCAAGATAGAATCCTTGAGCATCAGGAACCTGGCCTCTGCTCCTTCAGGATAGTTGAAGTAGGCCAGATCTGTGTCTGCGTAAGCAGCCGCCGTCAGCAATAGGAACAACATCATCCATCTCATATTCATGCACCCCGGTTGTCTACATCTTCTTTTGCATCCAGGCATCGGTCGCAGATAGGTTCTGAATCTATCATTGTGATCCAGACATCAGATAGACCGCACTGCTTGCATCTGCCAATCATAGAGATAGATAATGTGGAACAGGATATCTATCTTTGCCGGAACTTGCCGGAACCTTTCGGAACAAGTTGGATGAGGTTCGACATGCCTTCCTTTGTCCTCTCGACAATTCCCCGTCGCTCCAGGGATACTATGTTTCTTGAGATGGAAGATTTCGGCAGGCGAAGCAGCCTTGCCAGCTTCTCCTGGTTCAGGCGCCTATGCTTCCTCAGAAGATTCACAATATCTTTCTGCCTCGAAGTCAACCCTATGATCTCAGCTGGCCTCTTTCTCCATGCATACCATATCGCGATGGCTGTAATCATGCAGGTGAGCATCGCACCAAGAAAAGCGAGCTGCACATGCTGGCGAGTGTATGAGTATTGCACCAGGATGAAGAACCTTGTATCATGACCGCTGCCTGTGATAGTCGAGCTCTCGATGGAATTCATCTTAGGAGTCTTGACGTAATTCAGCTTCGCCCCTCCTGGAAAGTGCAGCCTGTACGTATAAGCCTCGAATGTTTCATCACTAGATATGTTCAGGAGCCAGTATCTTCCGTGCTTGGAAGTGAATCCCTCTGACTCCCCTCTGAGCATGTCATGATCTGTCTCTCCGGTGAACCTGACTGTGCCATCCTCCTGGACATAGATGTCTATGTCTGCATAGAATGCCATTGAGGCAGGGGTGAGCAACAGCAATATGATGAGGATTTTCATCAGGAGCTGTTCATTCGAAAGCGTCCTGCCTCTCCTTCAGGACATTGAGTATCAGGCTTGTGTGCGTCCTCTCGACGAAATCGAAGGTCTGGATCTGCTTGAGGAAGCGGTCGAGCGCATCCCTTGTCCGGAATCTCGTGATCAGCACAGCGTCATACTCTCCTGTGACATCATACACAGCGTAGACATGGGGATTTTGCGCGATCTTCCGCTCCACCTCGAAGAGCTTGCCTTTGGAGATCTTCATCTCTATGATCGCCTTGAACTCGTATCCCAGCTTGTAGAATGACAGCTCTGCAGTGTATCTCTTTATGATCTTCTTCTCCTCAAGGTCCTTGATATGGTTCATGACGGTGGCGGCAGAGACATGCAGCATCTTGGCTATCTGCCTGTATGAGAGCCTTGAGTTCTCAAGGAGCACATTGAGGATCCTTATGTCCAGCTTAGAGATCTTCATACATACTCAGAAGCTGACATAATATAAAATTGTATCGCATCTCTGAACATTTGCATCATTATTGGCTTGTTTAGCAAACACAAAGGTCAAAATCCAATATCGCAGGAATCATACTTGGAAAAAGAAAAATCTATAACCCTGTCCCTGCTCCCTAGCAGGATGGAATTCGATAGCCAAAAGACCCTGGCAGAGCATGGCCTGCCAATCAAGTTCGTGGAGTTTCCTGACAAAGAAGTGAAGGGTGTAGTCGAGATAGCCGCATCGCTGGGCGTGAAGCCTGAGCAGGTGGTGAAGACCCTTGTGATGAAGGGCAGCTCCGGCAACTTGTATCTATGCCTTGTCGGAGGGAATGCCAAGATCCTGCCGAAGAAACTGAAGAAGCTCTTGTCAGAGAGCGATGTCAAGATGGCCTCACCAGGCGAGATATCTGAAGCGACAGGCTATCAAGTGGGTGCGATCCCTGCATTCGGGCTGAAGAGCACGCTAAGGACGCTTATCGATTCCTCCCTAGAGCAGTTTCCTGAACTGTATGTCGGGACAGGTGTGTTCGGCTTCGACTATGTCATGTCTCCGCAGGATCTCAAGATCGCGTCAGGGGGAGAATATGCAGACATATCTGATGCGAGCATCTCTGCACCAAGGATCCCGCAGCTAGAGATCCAAAGCAAGTTCTCTGATGACGAATTCATATCAGTGAGAGATGCAATCGAAAAAGGAGAGGGGACAGCTGCTATAAGGGGCTGGGTCTATCGCGAGAGGAACTCGAACAAGTTCGCTTTCATCGTGGTGAGGGATTCTTCAGGCATAATCCAGTGCGTGTTCAGCCAGGAGGAGCTTCCCCCGGATGTGTGGCTTGCTGCCAGGAAGCTATCTATTGAATCCTCCCTCAAGCTCAGGGGAGAGATAAGGAAAGAGCCTAAGGCACCGACAGGATACGAGATACATGTGAAGGATCTTGAGGTTGTGCAGTTCGCCGAAGCGTTCCCGATCACAAAGGACTTCTCGCCTGAGTTCCTCCTTGATAACAGGCACCTCTGGCTGAGGAGCAGGAAGATAACAGCAGTCCTCAAGATAAGGGATACTGTGTTCCAGGCTTTCAGGGAGTATTTCAGGCAGAACGGCTTCTACGAGTATCATAGCCCGATCTTCCAGGGAATGCAGGCTGAGGGAGGATCGACGCTTTTCGAGGTCAAGTACTTCAATGAGAAGACTTATCTGGCTCAGACATGGCAGCTGTATGCAGAGGCAGGGATATTCTCGCTTGAGAAGATCTTCACGATAGCTCCGTCGTTCCGTGCTGAGAAATCCAAGACGAGCAGGCATCTGACAGAGTACTGGCATGCAGAGATGGAGGCTGCCTGGGCAAGCTTCAAGGATGTGCAGGACCATGGAGAAGGCGTCATCAGGCACATGGTCGCGAAGGTCCTGGAGAAGAACACAGAAGAGCTTGAGATATTGAAGCGCGACATAAGCAAGCTGAGACCTGTCGTCGAGAAGCCTTTTGCGAGGATGACGTATACAGATGCTCTCCAGATCCTGAAGCAGCAGGGGATGGACATCGAGTGGGGCAAGGACCTCAGGACAATCGAGGAGGATGTGCTCTCCAGGCTTTATGATACGCCGATAATCGTGACACATTATCCTAAGAAGGTCAAGGCTTTCTACATGAAAGAGGAGCCATCGAATCCTGATGTTGTGCGGGGCTGCGATTTCATCGCACCGGAGGGATATGGCGAGATAATCGGCGGGTCTGAGAGGGAGTCTGATCCTGAGTCTATCAAGAAGAGGCTTCTTGAGCAGGGAGAGGATCCCTCACAGTACAAGTTCTATCTTGACACGAGGATATATGGTTCTGTACCACATGGTGGATTCGGGCTTGGCATGGAAAGGATCATTTCCTGGGTGTGCGGGCTTGACAACATCAAGGATGCTATACCGTTCCCGAGGACGATGCTGAGGAAGAGTCCGTAAGGTTATTATAGACGTGCAGCTCATCCAGAAGGGATGAGACTATTCCTACTTATTTTGCTGTTCCTATTGCTTTCTTGTTCCAAAGAGCCTGTCGATCTTCCTTTGGGTGCGTCATGCGAGGGCAAAGGAAACACTGCATGGTGCGGTGATGCGAAAGTGGGAGACACAGTCGAACTGCTTGGGGCTAAAAAGGTGTGCTGCAGCGACTGCCAACCCAGGGATGACTGCGGTTTTGACAATGTGCCTGAATCCGACTACTTCAGCGGGATAGAGTCTGTCTCTCCCCCCTGCAGACCATACGAGCATCAAAGTTTTGATGAAACAGATGAGAGATGCAGATGCTGGAGAGACAATACGGCCAGGTCTGACGAGATGACTGGCGAACATCCATGCGATGGCAAGAAGATAGGAGAGAAGTGCGAGGAGGGAGGATGCACCTGGAGAACAGGAGCATGCGCCTGCACTAGCGACAAGGTGAGCTATCTGATGCGACCTTCTGTCGCTCAGGATGAACCAACACCTATTCCCTCTCCGACTCCTACACCATCTCCTACACCATCAGGAACCTCATGCAAGGATAACATCGAACTCCTGAAGGAGCAATCAGTATTCCCTGATGAATTTGGGATAGAGCTGGGGGCTATCACGGACCTCAGGACTGAGCCAGATGATGAGTTTCCTGCGTATTTCATATCAGAGGAAGACGAAGAGAAGATCAGGATCTCGACCCGGATCAAGCATCAAGGAGATTGCGATGAGCTTCCAGAAGATGAGTGCTCTCCTTTTGACTTCTTTGAGCAGACATCACAATTGCCTGATGGATTATGCGAAGTATCTATCTCCTTCAACCGCAGGCTATTCCCTGATGATCGTGAAGCAAGGATATCTGATGGGTTCTTAAGTATAGTCGGCAGTCCCTCGGAGACTACCATCTACAGCATGGGATGGCTTGGGCTGACGACAGGCCATGCATCTCCATTCACAATGTTCATGGGGAGCATCCTTGGAGAAGGGGGGATATGGTACTATGGGGAAGATGAGATCTTCGCAATCGATAGCATCGCCTTTGTCCCTCTTGGCGATGATATCAGCATTTTGATCCACTTCGGGACTTTGGATATCTATCAGGTGTTACCATGCGATTATCTGCAGAGGAATCATAATTCGTGCATCAAGGGTGAGGCGAAGAATCCCAGATTGATCAGAGCTTAGTTCAGGAACATCTCTGGCGTGAGCTGCTCGCAAAGTTCTCCTCGGTAATCCTTTATCATCATCTCTTTGGCCTCCTGTGCATCCTTTGCTTGCCCTAGCACCCAGCCAAGCTTGACATATGCGACCTCTGGCAGCATGTCCTCCAGGTATACAGCTCCTGCCTCGATCGAGAGCTTCCTCAGGTTGGTGTAGACAAACGGGTTGACCCTGCCATACAATGTCTGCGTTGTGATGAAGACTGCGATGCCTTTCTTTATCGCCTTCTTTATCTGCGGTAGGAGGGACTTGTCTGTCCAGGTGTTGACGTGGCCCAGGGCTGTGGCTCCGATCACAATGCCTCTTGCTCCCTTCCTGATGTAGTAATCGAGGACACCTGGGTCCATCCCTGGATATACATAATGCAAAACTACATGCTCATCGAACCTGATTTCTGATCTTATCATGCTCCTCTTCGTGCGGTCTGCCTTCCTGTAATCCTTCGCCAGGACATCGATGGCAGCAGCGTTGACTTTCGCCAGCGGAACCGCGTTTATCGGTCGGAAGGCATCTCTCCTTGAGGTGTGCATCTTCCTGACCTTGGTTCCCCTGAGGAGCAGACCATAGTCATCATTGATGCTGCCATGCATGCAGATCATGACCTCTGCGATATCAGATTCTGCTGCTGCTTTCACAGAGCATATGAGATTCATGAATGCGTCGCTTGATCCCCTGTCTATGGACCTCTGCGATCCTGTTATGATGACAGGAATGTTAATTTCGCCGAGCATGAATGAGAGGGCAGCTGAAGTGAAATGCATCGTGTCTGTGCCATGCGTGATCACTATCCCGTCGACTCCATCTTCTATCTCTTCCTTCACGATCTCAGCGATCTTTATCCAGTCAGATGGCAGCATATCTTCTGACATCAGGGAGAGGACCTTCTTCGCTCTAATGTTCGCCATGTCTGAGAGCTCAGGGCACATCCTGAGGAAATCCTCTGCAGTGTAATCAGCGTAGACACCGCCTGTCCTATAGTCGACCTTCGAGGATATGGTGCCGCCAGTCGAGAGGATAGAGACTGTAGGGAGACCTGGCTTCTGCCTGATCGCATCCTTCTTCTCAGCAGGCTTCCTGTATTTCTCAAGTATCTGGATCTTCTTTATCTTCTTCCTCCCGATACCGGCATTGTAACCGTTCTTGAGCTTGATGATGACAGTATCTCCTCCTGTGAGGTCAGGTGTCGGGATAAGGATGCCTTCGATAGTGCCTTCGGTCGTGGTCACCTTGACTAAGTCGCCTGGCTCTGCTTTCATGTGATGAATCGAACAGAAGATAGTTAATAAATATTGTCTTCGATGAAGTGGTCTGGCCTGATTAATTATCTCATTATTTTGGCAACAACACGACTGGCAAGGCGACGGACATGTGGGCTGCCCCATGTCCTACTCGTCCTTCGGACTCGCCGCCGCCAGTGTTGTTGCCTCATTTTCAACTTCAGGACAATTATTTCATGGGGCAGCTTGTTCGCCTATAGTGCCATCTGGATCGCTGTGACTATCAGGAGATAGAGCATTGTCGAGAAGGAGGAGAATGTGGCAGTGAAAGCATCATCGAATCCATATTCCACTGCGAGGGAAGTGCTTGCGACAGCTGGAGGGACTGTAGAGAGTATGATCATCGCGAGGATGAATTCCCTGTCCATCGACAAAAGGATCGCGGGTGTCAGAAGTATCAGGGGGAGGATGATGAACTTCAGTATAGAACCCATGACAAGCGCAGATCTTGAATGAAGCTCTCTGATCTTTGTGAAATCGAATGCGAGACCTATTATGAATGTGCCCAGATAGATCGTCCAATGAGATATCATGACAATCTGCGAAGGCACTGAGAAATCGATCAGCGAGAGCGTATATGCGATGATCGAGCCCCACAGGCCAGGGAACTTCACGAAATCTAGGAGAGCTGACATGCCATGCTTCATGTAGGTGTTCGAGAGGAAGACTGCAAGCGAGAAATATACGAGATTGAGGAATATTATATAGATGGATGAAAGGCCGGCAGCCACAGGCCCGAAGAAGGCAAGGACTACTGGTATGCCGATGAAGCCCACATTGCCGAATGTTGTCGTGACAAAGAGCGATGCCTTGAGCTTCTTGTCATAGGGGGTGTTCCGGATCACCCAGTAGAACAGGAGCATGTAGATGATCGAAGATACGAGGGAGAAGATCATGATCCTTCCCTGGTCCATGCCCTTGGCAGAGAGGAGCATGACAAAGAGGAACAGAGGAAATCCGATGTAGACTACATAGAGGTTGACAAATTTCTTGAGTCTTGGCGCGAGGCTTGGCAGTGAGAGCTTCACGGCGAGCCCGACGAGGAAGGCGAGCAGGAGATATATCATCCTGGCAGGTTACCTTGGGGTAATTATTAATCTTTCTGGTTGAATCTTATTTTCAGATATCTATTAATACAACATTGTAATGCTGGCTTAAGATGATACATAAGCTCAAGCGGATGATCATCGGCGATCCTCTCCCAAACTGGGAATACAAGCACCAGAGGCTGTCGAAGAAGATCGCTTTGGCTGTGTTCTCTTCTGATGCGCTCTCATCTGTCGCCTACGCGACCGAGGAGATCGCGCTTGTGCTGATCACCGCAGGTGCTGCAGCGCTATCATTCTCGCTTCCGATATCACTGGTGATCATCCTGCTGCTCTGGATATTGATATTCTCGTACAGGCAGACTATCGCAGCTTATCCGAAAGGCGGAGGCGCATACATTGTCGCCAAGGACAATCTCGGGACAATCCCAGGGCTTGTCGCAGGAGCCGCTCTTCTCTTCGCATATGTGCTGACTGTTTCAGTGAGCGTGGCTGCAGGAGTTGCTGCGATCACATCTGCTCTGCCTGGGCTTTATGAAGAGAGGATAATCATCGCCATATTTGCCATCATGGTCATCATGCTCATGAACCTCAAAGGGGTGAAGGAATCAGGTCTTGTCTTCTCAGTGCCTGCCTTTGTCTTCATCTTCGTATTTGTCCTGATGGTATGCTTCGGCTATTACCGTTTCTTCACAGGCACTCTGCCGGTCATGCCGCCTGCCCAAAGCGCTGATATCATAACAGGCATCTCGCTGCTCCTGCTGTTCCGGGCATTCTCATCTGGATGCGCTGCGCTCACCGGCATCGAGGCGATCTCAGATGGCGTGCCAGCCTTCAAGAAGCCAGAGAGCAAGAATGCCAGGACAACGCTTGTGGTGATGGCAGTCATCATGACGTTCCTCTTCTTCGGGATAACGTTCATCGGCTATCATATGAAGATCGTCCCGCAGCATGACAGGACTATGGTATCGATAGTGGCCGAGCTACTTTTCGGAAGGGGTGCAGCGTTCTATGTCATCCAGGCATTCACAATGCTTATTCTGTTCCTCGCAGCGAATACCGCATTCGCTGATTTCCCCAGATTATCTTTCTTCCTAGCAAAGGACAAGTTCCTCCCCAGGCAATTCACACAGCTTGGTGACAGGCTGGTATTCTCAAATGGCATCATCGCCCTCGCATTCTTCTCATCGCTCCTTATCATCGTGTTCCATGGGTCTGTGCATCATCTGATCCCTTTGTATGCCATAGGGGTGTTCACTTCCTTCTCGCTCTCCCAGGCAGGGATGATCAAGAGGAATCTCACACTCAAGAAGGACAAATGGAGGAATGCAGTAGCGATCAATTCCCTTGGTCTTGCAATGACCTTTGTCGCAGTTTGCATAATCACAGTGACTAGATTCTTCCATGGAGCCTGGGCAGTGATCATAATAATTGCCCTCATGGTGACGGTCTTCCGCAACATCAAGAAGCATTATGACAGCGTCGCTGAGCAGCTGTCCATAAATGGCATGCAGAAACTAAAGCTGAGGAAGACAAAGCATATGGTCGTGATAATGATACCGACATTCCACAAGGGCATCATCCAGGCACTTGAATTCGGGAAGAACATCACAAAAGATGTCGTCGCAGTGCATGTGAAGATAAGCGGAAGCGACACAGAGAACCTGATGAAGTACTGGAACAAGTTCAAGCCCCCTGTCAAGCTTGTGACGATAGAATCGCATTATAGGAGGATACTCCAGCCATTCCTGGAATACCTCGACCAGATAGAGAGGAAGGATCCAGAAATGAATGTGACTGTGCTTATCCCTGAGTTCGTGCCGAAATCATGGTGGCAGCATTTCCTCCATAACCAGACAGGTCTTGCTCTGAAGACAGCGATACATTTCAGGCCGAGGACAAGCTACATCAGCGTGCAGTACCATCTGAAGTGAGAAAAGCGGCGATAAGCT
>CAYTWW010000002.1:152295-191334 GCA_964441565.1 uncultured Methanosarcinales archaeon | reverse complement strand
ATTGCGAGATTGGTTTGCTTCGGAGTTGTATTAGCAACTCTGAAATCTTGCTTATACTGCACAAGTTGCGTAATCCTTTGCTCTAACGCCGTCTGTCTAAAAAAATGGGACACTAAGGCAGCATAATCCTAGCCTGTATCACCTACTCTTCCTTCATCATAGGAGATTTTAAAAATCGCTTCGAGTTCCCAGATGCTCATGCCTGAAGCAAAGCTGCGCCAGCCGATATGCGTCGTCGTAGGACATGTGGATCACGGCAAGACCAAACTCCTTGACAAGATCAGGGGCACGGCTGTCCAGACAGCGGAAGCAGGCGGGATCACACAGGCGATTGGAGCATCGATAATCCCGCTCAAGACTGTGCAGAACGTATGCGGAAGCCTGCTTGCGCCAGGCGCGAAATTCACTATCCCTGGACTATTGTTCATCGACACGCCAGGGCATGCTGCGTTCACTAACCTCAGGAAGAGGGGAGGGAACCTGGCAGATATCGCGATCCTTGTGGTCGATATCAACGAAGGGTTCATGCCCCAGACCATAGAATCGCTTGAGATACTGAGGAGCTTCAAGACACCCTTTGTAGTGGCAGCGAACAAGATCGATCTGATACCTGGATTCAAGGAGTCTGGAAAAAAGCTTCTTCCCACTATCGCCAGCCAGGATCCATTTGTGCAGGAGAAGCTCGACACCAAGCTCTACGAGCTTGTGGGGAAAATATCTGAGATGGGCATCGAGAGCGAGAGGTTCGACAGGATCTCGGACTATACAAAACAGATCGCGATAATACCTGTCTCAGCAAAGACAGGTGACGGCATACCTGAGCTGCTGATGGTCCTCATCGGGCTTGCGCAGAAATACCTGGAGACGAACCTCAAGATGCATGCGCTCGGGACTGCGAAGGGAAGCATCCTTGAGATCAAGGAGACGACCGGGCTTGGAAAGACCATGGATGTCATAGTCTATGATGGAGTGCTGAGGAGAGGGGATTCGATCATGATAGGGTCAGTGGGGGAACCTGTGACAACCAAGGTCAAGGCTCTCCTCCTCCCCGGAGAGCTGTGCGACATGCGTGACCGCAAGTCGAAGTTCTGCACAGTGAACGAGGTGTCTGCAGCGACAGGAGTCAAGATCTCTGCGCAGGGGATCGACGGAGTGATAGCAGGCATGCCTATCAGGAGCTTCGGGAAAGACGATGTTGAGAAGATAAGGTCAGAGCTTCAGGCAGAGGTAAAAGATGCGCTCATCGAGACAGATGAGGAAGGCATACTCATCAAGGCAGACACGCTCGGAAGCCTTGAGGCATTGACGATACTTCTCAAGGAGAAGAACATACCTGTAAGGAAGGCCACTATCGGAAGCATCACAAAGAAGGACATCGCAGATGCGGAGACTAATTATGACAAGGATCCACTTACAGCTGTCATCCTCGGGTTCAATGTCGAGCGCGATTCAGACGTATCAAGCACAGACAGGGTCAAGATAATCACAAACAACATCATCTACAGGATAATCGAGGAGCTTGAGCAGTGGCAGGTCCAGACAAAGAACATCCTAGAGGCCAAGCAGCTCGACCAGCTGATCAGGCCATGCAAGATACAGCTACTTGAGAACTATGTGTTCAGGCAGAACAATCCAGCGATCATAGGGGCTGAGATCCTGGAAGGGAAGATAACTGTCGGGACAAGGGTCATGATGAAGGACAACCCGATCGCTATCGTCAAGAGCTTGCAGGAGGAGAAGGACAGCATCTCTTCAGCGACCAAAGGCAAGCAGGTCGCGATAGCGCTTGATGGAGTGACGATAGGCAGGCAGATCAAGGGGAATGAGATACTCTACGGATTCATCCCTGAGGATGATTTCAGGAAACTCAAGACGCTGACAAGGTTCCTGACGCAGGGAGAACTGACAGTGCTAAAGGAGATCGCATCCAACATGAGGGACGAAAGCCCAATGTGGGGAGTGTAGGCTTTCTAAATCATTATCAAGATTGCCTGCACACTGTTGTTGTTTGATGATCTATTCATCAATTCCTCTATCAGGGGTGATCCCCCTCCGGGTTGGCAACTCTGTAAAGACTTCGTCTTTAGTACTTTTCATTCTTTCAGAACGAAAAGCATCGACTCCAGATACTTAAGACTACATACCAAGGCAGATCAGATGCTTTCCTTGCGTTCTGTCTTGCCTTGGGCAGATGCATATTGTTCGTTGCCTATGTTCTTTCAGTTACCCTCAGTTGAAAGCTTCCTCCAATACAAAAGGAATTTAAACCCGGCTGCCAATCATGATATCCATGGCAAGAACAACCAAAGGGCATCTGCTAGCCCATCTCAGCGATTATTTCAGAGAAGAGAGAGATCATCATCCAGGCACATTGTATGCAGGCAAATGCAACCAGATTTGCGGCCTGATAAATGATCTGATCAAGGACAGCTCCAAAGAGACGGTTGAGATCAAGGAAGAGCATGTCAATGTAGGTGGGATGATCAGCTCGAAGATAGTCTCTGAGATACATCAGAAGAAGAAAATTGAAGAACATAAAGCCTGATTATCGCGGAGGGAGCATAGTCAATCTTGTCTCCTCGATATCTTCATCATTCGGAAAGGAGCAGATGTACAGGGAGCTTTCGATACTGCCTGCATCATCCCTGAAGAAGAATGTCATCCTTGTCATCATCGATGGGCTAGGATATGAGTTCCTCACAAAGAGGGCGCCGGGATCCTTCCTTGCAAGCAGGCTTCTGGGCAAGATGACCTCTGTCTTCCCATCAACGACAGCTGCTGCCATAACATCATATGTCACAGGTGTCGCGCCGAAGCAGCATGCGCTCACAGGCTGGTTTGTGTACATGAAGGAAGTCGGTGCTGTGGTGAAGGTCCTTCCCTACAATCTCAGGATTGGCGGACCGACTCTGGAGGAGCTTGGGATAGACTATGGCGAAGTCATGTCATATGGGCCTTTCTTCTCAGGAATCAAGGCCAGGAAGCACATGATAATGGACAGATATCTCCTGGAATCAGCATACAACAGGCAGACGATGGAAGGCACGACAGGCCTGAGCTACACATCTCTGAAAGGATTCTTCCGCAGGATCATCTATGCGTCCAAGCTTCCGGGGAGGAAGCTGATATATGCCTACTGGCCGGCTTTCGATACAGTCTGCCATGAGCTTGGCGCAGGATCAGATGAGGCGCTAAGGCACTTCGCAGAGCTGGACAGGGGATTCCAAAGCATATCGCTGAAGAATACCTCTGTGATAGTATCTGCAGATCATGGGCTCATCGACTGCAAGACAATACTGCTTGAAGACTATCCGAGGCTCAAGAGCTGCCTTTCAGTCCCATTGTGCGGAGAGGGAAGATGCCCTTACTGCTATGTGAAGCCAGGAATGATGGAGGAATTCGAGCGACAGGCAGCGAAGATACCTCAGGTCGAGAGCGTAAGGAGATCAGGAGACCTTGTGAAGGAAGGATTCTTCGGCTTCGGAAAGGCAGATCCTAGATTTGTTGACAGGATCGGTGATTATGTCTTGTTCATGAAGGATGGATATGTTATCAGGGACAGCATCCTTGGCCAGCGGCCAAAGATACTCTTCGGGAACCATGGAGGACTCAGCAGGGAGGAAATGCTGGTCCCTGTGATAGTCCTTTGATGCACTTCAAAACACAAACAATTAAAAATCTGGAGACAGCCCTGTGACTGATGAAGCATGATATCAAGATAAGCCTCTACCTTCTCCTGCTCTTCCTTGCGGCACAGATTGTCGGACTCTTCGTGCTCTCGAGCACCATGTCTGTCGAGGAGACCACAACGCCTGACGGCGCATCCTCCATAGTCGTGAATTATGAGGAGATAATGACAGGCAGGCCTGAGGTGACAGGCGCAGGATCATTTGTCTACGTCCTTGTCTCAGTACTGATAGGGACACTCATACTCCTGCTCCTCATCAAGCTCAAGATGAGGAGATTCTGGAAAGGCTGGTTCTTCCTCGCGGTAGGACTCACCTTATCTCTTGTGTTCAATGTGTATCTGCCTGACATCCCCTCCCTCTTGATAGGATTCGGACTCGCGTTCCTGAAGATATTCAAGCCGAATGCCATTATCCATAACGCGACTGAGATACTCATGTATTCAGGGATCGCTGTCCTGATAGTCCCGATCTTCTCGGTGGGATGGATGATCGCCCTGCTCCTGGCGATCTCGGTCTATGATTTCTTTGCTGTCTTCATCAGCAAGCACATGGTGCAGCTCGCTGAGTTCCAGTCATCAGCAAAGGTCTTCGCAGGACTCCTGATACCGTACAAGCGCACATCAAAGGATGCAGAGGTGAAGATGGAGATCCCTCAAGGGGTCAGGAGCAAGTCATCACATGTGCGTTCTGCCATACTTGGAGGAGGAGACATCGCATTCCCCCTGTTGTTCTCAGGTGTAGTGATGTCTGATCTTCTGCTTGCCATGCCAAGGACAGGAGCTTTCCTTGTCGCATCGATCATCTCGCTCACATCAGGTGCAGCCTTATTTGTCCTCCTGATGATGGGGAGGAAGGACAAGTTCTATCCTGCGATGCCATTCATAACAGCAGGTTGCCTCCTTGGATATGGAGCTGTGCTTTTGCTCAGCAATGTTTAAATAATCACTCTCTTTTTGTTGGCTTACTCAAACATGCAATGTTTGAGATCTGAAAATCCGCATGATCCCCTGGATCAGCGCATTTTCATCTTCCGGGGGGAACATAATGGACGATGATGAGCTATCTTTCAAGCACAAGAACAAGGTGGATGTGAGAAAATATCTCCCGCTGCTCCTGCTTCTTGTTCCGCTACTTGTCAATATGTATATCAGGCTGCTGCCTGGGTATCTGCCTATCACAGATGAATTCGCAGCGAACGGACTGATGGGCAACATCAGGAACCAGATAAGCCAGCAGGTCAATTCAGAGTTCCCTAACCTGCCTGCACAGAACAAGGAAGCGCTCATCAACCAGAGGCTGGCTGATTTTGTCGCTTCTGAGAAGGCGAATATCGAAGCCACGATAGAACAGAATTCAAGGTATCTCAGGGACCAGTTCCAGGATGAGAACGGATTCACCTACCTTGGTGACATTGACTCTTACCTGTATATGAGATATGCGCAGAATATCATCGAGAACGGGCATCAGGGGGACGTGATCAAGGATGGCAAGCCATTCGACGACCATATGGTCGCTCCTATCGGCAGGGATGTGGATATGAATCTCTATCCTGAGATCGAGGCATTCCTCTACAGGATATTCAAGGTGTTCGACAGCAGGATGACTTTCATGCAGACAGCTTTCCTCACCCCTCTTGTGCTCTCGACATTCGCTATCATCCTCGCATTCCTCATAGGGAAGAAGCTTGCCGGAGGCATAGGCGGATTCTTCGCAGCTATGATCATAGCGACACATCCGCATGTGCTATCAAGATCGCTAGGCAGCGACAATGACATCTTCAATGTGCTTTTTCCCCTGCTGATACTGTTCTTCTTCTTCTGGGCCCTCTCTGAGAAGAGGATGCCATGGAAGATAGGGTATTCAGCGCTTGCCGGCCTCTCGGTCGGGATATACAGCTATGCATGGAGCGGCTGGTGGTACATCTTCTACTTCCTCTTAGGAAGCCTCGTAGCTTACCTTGGGTACTACGCGATATACCATCATAAGCAGATAATGAAGAAGCCTAGTAGCTTCCTGACCGAGGAGACAAAGGGCGCGCTTGTGGTGCTCGGGGTATTTTTCGTCGTGTCTGCGATCGGACTTGCGATATTCGGGAATTTCGGAGATTTCACAGACCTCCTGAACAAGCCTTTCAGGATCATAAGGCTAAAGGAGGCAGCAAAGGGAGAGAGCCTCTGGCCTAATGTCTATACAACTGTGGCAGAGCTAAATGCCGCATCTCTCGGCGAGGCTGTCGCAAGCACAGGCTCCAAGCTCTTCTTCGTGATAGCTTTGATGGGCATCATCAGCACTCTTGTCGATTTCAGGAAGCAGAGGATGAGATCAGGATGGGATATCTTGATAATGTTCGGTCTTCCCGCGCTCATTAATCTGTTGACTTACGCTATGTTCAGGATGCTCCCTTCACTTTCTGCGATCATGTGGATTGAATTCCTATTGATCTCATTCCTGATCGTACAGTATTCTAAGATACGAGAAGTAACAGCAGGAGTAACCTATCTTGCAATATCATACAGATTCATTCACACATTAGTCTATTATTCAGGAGGAAACCTCATTATTTTCTTAGGGCTATTGATGATACCGGTGTTGGCCGGCATCGTTCTATCAGTAGTCCATAAGTACAAGATCAATGTGATGTACAGCATCCTCCTGATAATGTGGTTCGTCTCGACAATCTATGCTAGCTCGAAAGGCATCAGGTTCCTCCTGCTCCTTGTGCCTCCGTTCGCCATCGCATTCTCGATCGCGATCGGAGTCGTATATGAGCTGATGGTGACACTGCTCTCGAAGCATCTCCACATGGGTGAGAGGATGTCCAAAGGCCTTGTCATCGCTGGGCTGCTCTTGCTGCTCATAAGCCCAGTGCAGGCAGGATACCAGACAGGATACAGGTACATCCCGCATGTGAATGACGGATGGTACAGTTCCCTCACCAAGATCGGACAGGAATCTTCACCTGATGCGATCATCAACTCATGGTGGGATTTCGGACACTGGTTCAAGGCACTCGCGGACAGAAAGGTCACATTCGATGGCGCTTCCCAGAACACACCTATGGCACATTGGGTCGGAAAGGCGCTGATGACTGCTGACGAGGAGCAGGCTGTCGGGATACTCAGGATGCTTGACTGCGGGAGCAACAATGCCTTCGACATTGTCAATGCAGAGCTCAAGGACAACCTGAGATCGATAGAAGTCATCTACGAAGCACTCGGAAAGGAGGATGCTGAGGAGATATTGGCAAAGAGCGTATCTGCAGATACTGCGGCAGAAGCTGCAGCAAATATGATATGCGCTCCTCCTGAGAACTATTTCATAACAAGCGAAGACATGGTCGGCAAGTCAGGCGTATGGGCCCATTTCGGGAGCTGGGATTTCCAGAAGGCCAGGTTATGGCATCTCTATACGACAGAGACCAAGGAGAACTTCAGCAAGAACATGATGGACATGGGCTATACTGAGCAGGAGGCTAAGAGGATCTATGAGAATGAGCTCATGAGGCTCAGGACAGACCAGGAGGTCAATTCATGGATCGCTCCATGGCCAGGCTACGCAGGAGAGACCGGATGCGCTGCACAGGGGAACAGGACGATGTGCAATATGATGGGGATGCCGCTCTTCATAGATACTGCCACAGGAGAAGCGACCATAGAGATAGGCGGGAAGACCGCATATCCTGCATCCTTCGCATACACCAAGGACGGGGAGTTCTTCTTCAGGGAGTTCAGCAGCGACAACTACTGGACTGTCTTCAGGGAAGACTTCTCCAACCAGGACATCCCTCAGCTGTCAGTGATACTCACTCCGGAGGGAACTGTGGTGTTCTCAAGCCCTGAGCTTGCAGCAAGCATGTTCACCAGACTGTTCTACCTTGGAGGAGCAGGCCTCTCGCACTTCGAGAGGTTCAGCGATGTCGTGGATGTGCAGGGACAGAGGATAATCGTCTGGAAAGTTGCATGGTGAATGCTGTCCTCCTGATGCTTGCATGCACGCTCTTCACAAGCGTCGGGCAAGCCCTCTTCAAGCTTTCAGCCTCACAGGATTTGCTTGTGATGATCACAAATCCCCTGTTGTATGCAGGACTTTTATCCTATGGGATAGGTGCTGCGATACTTGTGCTTGCCCTCAGGTCAGAAGAACTGTCGAAAGCATACCCTATGGTCAGCCTCAGCTTCATCTGGGTGCTTGTGATATCGGTCGTGGTGTTCGGTGAGATGCTGACTCCCGGGAAGATCGCAGGCATGATCGCCATATTATCAGGAGTGGTGGTCCTCGGAAGATGATAGCCCTGCTAGTTATCACAATAGCGACCATGATAGGGGCTGCAGGAGCGCTGTTCCTGAAGAAGGGGGCAGGACAGAAGAGCATAGTGAATATCCAGCTCTGCATAGGCTTGTGCTTGTATGGCCTCTCCACAGTGCTCTACCTTCTTGCGCTCAGGATGGATGAATTATCGATACTATATCCCATGACTTCGCTCACATATGTCTGGACAGCGATGCTATCCATGTTCGTCCTCAAGGAAAGGATGGGCAGGAAAAGATGGACAGGCATACTCATGATCATATCAGGCGTCTATGTCATCGCTCTTCTTGGATAATGCATAGGCCGGATCCATGCAGCCACGCTATCGCATTCCTGTTGATGCGGACAGGCCAGAAAGATTTAAATTAAAACCTCGATTATGGAGGACGATGGCAATCCTTGTCACAGGCGCAGCAGGCTTCATAGGCTCCCACACCTGCGAGAAGCTCCTGAAAAGAGGCTTCGAGGTCATAGGTCTTGACGATTTCAATGACTATTATTCACCTGTCCAGAAGAGGCAGAACGCAAAGGATGCAGGCTGCAAGGTCTACGAGGCAGATATCAGAGACAAGGACAGGCTTGCCAGCATCTTTTCAGAGAATCGGATCGAGAAGGTAGTTCATCTTGCCGCCAGGGCAGGAGTGAGACCTAGCATAGCAGAACCGAAACTTTATTTTGATGTCAATGTCGGAGGCACGCTCAACCTGCTGGAACTGGCACGTGAGCACAAGTGCAGGAATTTCGTGTTCGCATCGTCATCGAGCGTATATGGATGCAATGAGAAGATACCTTTCAGCGAGGATGATGTGACAGACCTGCAGCTGAGTCCTTATGCAGCGAGCAAGAAGTCAGGCGAGCAGATATGCAGGACATACAGCTACCTGTATGATATGAACATAACCTGCCTCAGGTTTTTCACAGTCTATGGTCCGAGGGGGAGACCTGACATGGCACCCCTGAAGTTCACACAGCTCATAGAGTCAGGAAGGCCTATAGAGATGTTCGGAGACGGAAACTCAAGCAGGGACTATACATATGTCGACGACATAACAGACGGAGTCGTCTCAGCTGTCGAGAAGGACCTGAGATTCGAGATAATAAACCTGGGGAACTCGAGACCTGTCAAGCTGATGGATTTCATAAAAACTGTCGAGCGATCCCTTGGCAAGGAAGCGAAGATAACCAGGAAACCTATGCCAAAAGCAGATGTCCCTGTCACATATGCCGACATCTCGAAGGCCAGGAGGCTCCTGGGATATGATCCAAAGACAACCATAGAAGAAGGGATCAAGAGACTTGTCGACTGGTACAGATGAAGAAAGAAAACATAGCGCTCGTCCTGATATTCCTTGCCGTCTTCTCTGTGAGGATGCACATCGCCTCCGGCTCCGAGTACCTGACTGGCAGCAATTCATACAATGCTCTCCGTCAGGCGCAGTCCATAAGGACAACAGGAAGAGCTATCTTCCATGACGAACTCTCGTATGGCGGAAATGAGCAGGTGATGCTGCCGTTCTTCTATTACCTGACAGCAGCGTTCACACTCATGGGAGACTCGCTTGGCGCAAAGGTCATGACCAACCTCTTCGCATCGACATCTGTATTCGCAGTGTACATGATCGTCCTATATCTGACAAAGAACAGGAGGATCTCACTTATGACCTCGCTTGTGTCAGGATTCGTCCCTGCATACCTGTACGAGACGACAAACAGCATAAGCGAGCTTTCTCTCATGCTTCCCATGTCTCTCTTCACGCTTGTCATATTCCTCAACATGCCGAAGGCCAGGGACCAGATTATGACACTCATCGTGCTTATCTCCCTCCAGGTACTTATCAGTCCCTCGAGCTTCATACTGGTGCTCGGCCTCCTGATATACGCTGTGCTTTGCTACATCGAGAAGATAAGGATCACGATGTCTGAGCTTGAGCCGATCCTATTCACAGTGTTCCTCTATCTCTGGGCGAACTTCATAGTGTTCAAGAAGGCGTTCTGGACATACGGGCTCAGGGCAGTGTGGCAGAATGCCCCATATGACATCCTGAGCAGCTTCTTCGCAAGGGTAAGCCTCGCAGATGCGCTGTACATGCTCGGCTTCTTCCCATTGCTGCTTGGGCTCTTCACAGTCTATAATTATCTGTTCAGGATCAAGAGCCAGTCTGTCTACCTGATGGTCTCTGTCGCGATGTCAGCATTCATCCTTTCCTGGTTCAGGCTGATAAGCGAGATATCTGCCCTCATATACCTGGGGATCATGCTCGTCATACTATCAGCGACCACGCTCAAGGATGGGCTGCTATATCTCAGGAAGACCAGGGCAGCTGCATATGAGAATCACATCCTTTCTTTGATCCTGCTTGTGTTCATCCTTTCTGTCGTGGTGCCTGGAGCAGCCTACGCAGCAAGGTCTGTCGAGGAGGCGCCGGACCATGAGCAGATCGATGCGTTCGAATGGATACGGGAGAATGCGGGAAGCGATGCTGTCATCCTGGGGGATGTGCTCGAAGGGAGCGCCATATCCTATTTCACAGGGAGGAAGAATGCAGCAGACACGAACTTCATGATGGTCCCTTCCATCAATGTCAGGATGAATGAGACCCGATCGATATTCACTACCAGGTACATGATCAATGCCTTAGAGGTGGCAAGCAGATACAACATATCGCATATATACATGAGCAGAGGTACGATGGAAGCCCTCAACCAGACGTCACTGCACTATGAAGGGGGATGCTTTCCGCTCGTCTACTCAGAAGGTCCGAAGATATACGTCGTCAACTGCAGCCTGAAAAATGAACCTTAGACTTATCCTCATCCTGATGCTGTGCGCAAGCATACTGGCCTCTGTGCATATCACCAGGGACCGTGATGAGCTCATCGGAGCAAGGTCCTACTACCACCTGTTCCTTGCAGAGGAAGCAAGGGAAGGAGCCACAACGAACGACTTGTTCTACGGAGAGAGGGATCATAGCTATGCGCCTGTCGACATACTGCTCTCAATGCTTGATGATCCGGTCCCGGTCGTGAGGTTCCTCCCGATGGGACTTGGAGTCGTCTCATGCCTTCTCTATTATCTGATCATCAGGCGGACACGGATGGGCAGCGCAGCCCTGACCACGACGGTCCTGTCCATGTCGCCTGTGTTCATCTACACATTCACAGTCTGGAACGATTTCTTCATCATCGTGTTCCTCACGCTCGCTTCAGTATACTTCCTGGTGGAGAGCAGGTTCCTGCTTGGGATGATCGCGATGGCACTCATCCCTGCATTCGACCTGAAGATGTTCATAGTGCCTCTCATACTCCTTTCAGTCTACTATTATCATGCGAGCGGACGGCAGAGGTACGAGGCGGTCATGATGATCATCGCCGCGAGCCTGTTCTATGTGTTCATCCAGAACAGGTCGGATTTCGTGTTCCCTACAAACCTGCTGAAAGACTTCATATCAGACACAGGGGCTGTCGTCGGTCCTGGGATATTCGTGATATCGCTTGCGCTCCTTGGCATCTTCGTCTCCTGGAAGAAGAAGAGGGAGTTCCTCGTGATCTACATTATCCTCTTGTCATCGATGCTGTTCTATGTATATATCCGTGCTTTCCTGATATTCATGGACATGATCCTGGTCTTCCTCGCAGGGATCGCGATGAAGAACCTGCTGGAGCGCAAGTGGGAATTCGATCTCATACGCAACTATGTGCTCCTCCTTGTATTCTGCGGGCTGTTCTTCTCAGCCGCATCCTATGCAGGCAGGGTCGCAAATTTCCCTCCCTCTGCTGCAGAGATCGACAGCATGAGGTGGCTCAGGGAGAACACCAAGTATGATGAAGTTGTGCTATCTGACTATCAGAACGGACTCCTCCTGCAGTCTGTGGCCAGGAGGCCTGTGGTCACCGATGAGATATATTTCCTATCAAGCAGGGAGAGGATAAGGATCAATGACAGCATGAGGGTATTCTCAAGCAGGAGCTATCAGGAAGCAAGAGCCTTATTGGACAAATACGCTGTTGACTATATCTACATCAACCCTTCGATGAGGGAGAGAGTCTGGAAGAAGGATGATGAAGGGCTTCTCCTCCTGATGAGGACAAGCCAGAACTTCAGGCAAGTATATGGTAAAGATGGTGTCGAGATATGGGGCCATGCCAGATGAGAAGATTTAAGAATGAATCCTGATTGGCTGCCTTTGTGAACCCTGTTTACAGCATATTCGTATATGTCGTCTGGTTTATGTCCGTATACTTCATAGTGCTGTTCCTCCTCTATATGTTCGAAGGGAGAAAGAACCTTTTCAAGAGGCCCAAGGAGCTCGTGAGATCTGACCTCCCCAAGGTCAGCATGATAATCTCTGCCTTCAATGAGGAAGGAAACATCAAGCATACGATCTCATCACTAAAGAGGATAGACTATCCTAAGGACAAGATCGAGTTCATAATCATAAACGATGGCAGCAGGGATAGGACCTGCAAGGAGGTCAGGAAGCATATCGACAAAAGATTCGTCTTCCTCGACAACAAGGTAAACAAGGGTAAAGCTGCATGCCTCAACCAAGGGATCGGGGCTGCTACAGGCGATCTCGTCGCGACGATGGACGCAGACTCGGTCGTCGAGAGGGAGATCCTCAGGAAGACTGTCCCGTATTTCAAGAGCCAGAAGACCGGCGCAGTGACTGTGAGCGTGGAAGTCAAGGACCCGAAGACCTTCATGGAGAAGATAATCGAGCTTGAGTACATCATAGGGCTGTCGCTGTTCCTGAAGGTGTTCTCATTCGCGAAATGCATCCACGTCACTCCCGGGCCGTTCTCGATCTACAGGAAGAGCATGCTCGATGAGATCGGAGGATTCGACGCAAAGAACATAACAGAGGACCTTGAGATCGCATACAGGATAAGGCGGGCAGGATATGATATCGACTGCTGCATGAGCGCGAAGGTCAGGACCAAGATCCCGACGACTGTCAAGGGACTCTACAGGCAGAGGAAGAGATGGTACACAGGAGCGCTCCTGACAGTGTGGCAGCACAGGGACATGGTCGGGCGCAGCAAGTGGGGAGTCTTCGGTTACTTCCTTGCGTTCCACTATTCTCTTGTCATACTTGGAATGGGCCTGTTCTTGTATACGACTTATCTCGCAGCTTCGAACTTCATAAAGAAGCTGTACTTCTATTATCTGACTGGCTTCAATTTCCACTGGGAGTTCGAGCTTGATCCCCTGAGCATAAGCATATTCTACTTCTTCGGCTTCAGCGCCCTTATCGTGAGCATACTCATGCTGTACCTTGGTATGAAGGCATCAAGGAAGAGCATGTCGAACAGGAAGCTTGGCATATTCGGATATCTGTACATCTTCTTCATGTACCAGATATTCTGGATCTCCTCGATCTTCAGCGCCATCACAGGAAGGAGAGTGAAGTGGAGATGAAGAAACACCTCTTCTTCACTGCGTTCCTCATCACTGCGGTGATCTTCACAGGGATCATCTTCTCGAACCTCCAGATGAACAAGGAACGCGAGAAGGTCGTGCTCGACAAGATGGAGGAGGTGCTGCAGGAGTACCAGGACCTGCAGACGATCATGCTAATGTCTGACATCTTCGGAGATGAGATGACATGCCTGACATTCGAGTCGCAGCTGTCGCAGATGGACAAATCCCTGTGGAGCGCAGGCCAGAAGCTCGACAGGTACAGGGAGCTCTCAGAGGAACTTACCATGGATCCATTCTACATCGACCAGAAGATCATATTCAACAGGAACGAGGCGATGTACTATTCGATGCTCAAGAGCATGAAGAAGAAATGCAACAATGTAAACCAGACGATAATACTCTATTTCTTCAAGAAGAAGGCTGAATGCCCTGATTGCGATGCGCAGTCGTTCGTGCTGACTGACATCAACAAGGAGATTGATCCAGAGCTTTCGATATTCTCGTTCGATGCGAACCTCGACATCTCCAGTGTCCAGATGCTTGTAAACTACTATAAGGTGGACGATTATCCCTGCATCGTCGTCGAGGACACGAAGTATTGCGGACTGAAAGACAAGGAGGAGACGATCAAATCGATCTGCGAGAATTCTCCTGTGAGCCTCTGTCCTCCTGAAGAGGGAGAATAGATTTATATAGCCCTATCCTATCAACTGGATGAAAAGGGGTTGAAATGAAAAAAGGCCTTCTACTGACAGCACTGGTCCTCGGATTATTGTATGCTGTTGCTTTCAATAGCATGACTGTCATCGTCCCTGCCAACACTACAGCCGCTGAAGGCGCGAATGCCACATTCTCATTCTCTATCCTGAATGATGGTGATGAGGAGGATACGATATCAGTATCTGTCCAGAACCTATCTGACGGACTATATGCTTGGCTGAACTCGACATCGATGACTGTGGCAGCAGGCGAATATGTAAATTTCACATTGACGCTCCAGGCATCGATTCCTGGCAGTTACTCGACCGAGGTCAACATATCTTCGACGAACGAGAGCCTATACAACCTGGTCAATGTCTCCCTGACCGTAAATGATACTCACGCGCCTGGATGGAGCCTGAACAGGACGGCAGACCTGGGTACATATACTGCAGATGCGAAACAGTTCAATATCACATGGACTGATGCTGTAGGCATCGATACAGTGCAGTTCGAGGTGGATTCAGAGGGCAACCTTAGCGCAGAGAATGATGGCGAGGAATTCCATATCATGCGCACAGTCTCGGCTGGAGAGCACAGCTGGAGCATGCATGCGAATGACACATCAGGCAACGTGAACTCGACAGATGTCTTCTATTTCACGACGCAACGGGCGAACTCATCAATCGTGCTGGAGATCAACGGGACAGCATCCAACCATTCATCTAATGAGAGCACGTTCATAAACATAACAGCCTATGTCTTCGCAGGCGAGGGGACCGCCAGCCTATATGCGGACGGAGAGCTCATCGGAAATTCGACAGCTGCCGAGAACATGAGCACCTATCTGCCTGGCCTCCATAACATAACAGCTGCATATCACCAGAGCGAGAACTACAGCCGTGCCGAGCTAGAGCTATGGCTCTGGATCGATGACAGCACTGCTCCTGCGCTGCAGCTTGTTGGGGTTGAGGAAGAGGCTTACTACAACCATTCCTCCAGATTCCTTGATGTCACTACAGATGACCTGTGCAACTGCTCGTACACGCTTGACAATCTTGGCCAGGCGACATTGTCTATAGTCCCCTCAACAAGCCATACCGCGACATTGAGCATGCCTGATGCGATCCATAATCTCACAGTCAATTGCTCGAATCAGGGTGGTCTGTCCTCAGGCCTTTTTGTGAACTTCACTGTGGACACGACAGATCCAATAGTGAGCATAGCCTTCCCTTCCCCCTATGCGAACGTATCAGGCGATCATGTGAACTTCAGCTACACAGCAGAAGATATCAATATCGATTCAGCATGGTACTATCTCGACTTCAATACGACATATGCTGTTGATCTCTCGCAGGAGAACCATACAGTCACGCTTCAGCATCCAGGCAAGCATATAATCACGGTCAATGCTGATGATCTCGCAGGGAACAGAGGGACAATCAGCAGGATATTCTATTCAGAGGCACCGCTGGATGCTTCACGGTGGTACGCTGAGGTGGAGAATGAGCTGGGTGCTGTCGCCAACCTGACAAGCGCTTCTGGCAGCATCGATGGGCTTGTGGACCTGAGTGATGACTTCAGGCTCAGCATGAACCTGACAGATGCTGTGGTCGAAGCATGGAACCTGACCGCGAACCAGACGATGTGGAGCTTCATCTTCAATGCAAGCATGAATGATGCCAATCTCAGGCAGTCCTTTGTGGAAAACACAGGGAGCAATGGTACCGACCTAGTATTTGTTGGGAATTTCTCGACATTTTTCTCAGGCACATACCTCGGTGCTGTACGACTACCGCACAACAGGAGCGGATATGACCATGTCTATTACTGCGGATCGGACATGGCGTCATGCCAGAAGGTCCAGGAATGCGGGAGCACCCCCTGCTATATCGACTCATCGGAGAACCTTATGGTCTACGTGCCGCATTTCTCAGCAGTGGTCGGCTCGAATGACACTGCAGGTCCGGCCATCACATCCCTCAATCCAGTGGACGGGGCTGTCCTCCTGGACGCGTCCAACCATAATCTCACGATCCAGACCAATGAGGCAGCGAACTGCACCTTCTCGCTGGATGGGGCAGCAAGCGGGAACATGACATACCTTGGATCTAACCAGTGGAGGAAGATCTTCAGCCTTGACACAGACATATGGGCTGATGGTGCGCATGAGCTTGTAACGACATGCAATGACTCGTCCGGAAACATCGCCATTGAAGAGATAGGCTTCACAGTCAATGATACGACCGCACCAAACATCACCATGTCTTTCACATCAGTGACTGAGGATGATGCCAGGCTCAATGCGATCGCAAGCGAGCCTGCCCATTGCAGGTATTTCACATCCAATGTGGCCTTCGAATCCATGACAGACATAATCAATGATACACTGCGGAGGACAAACTACCGGACGGTATCCACAGAAGGCACCTATTATGTGAGGTGCAGAGATGATGCAGGAAACGAGGGATTAAAGAGCTCTTCTGTAAACTTCGATGATGAAGAGGAAGATGACGGTGGCGGGTCAGGAGGATCAGGAAGCTCAGTCTCAAGCGAGAGATCCAAGGCGACGGCGCCAAAGAAGGTCACCCTTGTATTCCAGCGGCTTTCAGCAGGAAGCCAGATATTCTATATCTCAAGCGCTGACCTTGCCCTCACCCAGATCTCATTCGAGCTCCTGAAGGACAAGAACTCGACTGTCACGACCTATGTCGAGAAACTGGACACGATGCCGGATCTCGGCGGGCTTTCAGGAGTCAGCTACCAGTTTTTCAGGGTTTCATCAGCAAGCCTTCCGGGCGAGGATATCAAGGATGTGAGGCTGAGATTCAGGATCCCTATCACCTGGTTCGTCAATCAGGACACTGAAAGGCTTTCTGTCGTCTTACATAGGTATGATGATGGATGGACTCCGCTCAGGACTGATCTTGCTGATACTGACTCAAGCTATATCTACTACGAGGCCATGGCAGAGGATCTGGGGTATTTCGCAGTCACAAGCTCACGGAAAGAAGCTGCAGAGGCAGCCATCATATCTCCAGGTGACCAGCCTCCGCCTGTCACAGGAGGGGTGGTGCAGGATGAAGAGGGAGCGACTGTAGCTCCACCAGACCAGAAGACCATCACAGAGAGGACCCTCGCTGAACCTTTCCTCGTGATAATCCCTCTTGTGTTCATCTTCCTGATAGGATCGCTTGCCGTATTCCTGATCTATCAGCACAAGTTCTCTATACTCAGCGATTCTGAACTCAAGGAGATCAAGGAATATGTGGAGAAATGCGAGATAGAAGGTATCAGCCTGAAGAAGATAAGGGAATCGCTGGTAGCAGCTGGCTGGGAGCACAGGATCGTGGACCTTGTGCTGCATGACGTGCATCTGCCTCACCAGGACTTGGAGAAAATCATCAAATACATCAAGCACTGCCAGGAGCATGGACAGACAAAAAGCGAGATAACCGCAAATCTGAAGAGGGCAGGCTGGCAGCCTGAAGTGATCGAGAATGCTTATAGCGAGATGAAATAAGAAAAATTTGAAAGTCCTACTTGAGCTTGAGCATGTCTCCTATTGTCAGGCTTCCTGGCTTGCTCTTCTGCCCGGTGCTCTCAAGCTCTTTCTGCTCGATAAGCTCGATAGCCAGCTGCTTCTCGATCTTCTCTGCAAGAGCAAGGGAGGGGACTATCTGGCCTGTCTCGATCTTCTGTATCAGCGACTCCCGCTCTGCAAGCTTGACAGCCAGCTCCTTCTGCTTGAGCCCCATATGCTCACGCCTGTCCTTTATGATCTTTGCATAGTCTTCCCTTACAAGCTGGACTATCTCCTTCGTGTCCTTTGGCGTCTGCTTCTTAACATGCCTCTGAGGCGGCATCTGCCTCCTCGGGACCACTTTCCCATATCCAGCGCATCTCTTGCAGACATTGAGAGTCGTACCTTCCACTTCTGCAGGGACAAGGTACTCATCTTCTTTTCCGCACATATCGCAATCAGCCATCATATCACCCCGAATATCTTGTAACTATGACCTTCTGCTGGCCTGAATAGATCTCATGGCTTGCTGCCACAGAGAATCCATTCTTACCAGCTTCTGCACCTGAACAGGAATTGTCCTGCTCAGCGACAGTGATGCTCCCTCCTTTCCTGAGCACATACCTCGCCTGATAGAAAAGCTCGTGCATCATCTTCTCCTGGGGAAATTCCCTTGATGATGGCAGGAAAGTGGCGATGATATCGACAGATCTCTCGTCGAACCGAGTGTCGAGCCACTCCAGGTTCTGCCTGGAGAATGCCATGCTGTCTGAGACGCCTGCTATCTTCGCGTTCTTCTGGGCGAACCTGATCAGCCGGAGCTGGCTGTCGACCGCATTGACTGATATCGACTTCTTCCTGTGCTTGTCAGCCTTCTCGAAGAACCTGTCGATATCTCCCTGGATGAGCTTGGCAAATGGGAACTTGTCTTTTGAATAGTATCTGACAGGGAACTTCAGAGCATAGAGAGCTGCTTCGATAGGGACCATGCCTGCTCCGCAGAATGGGTCAAGGAGGACTTTTGAGGAATCATAACCTGAGATCCTGGCTATCATGTATGCGAGGGTACCCTTTGGAGTATTGGTAGTCTGGAATATCTTATAATCTCTTTTGCTGAGATCGCGGCCGGATAGATCCAGCCCATAGTATCCTTTGTCCCCCTCGATAAGGATCTGGATGATGAGATCGAACACCTTCAGGTCTGTCTTCACACCGAGCTTACTGAGGTGCTTGGTCACAGCTCCGGCGACATCCACGCTCCTGTAGGCATGCTCTCCCTCCCGTATGCATTCGACCCTGAATGCACCATCATGGATTGTTCTTGGGTCTGCCTTGATGCCTTTTATTGCCTCAGCTGTCTCCTCCAGGTCCTCATTCGCCTTGAATGTGCCGAATAGGAGGAGGATCCGATGGGCTGACTGAGTGAGGTAGGTGATCCTGAGGGCATCTTCCAATGTCTCGCATTCAAAACTGACTGTGCTGCCTTCCTTCGAGACGACTCGCGCTCCCAGCTCTGTCAGCTCTTCGCCGCAGATACTGAGCCCTCCCCTGTGCGTGATAGCAAGACATCTAATGATTCAGTTCACCTGGTTGTTTATCACTTTTGCGACGTCCATCAGCCTGTCGCCTGCATTGAGCTTCATGAGCCTGACTCCCTGCGTGTTCCTACCGATTATCGAGATGAACTTGCATGCTGTCCTCATGACCATCCCTTCCTGGCTGATGAGGATGATCTCGTCCTCGTCTGTGACTGACATGACAGCGACGACTTTTCCGTTCCTCTCAGATGTCTGGATGTTGATGACTCCTGTCCCTCCCCTGTTGATGAGCCTGTATTCAGAGGTCATGGTCCTCTTCCCGAATCCATTCTCAGTGAGGGTCAGCAGGGTCTTGTCCTCCTCTGCGATTATCATGCCGACGACGACATCATCTCCATGGAGCCTCATGCCTATCACTCCTCTGGAGTCCCGACCCATGGTGCGCACATCAGTCTCGTTGAAGCGGACAGCCTGGCCAACGCTGCTGGCGATGATTATCTGCTTGCTTCCATCTGTGAGGATGACGTCGATGAGGTCGTCTCCCTCATCGAGCGATATCGCGATTATGCCGCTGGTCCTCGGGCGTGAATAGTGCATGAGGTTTGTCTTCTTGACAATCCCCTTCTTTGTGGCGAACATCATGAAGTGCTGGTCATCGAACTCCTTTATCGGGATGACTGCGCTAATCTTCTCTCCTTCCCTCAGTCCATGGAGCAGATTTACTATGGCCTTTCCTTTCGAGTATCTGCCGGCTTCAGGTATCCTGTAGACCTTGAGCCAGTGGACATTGCCCTTGTCTGTGAAGATCAGGAGGTATGAATGGGTATTTGCTATGAAGATGCGCTCGATGAAATCCTCTTCCTTCGTCTCAGCGCCGATCACTCCCTTGCCGCCGCGATACTGCTGCTTGTAGCTTGACAGGGGAAGCCTCTTGATGTATCCAGAGTGGCTGATCGTGATTATCATATCCTCTTCCTGGATAAGGTCCTCCATGTCGAGATCCTCGTCGATCTCCACGATGTCGGTACGCCTCTTATCAGAGTACTTCGTCTTCAGGGTCTCCAGCTCCTCGACAATCATGCTGAGGACCTCCTGCTTGTCTGAGAGTATCCTCCTGAGATTCACGATGAGGTCTGTTATCTCCTGATGCTCCTGCCTGATCTTGGCCTGCTCAAGCGAAGCGAGCTTCTGGAGCTTCATGTCAAGGATCGCGTTCGACTGTATCTCTGAAAGGGTGTAGTCTGCACAGAGAACAGCTCTCGCCTCTTCGACGCTTGCTGATGCTTTTATCTTCCTGATGATTTCGTCGATGCTGCCAAGGGCTATCAACAAGCCTTCCAAAACATGGAGCCTCGCCTCAGCCTTCTTCAGCTCGAATTGGGTCCTCCTCGTCACTACGACGACCCTGTGCTGGATATGCGCCTCAAGAGCCTGCTTGAGATCCAGGAACCTGGGGATATTGTCGACAAGAGCAAGGAACCTTATTCCCTGGATGGATTCAAGCTTGGTATGCTTATAGAGCTGGTTCATGACTATGTCGCTGCTCGCGTCCCTCTTGAGCTCGATGACTATCCTCATGCCGTCCTTGTCTGATTCGTCCCGAAGGCCGCTTATGCCCTCTACAACCTTGTTCTTGACCTGCTCAGCGATCTCTTCAAGGAGCGACGACTTGTTTATCATGTAAGGGATCTCTGTGACGATGAGACGCTCTCTGCCCTGCTTCTCCTCCAAGGTTATCCTTGCCCTGATCTTCACCTTTCCCCTTCCAGTGGAATATGCCTGGAGAATCCCCCCTATCCCCATCAGGATCCCTCCTGTAGGGTAATCTGGGGCCTTGACTATGGCGATCAGCTCTTTGATGCTTATATCTGGCTGCTTGATGACAGCGATCGCTGCATCGCAGACCTCTGTCAGATTATGCGGAGGGATGTTTGTGGCCATGCCTACAGCAATGCCTGACGATCCGTTTATAAGAAGGTTAGGGAGGACTGTAGGTAAAAGGGTGGGCTCATCAAGCGTCCCATCGAAATTCGGTTGGAAATCGACAGTCTCCTTGTCGATGTCTGCAAGCATCTCATCAGCGATCTTCGCGAGCTTTGCCTCAGTGTATCTCATCGCAGCTGCCGAATCGCCGTCTATGGAGCCGAAGTTACCCTGGCCCGATACAAGCGGATATCTGAGCGACCAATTCTGCGCCATCCTGACAAGTGATTCATAGACTGCTGAATCTCCATGAGGATGATACTTACCGAGGACTTCTCCGACTATCCTCGCGCATTTCTTGAAGGACTTGCTGTGCTGGAGCCCTATCTCGTTCATCGCGAACAGGATCCTCCTGTGCACAGGCTTCAGGCCATCCCTGGCATCTGGAAGCGCTCTTGCTACAATGACGCTCATCGCGTATTCGAGGAAGGATCTCTTCATCTCCTCTTCGATGACGCTCTTCACTATGTGTTCAGAATTTTGCTCCATCTTATTCTCTCAAAAACAGTGTTTTCTCCCCTAGGCAATAGAAATCTGGAGTATATAAAAAGGTGTTGGTTTGAGGTTGTCGACGTAAAGTTATCAAGTGGAAACACTCTTCCAGAAAATCACTTGGTCGCTTGAGTTCTCATGCCCTTGGCCTGTTGCGGGCCTGACACAAGCTCCATCCACGCATCCGTCAGTGCAGATGAAAGAGCGAGAATTGATAGTTCCGTCAGCACACCAGTGTTCAAAAAGCAGAACCTCGTTCATACATCTTTCTTTATACATCCTTCGCTCTCCTGAAAGATATACTTCTCCACTGCTGAATATATCCATCGGGGCTTCTGAATCATGACACAGTTCCTCGAAAGGATAGGATGATATGCACTCACCTATATTGCCTGAACTTAGAAGGATGCAAGATCCTGAGCAGCAATCATCCTCTATCTGGCATCTCATGCCTTCTTCAAGGCAGAATCTTTCTATCGGAATCCTTATACCCCTTCGCCGGCTGATATCAGAACAGTCATAATAAGCCTGATAATATTCGAAATCAAAGAGATCAAAGCGAGGGAGGAGCGAGTAAGGGATAACGATTATCTCGTCAAATCTCTTATCGTAGAGGGATGACAAACTTAAGGAGAAGTTCTGGAAAATGGACGAGAATGGTGGAATACCCAAGGAATAATCATATATTTCTGGAGAGAAGGTATTGCCCTGCAAATCCAGAAAATGAACTTGCTCCTCAATGGCTGTGGAGCGATACTCCTCAGTATCGATATCATGAAGACAAAAAAGGTATCGCTTGACACTGGCAGGCCTTGAGAAAGGCAACATATTTGTGACCTTCTCTGAGAAGATCCATTCCTGTCCAGAATCGAATTTCTCTCTTGAGATCAAATCAACCCTTTCAATATCTCGTTTCAAGCCCTGACTGAATAAGAATACCAAGAGATATGGTTCAACAATCTGGAAGACTCCTGCAACCTCAGAGATGAGCACGAGCAAGATCAGAATGATTGGCAGCACTATGCCAAGTAGATATCTGGTTCTCATCTTCTTTCCATGCTATGGCCCAGGAAAAACAAGGTGACAGAAGATAGGCCAAGAATCATGACAACCAGATAGCTTGAGAATCCGCTCCTGGTCATAATCATCATGATAGAGCTGATGAACAAGGAAACAGTCACAGTGTAGATGACGTACTGCCATTTCCTGTACTTGACGAAAAGCAGGACAGCAAGGATCAACGATAGCCAGAATCCCACTTTCGCAAAGAAGAGAAATTCCATCAGATCCCCCTCTTCTTCAATAGCTCAGATGTGAAGTATGAAACAATTATCATGCAGATGATAATCATGCTCTGGGCAAGCACGCTATACTCTAACGACAGCACAAAGACAAAATAGTAGAGCGCCGAGAAAAGCATGATGATCGAACCGATGTCAGATATCAGTCTGATGCTTTCCATCGGCAAACTTTATGTACAAGAAGTTATTAAACCTTATGCATGAACAGGCTGATTGTCATACTTCTTATCTCATCGACCTTTCTTCTTCCCCTGGCCATACAGGAAACCGAATCCAGGATTCCTGAGCTCTGTTATCGGAAGCATCACGGTTTCAACTATGATACTGCAGACTGCATCACCCTGGCAGCAGTCAAGAAAAATGATATCGGTATATGTGACAGATATCAAAGTCCTGGTTTTGGGGAAGCTCTTGACAGGTGTTACATGGCGATATCGATAAAGCAGAATAACATGAGCATATGCGAGAAGATCGACCATGAGGATGTGCTTGAGGAATGTCTTAGGTATCATTCAAACTCAATACAGCAACAAATAGGCTAGAACATTGCCTTGACAGCGAACTTCAGGAGCCTTGGATCGCTTGCGACCATCTTCATGGCAAGCTTTGATAGGTTGTCGCGCTCTTCCTCATAGAAAAGCTTCCTGAGCCTATCCCGAGAGCACTTGCTCACAAGATCGTCCCAGTCATTATCAGTGAAACGGTCCATGGCCTGACGTGCCTTGAGGTGCAGCCAGAGCTCTTTTCCTATGTCCTTCTTCCAAAGGCTTTCATAGCTTTTCCCTCCTGCGACTGAATCTGCGAGACATGCTGCTGCCCTGAGGCCTGGGACGATACCTCCTCCTGTCGTGGCCTTGACTTGTGTGGCAGCATCGCCGACAAGGAATATGTCGTCAGTCTCTGTCTGGAGATTGGGATCGTGCCTAGGGATCATGCCGCTCTGCCATCCAATGATGCTGCTCTTCCTGATCCCTTTCTGCTTGAGGAAATCCCAGAACAAGGTTGAGGGATTATGATAATCGACCACACCGACTCTGGCATGTCTGTCATCTTCTGGGACGATCCATGCATAACAGCCGACATCAGGATGGAACTCAATAAGGTCTTCTGCCTTCATCTTCACAACGGCCTGCATGCCTGTGAAGAATGTCCTCTTGCCAAAGATGCCTGAATCCCTGGCGACCGCAGAATTAGGGCCATCTGCGCCAACTACAATTTCTGCTGCACGCATGATTCTTTTGTCACCCTGCCTAAGCATCGCCTTCCCCTCCAGACGATGCTCAAACCTGGTGCTGAGGAGGATCTCGGCGCCCTCTGCCTCTGCTGCCTCTGTAAGCGACCTGTCGAAAAGACTCCTGTCGACAATATAGTTCGGCTTTATCTTCACATCCAATCGGTTGTCTCCTGATATGATCCTGGCCATGCTGATCCTGTTCACAATGCAATCAGGATCCGGTCTCAGGATAGGGTCGATCGCTTTTGAGAGGAGTCCTGTGCATTGTATCGGCCTGCCGACTACAGGATGCTCTTCAGCGACCGTGACATCGAAGCCTCTCTTCGTAAGAAGGGCTGCAGCATGGCTTCCTACAGGGCCTGCTCCAGAGATGAGGATCATGGTTTCTCAAGAAGCTGCATCAGGATAAAACCTTTTCTTATCAGGTAAATCTGCATATAATATAGTACTACTTTGGAGTGGTCTAAAAAAGCAAACCTTAAATATAGCTGTGTTTACCTTGCTCTCGTTCAATCGGGGAGACTATGAAAAGAATAACCATGTTCATCGTTCTTATCGCCGCTATCACTACGGCACTGGCTTGCGAATGCGATCCTGCAGGAGCTTGCTGCGACAATCTCGGCAACTACTATGGATACGGCCACCAACCAGACGGGTACTCGGACCACAGCGAGAAGTACTGCTCAGGCACAGCTATCTGGGAAAGGAATGTCGACTTCTTCTGCAAGGCAGATGACAGGTTCTCCTACGATGTAGAGGAAAGCTTTGTGAAGGACTGCGCTTCAAAGGATGGCTGCTATACAGAAGCAGGACGTACTTATTACAGGACATACGGGTGCTCAGTTGGCGCTTGCCAGTATTCACAGACGCTGACCGACACTGACAAAGATGGAGTCGACGACAGGTGCGACGGTTGCATCGACATGGACAATGATCAGGTCTGCGACAGCAATGATAATTGCCCAACTGTCTGGAATGCGAACCAGAGGGACCAGGACGGCGATGGCAAGGGAGATGCATGCGATTCTGACATCGACGGAGATGGCCACGATTCAGGAGATGATTGCCGTGACTTCGATCCAGACTCGAATCCTGACAGGAAGGAGATCCCTTACAATGGGATAGACGATGACTGCGATCCTGAGACAGAGGACATGCCAGGACTTCCGCCAAGACAGACAGCTTCCCTCTCCTTCAGGATAATCGAAGACAACGGTTTTGTAACTGTGCCTGTCACAATCCAGAACCTGGAAGGGGGGACTCTTGAGGATCTGAAGGTTTCTGCTTTTGTCCCTGGGTACGGAGACAAGATTGACAAGAGGATCGGCACACTGAAGGATGGCAGGTCCAGGACGATCACGTTCCAGATACCTACTGATGAACTCGATCCTGGCTTTCACCTGCTAAGAGTGGCAGTATATAACAGCAAGCTGAGAAGAGAGGCATACAGGGAATTCCTAGTCGAGAGGAATCCTCAGTAGTTTTGATGCCCTCTATAAGTGATGACATAGTGTCTCTACTGCCGTATGCTAATAGAAGCGAAATATTTATATATTAGAGTGAAGTAAGTGCTCAAAAAAGGGGTTTAACTATCTTAAAGGAGGAACTAAAATGAGAACAAGGGTTGGTATCTATACCATGATCTTCGCGCTACTGCTAACGAGCGTATTTGCACTGAACTGCACAGATCCGGCATGCGTCGGTGAAGTAGAGGATGCGACTACGACTCCTCTGATAACCTGTGAAGTCACGATAAATGGAGACGAGGTCTTCACTGACAGGACAAACAGGCTCAGCGTCGAGGCAGGAGAGAGGCTCAGCATCAAGGTCAGGATGACCTCAGGAGCTGAGATCGAGGATGTCCAGATGGACGCTTTCATATCTGGATACGAGTACAATGATTTCAACCCTATCCATGATTCCACGCATGTCTTCGATGTGGAACCAAATGTCACATATTCAAAGACCATGGTCCTCGACCTCCCAGACAATCTGGAGAGGGACAGGTATACACTCAGGATCCTTGTCTCAGGAAGGAGCGGGGCATCATTCGAGAGAAGGTACAATCTCCAGGTCGACGTGCCAAGGCACAATGTCGTCATCAGGGATGTCATCCTCGATCCATCGACAGAGGTAGTCTCAGGAAGGGCACTCCTCGCGAATGTCAGGGTCAAGAACATGGGAGACAGGGACGAAGAAGGAGTCAAGGTGACTGTATCTATCCCAGCTCTCGATCTCGAGGCATCTGAATATATCGATGAGCTTGAGTCAGACGAGTCTACAACATCTGAGGACCTGTATCTCAGGATCCCAAGGTGCGCTCCTGAAGGTAGGTATGTTGTCAGGGCGACTGTCAGGTATGATGAGAACTACGAAGTAGCCACATCAGAGACCTCGATACAGATCGCGCAGGACGAGACATGCGAGCTTAACAATGGAGAAGGCAACGGGGAGACAGAGCAGCCTGCTGACAAGACAGTCATAACTGTCCCAGGGAAGCAGGATGTCGTCCAGGGTGCTGGCGGCTCAGCATATCCAATCATGATAAGCAATACCGGAGCAAACTCAAGGTCATACAGGATATCTATCTCTGGAGTCGATGCGTGGGGAACCTACAGGATCGATCCTAGCAACCTGGTCGTCGTGGGAGCAAGGAGGACAGAGACAGTCTATGTCTATGTGTCAGCCAATGCAGATGCTCAGCCAGGCGAGAAGATGTTCATGGCGACAGTCGACGCTGACGGAGAGGTCAAGCAGATCCCACTGACAGCAAATGTCGTCGAGGGCCAGGACCAGCCAGCAGTCACAACAGACTGGCAGAAGATCCAGAAAGGCCTTGAGGTCGGACTTATCGTCCTTGTCGTGCTTCTTGTGATCCTCGGACTCATCGTAGGATTCAACAAGCTCAAGGGCGGCGATGGCAAGGAGCCAGAAGAGGTCTCAGGCCAGACCTATTATTGAATTTTTTTTAATCTAATATATTGGTGTCTGTGGTGAAAACGCAAGGAGTCTTTCTTCTCATCCTCCTCGCGGCCACATGCTTCGCGCAGATCGAGATCGACACCATACCTACAAGACAATCATTCGATCTTTCTGTCCCCGCAACACAGGTGGATATCTGCGACTGCGGGACTGCTGATGCTTCCTTCTTCATACGCAACACAGGTAATACGATCTCCTGGTTCCAGATATCCACAGACGACCGTTACTCAACTGTATATCCGGGGGGATTATATCTAGGACCTGGGGAAATAACCAAGGTCACAGATGTCGTCAATATCCCCTGCGGGACAGACGATTATCAGTCCAATGTCTTTGTCAGGAGCGGTGCTGAGACATGGACAGTGTCTTTCTCGATCGATGTTGAGAAGTGCAACAACCTCTATGTCGTGCCTCTCGTGACCTATGCTCAGAGCGGGCCATGCGAAGATTCAGAGCTGGCTGTGGAGTTATTCAATACAGGGAGCTTCACTGAGACATATCATATCTCAGAAGGGGGAAATGAGACAATCGTCTCCCTTCGTGCTAATTCCAGCATACCTATAAGAATACACAAGACGCCTGACTGCGGCTTCTCCGGCGAATCATGGAGCACACTTGTCGTGAGGACAGAGCTGACAAAACTCAGGGTCGAGATACCGCTCCTCCTGAATATCACACCAGATTATGGATTCACGCTTGAGACACCTCAGGAAGTGCTTGTATGCGAAGGCTTTTGGTCCAGCATCCATGTCAACCTCACGAACCATGGCATAAGGAACGAATTCACACTTGATGATGGCAGCAAGGTCATACTTGGCAAAGGTGAGACCAAAGAGATCATCCTGAGACACAGGCCTGACGGGAATGACATAACAATGGGGGTGCGCCAGGCATATGGTGGCGGACTTGAGCAGAAGACGATCCAGGTGAAGAGCAGGGAATGCGTGAAGGCATCGGTACAGGCAATGGACACTTGCGACGATACACCTGTCACGATCGAGGTCGAGAACTCAGGGGTGCTTGATGCGGCATTTGATCTGTCATTCTCAATAGGAGGATCAGCTGGAAATGCCTCCATGAAGCTTGAGGTAGGAGAGACTGGGGAGATCGTGCTCACTAATGTCGAAGCTGGACAGCATACATTCTTCCTCAACTATTCAGCTATGAATGTCTCAGGGACAACCACTGCTGACATAAGGATCATGGACGCGGCTGAGTGTGACAAACCTGTTCTCCAGACAAGACAGATATGGGTGCCAAGGGGTGAGGCACAGAGAGGACTGGCCTTGAAGAATGCAGGCTATAGAGCCGTCAATTATACCTTCACGCAAGATGAGTTGCCATGGCTGGAGATACTCAACAAGACACTTGAGCTTGAGGCCAATGCCACAGGATACATCGAAGTGCAGGCAACCGCAGGCAATGAGACAGGGGAATATGATTATCCTATAGAGCTTGTCATCGGATCAGAATCAGAAGTCTTCAGGGAGAAGCTGACTGTGACTGTGTCAGAGATGACCTGGCAGGAATGGCTGAGCAGGAACAGGTGCATGATAGCGCTCACAATCGAGTTCTTGATCGTGATTGCTCTCGCAGCAGCATTCATACTGAAGAAGAACAGGGACTTGGCGATCTTCGCGCTTCTGGCGCTGATCTTCCTTCTGATAAACTTCGGCTTCTGCTTCAGGAATATCGCGGCTCTTTCAGGCCTCGAGAAGAGCAGCATCGATACGGAATGGAATAGCTGCCCATATGAGCTCCTGATATGCAGTTCTCCGATGTACATCAACTGGTCTGAACGGACAATGCATACAGTCGATCTAGGCAGATTCTTCGATGATCCTGACAATGACTCGTTATCCTATTCATCAGACGGGAATGAGAACATCTCGATATCTTTCTCAGGCGCAAAGGCAGTGCTTGATCCAGGCAGATGGAAGGGCATAGAGAAGGTAGTGTTCAGAGCGACAGACACAAATAATCTGAGCGCAGGATCCCCTGATTTCTATCTTCATGTTCTCGAAGCAAAGGAGATAGGACTGAATGATGTGATACTTTCATCCTACTGGCTCATCATCATCCTGCTTGTCCTGGCCACGATCTACGTGGCTGTGCGGCTCAATAGGAAATAATCTAGTTAATCGGGCTAATATGAAACCCTACTAAGTGTGATCAGTGATGTCTTGATGCTGTCCTGATTCTAATCAATCCCATTTCAAATGCTAAGGGTTTCATATCAGCCATAAATCGTCAGCTTTTTAAATGCTTCAAGTGTTGTATCGGACATGAGGATCGCACTCTTCACTGACGCATATGTCCCTTACATAAGCGGTGTCGCTGTCGCGGTCGTCAACCAGAGCAGTGCGCTCGCGAAGAGAGGGCATCAGATCAAGATCTTCTGCCCCAGCTATAAGAACCTGGGAAAGGGCGAAGGGAACATCGAGGTCATCGGACTCCCCGCGACATTCAGGTCCAATGTGTACAAGGACTTTGACATGGCCATCCCCACTGCTGTGAGGTCTGCTTCAGTACTGAGAGACTTCAAGCCAGACTGCATACATTCAGCTACTGAGGGCGGTGTCGGCTGGGAAGGGCTGATATGCTCGAAGATATTCGATGTGCCGATGGTGAGCACGATACACACATTCCTGGGCGATCCTCTATATCTCAAGAATATCAAGCTTGAGAAATCCCTGATCGCGCAGAAGATGATATGGGGGTATTCGATACTGTTCCATAACAGATGCGACACAGTCATATGCCCTTCAAAGGTCATGCGCAGGGAGGCAAGGAAGCGAGGGCTGAAGAAACCAGTCAGGCTACTCTCAAATGGCATAGACCTCAGCGCCTACAAGAAAGGTTTCTGCTGGAATGAGAAGCTTGCGAGAGGCAGCTTCAACATGATCTATGTCGGGAGGATATCAATCGAGAAGAGCATAGATATCCTTATCAAGGCGATGAGGATCGTCACGATGGACCATCCCAAGGTCAGGCTTTTCCTGGTCGGAGACGGTCCTGCTGTCAGTGAATTGAAGAAGGAGGCGAGGAAATACAAGCTCCAGGACAACATAGTCTTCATGGGCAAGATCAGGCATGATATGCTGATCAGCACTCAGCTCTTGAAGGGATTCGATGCATTCGTCACAGCAAGCAAGACAGAGAACCAGCCTATCAGCGTGATGGAAGCGATGGCAGCAGGACTCCCTATACTGGGGGTGGACATGCTTGGTGTCCCGGAGCTTGCGATACATGGCAGGAATGGCTTGATAGCTGAACCGGATGATTATGTGCAGTTCGCCCATAACATAATCCATATGATAAAGAATCCGGATGTCCGCAAGCAAATGTCTGAAGAATCACTCAGGATAATATCTGGCCACAGCCTTGATACAGTCGCGTCAGAGCTCGAAGGGATGTACGCAAAGCTTATACAACGGCATAGGAAGAGATCACAGATGATCAGCCTTAAGATAGAGCAGCGGTTCACTGAGCTCAAAGAGAGATATGGAAAGATAGTTGGTCATGTATGAATGCGATCTTCACTTGTTGTGATGCCAAGTATGGCGATTTCCTTGTCAAGCATTGGCTGAGATCGCTGCAGAAAAACACTGACCTGGCAGGCGTAGAAATCATAATACTTGACTATGGGCTGACAGACAGGCAGCGCAGTACGCTCATCAAGAAAGGAGCGATCATCAAGCGATGCATAAAGGATGGTCATGTCACATCTGTCAGGTTCAGAGACATGGCTGCAATACTTGAGAAATCATCGTACGAGCAAGTGCTCTCAGCAGACGGAGGGGACATGATCTTCCAGACAGACATCAGCCCATTGTTCTCGGCCAATATGGGGACATTCCGTGCTGCTTATGATGTGAATAATCATATAATCAACCATTTTCCAGTCCATATCTTCTTCAGGCAGGACTACGCAGGAAAGATAAGACAAGATCTGAAGAAGAGGAAGAAGACGATAAACGCAGGTCTCCTGGTAGGTCCCAGGGACAGGTTCATACAATTGTGCAGAGAGTATCTCAGGACAGTCACCACAACAAAGAGCTATGGGCCTGATCAGGTCGCGATCGACCATATCCTGCACAGGGACGGATTCCATGTGCTGGATCCCAGCTATAATTTCATCCCGACCAACGCCGAAGAATTCCAGATAAGAAGCGGCATATTCTACTTCAAGGATGATACAATCATCCCTGTGGTCCATAACGCTGGAGGGACAGAGACTTTTAGGATCGTCAAGGAATTCGGCTATGGCAGGGGCTTCAACAAGATAGACAAGGCTTCGCTAGTCGGGGTCAACCTCATGCACAAGGCAGTGAAGAAGATCGATGATCTCACAGACAGGCGATCTTCATGAAATTCTGGACACTCTTGTCTGTCTTATGCAGGCTTATGTAGCCAGGATATGCTTCTGCGATCCTCAGGTCTTTGGTAAGATCGAGGTTGTCCTGGTCGACTGAGTAGAAAGTCTTTATCTTCATATGGTATTCGCCCAGATGCTCCTGTTCAGGCTGGCCTTTGGTCGGAACGATCAAAGCTTTCTTCCCTAGTTCCGCAAGCTCCATGAGCGTCGTATAGCCTGATCTTGTTATGACAAGCTTTGCACGGTTCATGAACTCCTGCTGCTTCTCCCTGTCAAGGAAATCGTAGATTACAGCATCGCCTCTCTTCTGGACCTTCTGGCTCTCAGGCTTACCCAGGGTGACGACAACCTTTCCAGGGACATTCGAGAGCTGGGACAGGACCTTCTTCTCAAAGACAGTCCTCTGAGGCTCAGGGCCTGAGACTGAGAAGAAATAATCGATATCCTGCTTGCAGTCGAGCTTCTGGATCATGGATGTGATGCCCATGTACTTGATCTGGTCTGTGAAGAAACGGAAATCATGGCAAAGCCCTCCTCCGACTCCGTTCTTCTCAAAGTCAGGGACTATCCAATACCTGAAGCGGTTCTTCATCCCGAAGTAGAACAGCTCAGTGGCTGTCTCTGATAGCTTTGAGTTGAACTTGACTCCGAGCTTGAAGTGATGGAATATCAGGTAGCTTGGGACCCTCTTGTCGAATATGCCGAATCTCGAGTCTGAGATTATCCTCTCGAACCTGTGCTTCTTATGCAGCTTCCTGAAGTGGGTGTGCTCTTCTAGGAGGTCTTTCATCAGGTTAGGTGACTTGAGAATGAATTTCCTTATCGAGAACTTCTCTTTCGTGAACATGTCAGGTATCGAGTAATCTGTGATGTCGAAATACTCCCTGACCTGATCCCCGAATTCCTTCCTGAGGAAGCTCAATGCCCGAAAAGAGCTGATTATATAGAGCTCATGCTTCTTCGCTATGAGCGCCCGGATCAGAGGGACGCATCTTGTTGCATGGCCGAGGCCTATCGAGTTCACTGCGAATGCTATTCTCATCGTATCACACTATGCGTAAATATGTAAAGGCCTGCACTCCATGAAAAATTCTCTTCAGATTTATAAAACAATCTGTTGACAGGCTTCTCCTTGTAGATCTCGAAGACATCTCCATACTTCTCGATGGCTCGGGACATGCTGTCAAGTATCCTGAAAGCCGCCTTCTTCCTTCCAGAGGTGTGGAATGCCAGGGCAGAGACAGCTCCAAGCCAGAGCCATGACATGCGGTCATGATAATCGCCCAGGCCGTAGATGCGCATAAGGAATGACTTGTCAGCATTTCGGTATGCAGGCATGTTCGTCAGGCTTGGAACATCGCCGTCAAGGCCGAGATTCTCATAAGTGTCAAGGATGCTAATCGACCTATGCTTATCTGCCACACCTAACCAGACTGCAAGCATGTTCCCATCTGTCGAGAACTGATCATGCCTTTCAGCATCTATCCAATCAGTATAGTGCGTGCCGTTCCAGAAGAGGCTGTCAAGCTTTTGTCTTGTCTCCATGTAGAGCTTCTTGTAGCTTGATGCCCTCTTGTCTTTGATCATCGAGAGCATCTCTGAGATGCAGAATATCGAGTGGCAGTAGAGCACATTAGAGTAGAGGACCTTGCCCTTCTTCCTCACGCTGTCAGCCCATGTGGCATAGACATCCTCCTCGATCAGAAGGTCGCTATCAGAGTCTTGTCTCTGGCTCCATGCCAGGCAGGAGAGCAGGTTGTCGATATGCTGCTTAGGGAACGCCATATCCTTTGTCTCCTTCATATATGCGTGAGCAGACAATATGCAGAGGCTGTTCGGGTCTGTCGCAGGATTCCTCCCCTTATCCTGCGAATATCTTGGTATGTCAACTCTTTTCCATGGGATGCCGAAGAGGCGTGCTGCGATGCCTATGCCTGATTTGCCTATGCGGAGCGGGACCTGCCCCTGTCTGAGGTTTTTCAGGAACAGCTCGAGGTTCTTCTTCACAATCTCATGGTCTCCTAGTGAGATCGAGCCGAATGACGCATAGAAAGAATCCCTTGCCCAATAGTCGTCGAAATGCCGCTTGCCAGCGAATATGCCATTCTCGCGGTAGTTGGATCGTAGAGCTTTCTTTGCGATAGCGAGAGCCTTATCCATAGTCCCATCAATTAGGTGAGAGGTAATAAGCCTTTGGATTTTCAGCCATCCTGAATAGCACTTGGGAAACTGAACACGAGGCAATGCTGGCAGCACAAGGCAGAGTGATCAACAAGAAATCGATTACACCAGCCTTCTAACCTGGGCCGAGACTTCAGTCCCTAGTGATTGAAAGGTCTTTGAGTCTAAGCACGTGAAGAGAACGCCGGAGTCCAGGAAACTATTAGTTTTCTGGACCCGAGGTAGCAAAGCTACCGGGGCGCAAAGACTCAGGTCTTTTACGCACAAGTAAGTACCTATGTTGAGGAAGATCAGGATCAGAAAGAGCCAGAGCAGCGTGACTTGCGCTAGACATCTTTTGATTCTTTCAGCATTTAAAATCTGCTTCTCCTAGCACTAGTCCAACTACACTATGATTAACCGAGAACCTCAGGTTCTCGGGCTCTCCTCTGCGAGCAGCCAGGTGTATTCATCTTTTGACTTTCCAAAAACATTTAAACCACTCTCCCATTGAAATAGACTGATGTATGATATTGTGATCGGGAGGAACAAGGACGATCTTGAGAAATTCGGGATGAGGGGCGTCGTGTTGATCGGCAAGCACTACATCAAGATGGGCCGCACGACATCTCTATCTAACAATGTGTATCTGGATGTCGCCAAGTCCCACGTCGTCTTTGTCTGCGGAAAGAGAGGCGGCGGAAAATCATACACGATGGGCGCGATCGCCGAGGGCATGGCAGACCTGCCGAAAGATGTGTCGCAGAACCTCGCGATCATCATGCTCGACACGATGGGGATCTACTGGACCATGAAGTACCCTAATCACAAGGACAAGCAGCTTGTCGAGGAGTGGGGGCTTGAGGCCAAGGGGCTTGATGTGAAGATCTTCACTCCAGTCGGCTATTACTATGATTACAAGGAGAAAGGGATCCCTACTGATTATGCGTTCTCGATCAAACCATCAGACCTTGATATCACAGACTGGTGCATGACACTGAGGCTGGACAGGTATTCTGAGATCGGTATACTGATCGAGAGGACAGTCTATCACCTGAAGAAGCTGAAAGGGGATTTCGGTCTGGATGACATGATCCAATCAATCAAGTCAGATGCCCAGGCAGATGTGAAGGCAAAGAACGCTGCTGAGAACATGTTCAGGAACCTTGAGACATGGAAGCTATTCGACGAGAAAGGAACTGACATAGAGGACATTGCGAAGGGCGGACAGGTGACTGTCCTTGATGTGAGCTGCTATGCGACGCAGCCAGGCGGCTGGGACATAAAGGCGCTTGTGATAGGGCTTGTCGCGCAGAAGCTATTCATCAAGAGGATGAAGGAGAAGAAGGACGAGGAATATGAAGAGGTGCACAAATCCATGCATTACTTCCAGGATGACCAGAGCGTCAAGAAGCAGGACTATCCTCTGGTATGGCTGATAATTGACGAAGCGCACGAGTTCCTCCCTGTGCAGGGGAAGACTGCCGCATCAGATGCGCTGATAACTATCCTCAGGGAGGGAAGGCAGCCAGGCATATCGCTCATCCTTGCTACACAGCAACCAGGCAAGATCCATACAGATGTGATGACGCAGTCTGACACGATCATATCGCACAGGATAACAGCGAAGTTGGACACAGACGCGCTCGCGCTCCTGATGCAGTCCTACATGAGAGAGGGACTTGACAGGTATCTCGATGACCTGCCAAGAGTCAACGGAGCGGCGATAATACTCGACGACAACAACGAGAAGATGTATCCGATCCGCGTCAGGCCGAGGATGACATGGCATGGCGGCGGAAGCCCGATGGCTGTGAAGGAAGAGGAGAAGGTCTTCAAGTTCTAGGAAATGACGGATAAGTAATTTCTGTGCGCCTTCTTCTCACAAAAAAAATTTATATACCACCTCCTGCTTTTCCATTGTAGATATCAAGAGGACAATATCTAAACATCCATATAGGAAGTGCAAAAAAGGGGGGGAAGAGGATAGACCATAAGTTTCTAATAGCAATCCTGATGATGCCGATCCTGGCATCTGCAGCGTCAATCCACCAGTAGGCACATACACAGACGATGATGGAGAATTCTCGATCCACAGCGCTTCCTCTGTCTTTGTTTCCGGCGATCACGCATATGTTATCAGCAAGACGGCTCATACATTGTCTGTATTTGACATATCTGCCCATGGCAATCCAGTCCCTGTGGGCAATTACACCGATACTTCCCTTTACTCTCTTGAATTTGCTTCAGATGTCTTTGTATCCGGCGATTATGCCTATACAGCAGGGACGCAGGATGATACATTGTCTGTCTTTGACATCTCAGGCCATGGCGATCCTGTTCCTGTAGGGAGATACCAGGATGGAGCAGGCGATTTTTCGATAGATGGCATCCCTTCTGTCTTTGTCTCAGGAGACTATGCATATGCTGTCGGCAGCAATGATGATACTCTCACAGTGTTTGACATCTCTGCTCATGGCAACCCAGTCCCAGTCGGAAACTATACTGACAGCGATGACGAATACTCTATCGATAATGCCTGGGATGTAGTTGTCTCAGGAGATTATGCATACACAGTCAGCGTGGCAGATGACACGCTGGCAGTGTTTGATATCTCTGCTCATGGCGATCCAGTCCCAGTCGGCTCATACAATGCCAGCAGCGGCCAATACTCAATCGACAATGTCAGGTCTATCTTTGTCTCAGGAGACTATGCATACACAGCGAGCTATTCAGGCACACTCGTGGTATTCGACATCTCTGCTCACGGCAATCCTGTCCCAGTTGGCTCTTATGCTGATCTGGACGGAGAATACTCACTTGATGGTGCTTCGTCTGTCTTTGTTTCGGGCGACTATGCTTTCGTGATCAGCACCAATGATGATACGCTTTCAGTATTTGACATATCTGGCCATGGAGATCCTGTCCCGATTGCCTCACATACAGACAGCGAAGGTGATTACTCACTGGACGGAGTCCAGGCAGTACATGTGCAGGGAGACTATGCTTACACTGTGAGCTATGCTGATCATACGCTGGCAGTCTTCCATATCGACCTTTCCGGTCCTTCCGTAAGCTTTGTTTCCCCTACACCTGATGATGACGCTGTGCAGGCAGAGACATATGTCGAGATCAATGTGTCAGTCACTGAATCGGATCTGGGTCTACTGATGTATGGATGGAATGGTACAAATTAGACTATGTATGATGGCTCCCTCCACATGCTCTTCAATCTTGACAATGCCGCAGATATTGGCGAGGATGACAGCACAGTAGTCGATGTCAGCTCCAATGGTTTTTCAGGGACAGTCAGCGGAGCTGCATATTCAGATGGAAAGCATGGCTATGCGATGCAGTTTGATGGGATCAATGATTACATCGAGATAAATTCATCTGCGGCGATCCTTGGGACAGACCCCTTTGCAGTTGGAGCCTGGATAAAGCCTGTCAGGAACAATGTCTATCAGATGATAGTAAACCAGAGGGATCTGATAGAGTTCGATGGGGAGTATCTGCTCTTCATCAATGATACTGGGAAGATTGGCTGGAACATCTTTGGCAACAGCGAGGATCAGTTCAATTTCCTGTCGGAAACCACTATCCCCGAAGGGGAGTGGACACATGTATTAGCGACAAGGGAGAGCGACGGCAGCGGCCGGATATTCATCAACGGGAAGCTTGATGCGACATCTGCAGGAACAAACAGGGAGCTTGTCGCGCTCAGCACATATATCGGCTCAGATTTCAGGGACGATGAAGATTATTTTGAAGGAATGATCGATTCTGTCACTATATGGAACAGGTCATTATCAGCACCAGAGGTGTACCAACACTATATTTCAAGCCTCCAGAAGATCGACGAGACGCAGTGGTACCTGTATGTTAACCAGTCGAAGAATGCGACTGAGGGGCTTGATGCCGGAGATTATGCTTATCTGGCAATTGCCACTGATATCAATGGGAATCCTGGCACGACAGGAGAGAGGATTGTCTCAATCCAGCCTGGGGCAGATCTTGATGAGCCACAATTGGACTTCAGGACACCTACACCAGAAGACGATGCCACACAATCTGAAGATACTGTCGGGATCAATGTCTCGATAGCAGAGGGATTCCTCCAGAACCTCACTTTCAGCTGGAACAGGACCAACTATTCAGCATATGATGATTCTCTTGTCCTTATGATGAACTTCAACAATATCTCGTCAGAGAACAATACGCACTTCAAGGATTGGAGCAGCACGATGAACAATGGGACTGCATACGGCTTTGAGGGAGATGAGATTGCTGGAGGAAGATACGGCAAGGGAGTAAGATTCGACGGGACCGATGACTACATAATTATCCCTGACCATCCTGGCCTTGATTTCGGGGCAGGAGAATTTGCCATAGCAATATGGTTCAACGCTTCAGATGTCTCGGACATTGGGAGCTATCAGCTGCTCTCAAAAAGGGTTCCTGGGTCCAATTACGAGATCCAGATCGACAGCGACGGGGTAATTAGCGTCTATCTTGAGGGCGCAGGGGGAGTGACATTGCATTTAGAGTCTCAGTCCCTGGTATCGGATCATCTGGATGAATGGGTATACCTGGCTCTTGTGAGAAGAGGAGGGACTGCTTATCTGTATTTCAATGGAGAAGAGGAGGACAGCGGAGCTTCTCCCCACAATGTCAATACCAATAATAATCTCCAGGTAGGAAGGGACTATGATGGCACAGGAGATGGCAGCGAATTCTTCCAGGGAAGCATCGACGAGCTTAGGATATGGAATAGAGGACTATCGACTGAAGAGATATATCAGCAGTATGTCTCGAACCTCGAGAAGGTTGATCCTGAGCATTGGTCTTTCTATGTCAACCAGGGAAAGAGCATATCTGAAGGTCTAGAGGATGGCACATACACCTATCAGATGTTTGCGTCGGACGAATCAGACAACCTGGGTTCGACAGGAGAGAGGACCATCACAATCGAATCAGTCCCTCCTGTGGTCCTCCCATTGTCATCAGACTCCGGAGCCTCGGAGTGGCGTATGAGAGGTAGGTACAACAATCATACTGCCTGGGATGGGATAGCATTCCAAGTGATACCTGGACTGAATTTCAAGTATTACACGACAGGTGCAAGCATAACACATTCGTCTCCTGTTATCGCAGATGGATATGTGTATTTCGGCAGCAGCGACAGCTATGTCTACCAGCTCAATGCGACAGATGTCACGCATCTGATAGCACAGTTCAAGACAGGAACCGGGATATCAGCACCACCTGCGGTCGCAGGCGGATATGTCTACATATCAAGCAATGACAAGAAGGTCTACCAGCTGAATGCC
>CAYTWW010000002.1:22834-152195 GCA_964441565.1 uncultured Methanosarcinales archaeon | reverse complement strand
TGACAAGAAGGTCTACCAGCTGAATGCCACAGACATCAGCCAAAAGATCGCTGAATTCTCAACAGGCAACTATGTCCAATCCAGCGTCGCTGTGGCAGGTGGCTACGTATATGTGGGCAGCAATGATTACAAGGTCTACCAGCTGAATGCCACAGATATCAGCCAGAAGATCGCTGAATATCGGACAGGCAGCGGCATAACATCTTCACCTGCTGTAGCAGACGGATTCGTGTATGTCACAAGCCATGATTGGAGATTCTATCAGCTTGATGCCTCTGACATATCTCAATTGATCGCGATGTACAGGTCCAATATAATGCTCCAGAACTCGCCTGCTGTGGCGAACGGCTATGCATATGTCGGCATCTCCAACAAGCTGCATCAATTCAATGCGAGCGATATCTCAAGGACGACCAATATCGATATTACACCACCAAATGTCCTGATAGCAAGCCCGGGCAACAACACATATTCCAATGGGAATGCGACGATATCTGTGTCTGCCTCTGACCTGAGCGGGATATCAAGTGTCACTTTCAGGATCAAGAATTCAACAGAATCCTACTCTACACTATGTGTGGATACGACTGCTCCGTATGCGTGCCTATGGGATACAGCCGAGTATGACGACTCTGATGGATATGTTATCAATGTGACAGCTAAAGACACCAAGAACAACCAGGCGTCTGTAGCAGTGCACCTGATGATCGACAGGAACATACCTTCATCAAAAGACCTGATCCTAGCATACCCTTCTGGACAGTCCTCAGTACGGAGTGGACAGGTTGTCACAGCTTCGATAGCTGCACTTGACGAGGATGCAGGGATAGGCATTGTGATGGTGGATACCACATATGCAGGCAGCGAAACGAATGCTACGATGGAGCATGTATCAGGAAGCAACGCCTCAGGCCAGTGGGGTTCCTGGAGCACCAATATCACAGTCACGCAGAGTGAGACAGGCAACTACCAGCTTCCGGTGTACATCACAGATCGTGCAACACCAAGCAACAACACCAGGGATTCAGACAGGCTCTATATCATTGTCGACAATGATGCGCCTGGCTACTCTGAGCAGCAGCACTATGGTCCTGTCTACAGCGAAGAGGAGATATACTTCAGGATCAAGGTCTCTGATAATCTTGCATCCTACAACTTCACAGAGAGCTATATCTTTTCGACTAACATGAGCGGCAGCTGGGTGAATGATACCAGGCAAGTCATCACTGACATCACTGAGCCGATAATAGTGGCAAAGAATGGAGTGACAGGCAACTGGTCATACAGGTTCTACCTGTTCGATGATGCAGGAAATGTGAATGAGACTGATGTAGATGATTTCGAGGTGTACGGTGACAGGCCTGAATTCACGATCAAGCTATATAGTCCAGAGAACAGCAACCAGACATTCAGCACAGATATCAACTTCACATACATCTACTATAATGGGACTGCCCCGAACTGCTCGCTTTACATAGACTCAGTGCTCAACCAGACCGTAGATTCACCTGAGGAGGGTATTGTACTTTCATTTGAACAGACACTGTCAAGCGGAAGCTATGAGTGGTCTGTCGAATGCTATGATAATGTGTCGAATGAGACCAAGCAGAGCAGCAGCAAATTCTTCGAGATAATGGCTGACAGCGATAATGACGTCTTGCCTGACAATACAGACAGGCTGTGGTTTGACGAGGATGATGTTCCTGCTCCAGGTGTCAGCGATCTGGCTATCGGGGTGGGAGAAGGGAATGCATCAGGAATCTACTATTCTGGAGAATACGAGATCAGGCTCTATGATTCGTCGGATCTCATGTTGAACTTCTCGCATGATTTCACAGATGATGTGCTTGATCTCAGCAGGATCAAGGTAATCAAAGGTGAGAATTCCATGATAGTCAATCTCTCTGGCCAGTTGCAGGCAGGCAAGAAGAAGACGATCTATATATCTGACAATGGTTTCATCGGACTATGTGTCAAGGACAGCGAAATTGCATCTATAAACCAGATGAGCGATGGTTGCGATGGAGCAAGCGAGACTGATATGACATCATGTCTTGGAGGCAGCCTGACAAGCAACGGGATTGTCTGCGTAGATGAGGGAGCAACGATAAGGATAGAGAACCTGACACATTCTGCAGTAAGAGGGACTATTCCTGAGACTATCAGTTCTTCTTCTGGCAGAAGCTGGGATCTGAGAAGAGACAACTGCTATTCGAACTGGACGTGCACTGAGTGGAGCAGCTGCGTAGGCGGGTCACAGACCAGGAGCTGCACTGATGTGAACTGCGGAAGTACATATGGAAGACCTGCTGAGATCCAGAACTGCTCCTGTGTCGAGGAATGGAACTGCGGCCAATGGTCTGGATGCTCAGATGGGATGCAGACAAGGGATTGCACTGATTCCAACGCATGCGGCACCACATCGTCAAGGCCAAATCAGGAGCAGCCATGCCAGGCTGAGATATCCGAGGCAGTCACAGGCAATGCTGCACTGCAGCCTGAGGATCAGATCGAGACTGAAGCGCAGGATGAGAACAGCAATGTCTGGATGGCAATCGTAGCGATCCTGGTATTGGGTGGCCTGATCTTCCTGTTCTACAGAAGACGTAGGAGAAAAGATTAGCCCTTCTAGTTTTTTCCTTTATTCTATCTTTCTTACCAACTGTCTGCTCATCACAACCCAATCCTTTCCATGCATGTCATCCTTGAGGTTGCCTTCGATCATGAAGCCATGCTTCCTGTATAACTCGAATGCGACAGGCATGAATTCCTTTGAAGTCTCAAGCCGTATCTTATGACACATCTGAGCCTTCGCCAGATCATAGATGAACTCCATTATCCTGTGGCCTATCTTGTTCCCTCTGGACTTCTTATCGACGATTATATCTTCCACCTTCATCGTCCCTCCGGATATGATCAAGTGGATGTAGCCGATGTCTGCATCTTCTTCTTTTATGAGGAACTTCATCTTCCTGTAGTCCTGGGTCCTCTTGTTTTCCTCCCAGAACTCCTTCCACAGCCTCTTCTCAAATGCGCTGATGTCGTGATCTGCTTTTATGATTCGCATGGACGAAGGTAAAAAAAATGTATATGATAAACTTATCTTCTGAAAACCTTTATTAACTCAGGATTTTTAACATTTCTCAGCATGATAGACACAGAGACTCCCCTGATAATCGGGAGGAGCGCCGGAGATGCGAAGAGGTACGGGACTCTCGGATGCATCTATGTAGGGAACAAATACCAGGAGGTGGATGCATACTCAACAAAGCTCTGCAATCCTGTCTACCTGGATGTCTCAGGAAGCCACGTCCTTTCTATATTCGGCAAGCGGGGAAGCGGAAAATCATATACGATGGGTGTCGTGGCAGAAGGGTTCTCGCTGATGAAGGATGAGATCAAGGAAAATGTTTCGATAATCCTGATCGACACGATGGGTGTCTACTGGACAATGAAGATGCCTAATGTCGACGAGGAGAAAGGCTTGGCAGAGCTTGGGCTCAAGCCGCAAGGGGTGAATGTAAGGATATTCACGCCATGCAAGTTCTATGAGGAATACAAGAAGAAAGGCATCCCCACTGACTTTCCGTTCTCGATCAAGCCATCAGACCTTGATGCAGATGACTGGCTTGAGGCATTCAAGCAGAAGAAGTTCTCAGGAATAGGTGTCATGATAAACGACACTATCCAGATGCTGAAGGACACGAAGAAAGACTATGACATCAAGGATATCGAGGAGGCTCTGAAGAAGAATGATGAGTTCCCCTTGGAAGAGAGGATGGAAGCAGTCGCCATGTTCAGGCTCGCAGACAGCTGGGGTGTCTTCTCAGAGGAGACTACCGAGCTAGATTTCCTCGCTGCTCCTGGACAGATCTCGATACTCGATGTCAGCTGCTATGCTACGCTTCCTTCAGGATGGGATGTGAAAGCGATGGTGCTTGGGCTTGTGGCCAAGCATCTATTCATATCAAGGATGCTCTCCAGAAAGGATGAGGAATTCCAGCACATCAACAAAGAGAAGGGATGGATGAGCGGCGATAACCATGCTATCAAGAATCCTGAGAAGGCAAAGAAGATGCCTCTTGTGTGGTTGATAATCGACGAGGCGCATGAGTTCCTTCCGAGGGACGAGAAGGACAAGAATGCGGCCACTGAGCCGCTCAAGATCATAATGAGAGAGGGAAGGCAGCCAGGCATATCGCTTATACTCGCGACCCAGCAGCCAGGCAAGATACATACAGATGTGATGACACAGTCAGATACTGTTCTTTCCCACAGGGTCACCGCGGATATCGATGTGCAGGCGCTGATGCTGCTTGCGCAGAGCTACAACAGGGACGGTATCATGGAAGCGATGGAAGACCTTCCAAGGCTGAAAGGCACAGCGATTGTCTTTGATGATATGAACGAATCGATCCACGAGATAAGGATTAGGCCAAGGGTCAGCTGGCATGGTGGCGGGAGCCCCAATGCCCTGAATATGTGATATGCCTGTGCGAGAAAAAACCATGGAGAATCATGTTTTTGTAAAAAAATTCATGCTTTTTGTATTTTTTATTCCGATAAGTTATGTTCCCACTAGATTATTTATCGATCTAATCTACAAAATTATTACCGAAAACCAAATCCTCTATTTTGCATCGCTATCCATTATCTGGCTATTATGCACATGTCTGCTTTCTTTCTTTTATTATCAGGCTAGGAAAAGAAGAAATATGAGTCTTTATATTTTAGATGCGTTGTTCGCTATCACCATATTAATTGATATTTTGGTCCTGTTTAGTTTTATCTTTGACAATCCGTTTGTCTATGACAGCTGCGGGGGTGTCTTTAACAGACAATTTCTGCAGGCAAAAGAAACAAATAATCTGGATTTTTGTAACACTGTTGACCAGGATAAAATTGAATTTAACCTTGATAATGGATTTTTTAAGCACAACTACTACTGTTTTTCTCCTGAAAAAGACATTATCGAGAAAGACAATTTCACAGAAACATGTATGTCAAGCATAATGAAATAGTAAATACTGGTGATACAAGGTGCTTAAAAGTTGTTCCCAAGGAAAGTTCCGAAGGATAATCCTACTAAATTGATCGGGAGTTTGTGGGCATGGCGGCGGGAGCCCGAATGCCCCTGGATATGTGAGATGAATGCGCTTATAATCGGAGCGACAGGTGGACTGGGAGCAGAGGTCGCGAGGCTGCTGAAGCGAAAAGGGCACAAGATATTTCTCTCGGGGAGGGACAAGCCAGCCCTCGCAATGCTTGGGAAGGAACTGGGGTCAAAATCCTTTTCTGCAGATATCACTGATGAGAAGCAGGTGAAGGCGCTGCTCAGGGAATCACGGAGGGAACTTGGCACAATCGACCTGCTGCTGCACAGCGCTGGATACAATGACAGGAAACCTTTCCTTGAATATTCTGCAGAAGAATGGGACAGGATCTTTGATATCAATACCAGATCTGTATTCCTGACCTCTAAGGAACTCTACAAGAACAATCCACATGCAACTCTTGCAGTCATAAGCTCGATGGCAGGACTCTTCCCTGCCAAGCATTACTCACTCTACTGCGCATCCAAACATGCGGTCGAGGGCTATCTCAAGAGCATAATGAAAGAGGTCGAGGGGAGAGTCATCATCTTCCATCCGTACAGGCTGATGACGGATTTCCATAAGAACTACAAGATCCCATCGAATGAGAAGCACATGATCAGCCCCCGATTGTATGCGCAGTATGTGGTGGCAAGGATCGAGGGCAGTCCCCTGTCTTTCTTCTACTTCTGGAGGAACTGGTTGCTATGGGGGATAAAGGGATTATTCTGACACTTTGGCTAAGGAATGATGACTATAGCCACAGCATAGTCTCCGTCATGGGATATGCTGAGGTCGATACTTTTGCATCTATCTGCGAAGCTATGGATGATCCTTGGCTTGCCTTTTGATCCTATCTCGATCTCATCCCATCTGGATACCTTGACCTGAGAAGCCTTGAGAAAGGCTTCCTTGGCTGCGAAGATGCCAGCAAGATGCTCAGGCCGCTTGTCCCTGAGCTCAGAATGCGTGAATGTCCTCCCGAGAAGCTCTGGATCATCAAGCATTGCCTTGATCCTTGGGATGTGGACTATGTCGATACCGGCCCTCATAGCTTCCTCACTATGCTTTCGAGTTCTCTTGTTATCATCACAGGACTGTCTGTGCTTGAGAACCTGACAGGTTTCCCTATGACTATCTCGACCGGGCCTCTTTTCCTCGGAAAATGGGTCTTTGGCGGCATGATGTCAAACAGGCCCTTGACCTTCACGGGGATGACAGGATAGCCTGTCTCTTTCACGATGATCCCGATCCCGTTCTTGAAGTGCCCCATCTTGCCTGTCCTGCTCCTGGTCCCTTCAGGAGCTATGGCAAGCGACCATCCCTTGTCAGCTATCTCGCCTATGAATTCCAGGCTTTTTCTCAGAGATGTCCGGCGCAGGGCTTTCTTGTCCCTTGACATAGGGAAGGCGCCGAGGAGATGGTTGAACATGAAGGCCACAGCTCTTGATATAAGCTTTCCATCCTGGACAAAGAAATAGTCAGCTGCTGCAGCAGTCGCCATCTTTGTCCTGAGATGGAACGGCAGGTGCTTTGTGATCGTAGGGATATCAAGATGGCTTGTATGGTTGGTTATGATTATGACAGGACCTTTCACATCTGAGAGATTCTCCCTGCCCTCAATCCTGAAGCTTGAGAAGAACCGTGAAGTGACAAGATAAGCTATCTCAGGCAGTATCAGCTTGAATGGCTTGAAGACCGGGGAGAACATGAGACGTGAGACAGGGAGCTCGCTACTCGGCTCGGATCTGCTGATGATCTCCTTCAGCGACCGCACAGTCGTCTTTGCATCTATCATCGCCTCATCGATATCGACAGCGAGCTTCTCCTCAATCAATGTGGATAGCTCGATAGTCTTCAGAGAGTCGAATCCCAGGTCAGAATAAAGGAGGTGCTCGTCCTTGATATGATCCTTATGAGATAGTTCTGAAAGGATCGAGGACAGCTCATCAGAGCTTTCGATGCCAGCCTCGCATCTCTGCAGCTGGGATGCCACAAGGAGCCTCTTTATCTTCATGGTATGAGTCTTTGGGAAATCAGGTCTTGGCCAGACGCAGAAATCCTGTATCTGCTGATGCTGCTCAAGCTTCTTGTTTATGCTGTCTATCATCTCCTTCAGGTCGCTGTTCGAAGACATACCTCTTGTGATCAAGATGGCTGTTATGATCACATCTGTCCCCTTCTCGATGCCCAGCACGCATGATTCCTTCACCAAGGGGTGGCTGTCGAGCAGCAACTCTATATCCTCAGGGTAGACATTGAGCCCGTTGGCCTTCAGGATCATGTTCTTTATCCTCCCTTTGATGTAGACATAACCTTGCTTGTCTATCTCACCGCAGTCGCCTGTGTGCAGCCATCCTTTCTGCAGGAGCGAGGAGGTCGCCTTTGGATTCAGGTAATAGCCTTGCGTGATGTTTGGTCCTCTGGCAAGGATCTCGCCTTCCTCAGAGACGCGCAGACGTACACCTGGTATAGGCTTGCCAACGCTTCCGAATCTCCTCTGCCCAAGGGTGTTTATCGATAGTATCGGGCTTGTCTCGGTCAAGCCGTAGCCGTTTATGACTGGGATCCCTATCCTGTCCCAGAAGAGCTCAGTCTCAGGAGGGAGGGATGCTCCGCCGCTCACTACGCACCTGAGCTTTCCTCCGAATGTGCTGTGCAGCTTCCTGAATAGGAGCCTCCTGGCAGGCATTGGAAGCTTCTGAGCCAGTGTAAGAAGGGTTCTCAGGTCTTGCAGTTTGCCTGATTTCTCTGCCTTCTCCTCGATCTTCCGCTTGAAGAGATTGTAGAATGCCGGGACAGCCACTATCATCGTGGTCCTCTCATAGCGTATGACCTTGAGGATCTCGCTTGGCCTCCTCGACCTCAGTTGTGTCGTCTCAGCTCCGGCGAATATCACGCCGAAGAAGCCTGTGCATTGTTCGAGCATATGGGAGAGCGGAATGAGGGAGAGCAGCTTCTCGGTCCTATATACCTTGAAGACAGAGAGCGCGGACATCATGTTCGAGCAGATGTTATCATGTGTGAGCATCACTCCTTTCGGATCTCCGGTGGTCCCTGATGTGAAGAGGATCTCTACCAGGTGGTCATCTCCGACATGGACAGGCTCTTTCTTTGTGAGAGGCGATAGCATCTCTTCAAGCTCCTCGACATAGAACGTAGGCACTGATGTGCTGATGGATTTCTTGATGCTTGTGATCAGCATCCTGCACCTAGTGAGCTTCATGAAGGTACCGGTCAACTGGTCAGATGTAGCGAAATCGACAGGCACAATGATCACACCCGAGAACATCGCACCCAGCATCACAAAGAAATACTGCGGGCAGTTGTATGAACATATGCAGATTCTGTCCCCTTTCCTGATCCCATTCTGTTCGAGGAACTTCGAGAACTTCTTTGAGAGTTCCAGGATGGAGCCATAGGAATATCTCCTGTAGACAAAATCGCCTTTGAGGGAGACGAGGTTCTTCCTTGAGTTCTTCTCGAGAGAAGAGACCATGATGTGACTTAGCTGGCTCACAGTGAGGCGTAACCTATGATTATATAAAAAGACTTCTAGGAAATTTTTTCTATAGGACCATATTCCCAGATGCTATGGTGTTCTACAAATCATTTCCGAGAGAGAGCCCGAAAGGGGGCTATCCTAAGTGGGAAGAGATCGCGCTGAACGATGCTGAAGAGAAAGAACAGGAAGCGATAGCCAGACGAGAGAATATCGAAGTTCTCAAGCAATGCATCGAAGACTCGAAGGCCATCATGCGGGAGAAGAACCTAAAACCGTTCCAGAACGACATGATGAATGTGGCAATCGCGCTATTCGAGAAGAGGGCGTCGCATTCAGTCTATTTCAAGGAGAACAAGGCAAAGGAGAAATTCGATATCAAATTCCCTTCTTCTTAGATTTCTTTGATCTCATCTCTGTCTCGACAAACATGTCTGGCTCTGCCATTGTCATCGACTTGACAGCAGAGATGAACATCGCTGCGAACGCTATCGAGAATGCAAGGCCCCATGGCGGGCTGATCTTCCACACATATATGACAGAGATGAAGAAACCGAGCATCGTCGACGCCATATAGCCTCCTGAGAGCGGAGGGATGATCACTTTCGGCTTAGCCATGCCTCCGACTGATGACATAAAACTATATAAATCTTTGTCCCAACCAAGTGGCTGTGGAAAGGGTACAGAAGATAATCGCAGCGTCAGGCCTCTGCTCAAAGAGGAAGGCGGAGGAACTGATCTCAGCTGGCGTCGTCAAGGTCAATGGCCAGCAGATTAAGCTCGGGGACAAGGCCGATGCAGCGAAGGATGAGATCACAGTGAATGGCAAGCCTGTCAGGGCAGAGCAGAAGATATACCTGGCGATGAACAAGCCCCGATTCGTCGTGACAAGCGCAGAGGACAGGGGCGGGAAGAAGACCATATATGAATTCCTGGAGTCAAAGGAGAGATTGTTCTATGCAGGCCGTCTGGATTTTGATGCGGAGGGGCTCATCATCCTGACAAATGATGGCGACTTCGCCAATAGGGTCGCTCATCCAAGGTATGAGACTGAGAAGAAATATGTGGCGCATCTCAACAAGCCGATAACAGCAGAGGATGCGGATAGGCTCAAGAAAGGAGTGACGCTCGAGGATGGTCCTGCGAAGGCAGACAAGATGAAGAGGCTCTCGGAGAATATCGTAGAGATCTCGCTGCATGAGGGAAGGAAACATATCGTCAAAAGGATGTTCGAGAACATCGGTTACAAGGTAAAGAGGCTTATCAGGGTCTCTGTCGGGCCTATATCCCTGGGAGACCTGAAGCCAGGCAAGACAAGGCCTCTATCAAGGGCAGAGCTTGAATATTTCAAGAAGATTTAAATAAGAATGCTGTCCAAGAAGAGGATATGACACTCGCTCCTGAGATCATCAGTCCTGCATTCCAGAGGATGAAGAAGCTATTGTTCCCATTCAAGAAGGGATATTGGATCAGGATGGCGATCCTTTCATTCTCCAAGTCAGGCAGCAGCGGCAATTATTCAGGCAGTAATTCAGGAGGATCCGGAGGAGATCATGGAACACTGGATCTCAGGCAGTCGATCATCCAATTCAACAACGAGGCACTATCAGCAATCAATCAGCATGGTGCGATATTCGGGATCCTCATCGCCATCCTCCTGCTGGTCGGGCTTCTGCTATCATTCCTGAGTTCAGTCCTCCTGTTCTCATTTGTAGAGGGTGTCGAGAAGGGAGAGATAAGGATAAGGAAAAGCTTCGACAGGTACAGGGGGCTGGGTATGAGCCTATTTCTTTTCAGGACGATATTCGGATTCATATCTATGACAGCATTCGCGTTGATACTGCTTCCGCTCCTGCTATCATTCTTCGCAGGAGAGCTTGCAGACTTCAACTTGTGGTTTCTCCTGCCTATGGGGTTCGGTTTCCTTCTTTTCGCTATCACGACAGGTTTAGTCTTGTTTGTAGTAGATGAATTCCTTGTCCCTGTGATGTATATTGATCATGTCCCATTAACAGAGGCATGGAAGAAGTTCAAAGGGAAGGCTAAAGGGAAGTTCGGAGAGTTGGCTATGTACTGGCTGATGCGCCTGCTACTGGGCTTAGGCGGAGTGATTGCAGAGCTTTTGATCGCCATAATGCTGCTTCTCGTATTCCTGCTTGTGGGCATCATCATCTTCGGCATAGGCTATATGTTCTATCAGGCGGCAGAGATAATGCTTGCTCCCCTCATCGTGGTCGGTGGCCTCCTGTTCGTCATCATGGTCTTCGCCTTCGTCTTCCTCACAGCGCTATTCGCGCTTCCTGTCAGAGTGTTCTTCCAGGTCTATTCTCTGATGTTTGTCAAGAGATACATCGGAAGGGTTAAATAAAGGAAAATCATATCATCCTTGCATGTTGCTTGACCAACTTACAGATTATCTGTCACATCATTATCTTCCTCTGCAACTCGAGCTTGTCATGAACAGTCAGCCTAAGCCTTCCATGAATCAAGGACTGGAGAATATGATCTATCTTGCAAGACGTATGGAAGGGAGAAAACCCGGTTCCTGCGCTCAAATACGGAGATCTCTTGAGCATATGAATATCCAGGATGTCCCGGATCATATTGTATATAGCATAAAAAAAGAACTGATCAAAATGGGACTAGGAGCAGGGATAAGTGGCGCAGTCATCTATGGCATATATCAGGCGCTGACCCGATGAAGCCTAATCCCTCAGCATGAACTTCTCGATATGCTTCTTCGCCTCATGCCTGCGCTTCTGATGCTCTGCCAGGAATCTGTTGAGCTGCTCCACCAGCATGAGCTTCAGTTCTCCTGAGAGCAGCTTGCCTGATCTGTAGTCATCATGCACCTGCTTGAGCTTCCTGTCATCCTCCTCAAAGAATGTCAGCCATTGATATGCGACGTCGATATCAGGGTTCCCTCCCAGCTTCCTGTGCTCTTCGACAGTGTCGCGTCCGCCAGAGAATGCATATCTGAGGACTTTCTTTTTGACCTGGGCAGGTGTGTCTGTAGCCCAGATCGTCGTGTCTGCTTCTCCTGAGCTTGATAGCTTCCCTCCTTCTGAAAGGGCTGGGAGGAACCTGCATAGTATCGTCGCAGGCTTTGGATAGCCAAGACTCTCCGCCACATCCCTTGTGAGCCTGAAATGCACATCCTGATCTATCGCGCATGGAATCAACACACGGGTCTTCTTCCCTTCCATCTCAGTTGGGAGGAATGCAGGGACTGACTGCATGGCAGTATAGAATATTGTCCCGATGTTGTTCGAATCATTGAACCCGAATGTGCTCCTGATAGTCGAGAATGTCATCTTCTTCGCTGCCTGGCAGGCAAGCCCATACATATGCCCTGCATATTCTGTGTCAAGGAATATCTTCGTCTTCATAGGATCAAAGCCTACTGCGATTATATCCAGGATATTCTCGTATGCCCAGTCCTTCGTCTCCTTCAATGTAAGGTTCTTCTTGAATAGGAACTTCTCTTCGTCCGGTATCTGGAACAGAAGATGCACATCAAAAGCATCCTGGAGCCACTTCGTGAAGACCCAGGGGATAAGGTGGCCAAGATGGACCGGTCCTGATGGCGCACGTCCTGTGTAGAGATAGAACTTATTGCCTTTCTCATACTCATCGAGCAGCTCGTTCATGTACATATGCGCGAAGAAGATATTCCTCCTGATGAACATGTGCTCATCTTCAGTGATCTTCCTGATCCTCTCCCTGATCTTCTGGTCGATTGGCTTCACGCCAAAATCTTTTATCAGCTTGCCATAATCGATGTCACCCTTGACCTCCCAAGGTGTGACTGTGTATTCCTTCTCATCCTCTGACGCGACAGAATGGTCTGTGGAACCGTGGAGATTGCTCTCAATGTCAGAGGCAATCGCTTCGACAAGGCCGCCAGGTGCTGGCTTATAGAACCAGATGACAAATACGATGTCCTTTGTAGACTTGTTCATCTTTGAGCTATCATCAGGGCCATAGAGCAGGGATGCGAGGATCCTGCCTGAGCTCTTGAGTAGGATATCTCCCTCTTTGATCTTCTGCGGCTTGCCACCGAGCTTCACATATTCTTCAGTCCCTTTCCCGATCTCGAACCTTAGCTCCTGATCTGCCAGGCTCAGCTCATGGCCTGAGATCATCGTTGCATGCTTCATCTCCAGCATGAACAAAAGCTCAGCAAGAGGATTCTCTGCTGAGATATTCTTCCCCTTGATGATCGAGTCCATCTGGAATTCAAGAGGGACCTTCTTTCCATACTGGCTGAAGAACTCGTTATAATCTCGTATAAGATGGATATCGGACGTGTTCGTGCTTTTCCTGATCGATAGCTCGACAGCTTTCCTTTCGCTGTCAAGTTCTCGTGCCTTCACATCTCTGCACACTACTGCATGCGCATTGAATCCAGGATACCTTTGCCTGAGCTCTTTTGATATTATGATCCTCATGTTCGTCCACCGAATATTCCTGTGCCGATCCTCACCATCGTGGAGCCTTCCTCCATGGCGACACGATAGTCGCCTGTCATGCCCATCGAGAGAGTCTTCATGCCAAGGATCCTGTTTGCCTCGATGAAGAGGGATTGCATCTTCCTGAAATATGGTCTTGAGTCTTCTGGGTCAACTGAATAAGGAGCGATGCACATCATCCCTTCGACCTTGATGGAATTGAGCTTGGTCAGATGCTTTAATAAATCTATCGCAGCTTCCGGATCAGCTCCTGATTTCTGTGATTCCTGGCCGATGTTGACCTGGAGCAGTATGCGCTGGATCTTGCCAGTCTCAGAGGCTCTCCTATCGATCTCCTCTGCCAGCCTAAGTGAATCGACGGACTGGATGACGTCGAATATATGGACAGCCTGCTTCACCTTGTTAGTCTGGAGATGACCTATCAGGTGGAACTCTGCATCCTTCTCTTCAATCTTCTTAGCTATGCCTGGAAATTTTCCGACTGCCTCCTGGACGCGATTCTCACCGATGAATCCAGCACCAGCATCCAAGGCTGCGATGATATCTTCTGCCGGTCTTGTCTTTGTGACTGCGACAAGGGTGACATCGCCAAGCTCCCTCTTAAGGTCGTAGATATTTTCAGCTATCATAGAAATCCTGGATCTCCTTGAAATCATACGCGCTCCTGATCGCAGTGATGTAGTGGCCAAACATCCTGCTTGTCCTGACCTTGACTTGGTTGCCTGCAGACAGCGCCTGGGTCAGCGCTTTCTGGTTCTCATGCCTGACCAATATGTCAGTCTTCGATTCATAGATAAGGATCTTCCTGTCCCTGACTTCTGTGGCAAGATTGCCTGGTTCGATATCAGCCCACTTCTCCTTGAGATCAGAGAGGGAATACTTCCTCTCAAGCTTAAGCCTTATCAGTGACATGTTGGGGTTGTTCCATACAGTCTCAGCGACGCTTGCTCCTCCCACGCTGAGTATCATCCTGGTTATCCTCTTGTGCCTTGATGCGAGGAATACTGAGATGAAGCTCCCGAGGGATGTGCCGAATGTATAGGCTTCACCGTCACCAGATGCGCTGAATGCCCTGTCAATGAGCTCGAATGTCTTCAGGGTCTGATCTGCATCGCCTGAGAGGATGCTGTCAGGATATGTGAGACCGAAGACAGGATGCTTGAGCCTGGATGCAGCAGGCATGAAAAGGGACGGCGCTGATCCATAGCCCATGATGTAGAATATTGGGGTGCCGGTCTTGCGGGTGTTCAGCTGCAGCATATCTATCCTGTGCTCGGAGCGCTTCCTACGTCTGCGGAAAAGCGAGAATATCCTGTCATCGATGTTGTCCATGTCTCTTCCCTCCAATAAGTACCAGGCTTGGGCATACTCTCTCATAGAAATATTGATCGAAAAAGACAGACAGCTCTTCCATCATCCTTGAGTGGCTTCGATAGAATTCGATGCCATGAAAAGGCGGATGCATGTGCGCCTCAGGGAATGTCATATTCCCACTTGCGAGAGTCATGTCGCAGATGTCTCCAAGGATGAATATCCCTCCTGGTCTCAGCATCCGTGCAGCTTCTGATATCAACTCCCTGAATCGCCTGATATGATGGCTGACCATGATGCATTCTGCTGCGTCGAATGATGCATCCGGGAGAGGGAGGGGAGATTCAAGATCAGCCTGGACTCGCACAAGCCCAGGTATCGATGAACGTGCCTTGGCCAGGAACTCTGCATGCATATCTATGCCTGTGACAAACGTGGCATGGCCTGCGTACTTCGCAGCTGTCACACCATCGCCGATCCCAAGCGAGAGTATCTTCTCTGGAGCGGCTTCTCTGATAAGCTCAGCAGCCTTCTCCTGGAGATAGAGTATCTGCCTTCGCTGCCTGTTGCTCTTCTCGAAGTCGAATCCTTCTGAAAATGAAAGTCCTCCTTCGGGAGAATCTCTGTACTGATCGAAGAGATGCAAAGTCTCTCTTGGGAAGATTTCCTTGATATCGATATCCATAGGCAGCTCTTTCTCCAGGTACATGCTGAGATTGATCCCTCTATCCAGATAGATCTGCCGTACAGCCCTTGCCGCATCTTCGAGCTTCATTTCAATCAAGTATTCTCAAGAAAATAAAAAAGTATCACAAATGCGCCTTCAGAGGATTTCTATGACATGCTGCAGACAAAATCGACATCCTTGTCCCCCCTTCCAGATAGGTTGACTATTATGATGCTGTCCCTGTTCCTTTCTGCCAGCTTGAAGGCATGGGCGAGGGCATGGCTGCTCTCAAGCGCAGGGATTATGCCTTCCTCCTCTGAGCAGATATGGAATGCATCGATAGCCTCTGAGTCTGTGATAGTCACATATTCAGCTGCTCCTATGTCCTTCAGATGGCTGTGCTCAGGTCCGACACCAGGATAATCAAGACCTGATGCGATGCTGTAGACATCTGCAGGCTTTCCGTCCTTGTCTGTCAGCAGGTAGGAATAGAAGCCATGGATGATGCCTGGCTTTCCAAGAGTCAGGGTTGCTGCATGCTTCCCTGTTCCAAGCCCTCTTCCGGCAGGCTCTATTCCTATCATCTTAGCGCTGGAGCCTGAGAATGCATGGAAGAGGCCGATGGCATTTGATCCTCCGCCAACACATGCCACAAGAAAATCAGGTATGCGGCCTTCCTGCTCCATGATCTGGGCTTTGGCCTCTTCTCCTATCACCCTCTGGAAATGCCTGACTATAGTCGGATATGGATGAGGTCCGACAGCGCTTCCGAGGAGATAGAACGTGTCCTTCTCCCTGACGTAGGAGTCCAGGGCTGCATCTACTGCTTCCTTGAGGGTCCGCTGACCTTCTTTCACAACAGTGACTTTCGCGCCGAGGAGCTGCATCCTGAGAAGGTTCATCCGCTGCTTCTCAGCATCCACTTCTCCCATGAATATCTCGCAGTCCATCCCCATGAGTGCTGCCACTGTGGCTGTCGCGACGCCATGCTGTCCTGCGCCTGTCTCTGCAATCATCCTCCTCTTTCCCATCCGCTTTGCGAGGAGTGCCTGGCCTATTGCGTTGTTTATCTTGTGTGCTCCTGTGTGATTGAGGTCCTCTCGCTTTAGGTAGATCTTCGCGCCGAAACGTGTCGAAAGCTTGTGGGCATGGTAGAGCGGCGAAGGCCTTCCTACATAATCTTTCAAGAGTTCCCTCAGTTCCCTCCCAAAGGCTGGATCCTTGATCGCCTGCTCGAATGCCTTTTCAAGCTCATCAAGTCTCTGCTTCATCTCACCAGGCACATGCTGGCCTCCATATTCTCCGAAATATCCTTTCATAGTAAACACCTCATCTAGTATTGTTGTAACATGATCCTACAGCCTGTAAACTACCAGGCCAACATTCAGAATAACGGTTCTTCACTCTGTCCAGTATATTGATGAAGTATACCTGGCCAGCGGCAATCACCGTTCATGAAAAAAAGGTATATTTCGATTATATTTAAGCTTTTCCAGTTGAATATATGCTTTATTTTTGTAAAGGGAACTAAATATATCTATTTTGCAATATCTTAGTTTAATCTGACAACTGGAGGACTCCAATACCCAAACATTATGCTTCCGACTATCTTAAGAATGACATTGCCAGCGGCAATCACCTGACATAAGGCATATCACTCAGTTACTATATATCAATCTTTGCGTCTGGAGAGCCAGATCCTCTTCACTGCAGAAAGCGAGGCAGTGGACAGGAGGAAAGCGAGTGTCGGGACAGCTGCGTCCCTCAAAGGGTAGGAAAATCCGAATACGTGGAAGAACACGACAAAGAATACATAAGTCAGTATCGATATGGAGACCTTCCTGGTCAAGCTGGTCTCCCAGGCTTTCTCAAGCTCGACACGCCTGTTGCGCTGCTTGATCTTCTCTATCTCCTGCTCCCGTGTCATATGCTCTCGATCCCGTAACCTGAATAATCATCCTGGCCGAACCTGAACCTGGCATAAGCCCTGTATCTGTCTCCCTTCCTTAGCTGCGGCTCCCATCCTTTCAGGTGGATCAGCTTCCTCTGGAGCATCATGAAGAATTCCCTGTCGCAGACAGTCCCGTCAGGGAATGTGAGGACATCCCAGAGCTTGAGGTAATGCGCTTTCGCTGACCTACTGGCGATGAGTTCTCCTGAGAATGATATGCCTTCATCAGCTATCCTTGAGAAATCGACTTCACCTATCTTAAGGCTAGTTGTCACATCCTTCTCATCCTTCGATGCCAGGGAGAGGTAAAGCTCATCTTTTGATGGGAAGAAGACTGCATCCTTAGCGTGCTTACTGATGTTTTTAAGAGCTGAGACCTGGTCCTCTGAGATCAGATGCGTCTCAAGGAGCTCACAGATAACAAGATCAACATCAGGGACATCTATGGTACGTGCATCTTCGGCCATAAGAATGACGGTCTTTCCATCTTTCTTGTACGTCTTCCCCCTCTTCTTATAGCCGGTCTTTTCCAGGAAGAATGAGATGAAGCTGACGCATTGCTTGTCATTCTCGACAAGGATCACCTTGTCTATGCCGAATGCGAGCGCAGTAAGGCCGAGGATGCCTGTGCCTGCACCAAGGTGGATGCATGTTCGTGATGGAAGGACTATAGATCTTCCTAAGGCTGTCTGGAGGAAAAGTGTACGCTCGATATCAAGGAAGCATAAGATGCCGAGGTTCTCGACTGAAAGACCCAGCTCCGGTTGGTCAAGGAAATCCAGGAGCGCATCAAGGACTGCTTCATAGAGTGATAGGATGCGGTCATCAGCTCTTGCATATCCAGATATCAGGGCAGCCTTGTATTCCGGGCTCTTATCGAACGGAGAGAAGCGGGAAAGTATCCTCTCAAGCCTTCCCATCTACCTTCTTCTCTTCCTTCGCAAGGGCGTCAAGCTCGAATTCAAGACGGGAGATCTCGGCCTTTGTCTTCTTCATGAGGTTTGTCAGCTGCTTCTTGAAGAAGATGATCTTCTCTGTCCTCTGCATGAGCTGGCCTTCCCTCCTGTTTCGCTCTTTCATCTCATCGACGAGCTTCTCATGGGACGCGAGGAGCTGCCTGAGGAGCTTCTGCTTCTCCTCGATGTCTTTCTTGAGTACAGCCTGTTTCTTCTCGTTGGCCTTGTAGTGAGACAGCAGGGATGTATTCTGCTTCTGGAGCTCAAGGATCTCTGCATTGAGCTTGGGGAGCGCTTCCTCCAGCTTCCTGTTTCTCTCCTTGAGAGCTAGAAGGCGCTGCTGGCCCTGGATCTTCTGCTGCTCCTTCTTGACCTCGAGGTTCCTGATCTTCCTCATTGCGTGCTTATGCTCCTCATCAAGCTCGACGTTGATGAGTGTTATTATCTTCTCGAATTTCTCAGCCATTCATCTCACGCTCCTATCGATAGATTCTAGTAGCCTCTTGTAGCCTACCTTCCTGACTGTCGACTTCGGCTTCTTCACTGGCCTTGCCACAGGCTTGGCAGGCGGATGCTCGATATCCTTGTTGAGCTGCTTCATGTCTGCGACCAAGAGCTTCATGTCTTTTAGCAGCTGCTTCCTGTCCGTCTTCTTGGTGAGGTTGAGCCTCATCCTGGATAGCTCGACCTCAAGCTTCCTGTAGGTCTGTTCAAGATCAGAATCTATTCCCATGCATCTGACCTAGCTCTGGAGACTATATAAATATTTCTGGTCAGGCATCAAGCATCTTCATTATGATATCACGGGCTGCGAACCTTGTGTGCGGGTATGCGGCGATCGCGATGTTCATATGGAAGCAATCCCCGGAGTCTGTCAGCCAGTAGTCTCCTTCGAGGAGCTTTGGCTTGTCCAGCCTGATGAAGAAATGCAGCTTCTCGTCAAGCCTCGATTCGAGCTGCCTCTTGATGATATCTTTCTGCTCAGAGGAAAGCCGCTTGAAGAGGTCGTCAAGGAACTTGGTCGTGTGCCTCTGCTTATCCAGGAAGACTATCATTATCGTCAGGCTTCGCTCATCGAATAGCTCTGCCTTCTGCTTCTTCAGCTCTATCTTCTCCTTCTCGAAGTCGAGGTCCACGAGCTCATGCATTACGTTTGTCAGCTGCAGCTCATCGTCTCCTCCCTTGCAGAAGACACGCAGCTCGATATTGTGGGCATACTTCATCTGTCAGGGGAAAACCTACCCAGAAATAAAACTATGCTCTGTTCGCAATGACCTTGAAGCTCCTTCCGCAGTATACGCATCTCTTCGATTTTCCTATGATGCTCGGGCCCGCAGGCTGATACTTCATCTTGTTGCCACACCTTGGGCATTGAAGAGTCATCATCTTAGATTGAATTCCTTCCTGAGGTCATCGATATGCGATTCAAACCTCCTGATATGCGGCGGTTCTTGCATAACAGGTTGGGCAGGGATATGACTGGGATGGTGATGCGGCACAGCAGCGACTGGTTCCTTGTGCTCGAACTGAGTGATCGGCTTCGGTTTGATCGAATGGACCACGATGAGCGCGAGATTGAAGAAAAGCGCAAGGACGACATTGATTATTGCAAGCGCTTCAACCTCCATCCTTGCCATGATTGGTATCCTGCCTGTAGCTCCCAATGCATAGAACGCACCGCCGACAACAGCGGGGAGAAGCATGAAGACAGGTACATAATCAGCGAACCTGATCAACGCGAATGATATGAATGTGTTCAGGAACGCAGGAGCAAGCCCCATCGCGACATAGACGAAATCATCGCCTGTTTGGCCTGCAGTGAAAAGCGTGAGGACGACAAGGGCAGCAATATAGAGAAAGAATGTGGTGCCTTCGGCAATATAGGTCTCCTGCTCGACTTCATACTCCTGTATAGCCTCTTCGACAATCGCCTCTGATCCCCCCTTCTTAATCTCTGCTTTGGCTTCCTTTGCCTCCTTCGCAGTAGCCTGGCCCATGAATCCCAGGATAGAAGCCTTGAGATTGGCGACTATATCTTTCTCAGCAGCATCTGCAGGCTGCTCAGCGACAGCACCTGCCTGCTCGGCCTGCATCTCACGCACGACTTCATCGAGGACATTGTTCTCATGGCCTGCATTCAGGAGGATCTGGACGATATGCTCTATAGGAACTCCTTTCTTCTGCTCTTCTTTGATGTAACGCTTGAGCTGTTGCTTCATGTACTCATGAAAACTGTCCATCAGAAGACTACTATAAGAGAAAGGGTTTATAAGTTTTGTGAATAGGCGAGTCTTACTCAGAGGTGATTTGTGCAATTCGAAACGCATTCACAGAGAAGTGCCGGAGGCTCTTGCCTGGGACCAGAGGTTATAGTGACGTAAGTCCTAAGTGCCTTGTGATCCTATTGAGCCAATAACAGAAGCGCCAGAGGCTCCCTTCTACGGTCATGTGCAGTGAGGGGAGTAAAAAGAATTTTTGAAGTTTTTTCGTAACTGAAAATCTCTTTTTTTTGAAACATCTACAAGTTCTCAAAAAAAGAGACCTGGAAAAACTAAAGACGTTTGTTAATTCCGATCACCGCTTCCATTGCGTGATATCGGAAATCACGAGACACCTCGAGTGATGCTAGTCCTGATCACCACGAGAGAATTCGAGCGGCACCAGGACGAAGTCCTCAGTGCCTTGGTGATTGGAAGCGACCAGAATGTCGACTGATATTCAGAGTGCTTTTTTGACAACTCAGTCGTCAAGGCCAGGCTGGAAATTCTCCTCCTGCTTTTCATCAAGCGGATCCTTCGGCTCGACACTGTCGGCAGGCTCAGCAACTTTCTCCTCGGCAGGGGGGACAGGTTCTTTTTGGACTGTCTCCAATGCAGATTCCTGTTGAACTGGTGCAACTGATGAGATGGGCGCTATGGGTACAGAAATCTCTCCTGCTGGCGGCTGCTCTTCTTGCGGTTTCTTCATGTCCTTGAAGATCTCCCTGATGCCCTTGTTCCCATCCACTTCGAAGTAGTCGAAGAACTTGCTTGAGAGCTTGAGCTGATAGCTCCTCCCCATCTTCTCCTTGATGACGAATCCGAGCTGCTCAAGCTGGTCGATGTGCTCATATGCTTTGTTATGCCGAATGTCGATGACATCGCTCTGGAGGACAGGCGCCTTCCATGCGATGACCGCAAGTGTCTCAAGGACTGTCTTTGGCAGCTCAAGCTCTGCGACTATGCGCCTCACAAGCGGGAGATACCTTTCCCTGACATTTATCTTCCAGGAATCGTTCTCCTCGACTATCATAAGTGGAGAATCCCGAGCCTCGTATTCTTCCTTGAGCTTATTTATGTTGCTGACGATGACACCTTTGCCTGAAGCTCCGATAAGGTTTACGAGCGTCTCAGCTTCCATGAACCGGCCTGACGAAAATAGCAGCGCCTCGATCTGGTTCTTGTAATCAGCCATTTTTCAGCGAATACTTTTCCCCTTTCTTGTGAACCTTCTTCTCCTTCTCCAGTGCAGCGAGAAGCTTCTCCAGCTCCTCCCCCTTGATGCCGGTTATCTTGGACATCTCAGCCAGTGTCCTAGGCTCATGCAAGGTCCACATAATGAAGTTGCTGATTATCGTGGTCGTGTTCTTGACCAGGTTTGCATTCTTCTGCTGATAATCCTGTATGCCGATATTCACTGCGTGGAGCCTTGCCTGAAGGTCGTTTAGGAAGTCTGCCATGTCCTGCATGTCATACATCATCTGCTCTGGATCGAGTATCTCGATATGCGATGGCATGAAGTAGAAGCAGAAGCTGATCAGTTCCTTTGTGTTCTTGACCAAGGCCTCTGCCTCGGCGAATGCCACAAAGTATTCTTCTTCCTTCTTTGGAGGATTGATCTTCTTCGAGATGAGGGCGAGCGACTTGTTCTCCTCGATCTTCTTCATATGTCCGGCAAGGGTCTCCTTGACATGCTCTTTTGGGATCCCTGCGACTTCGATGATTGCCCTGAAATGGATCCACCCTTCGGCGACCCTCGACTTTATCTCCCTCTCGTTCATAAGCCTCCTGAAAACCCGGCGCTTTATAATGCTTTTGGTGGCCTCAGGAGGAAGGATGCTATCACAGCTCCGACGACAGCAAGGCATGCGAAAATCACAGCGTATGATCGGGAGCGCTCTGATGATGAGATATAGACTTCCTCTGCCACATTCCCGGTCATAAGATCTACATTTCTTCTGCCCTGGGAAACCAATGAGGAATTTTCGTTACTTACACTAGTCGCTTGCAGTTCAATCAGGTGCTCATCCTCCTGCTCTCCCATGATGACAATGGCTTTTGTATCGACTGTCTTATTCTTCTCCATTAGCTTAAGGACAAAGATGTTCCTGCCCCTCTCCAGCTCTACAGGGAAAGACATCTCTCCTGCAGCTGGCATGACGACAGTCTCTTTCCTGCTCTCAAGTTCCACCTGGCCTTCTCCCTGGATCCGTGAGAAGAGATTTATCGTTCCGCTCTTCTTCTTCGATAGCGTGTAGAAGCTCTTGATCAATGGCTTCTGCTCTGAGACTGAGAACTTATACTCTCCCCTGGCACTGCCGATCTCAGCCTTGAATGTGTAGGTGCCTTCATCAAGATCAAAGGCGATTGTGCTTGTGCCATCATGAGAAGTCTCGTTCTCCATGACCTTCCTAGTGCCTTTGTACAAAGAATATGCGAGAGTGCCTTCATGCTCACATTCGACAAGGACCTTGACATATCCTTCCTCCTGTTCAGATGTCAAGCGCAATGAAGAGCTTCCAGGAGCTGTCAATGCGATCGTATCTTTGTCGACTGAGCCGAAGGCAGACGCGACAAGCATGGCTTCGCCTTGCCTGCAATTATCCCTAATAAGGATGGGGATCCTCAGATCCGACTCCTGGTTCTTCCTGTAAAGATTCCCGTAAGAGACATAGCTCTGCCTGACACCGTCCTTTTCGACCCATACCTTTATCTCGCCGCTCTGGTGGTCTGCTCTTGAAGCATGGATCTTCACCTCGAACATGCTGCCGCAGACGATCTCTTTCTTTCCTCCCAAGAAGAGATCGAGTATCTCGATATTATCATCGATCCTCTCCTGTTTGACTGCGAAAAGCTTCTCAGCGATGTTTCCTTCCTCAGAATCATCGCAGGATGCATGAAGCTTCGCCTTGATGATATATGCGCCAGCATCTTCAGGCGTATACGTCTTCTTCCCTGCTAGCTTTGTGTCATACGGCGGCTTGACAGTGGTTCCTGCCAGATCCTCGATCCAGTATTCAATCTCAGCGGGAAAAGTACCATTGAGATCAAGAGAGTACTTGAGGCCATCTCCTAGCTTTAAGATATCCTTATCGACGGAGATTGAGATCGACATATCGCAAGGGACCTGGCTGATATCGATCACCTCGATCTGCTTGCAGATGCTGGTCATATCGTGCTCAAGACATGCTGTGAAATTACCTGCGGTACTAATGGAAATCTCTCCGCCTGCAAATCTCTTGTCGACAGTCCCTTCAAAAACATAGGTGACGACCTCTGATCCATTGAAGACAGAGATGCTCACATTGAATTCCTTCCCAAGACCTGCATATAGGTCCGTCAGCCTGAAAGAGCCATATGCCTGATCAATATACATAGTATCTGGCAGCAGGAGCTCAGCCAAGATGTCCGGTAGCATATCATTTGCATGTCCTGGTGTCGGTCTGGAATACTTAGGGGATCCAGTATCGAAAGAGAATGAAAGGTTCTCCCGGGAGGTGCTGAAGCTAACTTCTGAAGAGGAGTTGCCGACATTGAAAGAGATGGTGTCGCCATCGTTACCGATGCCATTGCCAATCTTTTTATCATCGACACAGAATACATTATGTCCAGGCATGCCCTCTGTTGTGATGACGAAGTATGTGCCTGGGCTGATGTTCATATCGCATCCTGGATCACAGCAGCTGATTTCGTCTTCTGAGCTGGCATCTCTGACAATCGAGCCATAGATATCTATCGCTTCTTCAGTCCAGATCTCGATCCACTCCTGGCCAGTCGGCATCACTTCTGTTATGGTCAGGCCTTCTGCATCATGTGGTGGAAATGTTACCATAAAAATCAAAAATATGGATAATATATCGTATTTCATGGATAAATTTTTGCTCTATTAGGCCTTATTATATATTATTTTTTATTCATCCGCAAGTATTGAAATCCATCCTGCCTTGTTGCCTTATTCTTGGAGAGGAAAAGTGGATTATTTACTTCTGAAGAGTTACGCAAAAAGTTTAAAATGGCCCTGGAATATATGCTTCAATAATATGGGTCTGTTTGAATTCAAGCAAAAGAAAAAAACTCTGGATTTCTCAGATTCACCTCCTAAGCCTTCCGAAGGTCTGCCAGCTCCCCCTCCTATAGATTTTCCTGAGTTCAAGCCGATGGATCCGCCACTTCCGGTTCCGCCGATGCAACCGATGCCGCCTATGCAGCCTTTGGCACCTATGCAACAGGCTGTGCCGACCACACCTGGTTTGCAGCCAGTGCAGGCAGTGACTCAACCGATGAGCGTCCCGAAGATCCCTCCTTCCCCTCCACAAAGGCCTGAGCTTCCTGGAGCAGAAATTCCTGCGCGGCCTGTCCAAAGCGATATTAAACCAAGATTCACTATGGAGCCTCTGACACCTCCTCCTAAGCAACAGCTGCCAACTTTCTCAGAGCAGAAGAATGAGCTGCCTGCTTTCACGATGGGGGTCCAGGGAACACCAAAGAGCCAGCCAAGACCGGAGATCGAGGTTCCTGCTCCTCCGCCAAACCTGAGAAGCGAGATATCACCGCTGGAGCTTGAGAAGCTTGAGGAGAAATATCTCTACAGGCACCCTAAGATCAGCGATATCGAGCAGCCGTATTCGCATGACAGGCACAGGAAGCTCCAGAAGCCACTCTTTGTGAGGACAGACCTCTACAGGCAGGCGCTCAACAACTTCATAGACATAAAAGACATGCTCACAGAATCTGAAGAGACAGTATTCCGGCTCGAGAACCTGAAGAAGAACGCAGATGTAGAATTCTCTGAGTTCAAGAAAGCTATCGAGGAGATCCAGAGGAAGCTGATCTTCATAGACAAGACTCTATTCGAAGGGTGATCATATGCAACAAGGCATGAACGTATTCGTCAAGATCGATGAGTATAAGGACATACTCGACATCATGGAGCTCATACAGGAGAAGGTCAAGGAAGCTAAGACAATCCTGGGCAAGATCAATGATCTGAAGAACCAGGAGGATTCTGAGCTTGAACTGTGGCGCAATGGACTTGAGGATGTCGAGAGGAAGCTGACTTTCATCGACCAGACTCTCTTCGAACCCAAACTGTGAAGATGCCAAAGACCGAAGATAGCAGGGAAGGATTCTTCGTAGGTGTGCAGAATCCGCTGGATGTCAGGAGGAACACACTTGAATGCTCGAGAGAGATGATCCAGATCCTCCAACTGTATGCCAAGCTTGAGCAGACAAGGGCTGAGAAGATGAAGCGAACTCAGCAGCTCAAGACTGTTGTCAGAGAGCTTGACCTGTTATTCACAAAGCTGAGGTCGACTCTGCCAAAGACACATCTCAGGGCAAAGGTCGTCGATGCTCCCAAGACCAAGATGAAGGTGAGGGGGACGATAAAGGAGATGACCGAGTTAGAGAAGCTTGAGCAGCAGCTCAGGGATGTAGAGCAGGAGATCGGCAGGCTCTCATAATCTTTATAAATCAACCGGAGTTCTTCTACCTCACGAGGGGATGCCGGAGCGGCCAAACGGGACAGACTCAAGGCATTTGAGTGGTGAGAGCTGCGAAATCGCAGTGCGATGAACGATCAATGTAAGTCATCTGTTGGCTTAGTGCCTACTAGGGTTCAAATCCCTATCCCCTCACTCTTTTCATTCGTTCGGGTCAGGATTTGAACACACACTCATTTCATTCGTGTGCCCATGAACTTACGGTTCCTGGGAATCCCTATCCCTTCACTCTTTTCATGAAAATCCTTAAATATTGCTACCTGGTCCGCCTTGATTTGTGAGTAGAAAGAAAAAGGAACGCCTTGAAAGGGAGCTTGAAAAGGATAGAGAGGAGTACGAGGACAAGAGAGCTGTAGTCTCAGCAGCAATGGCGTGGCTCTATAACATCGCTCTCGAGGATGCGAGAAGGCTTTTCGATAAAGCCCTGCCTCAGGTATCTCCTGCTGTCAGCCTTCAGCTGGATCTTGAGCCATTGATCACAGGAGCTTCCCAGGATTTCCTCAAGAGAGCACGCAAATTCCTTTCAACACTTGCAGACTATGCGGACTGGAACTATGGCCTCAGCTGCCTTGGCACTGCTCAGAAGGTGGCACGCATCAATCCAAGCGACGAGAAGGTATTGGAAGCAGTGATGTTGGCTGGGGATGTCAAGATACCCCAGAAGCACAACTTCTATGAAGTCCCTTATGTCTATCCTCTGACAAGGATCAAGCTGTATTGCGATGAATCCATGGGAGACTACCATAAGAAGGTCTCAAATCTTGAAGAGCTGGTGGGGATCGCTACTTCGATATTCGAAGCAGCAGGGCCAGTAGCCACCAACCTGTATCTGGAAGATCTGATTGAGGCGACGCGAGAGAGGAATATCCTCATAAGAGAAGTCTACAAGACAGATACAGAGGTCACAATCGGTCTGTTCTCCGAGGCACAGAGGCTAGACCCGATCGTCCTGATGATGCAGGACTTGGAGGAATCATACAAGGTACTCACAAGGCAGAGCTGGATCGAGATATACAAGCTCCTCGACAGGAGACGCGAATCACCTCCCATAGGATATGTCGCTGAGAAGCTGGCTATGATAGATGAGCCAGGCACAGCTCTCAGGCTCCTGAAGGCTGAAGCTCCTGAGAACAGAGATTGCCTGCTTGATGAGCTGGCAAGAAATCCCGGCATCCTTAAGCTTGCAAAGACCACAGGGGCAGGATCAAGAGCTGTGATCGGGGGGATGCCATGGTTCAGGATGCCTTTTGGCAATGGCACCTTCGAAGAATTCCTCCTAGGACTTGAAAAACCTTACCAATGGAAAGGAGCCGGAGTCCTCCTTGAGAACATCGAGATCCTTTTCTCAGCCGACAGCCATGATAGGATCATTGATGTGACCGAAAGGTACAGCATGGCAGAATTGGTGCTCAAGGATTATTTCACCATGGTCAGGTCAGGGTATGTCAACAAGGCTGCCTTGCTGTTGGATACTGCCCTTCAGCAACCGAACCAGACCAGGCTCAAGACGATCCGCAGTGCATTGAATAAGATAGATGGAGATATTGAGCCTGGGTTCAAAGCAGGAAACCTGGAGACACTCGAGAGAAGGATCAGCAAAGCCAGAGCTGTGGCATCACAGCAGAGACAGAGCAGATTCGATGCATATATCTCTTCTCTAGGAATCGAGGATGCTCGATCAGTGAGTCAGGGATTCTCCTGCCTTCCAGATGGAATGCAGGGCAGGTTCTGGACTATCGCCGATAAAGGGCTTCAACAGGCCCTGCTCATGTCGAATGATCTACAAGAAAATCAAAGCTCAATGATCAAGATACTCCTATCAGATGTGTGCCTCTGGGCAGCATACCAAAGCCTTCTTGAATCCGGGCAGAGACTGGGTAGGCTTGAACTTCAAGGAAACATATACGCTGGCCTTTGCGCTCGCCTACTGCCTGAATCACAAGCAAGGAATCCAGACCTTGCTTCTGCTCAGACCCTGACTGATAGCCTGCATCTAGAAAGGTTCTCAAATATCCATATCTATGGAGGCGACTATTCTTCAGAGACTGCTCACATCATCGAAAAGACGATACCTGTCCCGACAACTGTCTATCATCGGCAGAATCCCAGAAGAGATGCTCAGCAGGCAGGGCAAATGGATCTGATCATATTCATCACACCAAATATCGACCATGACTGCTATGGTCCAGTGAAATCAGAATGCGACAAGAGAGGTATCAAATATCTTCATTTCACAAGAAGGGGCTCAAGCTCAATAATCGATTTCCTCCGAACGAACTATTCAGCCTGCTGAACCATCCTCCTGGCTCTCAGGATCTGTCTCCATAGGTAAAGATCTATACGCTTTCCATAGTAGAACCTCAGGGAGTCCCGGAGCCGCACGAGCGAGATGTAGCGCCATAATGAAGCGAACTGCTCGCCTTCGCAAGGGCGTATCAGATCCCTGGTCTCTGGCGGAGCATGCCTTCTCAGATTGACGAATGCATCTCTGCGCTTACCATGCACTATGTCCAGCCGCGCCTCATGGATTGGCTGATAGACAGAAGCGATCCTCTCAAGCTTCAGCGTCCCAAACCTCATCAGGTCGATGGCAGCCTTCTCGACGACATTCTTCTCTTCATCATTCAGGTTGTCCCTGAAAGAGAAACCGAAGGGTATAGGACAGAAGGGTCCGTACATATACCAGCCTACAGGGAAGCCGAGCCTTAGCCTGTGATTGGTCTTCCAGACAATGAACTGGGCGTGGGTCTTTGTCGGGAGTGCCCCAGCATGCTTCAGGGAGAATCTCCTGTAGTATGAATTGATGGATATTATCTTTCCCCTATGTTTCTGGTCAACAGGAAGCCCAAAGAAATTCCTCTCGCTTCCAAGGAAGAGTTGCCTGATATTGATTGATAGCGCTAGCAGGTCCATGGGGGCAGATTAGTATCAACTAAGTTATAAGGCTTATCGAGAAAACCGGATAAATATTTTCCATGCAGGATATTTCATGGAATTAGAAAGCATTATATATCTGGAAACCTAGATGGAGAGTAGGTGATAATATGGAGAATGTTTCCAAGGAAGAGCAGATAGGTTTCCATAAAGGTTCTTTGTCAACCCTGGCAAAAGAGAGGCAAGAGCTCTTGAAGCTGGTCAACATCGTTGAGCAGCTGATGCAGATGCATGTCAAGTCTCTATCTGACATGGGCATCGACCTCCAGAAGATGGCACAGGAAGCATCTGAGAAGAAGCCTATCGAAGACATAGTCAAGCGGGAAGATAAGAAGTGATCAGGTTCACTGTGCACGGACACAAGAATACAAGGTCAGAGCACAGGAACACAATCGAGTTCACCAAGGATGATGCTCTAAGCCTTAATGGTGACTGCATACTAGGAATCAGGGCTGATTATGGCCTTAAAGAGCTGTCTGACCATATCAGAGATAAGGATCACATCACTGTCACCATCTTTGCAAAAGGTATCTCAGACAGTTTCACCGCAGAGGTCAACCATGCTTTTGATGATGAGCATGAGATAGTCCTGCGGAGGAGCTCATTCCTGAGCAGCAGGACTCTTGGGACAAGGGCGACGAAGGCAGCATGCGACATAGACAGGAGGATCGTCGAGCATCTGAAGGATCCTGCAGCGTCTGCGACAATCGAGATAAGATGAAAAGGCATCTGAAGAACAAGGAGATAAGGGAACTATTCTCGACAGTAGTCGAAAGGTATGGAAGAGAGCTTGTGGACAAGAAAGACAAGGTGGAACTTGATGAGGACCTTATACTGGTGAACGAGGAACTCAGGTTCTTCCTATATGAAAATCATCCGGTTCCTGTCCTGAGGATGCTCCTAACTGATAATTTCCTCAAGCAGATCGTGGTCGATATGGGTGCTGTGAGATTCGTTGCATCAGGGGCAGACATCATGCGGCCAGGGATAAAGGAGATCCCTACATTTGGTGAAGGCGATGTAGTCTCTGTCGTAGACATCAACAACAGGAGACCTCTTGCAGTCGGTATCGCCATGTTCGATTCTGTGAAGATGGATGCGATGGCAACAGGAAAGGTGATAAGGAACATCCATCATGTGGGAGATAGGATATGGAACCGTGGTGAGACCGGATAAAAATCCCCTATGATGGAATATCTCCCTTCCAGATTTTGCATAATGCACTCAGGTTTTTAAATCAATCATCGGTATTGCTAGTGGATGCCTGACCTTGAGGAGCTTCTGACGCAGGAATCCATCGACGGTATCACAGAGAGAGCAGTCATGCTGTCCCATGAAGGCATAGCTATCGGAGACCTGCTCGATCCTTATGTTTTGAAGGCCAGCACATATGGCATGTTTGAGCTTGATGATTTCATCAGCAGAGCACCATTGAGGAAAAGGCTGGCTCCTATCGCAAGGAGGCTGGCGAGCGATTATTCTCTCAGGCATGATGATGCACTTGATAGTGACGTGCTGATAAGGATTCTCAATCTTGACAAGCATATCTATTATGATTTCGAAAACAGGAAAGACAAGAGGAGGAAGTTCTCCCCTGAGAAATCAAGGCTTTCTCATGTGATCGGTGTCTCACTGATCGCAGACAGGCTGGCGGGAGACTTCGGGAGCCCATTCATGTCCTACCTGTCTCTCCTGCATGACACGATAGAGGATCTTCCAGAGTTCAAGGAGAAATACAGGAGCCAGATAAACCAGTTGCGAAAAGAGACAAGGGAGGGTATGGGCAGGCTTCCTTCTATGTATCTGGCGCTCATCGACAAGGCGCAAAGACAGCTTGGGCAAATGGAGCAGGAGTATATCTCAGAGAGGGATCGGATCATCAATATCGTCGTAGGGTATCTTGATCTGGGAGATGATATCCTTGAGAGACAGCTTTCAGATGGGCTTAAGGCGATAACCCGAAGCCCTTTCGAGTCATATGTCGAGTACATCCAGAGGATGCTCTCAGTCAAGGATACTGTGGTGAGGGATGTTGTAGTATCTGTCAAGTTCGCTGACAGGATCCATAATACTGAAAGGGAATACACATTCGATTTCACGCGTGATACAAAGCCTGAAGACATCGATACCCTCAAATATGTTCTCGTAGACAGGACAGAGGGGAAGAGGGAGACGCATTATAGGAACTGGGCACTGCAGAACGAGACAGTGGAGATGATTGCTGAAGGCCCAAGGGCACCAATGCTGTTCGGGATGAGGATGGCACTAGCCCAGGCGATCATAAACGATACCGAACGGGTTGTAGACAGGATAAGCGATGATGATGAACTCCAGGGGCTTGCGGAGAAGATAATGAAATACTCTCAGCTGAGGGGAGAGAAGCCAAGGAAGATATCCTCGGATATGCTATGGAAACAACTCTCAAAGGTATATGAGGGGGCCTTGTCGTATGATAGGAAGGGGATGTTCCAGAAGAGGGACAGGTCGCCAGGCATAGCTGTCAGCTGGTTTGAGAAGAGAATGAACAAGGAATACCATTTCAAGGATACCATCGGACGGCTTTCTTCCCAGGTCGACCCTTCAAACCCAGTGGCAGACACAGGATACAGAGGCCTTGTATCCCTGGATTCGGTCGAACAGTTCTATGCTGAGATGCTGTCATTCAATGCTCTTGCCAAGGCTTCGCAATCGAAGAACATGCGAGGCGGATATGTGCCTGATTCAAGGGCGCTCATCCGACTTCCATACTCAGCACCAGGGATCAGGATTCCGCTTTTAACCGCCTTGTCTTAGGGAGGTAATTGAGTATTAGCCTGCCTGTGGATTTGCCTGAACCCAGGATATCTCCCCTGTTCCGGATGATCAGGAAACCTCTCTCAGCCTTCAACTCAAGATCCTTTCCAGACAACCATAGGACAGCATCATCGTCTCCGATGTCGAGGATGCCTTTCTTAGCTGTCTTCGATACAAGGAAAGACCCTTCCATCGATAGCCTTATCTCCTCTCCTGACATGTCGCAGAAATACAGACCAAGGGTATTGACTCGGAGCTCATCGAAGTCGAGAGCAGTAGCTTCCCTATTTATAATGTAGACCTTATCCTTGCCGCTCTTGTAGACACCATATCTTGAGAAATCGAAGCCTGCCCCATAGTTGTCCTCGATCTCCTTTGAGATCTCCTTGATCTCTTTCGAATTTAGGGCGATAAGCCTGTCCATCCCTGCATGCAATCCTTCATACTTGAAAAAACTGCTGTTTTTCTTTTAGGTTACGGCAATGTTTTTAATTAAGCTTTCACAAATCACTAGCATGATGAGGTCTCTGGAGCATATAATCAGCACGGACCTTGCACAGCTGGAGAAGGGACTGTTCCGGGAAGAGCGGACACGATCCATCCAGTATCTGCAGGATAGCTGGGCAGACGTCCTGAAGATGGCATCAGGCTTCCTGGAGAAGTTTGATACTGAGAAGGACCATGGTTTCACTTTCGTCCAGACCGTGGTCTCCAGGATATCAGGCTGGGCCGCCAACCTTGTCAGCGATCCTGAAGTGAGCCACTATCTCCTTGTGAATGAGACATGCCATAATCATGCTTATCCCACCATGGTCGCCAGGGCGCTGATACCTACGGAACCTGATGCAGGGGACATAGGAGCCGTGATACAGGAAGCAAGGCAGCATTATTCGAGATCGCAATTCCTCTACTCACATCATGATGAGAACCTGGACAGAGGCAGGATCAGCTGCAGGAGATGCGGTGGGGAGACCGACGTCCATTATGTGGGCAGAGTGATGCTGTTCAGGCCAAAGGTAGATAAGCCTCTTCTGGAACAGAGCATAATCAAGAAGGCCTATGCTGAGCTTTCACAATGGTTCGAGGATGAAAAAGACCTCTATGACCAGATCAGCAGTGCTGTAGGTGTAGGATCGGACTACCTAAGCTTATATGATGCTCTTGATCAGACAATCCTCCTGACGGTCAATCTCTCAGATCTTGTGAGGGAGCATCTGGATGACCTTCCCAAGAAATCGATCTTCAAGAATCCCAGGATCAAGGACACTATCATCCAGTCGATATCAGAGGCTGCTGAGCAACATATCCCCTCCAAGCATATCTTCATCTCATACGGCATCAAAGGCGAGTCATTCCCTGACAAGTTCATCCTCCAGCAGCACACCCCAGTCCTCCAGCAGGCGTACGAGTCAGGCGAGCTTCAGGATTTCATGGAGTCAAAGGGCATTGATTTCAGAAGGAGGCCGAGTCCGAGGGACCTGAGCGACCTCCATAGGATAAGAGTGATATTTTCTGGGGCGCAGGTGCCTGCCGATATCAGGGACTTTGATAGGGAAGCATTGGCAGGCGGAGAAGAACAGGCATACAGTACCCTGTATTCCCTGGCTGAACATCTAGTCGGACGTCCTCTTTCTGACATACGGCCTTACGCAGTCAGGTACGGGGACCTTGTCTCAAATATCACAAAGCATATAGGGAGTGTGCTTGTGCTCCTTACAGAAGAGCAGAAGAATGCGTTGATAGATCTAGTCAGCAAGCAGGATCGCAGGCTCATACGGTCAGCCCCGATCTATGAGCGTGAAGGTATCGCATATACGACGATCGAACCGTTCATTATCTCCAAATACAGGGAAAAGATCGGCCACATGGTGCCAGATGAAGAAGTTGTCCTGATAAAGAAGCCTGAGCCGCATGCAGGCATCTTCGTCAATTGGGTGGATGAGGATGCGTTTGAAGATTACATCTCTGATCAGGATCGTGACTACAATGCACTCCATCTCAGGATCGAGACTGCACCGAGCAGCTGGGGCGACAGGGTGTATGCCGCGGAGTTCCAAGCGAAGACGACGCTTGAGGACGCATTGCAGGAGGATGCGCAACAGCAATCACATGAAGCCTACAGGAACTGGCAGCTCGCAATGGTGGAATTCCTTATAGATAAGGGATACATGGGCATCACAAGGAGGAGGACGAATGGAGACTTGGCGCCTGAGGATCTCGCCGTCGCACAGGAAGAAGGCAGAGCGAGAGCATACCTGATAAGGAGGCTACTGTCCCCAAATCAGGTCTATCATCATTACGCATACGGCACATAAATAATTTAAAGCGCCGGGCTTTTTTCTGTGCAGATGATCCTTGGACATATCTTCGGCAAGATAACCACGACCGACTTCCAGTTCATTGTCGAGAAGGAGACGAGGAAGTTCGAGTTCGTCCAGGTCATGCACAAGGTGTATGACTGGGTGCTATGCCAGGTAATGGAGATCGAGAGGACTGACAAGGATGTCGCTAGATGCACAGTCATCGGTTATAAGGATGACAAAGGCAGGATAAAGTCCATAAGGATACCTTTCGACCAGAATTCTGAGGTCCTTCGTGCTGAGGATGATTTCGTCAGGTCAGTCATAGCCCTTCCGCAGACTGAGAAGGGGGCATATGTGGGAAAGCTCGAAGGAAAGGATATCGACATCTACCTGGACCTCACGAAGCTTCTGACAAAGCATGTGATAGTGCTGGCGAAATCAGGTTCAGGCAAATCATACACGACAGGGGTCCTTGTCGAGGAGATAATAGGGAAGAATGTCCCTATCGTGATAATCGATCCGCATGGCGAGTACTCCTCGCTCAAGCATGCAAACACCGAGGAGAAGGAGAATCTGACGAAGTTCGGGCTTGTGCCGAAGGCATTCAGTAATGTCCAGGAATTCGGAGATCCATCTCTGAATCCAAGTCTTCGTCCGCTAAAACTCAACAGCGAGCTGACACCTGCGGAGATAATCCAGCTCATACCTGGAAAGCTGTCCAACACGCAGCTGGGGATCCTATACAGCGCGATCAAGCATCTTGACAAGATCAACTTCACAAATGTCCTGTTCGCGCTCGACAAGGAAGAGAATACCGCCAAATGGACGCTCATCAACAACCTTGAGTACCTGAAGAACCTTGATATCTTCACAGATAGCTATTCTCCTTACAACGAGCTTGTCCAGCCGGGGAAATGCACTGTCATCAATCTCAAGGGCATGAATCCTGATGTGACTGAGATACTCCTGTACAAGCTTCTGAAAGACCTGTTTGAGCTGAGGAAGAAAGACAAGGTGCCACCGTTCTTCTGTGTGATCGAGGAAGCGCATAACTTCTGCCCTGAGAGGTCGTTTGGAGAAGCGAGATGCTCGAAGATCCTGCGTACTGTCGCATCAGAGGGGAGGAAGTTCGGGCTCGGGCTTTGCCTGATAACGCAGAGGCCTGCTAGGATAGACAAGTCTGTCGTCTCGCAGTGCACGACACAAATAATCCTGAAGGTCACGAACCCCAGTGACCTGAAGGCGATCGCAAGCTCTGTCGAGGGTATCACAGCCGAGTCTGAGAGCGAGATTAAGAACCTGCCTATCGGTTCAGCTCTGATCACAGGCATAGCAGACATGCCGCTATTCGTGAACATCAGGCCAAGGCTGACGCAGCATGGAGGACATGCTGTAGAGATGCTTGAGCAGAATGAAGGAAAGTTCTTCGACAAACTGACAGAGTTCGAGGAGAAGAAGATGATCCCTCTGGTGAAACCGAAGATGTCACCCAAGGACATCGAGCTGATGAGCGAGAAGAAGGTGTCCAAGGTGGAGACAGTGCTTATACCTGCCTATATGTTCCTATGCTCTGAGAAGGGCATGGAATTCAACCTGCTCTGCGAGATGGAGAACGGGGAGATCGTGACAGACATCGAGACCATGCGGACGAAAAGGCTGCCAGAGCTCGCAGGGCTATCGAAGGACCAGATAAAAGTGCTGCATCAGGCTTTCAAGCTTGGCACATTCACTGAAGAGGACATGGCAAAGCAGCTTGGGCTCGGGATAGGGGAAGTCGTGGCAAGCCTGGTGGCGCAAGGGCTTATAGATGTAGATGGATCAGGCATGCGCCTGTCTGAAAAACACATATTCTCCCATCTTTCGAAGGTCGCATGCTATGACAGGATATCATTCGCTGAGGCACCTGCAGAACAGATGGAGCCGAAAGTGTCCCTGGATTCTGTCAAGGAGAAGATCCAGAGGTTCTGCACAGTCAAGGATGTCAGGGAGTGCAGCATTGTCAAGTATGTGGCAGTGTATTAGACACCACACAACTGATTTGGAACCTTTCTTTGAAACTCGCAAAGAAAGGTAAGGCCAAAGAAACGAGTTCACGTGACAACGAACAGCACAAGCACGACGATCAGAAGCACGAAAAGGATGAGATTGACGTAATCCGTCGATGCCTGGGCCTGCTTCTCAGGATTCTTAGCCTTGAGGTTCTTGTTGTAGATCCCGATCCTGCTGTATCCCTGCATCAAGACGAACAATCTTAAAAATGTATTAAAAATATTTGGTTTAGCAGATTGAAACCACAAGGTTGATTTTTTCCTTCTTGATGTTCCAGTGGTTCTTCTTCAGCGCAGCAAGGGCTTCTTTGTATGTCAGGACCTTGTTCTTCGCTCCCGGGAACATGACATTGGATTCTGCGTTCGCCTGGGCAAGCTTCAGGGAGAACTCGATATCGTTCTTCTTTATCATGCCTGAGAGTATGGAGGCTGCGAAGCTGTCGCCTGCTCCTGTGGTATCAAGGACCTGCACATTCGCAGGCACGATGTGGTAGTATGTCCCTTTGTGCCAAGTATGGGCGCCTTTCTTGCCATCAGTCACCACGACAAGCTTCGGTCCGCATCCCATTATCCTCCTGATAAGCTCGATCACCGGCCCTTTTCCCACGAGGAGCTCAGCTTCTTCCTTATTGAGGATGACCATCTCTGTCCTTGAAAGTATCTTCGAGAGGAAGGTAGTGCCCTTTTCTGCAAGGTAGTTGCTAGGGTTGAAGGCTATCCTTATCTTGTTCTTCTCAGCATATGCAGCGAGCTTCTCAAGGGTCTCGAATGAGTCCTTCATCATGGCAGAGAAATAGAACCACTTTGTCTTGAGCTTCCTCATGTTCAATTCATCGTATCTCAGTTCGTTATTGACTCCCTTGTAAGCGAGGATGCTCCGATCCCTGTCAAGATTCGTGAGGATGACTGAATATCCGCACATGCCCTTTGTGCGCACACCAAGGAAATCGACACGTTCGACCTTGAGCTCATCAAGCACCATATCAGAGTTCGAGTCATCACCCAGCTTTCCGACATAGGCAACCTTATGGCCGAGCCTTGAGAGGCAGACCGCAGTATTGGTGCCTCCTCCTCCAGTATAGAACTCGATATTCTTGATCAGTATCTTGGCGCCAGATGGATACGCTATCCATTCCTCTGTCTCCTTGGCAGTCCTTATCTTGATAAGCTCTGATTCTGAATCAGCGAACACATCGACTGTCGCCGATCCCACTGTGATTACGTCATACATTGGCAAGACCTCTTTCAATAGACCTAATCTTGCATGGCTTATTAAGTTTTTGTTCACAAAAGATTTATACTTGGGATCTGTTGTGATCATTGTGTACTCTGCAAAGTTCCATATCGCACATAATGGTTGCTGGGCAACAGAACTGTCCTCCTGTTTTCCAAGGTGCATATTCAGGCTAAGCAACTGCCAGTTCTTTGATGACCACACGATCGGAATACTTTCTGCAAGAGGGGAAGGCATGGAAAATGTCATCAAGACCCTAAAAACTTTCAAGATATGCAGAAAGATCGAGACAATGGATGAAGGCAAGGATTTCCTTTATCTTAGACTCCATACCTACAATGAAGGGAAGTATGAGTCTGTGACTTATTATGTTCTGAAGAATGATTGCTTTGTCCTTGACTCTGTGGAATTCAAGGATGGGAAGGAGATCTGGGATGTAGGGGCTGACAGGAGGGAGGAACTCACAAGGCTGTACAGAGATCTACAATTCCTCGGCAAAGTGGAGCTGAGATCTATAAAGAAGAGACAGATAGAGAATAAGCTCACAAGCATCCAGTTGAGCGTACTCAACCTGGCAAAGGACCTCGGATATTATGAATGGCCCAGGAGAATCTCTGTGACAAAGCTTGCCAAATACTTTGGCCTGTCAAAAAGCACTTTTGTCGAGCACCTGAGAAAGGCAGAGGCAAAGACGATATTGAATTCTTAGCCGCACATGTGCGGTAAAAATTGGATATAGTACTCACTCGTTGATGGTATTAAGGATCTAAAGACCTAAACGAGGTGAGAAGATGGAATTCCCAAACAGAAGAGTCCGAGAATTATATGATATGTACGGTGAGCTATACAACAAGGCAGCAGAAGAACTTGCGCAGGGCAGTCTTCCTTTTTGCGAAGATCTGGATACACTATGCAGATCTGAAAAGGAGCGGATCAGTGATGCATTCTACCAAGCAGAACTATCTGATGAGTGGCTGGAATACTTCTGCCATCAGATCGGGCAGAAGAACGCATCTGCAAGATTGTTGAAGCCTGCTGACCAGCATAGCCGTGTGAAGGGACCTGTGACTGTCCTGGACTATCATTTTGACGAGAAGTTCATGGGAAGAGTCGACTTCGGAGGATACGTGCCTCCTTTCCAGTATCAAAGATGACAGAAACGCCTTCTTATGAATTCCCACTATACTGCTACTGCACGTTGTCAAGTATGTCATGCGCAGTACTGGAATTCTGCAGCAGTTCTCCATCCTTGTCGAGTGCAAGCGTCAATCTGAGGCGGATGGAGCCTGCTTCCTTCTTCGAGATTCGGGCAAGCTTGTCTGCTTCGATTAGCGGATAGGGATAACCTGGGAAGATAGGGTCTGAGCAGAATCTCACCAAGCTGGAAGGCGCATCCCTGAATGTGTCTGAGCAGTCCAGACGGAATGCATGCTTAGATGACTTGTGCAGCTTGACAAGGTATGAGCAGAATCCTTTCGCTGGGAGCTGGTATGAGAATAGCGGGAATGGGGAGCATCTCATGCTTGCAGCAGCAAGCGAGTAACCTTCATCAGACAGGAGGGAACATGTCTTGGATATGGCGCATGATCTCTTCGTCAGAAGGTCTTGGACAAGGGCTTTATCCTCATCTGTGCGTGTCTCGAAGCTGCCATCGAGCACGACAGGTGTCTTGAATCCAAGAGCGAACCTCAGCTCAGATAACCTCCTGAAGGCATCGCATGCTGAACCGCATGTGCTATCCTTGTCGACCTCGATGTCGAGGGAGGGGAACTCCTGGTCCAAAGCCTCTACTCTCGCCTTCCTCCCTTCCATCGTCGCGATACAGAAGAATTCCTTGTGGAAGTGCTTCTTCTCGCTGCCAGCGGTGACTGCATGCAGCCGGATGAGGTGAACAGACACTGAAGGGGAGGCGAATACTTCGGCATTCCCTCCGTCTATGAATGTCAGATCATCATCTCCTGATGGACTCAGCTCCCTGTAATTCTCTCCAGGAAGGACGAGCGAACAGCACTCTCTCCTTATCCTTTCAGAAAGCTTAATTACTATATCACGCATCCCTTGGAAAAAGGACAGGCAGGCTATATTCTTTATGGAAAAGAACAAGAGGAGAAAAAGGATCATCCTGTACATAATCGCAGGGCTGTTCTCGCTGCCTCTTGTGTTCCTGTTCTATAACGAGATAAAGGCCACTATATTCGTCACATTCTTCATCGTGGGAAACATCGTCCTCTCTGCCTACAAGAGGGATTTTCAGCTGCCTATCGAAATAGAGATCCTAACTCTTGGCATCGTGCTGTGCACGATCAATTACGGGCTGAAGGCAGGGATGCTTATCGCGATATTCGGGACAGTCTTGTCTAGCGCGTTCTATGGATACTATTCACCGTTCCTGGTGCCAATGGTGATAGGGAATGTGATCGCTGCCTTCCTTGTGCCTTATGTGCCACTGCCGCTCTTCTGGCTTGGGGTGCTTGCCACTTTCGCCAAGAACATGTTCGTTTTCGTATTCTACCATTTCGTGTTCAATTATGATATCAGCAAGAACCTGATGTACAGCATAAGCAATATCCTTGTGAACCTTGTGCTGTTCCTGAATATCGCTCCGTTCCTTGCGAGAGTTATGTGAATACCTACAGGCAAATCAGATTAGACAGATGAAAGGAAGCGCCAGAGGCTCCCATATCAGTTGTTTGTGCAATGATGGGAGAAAAAAAGAATTTTTAGTCTTATTTCGTACTGAAAATCTTTTTTTAAACAAGTTCCAAGCTCCCAAAAAAGAGACCTGGAAAAATGAAACTTTTTTTCTTCCGATCGGCGAGATTGCTTACGCCTAAGATCGGAAGCCTTGGCGATTACTTAGGAAGTCCTGAGTACCTTCTCATCAATATCAACACTTCATTTCGGCAGGATAGCAGATTTTTCTTTTCAGATACCAAACCTGAAATTATTTATAGGCAGCCTTGATTCTTGCTTGCTTACCCATGGGTTATGAGCTCATAATCACCGAGAAACCGAGCGCTGCGCAGAAGATAGCGTATGCTCTCGCTGATTCTTCTCCGAAGAAACTCAATCTTTCAGGAGTGCCATATTATACGCTCAAGCATAAGGGCAGGGACATTGTGGTGGCGTGCGCTGTGGGACATCTGTATACAGTGACTGAGAAGAAGAAGAGCTTCATCTATCCGAGCTTTGACATCGAATGGAGACCGACAAGCGATGTGGACAAGAATGCTGCATATTCCAAGAAATACCTGAATGCGATAAAGGAGCTGTGCAAGGATGCTGACGCATATACAGTGGCATGCGATTACGATATCGAGGGAGAACTGATAGGATACAACTGCGTCAGGTTCATCTGCAAGCAGAAGGATGCAGAGAGGATGAAATTCTCCACGCTCACAAAGCCAGACCTCGTGGAATCGTATTCAGATAAGAATCCAACCATAGACTGGGGGCAGGCAAACGCAGGGGAGACACGGCATGTGCTTGACTGGCTGTATGGAATAAATCTCTCCAGGGCATTGACGTTGTCGCTTAGGAAGGCAAAGGTATACAAGACATTGTCATCCGGAAGGGTGCAGGGTCCAGCCCTCAAGATAATCGTGGACAGGGAGCTAGAGATAAGGAAGTTCGTGCCGCAGAAATACTGGCAGCTTGAACTGCATGGTTCCTATGACAAGGACCAGATCGTGGCGATGCATGAGATGGACAAGTTCTGGGATGAGAAGCAATGCGACTCTTCGCTCAAAAAAACGAGCGGGCATGATGGCATCGTGAAGTCGGTCGAAAGGAAAGAGTTCAAGCAGCCTCCTCCGTTCCCATTTGATCTCACCACTCTCCAGACAGAGGCCTATCGGGTCTTTGGCATATCGCCTTCGATGGCTCTATCAGTCGCTCAGGAACTGTACCTGGCAGGAGTCATATCCTATCCGAGGACGAGTTCGCAGAAGCTTCCTGCGAAGATCGGTTTCCCGAAGATAATGCAGGCACTCTCAGAGAATCCAGAATATGCTAAGCTGTATGCGCTACTGAAGGGAAAGCCGCTGAAGGCAAACGAGGGAACAAAGGATGATCCAGCCCATCCGGCAATATATCCGACTGGCCAGAAATCTGACCGAATCGAAGGGCCCAAGAAGAAGATCTATGACCTTATCGTGAAGAGGTTCTTCGCGACTTTCGGGGAATGGGCTGTGAGGCAGACGATGACTGCCAAGATCGATGTCAACACAGAGATATTTGTCGCCAAAGGCACGACCACGGTAGATAAGGGATGGCATGTCCTGTATGAGCCTTATTCGAAACAGAAGGAGGAAGAGCTCCCTCCGCTAAAGGAAGGCGGCATGGTCAAGGTGCAGGAGATCAAGAAGCTGTCGAAACAGACAGAACCGCCGAAAAGATACACGCAGGCATCCCTGATCAAGGAACTTGAGAAGAGGAACCTGGGAACAAAATCCACAAGGGCGCAAATAATCGACAGCCTTGCTGACAGGGGATATCTGGATGGGAAGGCTCTAGAAGCGAGCGAGCTTGGCATAAAGACGATCGAGGTGCTTGAGAAATATTCTCCCAGGATCGTCGAAGAAGAACTGACACGCCATTTCGAGGAGGAGATGGACAGCATCAGGGAGAAGAAGGAGACTGGTGCGAAAGTCATCGAAAGGGCGAAGAAGGAGCTGACAGAGATACTTGCTGATTTCAAGCAGAAGGAGGGCAAGATCGGCGAGGAGCTGCGGGTCAGCTATAGGGAGAGCATGACTACAGATGTCGGTCAATGTCCGACTTGCAAGAAGGGAAGGCTTGTCCTGAAGAGTTCAAAGAAGACCAGGCAGAGATTCCTGGCATGCGATCAATATCCAGACTGCAGGACAATATATCCTGTGCCGCAGAAGGGAAAGATCGTCCCGACAGACCAGATTTGCAAGGAATGCAATCTTCCCCTCATCCAGATCGTCGGGAGGAAGAAGCAGACAGTCTGCTTCAATCCTGGATGCCCTTCGAAGAAGCTGACAGACACTGCGCAGAAGAAAGAAGCTGACAAGATCGAGAATGGTGAGGTCAAGGAATGCCCTCAATGCAAGAAAGGCAACCTTGTCCTCAGGAAGTCTGTCTATGGCCAGTTCCTGGGATGTTCGACATACCCGGCTTGCAGATACACGCAGAACCTTGGTGCGAAGCCTGCACCTAAGATTGTCGAAAAAACTGCAGATAAACCTGCAGCACAAAACCCCGAGGTGACTGGGAGCAAAGCTTCCAGCAAGGTCGCTGCAGCAGCGAAGAGAGCGGCATCTGTCAAAGCTCCGAAGAAACCAAAGAAATAGCTTTATATCTCGCATTTTTTTCCCCGCCGATGTGGACGTAAAAGACATCCTTAGCAAGGTCAGCAAGAAGGAAGGCAAAGAGAAGGTCGAGGCACCTAAGCGAGAGCTTGTGAAGTTCGACAGGGGTGTGCTTGACAAGTATTCTGAGATAGAGATCAGGTATGCTGCATCACCTTCAGCATTCGGTGTAAGGATGATAGCGAAGCCAAAGGCAGAGACGCAGCCAGGCGATCTTCCTGAAGGTATGACTGATGTTGTCGGGACAGAAGAGAAGGTCGATTCCCTCATCAGACAGATGAAGTCCATCGCCAGGAGATCAGAGGAAGAGAAATACAAAAGGATAATGTTCCAGTCCAGGCTTGTGACACAGTACAGGCAGAAAGGCATGGAGCCTCAGTTCATCGAGGACATGATCGCTCTGATGCCGCTTGAATATGAGCTGACGATATACATCTATCCTAAGCGTAATACCGCGGTTGAGAAATCGACTGTAAGGGTATTCTACAATGATCCTGAGCATGCGACGCAGCTCCTGGATGAGCTTATGATGTTTCGGGAAAGATCACTGAACAGCATAGTGAAGGAGAAGGTCGACAGCTACGGGACGTAGTCTGGAGGAAAGAAGAAGCATCTGAGGCTCCCGTATCACCAGTTTGTGCAGTGATGGGAGATAAATAAAGTAATTCTTCAATGACTGAAAATCTTGCTACAAAAAAGGAGACCTGGAAAAACTGGAACTTATCTTTTATTCCGATCACTACTTCCAACGCGCAATCGGAACCTTGGTGCTACAAGGATGCAAGTCCTAAGTACCTTGGCGATTGTCTTGATTGCTTGCCTTTGGCAGATACTCCTGTTCTGCAGCATCAGGTTCATCACCAAAAGGTTTAATAGCAATCTGGCTTTTTTTGGCAGGATGAAAAGACTGCTTCTTGTACCGCTGCTCCTGTTGCTGCTGCCGCTCGCATATGCAGCATCAGGCAGCATGAAGCTGCTCGCGACTTCCGAGTCAGGATCTGGCGAGATAGGCAGCGGAGCAGACATATTTCTTGATGTCCACCCAGGATCAGGAAGGATATTCATAGATTCATTCCCTCTGACCAAGCTCGACACTGTTATGTCGACAAGGTTCGCGAATGAGATAGCTTGCGATTTCCTGGAGAAGGATTGCAGCAGATATGATTTCTACTACACTATCAGGGCAAATGCAGCGATCGTCGGAGGACCTAGCGCAGGGGCAGCGATATCTATCCTCACTGTGAGCGTACTTGAGGGTGCTGCGCTTGACAAGGATGTGGCTATAACAGGCACGATAAATTCAGGTGGGCTGATCGGACCAGTAGGCGGGATCGCGGAGAAGGTGAGATATGCTGATTCCTCCAACATGACGACTGTCCTCATCCCCAGGTGGGGCAGCATCAATGATACTGATCTTGCCGAGCTTGAGAACAGCACAGGCATCAGGATTGTCAAGGTGTCAAGCCTGAGGGAGGCTGTGAAAGAGACGATCGGCAAGGATCTTGGGCATGATTATTCCCTGATCGTCAATGCAGATTATATCGAGATGATGAGAAACATCTCAGAGAGCATATGCGCAAGGACAGAGGATCTTATGGAGGGAAGGGAGGAGTCATGGCTCCTCAATGACTCGACCGACCTGTATGCGAGAGCTGAATCAGCCATCAGGGAAGAGAGATTCTATAGTGCAGCAAGCTACTGCTTCGGTGCCAATGTCAAGCTGCAGTACGCAGCGCATCTGGAAGCAAACATAACGAACATGACAGGTACTCATGACAGGATCGAGCGAGAGATAGGATCATTCAGAGAGAAAATATCGTCGAAGGATATCGAGACTCTGACAGACCTGCAGACGATGATGGTCGTCTCAGAGAGGATCCTCGATGCAGAGGAATATCTCAACAGGAGCATAGGAAACGAGACTAATACTAGCCTATACAACCTGGCATATGCTGAGGAGAGGCTGCATTCAGCTTACTCATGGTCCAGCTTCTTCGGCAGGCCCGGGAGGAAGTTCGATATCGACGAAAGCTCTCTGCGGGAGTCATGCCAGAGGAAGATATCTGAGGTGGAGGAGAGGCTTGAGTATGTGAGGCAGTATCTCCCTGTATCCCTGAACGACATCAGGAGGCAGGTGTCCTATGCGTACAAAGACCTTTCAGACCGACAGTACAGCATGTGCCTGTATACGGCAAGCAAGGCGAAGGCTGAGGTCGACATAATCATGAACACTCTCGGCCTTGAGGAGGAAGAGCTTCGGCAGCTCATCGAGGAGAGGATGGATGTGGCTGAGCAGATCATAGGCAGGCAGATGGAAGAGGAGGTCTTCCCTATCGTCGGATACAGCTATTACGACTACGCGCGGTCGCTCATAGAGAATGACAAGTTCTCATCCCTCCTATATTCTGAGTATGCGATTGAGCTGTCGAAGCTGGACATATACTTCAGGCAGAAAAGATTCGAGCTGCCAAGGATCGATATCAGCTATCCTGTCCTCTTCATACTGGGATTCATGTGGGGGTTCATCGCCTGCTTCTTTTGGATTCGGAAAGAGTTCTCTGTGAAGAAGAGGAAGAAGTGAAATATTTGGCTTTTCTTATTATCTCAATATCACTCTACCTTTCTTTGCAGTCACAAAGAAAGGTAGCCAAAGAAATGACTAAAACCCTCGAAGCACCCCTTGCGGGGTGCTTCCAGGGAAAAAGAGGTGATCATGAATGCTTATCAATAAGCACGTGATTTGTTTCTACTTTTGAATAGTACACCTTATATAAATACTTTTCGAAACTGAGAGTATTCTAAAGTAGTAACAAAAATGGAATACCAATATAAGCGATACTCCACTTCCGAGAGAGGATGATCTGTGCGAGGTGCAAGAGGGAATCGAAGCATGAGATATGCGACCCCTGCTTCCTGGTAGTCATCGAGAAAAGGATAGGGAAGGATCTCAGGGAGGCAGGTATAAGACCAGGGGAAAAGATATGCATCGTCGATGATGGCAGCCATCTCTTTGCCTTATCAAAGCACTTCCTCGTGCAGATCCTGGGCGACATGCCATATACGCTTGAAGTCGTCTATGAAGATTCGACATATAGCACAGACGCACAGAGCATAGTCCTGCCCTGGGACCTTGATATGGAATGCGAGCATTTCATCAAAGGCTATCTTGAAGGGCAGCCAGAGGATCTTGGTAACTTCTGGTCTGGAGGGAAGAAACATGTCAAGCTGCTTATATCTGTCTCTGATGAGGAATGCCGGAGATTATGCAGTATACTCAGTGTGAAATATGTCGAGAGATATAAGACAAGGCTTGGGGATTTCCTGGACAAATTAGAAAAAGACCATCCTGAGACCAAGCATAGCCTCAAGAAAAGCTCGGGATGGTTCAGATAATCAAAATGGTTTGAGATAGCCGCATTTCCTGCAGACCATCGTCTTGATGTTGCATTGCTTCTTGGCGAAGAAACCGGTCAGGAACCTGATGATCGCAGAATTCCTCTCCCAGAATCCATACTGCTCTGCTATGAATGGATTCCAGACCTTCTTATCCTCCTCAAGGTCACAGCTGCAACAGCAAGGGCAAGTCTCGTGCACCAATTCCTGCATACTATGAATCACCATATCGTTTGCTAATGAAGAATCCTTATATAGATTGTGACCAAGTTTTAAGAACATGGATTAACTCCTTTGTTGATCCTGTGTCCTGCAGTTGAAAATATTTTTATAGTGATCTAGGACATCAGTATCACATGAAAAGAGCACAGATATCTTCTCAGATGCTGATGATGGTCTTCGGGCTTATCGTGGTGGCATCAATAATCATGGTCGGTTACTATGCTGTAGGTGCGGCTGCAAGGTCTGGTAAGGAGATGCAGCTAACCAGGCTCCAGAGCACAATGAAGGCAGATTTCCAGTCACTCAGCAGCGAATTCGGGTCGGAGAAGAACCTGAAATATGATCTGCCAGACGAGTTCCGGGAGATTTGCCTGATAGACAGCAGCAGAAAAAATGAGATCCTGGATTCAGGAATCATCTCGAACTATCCGCTGATCTCCTCTGAGCTGGATACTGATAACAATGTGTTCTTGGTGAAGGACAGGATGGATATGGTGTCATTCCAGATCCCTGATGTCCGGATCGACAGGTATCCTTATATGATCTGCCAGCCTCCGGGGTCGGTCATCTCTATCAGAGGCGACAGGCCATACACAAGTGTAGATCCGGATTTCAGCTCATCCATCATGATGGACGATGATGCGTGGACACAGCTTGAGTCGGTCGATGGCATATTGACCATTGAGCTCCCTCCGTCCTCAGGAGAAGAGCTTTTCACCATAGATATCTCAGGTGCGGGCAGCGTATCAGACACATACACATTCGCTCCTTCTATGACATTCAGCGAACCAGCAATCCTAAAGATGAAGTATGACCCTGCCCGGGTAGGACAGTGTCCGGAGGTATTGGTCTTCGCTATCAGGGTCGGGCCTGACAAGGATGAACATGTGGCAAGGAGATCAGATGGGAGCATCGATTGCGTCTCGAAAGAAGCTGTGTTCAGGATATCCAGGGTCTGAGGAGTATGAAGCTTCCTGTCCTTATCCTTATCATAGTCGCTATCATGCTGATTGGCATCATTGTCGTGTCACCTGGGGAGGAGACAGTCCTATCTGAGGCTGGATCCATAGATGCTTATTTCTGTCCAAGAGAGAGATGCATGGAAGTGCTCCTGCCTCTGATCGATTCAGCAGGAGAGATCAAGTGCGCATTCTATGAGCTCAACCTTCCTGAGATCGAGAGTATGCTGAGGGAGAAGGGAGCAGATGTAGTCATAGAGGATTCCGAGGCAATAGAGGGATTCACAAGCCACTATTCTCCTGCGCTCATGCACAATAAATTCTGCGTCTTCGACAGTGAGATAGTATGGACTGGCAGCATGAATCCTACTGAGAACGATAACTTCAGGAACAACAACAATATAATAATAATACGATCCCGAAGCATAGCTGAGAATTATCTCGATGAGTTCGAAGAGCTGAAGAGGGGAGAGCACGGCAAGGGAGGGAAGGTCAGGAACACAGGGGTCCAACTGGGAGGGATACCAGTCGAGAACTACTTCTGCCCTGAGGACAACTGCAAGCTCCAAGTCCTCCAGGAGCTGAAGGCAGCCAAAAGCTCAGCATACTTCATGACTTTCTCTTTCACAGATGAGGATATCGCCAATCAACTTTACAACCTGTGGCATGAAGGTCTCGATGTAAGAGGTGTCTTCGAGAAGAGGCAGGAGTCCTCCTATTCACAGTTCTCAGGATTATCAGAGTTCTCGATACTCGACAGGAACCCGGGGACAATGCACCACAAGGTGTTCATCATAGACAATGCGACTGTGATAACAGGCAGCTTCAATCCCACTAAGAACGCCAATGAGAGGAATGATGAGAACATCATCATCATCCACGATGCGGCCATCGCGGGGAAGTTTGTCGAAGAGTTCGAAATACTGAGGGAGGCTGACTACGAGAGGGTGGAGGAAGGGCAGCTCAAGATACAAGAGGTCCTCTATAATCCAGATGGCAAGGATGAGGGGAACGAACAGATTATCCTGCATAACCAGGGAGATGAAGAGCTTGACCTGAGCTACTATTTCATATCAGACAATTCTACGAACACAAGGTTGTCAGGGAAAATCGGGGCAGATGGTCTCTTCTCTGTCTCTCCAAGGTTCTCCCTGAAGAACAAGCAGGGTGTTATCATCCTAAAAGAGGGTCTTCTTCCTATCGATAAGCTTGCGTGGGATGGGAGATGCGCCAAGGGTATGAGGAGGGATGGCAGCTGCATCGGTTAGGATGTGAATCTATCTGCAATGGGGCAGATGGCATGGCACTCAATTCCTTTTATCAGATAGCGGGATATTTTATATAGAATCCTGACGTTTTTCCATGGATGATAAAAGACGAGCTGATGGAATTCCTCGGGGAAGATGCGGACACTGTCAGCTATAACATCAGCTCGGCGGGTGTCGAAGTTGAGCATTTCCCAGAAAGGAAGGCCACTGTGCATGCGAGATGCATCAACATAACCTCCCAAGTGAATTCCAAGAGATCTGATTCAGAGCGTCATCTTGTGCTCTGCGTGTTCATACGGGAGCCTGAAGAAGGCAGGTTCACTGTCGGTGTGCTGAAATACTATCATACGCATCCGACGTAGTAACTGAAACAGAATCACCCTTCCTCAGAACCTGTGGTGATCAAGTATGGAAAGAGAAGTGCCAGAGGCTCCCTTATTGGGATTGGTGCACTGAGGAGAGTTAGGCATAGTCTTTTCGTCCTTTTTCCGTTCTGAAAATCTCTTTGTTTGAAATGTCTAGGTATGAAATTACTCCGAATGGAGTCAAACGCCTCAAAAAGAGACCTGGAAAAAATATTGACGTTCCATAATTCCGATCGGCGAGATTGCTCACGCCGAATATCGGAATCACGAGATACTTCGAGTGATACGAGGACGCAGTCCTTAGTACCTTGGTGATTCCGTGAGTATGTAAAAGCAGGTAAATCGGAAGTTACGAGAAAATCGAGTAATGCCAGGACGCAAGTCCTCAGCACCACGAGTACCGCGAGTGGCACCAGGACGAAGTCCTAAGTGCCTTGGTGATTCTTCATGGCCTTAGGCACGCCTCCTAACCTCAGTGATTCAATCAATCCCTTGGTGCATGTACCAAACATGCGCAGCTTTATGCATCGTGTACTGTTTTAATCAACTTCATCTCAAATACCAAGGATTTCATTATAACCTAAGCCTTAGCAAGATTTATAAGGAACCTGCAATTTCTAGACCGCACTAAAAACATAATATGATTATGTTTAGCTGACCTGAAAAGAGGTTCGCGGCGCTGAAGTCTTCTGCCGCATGTGCCTCAACAATAGGTCATATCAAGGCAATATAAAACAAGATAGAGTTAAAAATGGCAACAACAAGAAGCCCAAGGCAAGGATCACTACAATTTTGGCCCAGAGTCAGAGCAAAGAGGTCATATGCTAGAGTGAGGAATGCTCCCGCAGTCAAGGATTGCAAGATGCTAGGGTTCTCCGGCTACAAGGTCGGGATGTCCCACATGATGGTTGTCGACAACTACAAGAACTCGTCGACAAAAGGGGAAGAGATATGTGTTCCGATAACAATAGTCGAATGTCCTCCGATCAAAATCGCATCAGTCAGGTTCTACAAGAAGGGACCTACGCTGAGGCTCGTCAAGGAGATAAGAGCAAAGCTTGACAAGGAAGCGGAGAGGAAGATCATCGGTTCCAAGAAAGAGACTGATCCTGCGAAGGAGCTAGAGGCGATCGACGCAAAGGATTTCACAGAAGTAAGGATCATGGTCTACACCCAGCCAAAGTTCACAGGCATCAAGAAGAAGCCTGAGATGTTCGAGCTGAGGATGGGGGGCAGTGTCGAGGAGAAGCTCGCATATGCCAAGCAGAATATCGGAAAGGATATCAGGATATCGGATGTCTACAAGGAAGGCGACCAGGTCGACGTGCATGCGATCACCAAGGGGAAAGGCTTCCAGGGAGCTGTCAGGAAATTCGGTATATCACTCAGGCAGAAGAAGTCTGAGAAGTCCACAAGGAATCCAGGCTCACTTGGTCCATGGTGCGCACAGGCCCACATCATGTGGAGGGTCGCGCATTCAGGAAAGATGGGTTTCCACCAGAGGACAGAATACAACAAGCGGATCGCAAAGATCTCTGCTGATGCGACCGAGGTCTCCCAGGAGGGAGGCATCACGCACTACGGGACTGTCAAGAACGACTACGTCCTCCTAGAGGGATCGGTACCAGGCCCAAAGAAGAGGCTCATCATCTTCACGCCATCGATAAGGCCTAACCCTAAGAAGACAAAGGAAGTGCCGAACATAGTCTATATCAGCAAGTCATCCAAGCAGGGCAGATAAAAATGAAAGCTACAGTCAAGACACTCACAGGAACAGCAAAGGGGGATGTCACATTCCCCAAGCAGTTCGATGAAGAGATAAGGCCAGACCTCATCAAGAGGGCAGTGCTTGCCATCAGGAGCCACAAGGCCCAGGTTTATGGAGCAAAGCCAGATGCAGGTAGGAGGCAGAAAGGAAAGCTCTCCAGGAGAAGGAGAGACTGGAAAGCAGCCTATGGCCACGGTATCTCCAGGGTCCCAAGGAAGATCATGTCCCACAGGGGAACAAGGTTCAACTGGGTGGGAGCTGTCGCACCTAACACCGTCGGCGGAAGGAGGGCACATCCTCCACAGATCGACAAGGTCGTATCACAGAAGATCAATATCAAGGAGAAGAGGAAAGCGATAAGGTCAGCTCTCTCGGCAAGCGTCCAGAAGGAGCTTGTGGCAAAGAGAGGCCATGTCATCGCCGAGTACCCTCTTGTCGTCGATGCAGGAACAGAAGGACTGAGCAAGACAAAGGAAGTCCTGGACCTGCTCAGCAAGCTAGGACTCGACAAGGAGCTCGAGAGAGTATCTGAGAAGAAGGTCGGTGCTGGAAAGGCAAAGATGAGGGGAAGGAGGAAGGTCAGCAAGATCGGGCCTGTGATCATCGTCTCAGAGAAATGCAAGCTCATGGGAGCTGCCAAGAACATACCTGGGGTCCAGGTCTGCCTTGCCAAGAACGTGAATGCAGAGCTCCTTGCGCCAGGCGGCGTATGCGGAAGGCTGGCAATATTCACAGACAAGGCGCTCGAGAAATTCTCAGAGGGACTATTCCTTGAGAAGACAGCAGAGGCTGCTGTCGAGAAGCCAAAGAGAAAAAGCGTGAAGAAGGAACTGTAAAATGGTCACAGACATCATAAAATATCCGCTTGCGACGGAAAAGTCCATAAGGCTTATGGAATCCAAGAACACGCTTGTCTTCATCGTCGACATCAAGGCTGACAAGAAAGAGATCAAGCAGGCTGTCGAAGATATGTACAAGGTCAAGATAAAGAAAGTCAACACCGCTATCGGACCGGATGCCAGGAAGAAGGCATACATCACCTTCTCTGACGAGACGCCGGCCATAGATATCGCCACCCAATTGGGGCTGATGTAAGATGGGTAAGAATATAATTTCACAGGCACGAGGAAGGGGAGGCCCGCGATACACGGCTCCCAGCTTCAGGTACAAGGCAGAGGTCAAGTACGCACGCGGGGAGAGCGAAGGAAGGATCGAGGATTTCGTCAAGTGTCCAGGCCATTCAGCTCCGCTGGCCAAGGTCAGGCTCGACAACGGAGAGGAGAGCTACATGATCGCAGCAGCTGGCCTTCGTGTCGGCAACATGATCAAGATGGGCACAGAGGCAGGCGTCGCCACAGGCAATGTAATGCCGCTGTCAAGCATCCCTGTCGGTACCGAAGTATTCAATATCGAGTCTATGCCAGGCGATGGAGGCAAGTTCGTCCGAGCAGGAGGAGCGTATGCCAAGGTCGTCGCGCAGAGGGATGGGCAGGTCATTGTCCAGCTTCCATCCAAGAAGCAGAAATCATTCAATCCAAGCTGCAGGGCAAGCATAGGGCTCATCGCAGGGGCTGGAAGGAAGGACAAGCCTTTCCTGAAGGCAGGTACAAGATTCCATTATATGAAGGCAAGGAACAAGCTGTGGCCTAGAGTAAAGGGACAGTCGATGAACGCAGTGGACCATCCATTCGGAACATCGAGGTCATCCAAGAAGGGATTCCCAACCATAGCTCCAAAGAACGCGCCACCTGGAAGGAACGTCGGTAAGATGCATCCAAAAAGGACAGGCAGGAAAAGGTAGACAAAATGGCTAAGAAAGAATTTTTTTACAGGGGAAAGACGCTGGACGAGATCCAGCAGATGTCTATCCCTGAGGTATCCAAGCTGATGAACTCGAGGCAGAGAAGGTCCCTGAAGAGGGGCACATCTGAAGAGCACAAGAAGGTCATGGAGAAGATCAGGAAGAATGACAAGAACCTCAGGACCCACTGCAGGGACATGGTCGTCGTGCCAGAGATGGTAGACAAGACGATCAAGGTCTTCAATGGGAAGGAGTATGTCTCGATCCTGATCACAGCAGAGATGGTCGGCCACTACCTTGGAGAGTTCTCGCTCACAAGGAGAAGGGTCAACCACAGCGCTCCAGGAATCGGCGCGACAAAATCGAGCGCAGCGATCTCGGTGAGGTAAAGATGGAATACACTCTCAGCTATCAGGGCCTCAAGGAGAACATGGCTTTCGCTGTGGGCAAGAACCTCAGCATCTCCATGAAGCAGTCTGTCGAGATATGCAGCGCATGCAGGGGCAAGAGCACAGCCGCTGCCAAGAGATTCCTCGCACAGGTCATCATCAAGAAGAAGGCAGTGCCTATGAAGAGGTTCAACAGGGATACAGGCCACAAGCCAGGCATCGCTGCCGGAAGGTACCCTGTCACTGCAGCAAAGATGATCATGTCGCTCATCGAGAGCGCAGAATCAAATGCACGAGCCAAAGGGCTCGGAAGCGATCTTTACATCGTCTATATGGTCGCGCACAAGGCCTCCAGCCCCTGGCATTTCGGAAGGCTCAGGAGAAGGAAGATGAAGAGGACACATGTAGAGGTCGTGCTCGCCGAGCAGGAGAAGGTTAAAAATGATTGAGAGAGAAATCGTCACTCAGAAGATCAAGGAGTTCCAGATCCAGGAGTATATCGCTGAGAATCTCAGAGGAGTCGGACTTTCGCACACAAAGATCCAGAGGACCCCTCTCGGAGAGAAGATCGTGATATATGCCTCAAGGCCAGGCCTTATCATCGGCGGAGGAGGATCGAACATCAAGAAGCTCACAAAGAACCTCAAGAAGAGGTTCTCGCTCGAGAATCCGCAGATCGAGATAAGCGAAGTCCCTAACGTCAACCTGGTCTCACAGGTCGTAGCAGACAGGATCGCGAACTCTCTCGAGAAATTCGGATCCATGAGGTTCAAGGGCATCGGCCACAAGTCGATGACAGACGTCATGAGCTCAGGCGCAAGAGGGATCGAGATCCTGATATCAGGAAAGATCCCAAGCGCAAGGGCTAGGACCTGGAGATTCTACCAGGGATATCTCAAGAAATGCGGCGACTTCGCTCTCACGAGCGTGGACGTGGCATTCGCCATCGCAAAGCTCAAGACAGGTGTCGTCGGGATCAAGGTAAGCATCATGCCACCTGACACAAGGGTCCCGGACGACGTCAAGATGGTGCCTTTCGAGGCTACTGTCGAAGAGGTCAAGGGCACTGAGGCCGAGGCCATCGCAGAAGAGGTCAAGGCTGAGGTGAAGGCCGAGGTCAAGGAAGCGAAGCCTAAGAAGGCCAGAGCTAAAAAGAAGAAAGAAGAGAAAAATGAAGAATAAGGAAATCAACTCCAAAAGTCCGGAAGAGCTCCAGACTGCCATGTCAGAGATGAAAAAAGAACTCATCAAGCTAAATGCGCAGGTAGCGACAGGCACGACCCTGAAGAGTCCGGGACAGATCAAGAAGGTCAGGAAGAATATCGCAAAGATCCTGACAAAGCTAAACAAAAATGAGTGAAATTTGCACAACCTGCGGACTACCGACAGAGCTTTGCGTATGCGAGAGCATCGCTAAGGAGGCACAGCAGATAACTTTGTCTCTGATCAAGAAAAAATTCGGCAAGAAGAACACCCTGATCGAAGGGATAGATGTGAAGCAGATCGACACCAAAGAGGTGCTGAGGAAGCTCAAGGAGCAGCTCGCCTGCGGTGGAACCGGCAAGGGCGGGAAGATCGAGCTCCAGGGAAATCACATCCATCGTGTGAGGGAGATCCTCATCGAGCTGGGCTTCGCGCCGGAAAGCATACATTCGAAATAGATGGAAAAGCTCGAGAGAAGGGAGTTCATCGGACTTCCAGCGCTAATAATTTATAGCGGCCGGAAATTCGAAGGCACTATCATCGACGAGACCAAGAACACGCTCATGATCAACACCCCGAAAGGGGTGAAGACGATAATCAAGAAGAACGCGACGATATTCATACATGATTGCAAGGTGAATGGCGAGACAATCGCGAAGCGTCCGGAAGACCGGATAAAAAAGTGATCCAAATGGCAAAAAAATCAGAAGAACAGAACAAGTGCGATGACAGGTACTGTCCTATCCATGGATCCCTGAAGCTGAGAGGAAGGGAATTCCAGGGAACCATCGTCAGCTCAAAGATGCAGAAGACCGTAAGTGTCGAGTGGGAGACAAGGAAGAAGGTCCCGAAGTACGAAAGGTACGAGAAGAGGAAATCCAATGTCAAGGCCCACAACCCAACATGCATCAGCGCCAAGGAAGGAGACATCGTAGTCATAAAGGAATGCAGGCCGCTTTCCAAGACTAAGAAATTCGCAGTAGTGAAAGTGCTGGAAAAATGAAAGAATTAAAATCACGTGTGACAAGGTCGCTCCCCGTGGGAGCCAATATCCCCACATGCGACAACTCAGGAGCAAAGGTACTGGAGGTCATCTCGGTCCTCGGATACAAGGGCATGAGGAGCAGGAAGCCCTCGGCCGGAGTCGGGGACCTGATAAAGGCTGCTGTCAAGAAAGGCAAGCCAGACATGATGAAGCAGGTCGTGTGGGCTGTCATCGTAAGACAGAGAAAGGAATACAGGAGGCCTAACGGCACCAGGATAAAGTTCGAAGACAATGCAGCTGTCGTCCTCAAGGATGACAAGGGAAACCCGAAGGGAACCATCTTCAAGGGCGCAGTAGCCAAAGAGGCTTGCGAGAGATGGTCTGGAATCTCAAAGACTGCAAGCATAATCGTGTGATCCAAGATGAAAACAGAATTCAGCGCAACCTGGAATAAGAGCACCCAGCCAAGAAAGCAGAGAAAATTCAGGCTGAACGCTCCTAAGCATATCAAGAGCAAATTCATATCAAGCCACCTTGCTGACGACCTCAAGGAGAAATACCAGAGAAGGTCGGTCAGGGTAAGGGTAGGAGACAAGGTAAAGGTCCTCAGAGGCCAGTTCAACGGCAAGACCGGAAAGGTGGAGAGGATCGATGTGAAGAAAGAGAAGCTCTACATCAATGGTGTGGAGATGCAGAAGAAAGACGGGTCCAAGGTATTCTACGGGATCAATCCTTCCAATGTCATGATCACAGAGCTCACCCTTGAAGACAAGAGGCGCTCAGAATCACTCAAGAGGAAATCACAATGAAGACGCACATGAAGAGGCAGACAGCACCTGTCACATGGAGAATCGACAGGAAGGGCAGCAAGTTCATCGTCAGGCCTAACCCAGGAAAGAAGATGGTCATGAGCATGCCGATAGCACTCATATTCAAGGATGTCCTGAACTACTGCAAGACCACAAGGGAAGTCAAGAACATCCTCAAGGACAAGGAAGTCATGGTCGACGGCATCAGAAGGAAGGACCACAGGTATCCTGTGGGTTTCATGGATGTCCTGAGCCTGCCTGTGGCTGACGAAGCGTACAGGATGCTCATCTCGACCAAAGGAAGGCTCACACTTGTCAAGGTCGGGAAGGACGAGGCAGACAGGAAGCTTTGCAGGATCATCAACAAGACCAAGATCAAGAAAGGATTCCAGCTCAACCTAGATGATGGAAGGAACATCATGATGGCTGAGGACAAGGGATACAAGGTTGGGGATGTCGTCAGGATCAAGGTCCCAAGCCAAGAGATCGCAGAGCACCTGAAGCTTGCTGAAGGACACTACTGCATCATATCCGGCGGAAAGTACACAGGCCACCATGGCAAGATCGAGAAGATCGACGGCAGGATGGTCTCTGTCAAGGACGCATCAGGCAACGAGTTCACAAGCGACCAGAGAAATATCTTTGTCATCGGCAAGGACAAGCCTGAAATCAAGCTGGTAGATTAAAATGAACGTCATGAAGAATATCAGGATAGAGAAGCTGACCATAAACATGGGCACTGGAACTAACCAGGACCAGATGAAGAAAGGCCAGAAGCTCATCCAGGCACTCACAGGCATCGCGCCTGTCAAGACAGTCACACAGAAGAGGATCCCAGGATGGAACCTGAGGCCAGGACTTCCTATAGGACTCAAGCTCACCCTCAGGAAAGATGCTGCAGTGTCTGTCCTGAAGAGAGTGCTTGTGGCAAGGGAGAACAAGCTCAAGAGGAGTTGCTTCGATTCAGAAGGGAATGTCAGTTTCGGAGTCACTGAATATATCGACATCCCAGGCCTCGCCTACGATCCGGAGATAGGCATCCTCGGATTCCAGATCACAGCCACTCTCGAGAGGCCAGGATTCAGGACAAAGAGGAGAAAGCTCCAGACAAGGAAGGTCGGGAAGGAACACAAGATCTCCCAGCAGGACAGCGTGGAATATTTCCAGAAAGAATTCAATGTGAAGGTGGATGAAGAATGACCACTAGCGATCATAAGAAAGCACTGACTCAGCTGAAAGCTAAGCAGTCGAAGCTCAAGAGGTTCAAGAAATACAACACCCCTAAGACCAGATCTTGCGGAAGAGCAAACCACAAGTGCAGCAGGTGCGGAAGGACCGGCGTCGGCGGGAACATCTCAAGCTATGGGCTCAACCTGTGCAGGTGCTGCTTCAGGGACATAGCTGCGAAGCTAGGCTTCAAGAAATTCAACTAGGAGATAAAATGACACTCAACGACACACTCGCAAACGTCATGTCCCATGTCCTCAACGAGGACAAGCAGGGCAAGAAGGAGATAACCGTAGGCTGCAACTCAAAGGTCATCAAGACTGTGCTGCAGATCCTCCAGGACAACACCTATATCGGGTCGTTCAAGGAGAACGTCGACAACAGGGGCGGGACGATCACAATCAACCTGCTCGGAAACATCAACAAGTGCGGCGTGATCAAGCCTAGGTTCAATGTCAAGGCCACAGAATATGAGAAGTTCGAGAAAAGGTATCTGCCTGCCTTCGGGTTCGGGCTGCTCATAGTATCAACAAGCCAGGGGATGATGACTCAGGTAGAGGCAGTCAAGAAGAACCTTGGCGGAAAACTCGTAGCATACGTGTATTAAGATGACAAAGAAAAACATCAGTGTCAAGCTCGATATCCCTGAGAAGGTCAAGGTAGAGATGTCTGGGGACAATGTCACTGTCACAGGCCCTAAGGGCTCATTGACAAAGGCATTCGCAAACCCTTCTGTCTCTGTCAAGGTCGCTGACGGGGTCGAGATTTCAGCAGAAGAGACAACAAAGAAGGAGAAGGCTGTAGTGAACACCTATGTGGTCCTCCTGAGGAACATGATGACAGGAGTCACCGAGGGATACACATACAAGCTGAAGGTCTGTTCAGGCCACTTCCCGATGAATGTCACATTCGCCAACGGCGTCGTATCGGTCAAGAACCTCCTCGGCGAGAAGGTACCAAGGACTGTGAAGGTCGATCCTAAGGTCAAGGTGCAGATCGAAGGCGCAGAGATAGTCGTCTCAGGGAACGACAAGGAGCTTGTCGGACAGACAGCTGCCAACCTCGAGAAGAGCACCCAGAGACAGAACTTCGACAGGAGGATCTTCCAGGATGGGATCTTCCTGACTTCAAAAGGTAGATGACAATGAAAAAGGAACTACTCTCACTCAGGAAGAGCATCAAGTCGAGGAAGCCCAAGTTCGTGAGGCAAGGCACAACCAAGCTCAAGAGACTCCAGGGGAGCATCAGATGGAGGAAGCCTCATGGATACCATTCAAAGCTGATGAAAGGGTCCGGGCACAAGAAGATGGTCTCTCCAGGATACGGCTCACCAAGCGAGGTCAAGGGACTCGACAGGAGCGGACTTGAGATAGTCCTCGTCTCCAAGCTCGACCAGCTAGGGTCTGTAAAGCCCAAAGAGCAGGGTATCATAATCTCAGCCAAGCTCGGAACAAAGAAGAAGCTTGAGATCATGACCAAGGCAGTCGAGATGAAGCTCACAATCCTCAACATCAAGGATCCTCAGGCCTATGCTGCTGAGAAGAAGCAGAAGCTCCAGAAGAAGAAGGAAGTCAAGGAGCAGAAGGTAGAGGAGAAGAAGAAAGAGACAAAGAAAGAAGAGAAGGAGTCGATCGAGGACAAGCTCTCCGATGAGGAGAAGAAGAAGCTTGAGAAGCAGGAGATCGACAGGCTGCTCACCAAAAAATTTTGACGTGATATAAATGAATCTCGACGTTCAGAAAAGGCTTGTAGCAGACATCGTCAAGGGGTCCTCTAAAAGGGTCAAATTCGACACCATGAGGCTCGACGATATCAAGAAGGCAATCACAAAAAATGACATCAAGTCCCTCATCCAGGAGGGTGTCATCCAGATCGTCCCGAAGAGAGGGATCTCAAGGGGAAGGGTCAGGAAGGCGCACGACCAGAAGAAGAAGGGTCTCAGGAGAGGCCAGGGTTCCAGGAAAGGAAGGGCTGGCGCCAGGGAGGACACGAAGACAACCTGGATGAACAGGATCAGGCTCCAGAGAAGCTATCTCAAGACCCTCAAGGATAAGAATGTCATAACAAACGAGCTCTACAGAGAGCTTTACCTGAAATCCAAAGGAGGATTCTTCAGGAGCAAGAGGCATATCAAGCTTTATCTGACAGAACAGGGGCTAATCAAAAATGAGTAAGAAAATCATAAAGACAGTCCTATTCAGGAGAAAGAGGGAAGGCAAGACCAATTACAAGAAGCGCCTTACCCTGCTCAAGACGAGCGTCCCAAGGCTCGTCGTCAGGAAATCGAACAAGAACATTGTCGCTCAGGTAGTGAAGTACGCCGCAGTGGGAGATGTGGTCGTGAAGACCGCTTCGTCAAGCGAGCTGAAGAAGTATGGATGGAAGGCAAACACAGGCAACATGCCTTCTGCGTATCTTGTCGGGCTTCTGCTCGCAAAGAAGAGCGAGGACAAGGAGATGGTCCTTGACCTAGGCCTGCAGACACCTATCGCAGGATCAAGGCTGTTCGCGGTAGTGAAGGGATGCATCGATGGCGGACTTGTCATCGAGCACTCAGAGGAGATCCTCCCATCCGAAGACAGGATAAGGGGCAAGCATATCGCAGAGCATGCAAAGAACGCCGGCGACAAATTCACCGCACATCCAGCAACGGCTCTTGACGAGTTCGATGCTGTGAAAAACAAGATAATGAAGGGATAAAATGGCTGATGATGAAAAACCGGAGACTATAGTCGCGGAAGAGATAACGGAACCCGAGGAGGATACGAGAGTAGAGAACTCAGCTGTCGATTCCTGGCAACCAAGGACAGACCTCGGAAGGAAGGTCAAGTCAGGGGAGATAAAGGACATCGACGATATCCTCGATGCAGGAAAGACGATCCTCGAGGTCGAGATAACAGACGCTCTCGTCCCAAATATCGAGCATGACCTGCTGGCTGTCGGCCAGGCCAAGGGAAAGTTCGGAGGAGGAAAGAGAAGGGTCTTCAAGCAGACACAGAAGAAGACGAAGGAAGGAAACAAGCCTCACTTCTCGACCCTGTGCATCGTAGGCAACAAGGACGGGTACATCGGCCTTGGCTATGGTAAATCCAAGGAGACTGTCCCTGCAAGGGAGAAGGCCTTCAGGAATGCCAAACTGCATGTCTTCAAGATCAGGAGAGGCTGCGGCTCATGGGAATGCATGTGCGGAGAGCCTCACTCCATTCCATACACTGTCGAAGGCAGATGCGGTTCGACAAGGATCAAGCTGATACCTGCTCCTAAGGGTGTAGGGCTTTGCGTCGAGAAGGAATGCGCTAAGGTCCTTCAGCTCGCAGGTGTCAAGGATGTCTGGTCGAGGACATATGGACAGACCAGGACGACCATGAACCTCATGAAGGCATGCGAAGATGCGATGAGGCAGCTCATCAAGACAAAGATCCAGCCTCAGCACATCAAGGCACTATCTATCCAAGAGGGTAAGCTCCAGGAACAGAGCGCTGAATAAAATGGAACCGAAACTAGCTGTTATTAGGATGAGGGGCCTCGCACGACAGGATCTCTCTGTCAAGGAGAGCCTCAAGTTCCTGAATCTCCACAGGAGGAACTGGTGCACAGTAATCGAAGGGACACCCAGCAACAAAGGGATGGTCCTCAAGGTCAAGGACCAGGTCACATGGGGAGAGATCGACGACGAGACCCTTGCTCTGCTCGCAGAGAAGAGAGGCGAGGAGGCAGAGGACGAGAGATCTATCGAAGTCGCAGGAAAGAAAGTCAAGAAGGTTTTCAGGCTCAGTCCTCCTAAAGGCGGATTCGAGAGGAAAGGCACAAAGAAAGGCTTCGGCGAGCATGGTGCGCTTGGATACAGGGGCGCCAAGATCAATGAGCTCATCAGGAAGATGATCTAAAATGCAGCATAAAAAAAGGAAAGCGACCAGGCTCAGGGGAAGCGAGACCCACGGCAAGGGCACAGGCAAGAAGCACAGAGGATCAGGAAGCAGAGGCGGCCGAGGAATGGCTGGCTCTGGAAAGAGATCCGAAGCCAAGCTCATGAAGATGACTGGCGGAAAGAGGCATCTTGGAAAGGTAGGTTTCGTCTCCAGGAAGGCTGACGGAGTCAAGGTGAACACGATAACAGTCGCCACGCTCCAGAGGAACCTCGATAGCATGCTGAGGGAAAGCGAGATCACGAAAGAGAAAGATTTATATGTGATCGATCTTACAAAGCTGGGTTATGACAAGCTCCTCTCAAAGGGGAATGTCACAGAGAAACTGAAGATAACCGTCGACAGCGCATCAGCAGGTGTGATCGAGAAGGTCAAGGAAGCTGGCGGCGAGGTCGTGCTGCCCAGCGAATAAAAATGTCTCTTTTTGATAAGCTCATACTCAACCTCCCCGAGGTTGCGCCGCCTACTCAGAAGAGACTCCCTTTCAAGGAGAAAGTAAAATGGACGCTTGTCGTCCTAGTCCTATTCTTCATTCTTGGCATGATCCCACTGTACGGGATAGGAGACAATGCGCTCAGGCAGTTCCAGTACCTTTCAATCATACTTGGAGCTGAGTTCGGAAGCCTCCTGTCGCTTGGGATCGGTCCGATTGTCACAGGATCGATCATACTCCAGCTTCTCAACGGCTCCAAGATCATCAAGTTCGACCTCTCATCGCATGAGGGGAAACAGAGATTCCAGGGCGTCCAGAAGCTGATGTCGATCGCATTCATAGTCTTCGAGGCCATCATCTACGTCATGATGGGAGGTCTCCAGCCTGGAAGATTCTTCGATCCACTCAGCGGATCCTTCTCAGCGACGGCGACTGCTTCATCGATAGCGCTTTCAGCCGGACAGATAGCATTCATACAGTTCGGACTCATATTCCAGCTCTTCCTCGGAGGAATGATTGTCCTCTTCATGGATGAGATAGTGAGCAAGTGGGGATTCGGATCCGGCATCTCGCTCTTTATCGCAGCAGGCATAAGCAAGCAGATCGTCATCCAGCTCATAAGCATATTCGATGTCAACGGGCAGCTGTTCTGGGTCAGCCAGCAGGCTCCGGTAGGCAGACTATGGGAACTGATATTCTATGCGCTCCCTAACCAGGATTTCCAGACAGCTCTCTCGATAATACTCGCGATAGCAGCGACAGCATTCGTGTTCATGATTGCTGTATATGCGCAGTCGATGAGGGTTGAGATCCCTCTATCATTCGGAAGGGTGAGGGGGCATGGCATCAGGTGGCCTCTGCATTTCATCTATACAAGCAACATCCCAGTCATCCTGGTCGCATCTCTCTTCGCGACGCTACAGCTCTGGGTTAGACTCCTGCAGAACTGGGTCGGCACAGGGCAGCCTGTATGCTGGCTCTTCGGAGGAAGCCCGTTCTGCTTCCCAGGCGGTTACCAGGGTGCTAATCCTGTGGGTTTCATCGCACTGCTGAATGGACCAAACCTTCTTGAGAGCGTGATCAGGACAGGCTTTAGCTGGCCTGTGTTCTTCGAGAGCATGATATATGTGGTACTCATGGTAGCAGGATCAGTGATATTCTCGCTGTTCTGGGTCCAGACATCAGGTATGGATGCAAGCGCGCAGGCAGACCAGATGATGAAATCAGGGCTCCAGATCCCTGGATTCAGGAAAGACAAGAGGATACTTGAGACCCTGCTCAACAGGTACATCCTCCCTCTGACTGTGATGGGCGCGATAACTGTAGGGTTCCTTGCTGCTCTCGCAGATCTCTCCGGAGCTCTGTCCAGAGGAACAGGAATCCTCCTGACAGTCATGATCGTCTACAGGCTCTACGAAGATATCGCCAAGGAGCATGTGTATGACATGAATCCGCTCATGAGAAAATTCATGGGGAAATAATTTTTTCTCCACCTTTTGCATAAAGGTGGAAAAGCATTAATTTCACAAGCAGTTAATGTCAGATTCATTGATTTGTAAAAAAAAATTTTATCTTCCTCCTGTCTCCCATTCTCCATGTCCCTGAAAGACTTAGTAATCACTGAATTCTCATCAAAGAACGCACAGAGCCTGTACAAGGCTAAGGCCAGGGAGGGATTATGGCTATCTGAGAAGCACTTCATCACAAAGTTTTTCAAAAAGCAGAAAGCAAAGGTGCTTGACATCGGCTGCGGGACAGGGAGGACGACTATCCCGCTTGCTAGGATGGGCTTCATGGTGACAGGGATAGACATCACTCCAGCGATGATCAGGAGTGCGAAAACCATCACTAAGAATGAAAGGCTGAAGATCAACTACACGGTCATGGATGCCTGCGACCTCAAGTTCAGGGATGAGTCATTCGACTATGCGCTATTCTCGAACCAGGGATGGACCCAGATCCCTGGGAGGAATAACAGGCTCAAGGCGCTGGAGGAGACCAGGAGGGTGCTGAAGAAAGGTGGGATATTCATATTCACAGCGCATCCAAGGGTCTTATCCCAAGAGTTCGCTTGGTTCTGGAACAAGCAGTGGATCAGGTTCCATATCCTCAAGCGTCTTGGATGGAAAGTAGATGAGATCGATTTCGGAGACAGGTTCTTTGACAGGGAATCGTCTGACAAAGGGAGGACTTTCCGGACAAGGCAGTACATCCACATCCCATCTGTACAGGAAGTCAAGAGGGAGATAAAGAGAGCTGGTTTTGAGCTGCTTGAAGCGAATGGAGAGCTGCAGATATCTGAGAAGGATGTCAGGAAGCATCCGCCGGTGTTGTTTGTCTGCAGAGCTTGAGTTTGGAAAGGGCAGTTACCGGGCATCCGACATACTGCTCGCAGATGAGAGCCGGACAATCTCACCATGTTCGAAGCCTCATGTTCGCAGAAAGATTTGCTCAAGTGCGCGAACATGAAAAACCCAGGGTATCGGTTAATAGGTGAGAGTCAATGGACAAGCGCACTAGAAGTCAAGTTTTCGGCAATGCATGATTGAAAGATATCTAGAGCCTAGGCAGCTCCTCTGGCGCTTCCTTATCGTGGTGTCCATCAGGCTTGACGCTCATCTATACTCCTGAGTTAAAATAACGTCTTATGTTTCCAAGGCAGATCAAGCGATTCCTTTGCGTGTCTGTCTGCCTTGTACAGCTGCATGTTCGTGAATTTTTACAACCAGGAATGCTATGTCTAATCGGCATATTTAAATAGGTTCCCTGATTTTTTTCATAGATGGCCATACTCGATACAATCATGGGTCCACTACTGACCATGCATCCGTTCCTTGCTATTCTTCTCATCTCATTCATACTTTCGCTTGTCATCACGCTAGCATACAAGTTCCTGACCAATCAGAGCCTGATGAAGGACCTGCGCACTGAGCAGAACGAGCTCCAGAAGAAGCTAAAGGAACTCAAGAACCATCCAGAGAAGGCCATGAAGGTCCAGAGCGACATGATGGAGATAAACATGAAGTACATGACGCACTCCATGAGGCCGACTCTGTTCACATTCATCCCCATCATACTGATCTTTGGATGGTTGAACAGCCATATGGGATACTATCCGCTACAGCCAGGAGAGCCATTCAGCATCGATCTTGAGCTCAAGAAGGAGAACACTGGAATGGTCGAGATAGCTGTTCCTGAAGGGATGGAACTGATAAACAGCCAGCCTCAGCAGCAGCTTGTCGATGCGAAGACAAGATGGTATGCACAAGGACCTGCGGGAGAATATAATCTCACTTTCAAGTTCCTCGGCAAAGAGGCATCAAAGAAGGTGCTGATCACCGAGGAAAGGAAGTATATCGAACCAGTGGCGAAACTCAGCAAGCCCTTCGAATCAGTCAAGATAGGGAATGAAGTAGTCAGGCCCCTGGAGGGAATTCCTGTGCTTGAGAGCCTCAATTGGTTATGGACATATATCATCCTGTCGCTTGTCTTCAGCATGACATTCAGAAGGCTGATGAAACTTTACTAGAATTCTTAATTACACTTTTTGAACTTCGTCTAATAATAATCAAACATGGGATTAATCCTACCTTTCTTCTAAACCGTAGAAGAAAGGTAACCAAAGAAGACGGACATAAACTCAAAATTGACTTGCAGAGAAAATGATGACGTTTCTTCCAATCCAAGAGAGGGAATACTCATGCATTCCAACAGAGCCTATTAAAGGAGTTATCAGGTTTTACCTTTCTTCTAAACCGTAGAAGAAAGGTAACCAAAGAAGACGGAATCTTTATAAATAACTCCAGTTTCCAGAGAGGCTATGCCAGAAGGAAGATTTAAGTCAAGGACTTACAGGAGAATCCAGAAAAAGCTTCCAGGTGCAAGGACTGTTCTTCGATATGAGAAGAAAGCCGTTGGAAAAGCCATTTGCGCAAGCTGTGGCGAGGGACTAAAAGGCGTCCCATCCAAGCGCGTGTCCGAGATGCAGAAGATCCCAAAGAGCAAGAGGGCCCCTCAGAGGCCTTTCGGCGGGAACCTTTGCACAAGGTGCGCGAGGGCTAAGATCAAATCAGAAGCAAGAAAAGTTGTCTCTTGAGTGCCTGGCGACAGCACTAGAATATCCTGTATGAGAGAAGGTGAGAAACAATGATTGAGATCGGTAGATTATGTGTCAAGACTGCAGGCAGAGATGCCAGGATGAAAGCAGTCATCGTTGAGATCCTAGATGACAACTTTGTCGTCATCGATGGCGAGACAAGGAGAAGGAAAGTAAACATCAAGCATATCGAGCCACTAGCAAAGGTATTTGCTATCGAGAGCGGTGTCTCGCATGACGATGTCGTCGCCCTCTTCGAGAAGGAGCTTGGAGTAAAGATCGCTGAGAAGAAGCCTAAGGAAGAGAAACCTAAAGCAGCTAAGGCAGACAAGCCTAAGTCAGCAGCCAAGCCAAAGAAAACAACCAAGAAGGCTTAAAAGGCATTCTGATAAAGGGCATTGAAGCCGATCCTCGGTCTCAATTTTCCGATATCTTTTATTTCTCTTGCATTTCCTACCAACTGCATATGTGGAATCCAGATCTCATTATACTGAGATGATTTGCCTGGACCTCCATTGTTCACACCATAGATGGTCCTGAACTGTTTTGTCGCAGGGTCAACGCCACCAATCTCGATGCCTGCAAAGCCCATATCTGCCTCTGGGAATGTCTCATCCTCGATAATCTCAAGAAGAGCCATCCCTGCATTCGGCCCTTTTGCATCGTGATGGAATTTGAGTCTTGCAGTGAGGGCCAGATGTGCCTGCTTGGATGCATCACCAGGCGTCTGATTGTATACCTTGACGATATAGCTTGAATGGTGAGTCTGCGGCACCATGAGCCCTCTGACCTCCTTGTAGACACGTTCAGGCTCGATTGTCATGATAGGATCTTCGCCCATTGCACGCACAGTGCCTTCCAAAAGGCCATAATGCGCAGGGAAGTTGGTGCTTGTGCTGGTGGCAGCGGTCTTATCGAACATGATACCCACATCTGCAGATTCAGGCACTGAATAGTTGTGCAGTGCTCCAGGGGTATCGAGATTACTTAAGACCTCAAGATTGGCTGTTAGTCCTTTCTCTCCTCGTTCTGTCACGAAGGCCATGGTTATGAAGCCAGGATCTCCCGGGGATTTGACTCTGTATGTATCCCATGGTGCCATCCTGCCTGATATCTCAAGCTGATCAGAGCCTAGATGCACTGCTGGCATGACATCATGGACAGCGAGATCGAAAGATAGGGGGACACTTAGGATGCCTTCTTCAACATCGCCGCGTGAGTAAGCGACGCCATGGACTGAATTCGGACCTGTCAGGAACATCTGCAGCTCAGGATTGCATCCACCGCCGTAAGCTCTCAGCCTGCCAAGGAAGGTAGGGAATATGTCTTCGACATTATTCGGAACAGACTTACCTGGATTTGTACGCATGTATTCCTTCGCGATCTCTCTCTGGCTCATGTCATGGCCATGGACAAGCTGCTCGAGGAGGGGTGAATCGTATGCTACCTCACCGCTGTCAGTGCCAGTCCGCATCAACCAGTCAGGGATAGCAGGAGTTAATATTGATAATGATGATAACTTCATGAAATCGCGCCTTGTAATCAAAATTTTCACCTCCGACTATGATATACAGGAGCGATTACTAGCCATGATTCAAAAAAAGAAGGGCTTCAGCTAAAAGCAAATTAGAAGATGAATCCAAGAAATTAAAATCAAACAGAGAAAACCTAGTGCTTCTTCACTTCAAGCAAGGGGTGCATGTCCTTCCATGCAAGCTCGAACAGCTCTGATAGTGTCGAGGCGAAGAAGGGTGTGTTGATCCAGATACCTATGTCATAAGTCGGGTGGACCTCAGCATCATCGAGCACCATGAAGATGACCTCTTTCTTGTCCACGACAGTGAACCTGGCTTTTGTCTGGCAATCTCTGACATCAGCATACTTCGAGATCTCTTTGGCAGCCATGGATGATTCCTTTGTCAGAGGTGCGGCGATCCTGATCTTCACTCCTCGCTTTGCTATCTGCTCGAAGATCGGTGTCAGACCTTCAATCTTCCTGAGAAGGCCTTGCGAAGTGGTCATGATCTCGACTGTCTCCTGTGCGCTCTTGATCGTAAGCTCAAGATGATTGTAGAGGTTGTGCCTTCCCCTGAGAGAGCCTGACAGGTCAGCTGGTTCGATGAGCTCAACGCCCTGATTGTGGAGGCTGTTGAGTTCTTGGAGGACATCGGTGCTCTTCAATGTGTCGAGCCTCTTGATAGAGTCATCTGCTTCCTGCTTGACATTCTTCTTGACCCGATCTACAACTTCAGAGGGAGGGACTGCGATATACTTGATCGGCTTTCCAAGCTTCATGATCACAAAGCCTTTCTTCTCAAGCGATTCAAGGACATCATAGCTCCTTGATCTGGGTACGTTCGCAATATCTGATAGCTCCCCTGCAGTGGAGACTCCCCTTGAAAGGAGCGCGGTCCAGATCTTGACTTCGTACAGATTCAGATTGAAGTAGCGTCGCAGCTTACTGAGAAACTCGTCTTTGACAATCATGTTTTAGCACCCCTCCGGCGTTCACTGATAGCGAATTTTGATGATGTAACAATATGAGTACTACTATTAATATGTTACGGTTTTTTATCTTGGTGCAGTAGAATCACTTTTTTAAAAATACAACATAAAATTTTTTAAAGAGCAGACCATATCCTGTTGTCATTCGGAGGGTCGAAAATGATTCAATACATCATATTAGGATTGGTCGTCATCGTGCTCCTTTGGATCGTGGCAGCATACAACGGCCTGATCACATCAAGGAACGAAGCAGAGAACGCATGGGCGCAGATAGATGTCCAGCTGAAGAGGCGGTTCGATCTGATACCTAACCTCATGGAGACTGTCAAAGGCTACATGAAGCATGAGAAGGAGCTTCTCGAGAATGTGACAAAGGCAAGGGCAGCAGTCATGTCGGCCCAGTCAGTGGACAAGAAGGCTGAAGCATCCAATATGCTTTCAAGCACTCTCAAGAGCTTGTTCGCAGTCTCGGAGAACTATCCGAAGCTCAGGGCAAACGAGAACTTCATGCAGCTGCAGGAAGAACTGACAGGGACAGAGAACAAGATCGCGTACTCAAGGCAGCACTACAACGATGCAGTGATGATCTTCAACACAAAACTCGAGATGTTCCCTACAAACACAATCGCCGGGATCTTCTCTTTCAGGAAGAAGGATTTCTTCAATGCGCCTGAAGATGAGAAGAAGAACGTCAAAGTCTCTTTCTGATTTTTTTGATCTTTCAAGATGGCAAAGCTGAGCATGTTCGAGGAGGTGAAGAGGAATAATCTCTATTCGAACTTCCTGATCGTAGGATTCGTCCTATTGATAGGGCTGCTCGGGTCAGTAATCGGCCTACTATATGATTCCATGTGGGCAGGGATCATCATCTCAGTGGTGGCGGCACTACTATATGTCATGATATCTCTCTCCGCAGGCACATCCATGGTCATGGCATTCTCAGGGGCGAGGCAGGTGACAAAGAAGGAGTATCCTCATCTCTATCATACAGTGGAGGGGCTGGCGATAGCAGCAGGTCTTCCGGTGCCGAAGACTTATGTGATAGAGGATTCTGCGCTTAACGCTTTCGCGACAGGGACAAGCCCTGAGAATGCAGCGATCGCAGTCACGACCGGCCTGATGGAGAAGCTGAACAGGCAGGAGCTGGAGGGTGTTGTAGCGCACGAGATGTCACATATCAAGAACCTCGATATCAAATACATGCTGCTTGTGGCTGTTCTTGTCGGTATCGTGACACTGCTCGCTGATTTCCTCCTTAGGTCATTCCTGTGGGGCGGGAAAGGAGGGAGAAGGAGCGAGAAAGGAGGGAACCTACAGATGATCCTCATCATAGTCGGGATCGTGCTCGCTATCCTGTCACCAATATTTGTTCAGCTCATCAAGCTCGCGATAAGCAGGAAGAAGGAATATGCAGCAGATGCAGGTGCAGCCATACTGACCAGGTATCCTCCTGGCCTTGCAAGCGCGCTCAAGAAGATCAGCAAGGATCCAGATCCATTAGTGGATACTGCTAACAAGGCGACTGCCCATCTCTATATCTCAGATCCATTCAGAAAGGCTGCAGGACTCTTCACTACCCATCCTCCTATCGAGGACAGGATCAAGCGACTGGAATCCATGTAAGGATTTGAATCATTCACTCTTCATCCTTGAATTCCAGCGTGAGGCCCCTGGCATTCCCTGGCTTGAATATGAAGCGCTCCATCATATGGAAGAGCATGTCCAGGATGGTCTTGCCAAGCACAAGTATAGGTAGGAGAGATTGCTTGTCAGAAAGTACGATGATGACTGCACCGGCCAGGACAGCGCTATGGACGACGAAAAGACGGATATATGGCTGGAAGGTGAGACTCTGCACACGTGCAAATTCCCTCTCTTTGCTGTAGTTGAGCCACAGCGAGAAGCCGTGGCTCAATGCGAAAGCAGCTGCAGCGACAGGGACAGGTCCGAAGTGGTCAAGGGGGTGGACCTCAGGCAGGAACAGGAAGAAGAAGAAGAAGATGAGCATTATATATACCGCAAGGTAGAGCGAATAATGGAAGACGAAAAGCACGATCGTCCAAAATCTGCTGCCTGCCTTCAGGACCCTGTCTCCAGTGCTAAGAAGCATCTTCCCTATGTTGAAGACACCTACGATGACAGCTTCGGTCCAGTATGCTATCAGGACAGAACTCAGGCTCCACCCGAGTGCAGAGACCCCGAATAAGAGTACGATGTTGGCGAGAATGAGCGCAGCCGAAGAATATAGATATCTCATCTGCTCCGAGTCAAAACCTATCACTTAATAAATCTTCTCACATGATGTAGCCTGTGTTCTCCCTGTCTATCCCGGAAAGGTATTCGATGTCCAAGGTTTCTGGCTCTTGGACCTGCCCTTCAAGGACAAGCCTGGGGAGGAACTTCTGGAGGTCTCTGGCAAGTTCTGTGGCCAGATGGTCTTCACCCAGGAATCGCCTTGTCGCATCAAGCACCATCTTCCTCACTTCTGCCTCGTCAACGATGCCAAGGCTGTGGAAATACTCATGCAACAGGACATGGAATAGATAAGGCTTGTATAGATCGCTTCCTGAGATCCTTGCAAGAGGTCGCTTGTTGATGACAATCGTGTTAGCATCAAGCGAGTAGTATGCTCCGAGGAATGAGCTGCCGAATGAGCCTAGGTCGGAGAGACCCACGAGGAGTCCGGCCTGATCGATACCGAAGTAACGTCTTCCGAAATCTTTTACCAGGCGGAACATGTCCTGGATACTGTTCGCTTTCTCATATTTATCATTGAAGTCCATGCATGCTCTTCTGGCTTGACCATATTAAAAGCTGAGGTTTTCCAGCATAAGTTGTTTCACAAATTATATATAACATCAGTGACCTGTGTTGCAAGGATGAGGATAAAGGAGATGGCTCCTTCGGAGCGGCCGAGGGAGAAGTTCATGCTTCATGGGCCTGAAAAGCTTTCTGATCCAGAACTCCTGGCGATAATGATCAGGACAGGCAGGGGCAAGGACAGTGCGATAGACATATCCAACAGGATGCTGTCCTTGCATCCGCTGGACAGGCTGGCCGAGCTATCGCACCAGGAACTCCAGGAGATACCTGGGATCGGACCTGCGAAGGCGCTTGAGATCAAGGCGAGTTTCGAGCTTGCCAAGAGGGCTAAAAGGAAGGGAGGAGCCACGATAAGGAGCGCACGGGATGTGTATGAGTTGTACAAGTGGCTCGAGGACGAGCCGAAAGAGCATTTTGTGGTGATCCTCCTCGACTCCAAGAACAGGGTGATATATGAGGAGAATGTCTCGATCGGAACGCTTGATTCTACCCTGGTGCATCCGAGAGAGGTATTCAGGCCTGCTGTGAGGAATCCTTGCGCCAAGATGATCCTTCTCCATAACCATCCTAGCGGAGACCCTTCACCTTCAAAGGAAGACCTTGAAGTCACCGAAAGGATGATGCAGGCAGGAAGAGTCCTGGATATCCCTGTCCTTGACCATGTGATAATAGGAAAGACATACTGGAGCTATTCAAATGATTCTTGAGGTCCTTATCCTGGTGGGAGCGTGTGCAGTCCTTGTCAAGAGCTCAGAGATGCTTCTTGCCAATCTGACAAAAATATCGATCATGATCAGGGTCTCCGAGTTCGTGACAGCGTTCCTCCTGATGTCCATCTCTACTTCCCTTCCTGAGCTGAGTGTGGGTGTGTTCTCTGCCATACAGAAAACTCCTGCCCTCGGGTTCGGCACATCGATAGGCACCGTGATCGTCAACCTTACTCTCATCGTCGGGATAGTAACGCTCATCTCAAAGGGTATCAAGCTGAGAAGCACCATGATAAGAAAGGACATCGCATACATGATGCTGTGCGCTGTCGCACCTGTTGTCCTGATGTCTGACCACCTGATCTGGGGGCTTGTAGGGGTGCAGGTCGAGGCAGGGCTGTCAAGGATAGACGGAGGGATACTGCTTGGTGTCTACCTCCTGTATATATCAAGGCTTCTGTCCATGCACAAGAACAAGCGCCCTCCTCAGGTCCCAGTGAGCCGCATAGATGCTGCGAAATATACGCTTGGATTCCTGGTCAGCATCGTGCTTCTCCTCGCCAGTGCCAGCGTAACAGTCAAGTTCGCTGACATAATCTCAGAGAGCATGGGGATACCGAAGCTGTTCATGGGACTCTTCGTGCTCGCGTTCGGGACAAGCCTTCCTGAGCTAGCATTCTCTACAAAGGCAGTGCTCTCTTTCCATCAGGACATGGCGATAGGCGATCTTGTCGGATCAGTGATCACGAACTCGACACTTGTACTCGGTGTGACAGCACTGATATATCCGATATACGGCGATATCATGACGTATCTCATCAGCTGCATATTCATGCTTGTCATATGCTTCATCTTCTTCACTTTCGCAGATAGCGGAAGGGAGATATCATGGAGGGAAGGTGTGTCCCTGATATGCCTTTATCTCTTCTTCGCAGCAGCTGAGCTATACATCAAGGGAGCTTTCTGATCCAGTTGTCGAGGCAGGGAAGATGCTCAGTGAATCTTGTCGCCTCATGGCTGTCGCCTGATGCCAGAAGAAGCTCTATATCATCAAGCTGTCTTGATAGCTTGATCGATTGCCTGGGATCCACACGCTCATCAGATATTGAATGGAAGATGAATGCAGGGCACCTGATCTTCCTGGCGGTCTTGTATTGGTCGTGCTTGAGTGCATCTAGGAGGAACATGGCACGGGAGAAGAGGGTTGTGCCTTGCGCATATTCCTTGACATCATGCTGGCCGTTCCTTGTGAAAGCGAGCGGGATTATCTCTGAGACTGGATTTATGAGAGCGATGCCTGTAATATTATGAAGAGCAGCTGAGTGCAGGGCAGGATATGCGCCAAAGCTGTAGCCGATGATGATCCTCCTTTCACAGATATCTTTCGAATGATGCATGATCGTATCTGCGTCATGCAGAGCTCTTGTGAGAGTGAATGATGCGAGGTCTCCATGTGACTTGCCATGGCCTGTCATGTCGAATGAAAGCACCTTGCTTTTCTTTGAGAGGTGTTCCCTCAGGATCCTGATTATCTTATTCTCCTTTGAGCCGAAAAGGCCGTGGAATAATACAAATAGCGTATCGCCCTTGCCTTCCAGGACACAGTGCAGTCCCTGGTGTATGAACTCTTTCATCTTATCCTGTATCTGAGGATTGCGGCGATCCCTCCCAGACCGTCAAGCCTGGTGCCGCCATCATGCTCTGAACTGATGATGTGTACAGAGCCGTCCATCTGGTCGACTTTTCGCATCAGCACCTCGATCTCATGGAACTTCTCTTCCTGCCTCTTTGCCATTATGAGCCCGTCAGTGACCAGTAGGTCTGAGACTGCTCCTGCTGCGACAGCATCCTTTGTGTCAGCGAGGCCATATGCAGCTGGCTCTTCCTTCCCTATGCGCCTGAGCAATTCTTCGACCATATTCATCTCGCCAGCAGCACGCTGCTTGTCAAGGACAGCCTTCACTTCCGGGCGTTTCAAGAGCTCGTTCATGCCATTTGGTCCGACTGCAGAGACTGTCGCAGGGACACATTTCTTTGATAGTTGCGGTGGGAGCTTCTTCATCAGATACTCTTTCCAGAAGCCAGGGCTTGCGATTATGATATTCTCGAATGAATACTTGGTGTCATAGTCTGTGAGGATCTTCAGGAGCTCATCATAGAAATCAGCAGTCTTTGCCATCTGCTCATCCTTCTTGGTCACATCACCAGAGACCTGTGCGAGCATCTCGTAGCCGTATTTCTTCATCACTGCGAATGCTGCTTCCTCACGGTCATGGGTAAGGAGGAGGACCTTTGGCGGCTTCTCTTCTGTGGCTTCACGGAGCTTATCCCTCTGATACTTGAGCATCTGAGGTTTTGAGAGCTCGAAGATGGTTCCATCCTCTATATTCATTGTATGATGGCTGCCATGCGGTATGTCCTCTGGTCCTGAGACGATGGTGCCAGAGGCACGCAAGGCAGAGGAGTACTTGTGGAACTCGACTTTTGTGACTGAGATGGAGAGGAACATGGGTTTCTTGACAACTGAGGAATCGCGGTCAGTGTCCCCTCCGAGCTTGATCTTCCTGAATGTGCGGGCTGATATGATATCGCCTGGCTCGATAAGATAGCTGAGGCTCCACAGATCGTCCAGATCATCGACCTGGAGCTTGTACTCGTTCTTCTTGGGATTAGCGGAAAGAATCTTCATGCAGGGATTGAAAGACAGGTTAGATAAAAAATTTGGGGAAGGGGGAAGGATAAATTATCTGGAAAAATATCCCCTGGGTGTAGCAAGAAATATATGTTGGGGTGATATCTTGGTTTGGGAGAGAGATAAGGTGAGAGTGTGAAAAAGCCGGAGGTAAGTGAACCACTACCTTTCTACTGTGGAGAGCGTATACTTGAGACAACCTCAAAGCTTAGATATGCACTGATTGGAGCTCTTACAGGAGTTCTGTTAAGCCATCTCTTCTTCATCTTCTTGATTGCTCTCGTGTTAAAGGACATAGGTTTAGTTGTTGATGCATATTTCAAAGATATTCGCGTTATTCTCTTTCATCCATTGGTTCTCACTTTATCACTTTGGTTTGCATCTATAGGCCTTCTATTCGATACAAGACATACAAGAGTTGCAAAAGTAGTCGCATACTTCACAATCCTAGGTTTACTCCTAATACTTGTATATCTATACTTAATTGGAGGCTTTAAAGTGGCGATTATCTGAGTTATGATTCAAGGTATGATGCAATGAAGGTGACAGATGCATTCCAAACAAACTAAAAGCTTAGGTGTGAATAATTCTCTATCTTAGCTAAAGCATTCTTACTAGGTCTACTATTTCCCTTGATCTCTTTACTACTATGTTTTTTCTGGGAATTACCCTATGGTCTAGATCACCTCGACACAATTCTAATAAGAATGAAGTTTGTGTATTATGATTATCCTCTCATTGCCGTCACATCTGGACTTGTCAATTTTCTATTGTATTTATTCGAGGTCAATAGCAAGGGCATTGTAAGGAAGCCAGTACGCCTAATTCGATTGATAATCTGTGGTTTAATAGTCATTTCTTTATTCTTAATGCTGGGAGCACGTCCGCGTCCACCTGTTGAGTTCATGCCTTCTTAAACGTAGTTTGTATGCTCATCCACTCCACAACAATATGGCTAGCTTCGTCGTCTCGACACACCGCAAACTATTTATAGTCATGTGACAGCTTATAAGGAGGATGGAATCTAAAAGAGGGCAGGTGCCTGGTCCGGCTACGCAGGCGGCTATGCTCATACTTGTCATCGGTATCGCGATAATCCTCTATATCCTCATGCTACCGCCTGATGACAGGGCGGATCTCCTGGGGGAGAACCGTTCATATATCTCTGATGGCATCCATAAGCTCAATATCACAGTCCTTCTAGCAAAAGAGCCAGGGACGCTGCAGTACCTGGCAGAGGACACAGTCGAGATCGACATACCTTCTTTCAACCTGTTCACCAAGAAGGATGCGGTGGTGCTTGTCGAGTTCGATTCCATCTACCTGTCGAAATCGCTTTTCAACTATGTGTACAGGAACGTGACCTTTCCTCTGAGGGAGACTGAGAACATCGACAATTTCGTGATGTCATTCTCAGCGCCGAAGCATGAAGGTGTGCTTACCATTACGCTCAATGGAAACATCATCATGAGCAGGGAACTGAGGAACGCGAATCCTGAGCCTCTGAGGCTGCCTGCTGAATACCTGGAGCAGATGAACACACTTGAGTTCTCTGTGTCAGGACCCGGGATGAATTTCTGGGAATCGAATGAGTATACGATAGAGAATATCAAGCTTACAGCAGATGTGACAGATTTCTCTGGCCAGGAGAACAGGCAGACCTTCCTCGTATCAAAGCAGGAGAAGAGCCTGCTCGAGGAAGGGATCCTGAATTTCGTCATCGACTGCGACGTGGCGAACTCTGCGCCTCTGCAGATATTCCTGAACAACAGGGACATATATTCAGGGGTGCCTGACTGCGGCACCAGGATGAGGCTTCCTCCGATACCTTCAGACAGGATACTAGAGGGGGAGAACACACTGAGGTTCAGGAGCGAGCAGGGCTTCTACATAATCTACAATATCGAGATGCAGCTGAATCTTGAGAAGCCGATCTATCCGACATACTATTTCACTATCGAGGAAGGTGACATGTGGGAGCATGTCGACGACATGACAGCTGACTTCAATGTGACCCTTGTCTTCTCAGAAGGGGAGGAGTACAAGAAGGGCGAGATATGGCTAAATGGGCATATCACTGAGATCGAGACCCGTGATCTTGTCTATACCAGGAAGCTCAACCAGTATGCGAGGAAGGGCAACAACGCTATCGAGATAAGGCCGAGGAGCGAGAAGCTTGAGGTCACAGAACTCCAGGTAGTATTCGCTGAGTGACCATGGCGGCTGAAGACATCAAGAGAGTCATCTTCGACAAGTATTTCCTATTCCTCCTCGTGATAATCGTGGTCCATCTCTATGATGGGCTTGTGCTGCAGTTCAACAGGGGAGGGACTGCATTCCTCGAGACATTCGCGATCTACCTGCTCCTCGCCGTCTTTGGAGCGTTCTTCGTATTCGGGCCAGATCTCGGATTCATGTCCCAGGAATGGTGGAAGAACCTCCTGGTATGCATGCTTGTCTCAGGAGTGGCATGGGGCCTGCCGTTCCTCCTGTACCTGATTGTCGGGAATTTCGCCATGGGAAGCCAGGCGATCGTGAAGATCACAGGGATCATGCTGTTCTCGCCAGCATGGCTGTGGTTCATGTACATGCATCAGAAGGTCCAGGAATCGCCTCTGGCAGGAAGGATACTGATGTGGTACTTCGCTATGTGGATCATCGTCATCTGCCTCTCTTTCATCAACTATGCGAGCGTCATCGGACCTGTGAACTCATACAAGGCGCCTGTCTGGCAGGCGGCTCTCATGGTGCTCAACTGGATATGGTCGACACTGCTCATGCTGTTCCAAGCGTTGATGAACATACCGCAGGCGATCAATGATGGGATTCAGCAATCAGTCGCGATGGCGACAGGGGACTACTATACCGGACAGGTCGAAGAGAACCAGGACAACAAGGAGCTTGGCGTCTTCTTCTCCAACATGGCGACATCTGATCCTTCATATATGGAGGGAGATCCTGTCAGCGTATGGGTGAATCTCAAGGCAAGGACGCTGGAGGAACCGGTGCAGATCAACCTGGTATGCAACGCAGCAGACGAGAATGATACGCTTATCGCTGGGACAGCGTATCCTGAGACCATCAATGTGGACCAGTATGAGGAGACGACCGTCTCATGCGATTTCCCTGCCGGTACATTGAGGCCAGGGTATTATGATGTGACAGTCAATGCCACATTCAATTTCGAGACAAGGGCATATCTCAAGACATATTTCATGAACAAGGAAACTTTGAGAGTGCTGCATAGGGAACAGAAGGATGTATTTGCTGAGTATCCTGTCATCCAGGCAAACCCTACCGCGATCTTCACCATGGGGCCTGTCGGGATAGGGATAGAATCAAATGAGCCACCTATCCCGATATCAACTGAAGATAATGTGAGGCCGCTTGTCGGCATCACGCTCGACAACATCTGGTTTGGCGAGATCGAGAGACTCAATGACCTATTCATCTATCTCCCAGGAGGGATCGATCTTGACAATAGCGTCTCCACATGCGAGTTCGACAGCTCAGGGACAGAAGAAGGCTACAATGCCTACAGGCTCAGGGATCCAGGAAGATTCGGGAACATCGATCTGTACAGGTCCTTCAAGTGCAGGATGGATGTCAGCATAGACGACCTGGATGATGCTCCTGTCACGATCAGGTACATCAAGGCATCGGCCCTCTATACATATGTCGTGGGAGAATCCATCGGACTTGAGATAGAACCAGAGGAAGAGGTAGAGATTTGAAAGCCTTCGTCCTGATGCTGTTGATCCTCGCTGCCTGCACGCAGAACACCAATCCGACTGAGACCAAGGTCCTCACAGGCACACAAGGGATAAAGATGGAGATCATGGACCAGGGGATCCCAGAGAGCGTCTTCGAAGAAGAGCAGATGGACCTCATCATGAGATTCACGAACATGGGCGCACATCCTGTGACTGCATCTGACTCGATACTCAAGGTAACGCTCGACCAGGGGTATCTGGAGTTCGATGGCGGCTCAAGCATAATGACAGACAGCGTCGAGGTCAAAGGCAAGGAGCAGTTCAACAGGGTCAATGATTTCATCATAAAGCAGTTTCCCTTCTCGTCCCTCACTCTGGACCAGCAGAGCAGGACGCATGATTCGCTCATCCTTGCGACGCTCTGCTATAACTACATGACGACAGTCTATGCCAATGTGTGCATAGATACTGACATCTATAATTCAAGGCCGCTGGAGAAGGCATGCACAGCTAGGACAGTCAGCCTCTCAGGAGGACAGGGAGCACCAGTCGCAGTCACGAAGATAGAGCCAAGGATGCAGGGCAACCAGGACAGCGTAAGGCCTCAATTCGTCATAACCATACAGAACCAGGACGAGGGCAGCGTGATCGACAATATCAACACGATATGCTCATCCTCAGCAGCCTCAAGGACAGGATACAATACACTTGAGATCGCAGACATACGGTTCTCAGATTACACTATCTCAGATTTCGAATGCATACCGCATACAGAAGACGGCAGGTATATCGCGAAGCTCGAAGGGGAGGAGGACGAGGTCGTCTGCACCCTCAGGGAAGGGAGGATGGCAAGGAACACAGAGACCTATCAGACTCCCTTGTATATCGAGCTGAGGTATGGTTACACAGTCTCCAAATCAACACAGGTCAACATCAGGAAGCTCACAACATGAAAAGATTAATATACCAAAGTATCTATGTCGGTACGATGAGAAGGTTCCTGTTAGTCATGGTGCTTCTGATGGCAGCCATCTCCTGCACATCTGGCGGCGGCGAGCAGAGCGGCATCAAGATAGACAATGACTTCAGGAAGGGTACTGACGGACTAACCATGAGGTTCCTACCTGATCTTCCTCCCACGACAGTATTCAACACCCACCCTCTGACTGTCATGATAGAATACAGGAATTCTGGAGCATATACGATCGACCAGGGAAATATCTACCTGAGCGGTTATGATTCGAATTATCTCAATTTCGGTTCAAGCCAGCATTCGATCACAGGCCTTGAAGGCAAGAGCATCACCAACCCGAATGGCATATACAGAGAAATTGCTGAGTTCACCGCTTCCAGCGTAGATGTGCAAAACATCGAGAACATCGATTCATTCTCGCAGATCATCAGAGGGACCGCATGCTACATCTATCATACAGATGCATACCCGATCGTCTGCATGGATCCGACAGCAGGCAGAGGCACATCGAACCAGAAGATATGCACAGTCCATTCTGTCAGCCTTAGTGGCGGCCAGGGGGCACCTGTCGCTGTGACCAATGTGGAACAGGAGATGGCAGGCAACAGGAATGGTGGAGCCAGGGTGATATTCAAGATAGGCATAAAGAACATGGGGAAGGGGACAGTCTTCTCTGCCTCACGAGGAGTATCGAATTGCCACACAGACCTCAGCTACACTGATGTCGATGTCGTGGATGTGGATTCAGTGAGCTTCTCAGGCACACAGATGGACTGCAGGCCCAGCCAGGTCAGGCTTGACAATGGGGTCGGGACGATAATATGCATGGCTGATGGATCGTTCGGGAACGGTGTCGATGCATACACGACTCCCCTTGAGATCAGCCTTGCGTATGGATATAGGGAATCTATAGAAAGGTCTGTGAATATAGTCAATCTGGAATGATCCAGCTCTGCACAGAAAGATTTATTAAAGGCTCCTGAGTTAGTAGTCTTAACATCCCGGAGGCAATGAAATGAGGAAGCTGATCCTAGCGCTTGTATTCATGATAATGCTCGCAGCCTGCGAAGACACAGGCAGCGGAACACTGCTCACCACTGATCCATATATAGGAGGCAAAGAAGGCCTGCAGATGAAATTCATCGATGGCATGCCGCCTGACTACATATTCGACAACAAGGGATATGGATTCGGGATAGGTGTTCAGCTGGACAATGTTGGCGAAGCCAATGTGCAGCCAGAGAATGCATATGTCGAGATCATCGGAATCAATCCAACTGACTACGGGAAAGGAAGCCAGCAGGACCTGATAAGGAGGATGACATCTCCTCTCTCAGGCGCCAAGAAGAACTCTGATGGCACGATCTCTTCAGGAGGAAGAGAAGTGGTAGAATTCTCAGATCTCAACTATCAGGGAGACCTCCATGGCAATGCAGGCATCAAGATAAGAGCTGAGCTTTGCTACAACTACCAGACCTACACCTCGACCAAGCTCTGCATCAAGAAAGACTTGCTGAGGAATGTAGGTAATGCCAAGATATGTGAGCCGAACGGAGAGAAGAATCCAGCAAATTCAGCAGGTCCGGTGCATATCACATCACTCAAAGAATCACCCATGGGCACAGACAAGATCCAGATATCATTCGTCGTCCAGAATGTGAAAGAGATACCAGGACTCATATTCAAGAAAGGAACTGTATGCGATGATGCTGTCAACAATCCTGACATGAACAAGGTATGGGTCGAGGTGACATCTGATATCAACGGTGTGAAGCCTGAATGCTCTGGACTCCAGGAGGGAACTGGAAGATCACAGGGATATATCACCTTATATGGCGGTGAACCGAGAACGGTGACATGCTCGATCGATCTTTCAAGCGTGGACAGCATCTTCGAGGAGATACTTGAGATAAAGCTGGATTACAACTATCTGCAGTTCATCGAGAGACCTCTTGAGATAAGGGATGTCTCGACATAAATTTTTCCTGATTCTTTCAAATATTTATCAGAACTGCGGGGTGTCTTCTTTCTTCTTCGGTGCTGGATAGGTCTCGAGGACGAGCTTATTTATGCTCTCGACAAACTTCTTCTGCTTTGTTCTCTCTGACCTGAGAAGATCCATGTACCTGACAAGGTCGACCTTCATCGCTTCGACTTTTGTGGAAAGGGTGAGCTCGCTTTCCATGTGGCTCCTGACAGAGGCGGCAAGCTCCTGCTCATGCTTCTTCTTGATCTCATCAAGCCGCATGTTGTAGGACTGCTCCATCTGCCTGTTCTTCGAGTCCAGCTCCTTGACCAAGGCTTTCATCTCATGATTTTCGGCCTCGGACTTCTGATACATGGCAGCCAGGTTCTTGGATAATGAATAGTATTCCTCATAGCTCTTCCTGAGCGCCTTTATCGTGTTCTCATTGTCTGCTATGGCACGCTCCTGGGCAGCTATCTTCGACTGGTACTTGCGGATTATGCCGTTATCAATCTCATCAAGCCGCAGCTTGTAGGCAGAGAGAAGGCCTTTGTATTTGTCAAGCTCCTTCTGGAGCTCCTGCATCTTCTGCTGATAATGCCGGCTGACATCAGAGAGAGCCTGCCTCTTGGTGTCCTTGACCTGCTGAAGGAGGAATGAGAGGGCTATCTCCTGCTTATGAAGCTTCTCATCAAGTTCCAGGAATTCTGTCCTCTCCTGTTCAGGAAGCCCCAGCTTCTCGACTTTTGGAAGGCGCTTGAATGTCTGCATGTTCTACCTGTTTATGAGCGTGAATGCGGCAAGGAGCGCTTCGACCTGGATGAATTCATCGCTGCCCTCCACGAGCCTGAATTCGAACTCGCCGCAGAGCTTGACCATCTCCAGCTTTTTCCTGTTATCTATAGTTAATGACCATATCTCTTTCTGCATCTGGGAGACTATGTCCATTCCGGAAAGCCCGTTCTCAAGCATTGTGGTGAGAAGCATCTTCCTGGCTTCCAGGAATTCTCCCTTCACAGAGAGCTCGAGGATTCGGTTTATCTCTTTCGGAAGCGCCCTGGAAGCGATAGAGTATATCGTCTTGTCAGTTATCTCATCAGAGATGACAGCAGAGCTCTGCATTATGTTCTCAAGCTTCCTGCAGTCTCCGCCAGATACTTCGAAGAGCGCTTCTTTTGCTGCTGCTTCGACTTTGAGTCCCTCCTGCTTTGCGATACTGTCGATGATGCCAAATATCATCTCCTTAGGAAGGGGCTTGAACTTGAAGACAGCGCACCTGCTCTGGATAGGGTCAATTATCTTAGAGGAGAAGTTACAAGACAGGATGAAGCGGCATGTCCTGGTGTAGTTCTCCATCGTCCTCCTGAGCGCCTGCTGCGCCTCCTTTGTGAGGGCGTCGCATTCATCGAGGAATATGATCTTGAAGGGGACGTCTCCGATAGCCTTGGTCCTCGCAAAATCCTTGACCTTGACCCTAACTACGTCTATCCCCCTCTCATCTGATGCGTTGAGCTCGAGGAAGTTCTCCCTCCAGCTGTCACCGAAAAGAGTCTTGGCTATGACAAGGGAGAGGCTGCTCTTCCCTACTCCAGCAGGACCTGCGAACAGGAGGTGCGGCATGTTCCTCTGGGCGACAAAGGCCCTTACCCTGTTGACTATATGGTCCTGGCCTTTGACATCATCGAATGTCTGGGGCCTGTATTTCTCAGTCCAAATAGAAGACTCTTCCATCCATTCTCGATAATATCTGGGGGTATATAAAAGTTAAGAAATTAGACTGGCTGTACCTAGTTCCACCTTTCTTTTATCTAGAAAAGAAAGGTGGAGCCAAAGAAACTAGATAATATCCTCTTCAGCGATGACCATGAAATCGCCGATGGCTATAACAGCAGAGAATGGTATCAGGATCTTTCCTGTCTTGTCCTTCTCAAGCTCTAGCTTCTCTGTGTAGCTTGTAGGGTTGTTCACCACCATGTGGATGAGCTCGCCTGACTTTGTCTCAAAGATAAGGTCTCCTACCTCTCCAAACCTTTTTCCAGTCTTGCTCACGATAGTCTTTCCAAGGAGCTGTTTTGAGAATTTTTTATTATCTTCCTGTTGTTCTTCGACCATAGTAAATCATGTCCCTCCAAATAGCCTCGATAATGGGCAAATGGTATTTAAAATTTTCTGTTGCTTGACCAGGATCTGGTCGCCTGTAAATCTTTATATATAAGATATCCTTTGCTAGGTAGCTATGAGCATACCACCGTCTGTGAAGATTTCTTCATGCGGGAGCTCTGCGTTTTTTGCATATTATTTTTGAGTAGGCCCCTGAGCAATTTCTCATCGGGGGCAAAATATAAATACGTTAGAAAGGAAAAGGTGAAGAGCAATGATCATCGTGATGAAGCCGAAGACACCCAAGGAAGAGATAGAGCGGGTGATAGCAAAGATACGGGAAGCAGGGCTAGAGCCTATGCCGCTCTATGGGGTCGAGAGGACTGTGATCGCTGTCATTGGCGACTCCAGGAAGCATGAGCCAGACTCGTGGAAAGCCATCAAGAGCGTCGAGAAGGTGCAGAAGATCCTCAAGCCCTACAAGCTTGCCAGCAGGGCATTCAAGGATGAGGGAACTGTTATCGAGGTCAATGGCGTGCAGATCGGAGGGAAAGATCTCGCAGTCATAGCAGGACCATGCTCTGTAGAGAGCGAAGAGCAGATCATGGATATCGCCTTGAAGCTTAAGGCGATGGGGATAAGGATCCTACGGGCAAGCGCATACAAGCCTAGGTCAAGCCCATACAGCTTCCAGGGCCTTGGACTGAAAGGACTCAAACTGCTGAAGATGGTAAGGGAGAAGACAGGCCTTGCTGTGGAGACTGAGGTCATGGATGTCAGGGATGTGAAGACTGCTGCAGAGTATGTGGACATCCTCAGAGTCGGGGCGAGGAACATGCAGAACTTCGACCTCCTCAAAGAGATAGGGAAGGTAGACAAGCCAGTCATCATCAAGAGGGGGATGAATGCGACACTTGATGAACTGATAATGGCTGCTGAATACGTGCTTTCAAGAGGGAACTGGAAAGTCATCCTCTGCGAGCGAGGGATAAGGACATTCGAGACAGCTTACAGGAACACTCTCGACATAACAGCAGTGCCTGTGCTCAAGAAGCTGACGCATCTTCCTGTGCTTGTCGATCCCAGCCATGCTGCAGGGAAGAGGGATCTCATCCTCCCGTTGTCAAAGGCAAGCATCGCAGTCGGAGCTGATGGAGTGCTTATCGAGGTGCATCCGAATCCTGAGGCAGCTCTCTCAGATGGAGAGCAGAGCCTGTATCCTGAGCAGTTCGAGACGCTCCTGTCTGAGCTGAGGCCTATCTGCTCTGTCATGGGAAGGAGACTATGATAACTGTAAGGTCGAAAGTCCCTTATCAGATACATATCGCGAGAGGGCTGAAACACAAGGCAACAGCCGCAGCCAGGAGGCTTGGGAAGGTCGTCCTCATCACAGATACGAATGTGGCTGCTCTATGCAGCGATATGCTCAAGGATGTCCTCCTGGTGAAGTTCCCGGCAGGGGAGAAGAGCAAGACAAGGAGGACCAAGGAGAGGATCGAGGATGAGATGCTCTCCTCCGGAATAGAGAGGGATTCTTGCGTGCTGGCTGTGGGAGGCGGCGTCGTCGGAGACATGGCAGGTTTTGTAGCAGCGACATATCATAGAGGGATCCCTATCATCCAGGTGCCGACGACACTTCTTGCGATGGTCGACAGCTCTGTCGGTGGGAAGACAGGCGTCGATACCCAGCATGGGAAGAATATGATAGGAGCATTCCACAATCCCTCAGAGGTCTTTATCGATCTTGATTTCCTAGGCAGCCTGCCTGACAGGGAATTCAGGGCAGGGCTTGCTGAAGTGGTCAAGTATGCTGTCGCATTCGATGCAGACATGTTCTATCAGCTGGAAAAATATTCTCGTGAGATACTAAGCAGGGACAGCGACATGCTCGCAGACATCATCGGCAGATGCTGCAGGATAAAGGCATCTGTTGTCGAAGAAGATGAGAGGGATGAAGGCGCCAGGGGAAAGCTCAATCTCGGCCATACCATAGGACATGCAGTGGAACAAGCTGAGCAGTATAGGATCAGGCATGGAGAGGCTGTATCTATCGGTATAGCCCATGAACTTGGGATCTCAGTCTCCAGGGGAAGGATCGAGGCTTCTGATGCAAAGAGGATTATGTCTCTGCTTGAGGCATTAGGGCTTCCCGTAAGGACAGTGCTCAAGCCAGGAGAGCTGCTCCCTTTCATGAAGCATGACAAGAAGAACAAAGGAGGAGATATCCGCATGGCTCTTGCTGAGGGGATAGGAAAATCCGGGCTTCCTGTAGCTGTCAGCGAAAAGGAGATCATGGAGGCTCTTCGATGAAGATATCCCACTCTGGTCCAGTGGATGCGATAGTCACTGTTCCTGGCAGCAAGTATATGGCCAACAGGGCTCTTTTCGCAGCAAGCCTTGCAGAAGGGACCTCGAAGATAACCAACCTGCCTGAGAATGATGATATCCAGCATGCCTGCGAAGCCTTGTCAAGATTCGTCAGCATCAGGAGAGAAGCGAAGACTGCTATCGTGGAAGGGAAGGAAGGGATGCATTCTTTCGATGGAGAGATATACTGCGGAGCGAGCGGGACTCTCTCCAGGTTCATGATACCGTTCGCATGCCTCGGAAAAGGTGAAGTGACGATCACAGGCAGCCAAAGGCTATCTGAACGGCCTATCACTGAGATCATCATGGCCCTGAAGCAGATGGGGGGGCGCATAGAGGGAGAACGGCTTCCTCTTGTCACACGAGGAGGATTCTCAGGAGGAAAAGCAGAGCTCGACTGCAGCAGGAGCAGCCAGTTCGCAAGCGGGATAATACTCAGCGGAGCTGCCTCATGGAAAGGCATAGACATCAGGCTAGAAAAGCTCGTCTCTAAGAAATATGTCGACATGACCCTCCATGTCATGAAGATGTTCGGGATAAAGGCTATCAACAAGGATTATCGGAGGATCCTCGCGAAGCCGCAGGTGTATAAGGCGTGCGAGTTCAAGATAGAGAGCGATCCTGTGAGCGCGAGCTACTTCTTCAACATGGCAGCGATATCAGGAGGGAGGATCACAGTCGAGGGATATGATCATGCTTCTGTGCAGGAGGAGGCAAGATATGTTGATATCCTTGAGAAGATGGGCTGCATCGTCACAAAAGAAGGTGGAAGGTGCACAGTCACGGGGAGGAAGCTGCGGTCAGTGAATCTTGACATGTCAGACATGCCAGATGTCGTGCAGAGCCTTGCGGTGCTCGCGTGCGTCGCAGAAGGCACGACAGTGATGAGAAATATCGGACATCTGAGGCACAAGGAATCGAACAGGCTTGATGAGATGGCGATGGAGCTGAGGAAGCTTGGCGCAAAGGTCTCTGTCTCGACAGACAGCATGGCTGTCACAGGGGGAAAAATCCAGAGCGCTGAGCTGGAATCGCATGGGGACCACAGGACTGCTATGGGCCTCGCATGCCTCGCATTCTCTGTGCCGATCTCGATAAGGCAGCCAGAGGCTGTATCAAAGTCATATCCGAGTTTCTGGGATGAACTGAAAAAGATGGGTGTCAGCATTGGATAGCCTATCGTGTGAAATGACGGGGAATATCTACCTGATCGGCTACAGGGGAGCAGGGAAATCAAGCACAGCGAAAAGCTTGTCTAGGCTGACAGGAAAGAAGATCATCAGCACTGATGAGCTGTTCGAGGAGAGGCATGGTCGCATAAGTGATTTCATCCCTAAGAACGGGTGGGAAAGATTCAGGTCAGAGGAAAAAAAGATCCTAGGATCTATCAAACAGGAAGGCCTGATCGTGGACTGCGGCGGTGGCATAATCGAGGATGATGAGAACATAAGGATGCTGAGGAAGGGAATAGTGTTCTGGCTCGATGCAGACAGAGATGTGCTTCTGCAGAGATTGGAAAAGGTTGAAAGGCCGAGCCTGACAGGCAGGAGCCATGAAGATGAGATAGATGAGATCCTTGAAAGGAGGAAGCCGCTATACCTGAAGGCCTCTGATTTCACGATCAGCTCAGACAGCACACCTGAGGACATATCACAGAAGATACTGGACAAAATCTCTTCACCAAAGATAGTGCCGGTGATATCTGAGCCCAGCATCCCCCTCATCTTAGCCAGGCTTGAGGAAGCTGATTGCGACCTTGCGGAAGTGCGCCTAGACGTGGCCGCAGGGATAGATGAAAAGATGGTTAGGGACTTTCTTGGAAGAAAGAAGCACAGGATCATAGCGACTGTCAGGAGCAAAAAAGAAGGAGGGCTTTTCAAGGGAACTGAAGAAGAGAGGGAGTCGCTCCTGAAGGCGGCTGCTTCTGGGGCTGAATATGTGGATGTCGAATATTCATCAGGTCTCTTTGAATCTATCAGAGGGGCCAGGACAATCATCTCATGGCATGACTTCGATGGATGCGCTGATATGGAGGATATGTATGCAAAGATGAAGAAGAGTGGGGCAGATATCATCAAGATCGCATGCACAGCATCATGCTATGAAGATAACCTGAGGATGTTTGGACTGCTGATGAAGAGCAGGAAGGAAGGGAGGAGGATGATAGGCATCATGATGGGCAATCCAGGGAGGATGTCACGGATATACGGCCCTGCATTCGGGAGCTATCTGACATTCGCATCTTTTAACGAGAAGACAGCTCCTGGCCAGATATCTTATAAGGAGATGCTGAAACTAAGGAGGATCATGTGATGGCTGGCTTGTATGTCCTGATAGGAAATCCTGTGGAGCACAGCAAGAGCCCGGCTATCCACAACGCGATCTTCCAGCATTGGAAGATAGAAAGTTGCTATGCCGCATGCAAGGTCGAGAAAAAGGAACTGGCAACAGCGATCCGAGGTATCAGAGCGCTGTCCATAGCTGGTGCCAATGTCACTCATCCTCACAAGGAAAATGTGATGAGATATCTTGACTCACGGGATGAGCATGCCAAGGTGATCGGGGCGGTCAATACAATCCTCAACAAGGATGGAAAGCTGATTGGGTACAACACTGACTGGACCGGTATCCTTGAGGCAGCTGGAGAGCTTATGCAGCTGAAGGGGAAGAGAGTCCTCCTGATAGGAGCCGGAGGCGCAGCCAAGGCTTGTGCATATGCATTGTCAATGGCAGGCGCGGATATCCTGATCACGAACAGGACGAATGGAAAAGCAGAGGGACTTGCTCTCAGGTATGGCGGGGAGGCTATTCCAATAGGAAAGACTGATAATACTGACACAGACATGATCATAAATGCCACTCCAGTGGGGATGGATGGGAAGGGAATGCCTGTTCCAGTTGCGGCTGTCAAGAGGACAAAGGCAGTGATCGACATGGTCTACAATGTCAGGACGCCTCTCCTTAAGCTTGCTGAGAAGGAAGGGAAGAGATGCACGGATGGCAAGCAGATGCTGCTTCATCAGGCACTTGCTTCATCATTGATCTGGACAGGCAAGAGGACAGGAACCGGAGTCTTGGAGGGATTGCTTTGATGTGGGCTGTCTACAGCATCCTTTCTGCAGCGACAGAGGCAATGTCCAACCTCATGTATGGGAGACGCAAAGATGTGCATCCTGTGATCTCCAACATCGGTGTGCTCATGATGCTTCTTCCTGTCGCACTCATCGTCGCCTCGAAAATTCACTTCTCAGATGTCACACCTTCAGTCATCGGGCTTTCTGTTCTCCTCGTCTCGCTTGGTGTCGCATGCTCGATCGCAAGGATTATCTGCATCCAGAAGGAGGGGCTTGGAGCCACTATACCTCTTCTGAACCTGACTCCGCTCTTCACGATTGTTTCTTCATGGATCCTACTGAAAGAAGGGGTGACACCTGCAGGGATAGCTGGAGTCATCCTGATTGTCGCAGGCGCATATGTGCTGAATCTCAGCCAGTCAAGATCAGGACTGCACAAGCCTGTGCTGGCATTGTTCGCCAACAGGTATTCGTTGATAATGATAGCTATCGCACTAGCATATGCAGTCACGTCTCCCTTGAGCAAGATGGTGATCCTCCAGGCAGGTGTCATGATGTATCTCCTGCTCATAGTCATGCTCAATACAATCATAAGCGCGACAATAGGCATCTTCATGTTCAGGAAGGAAATTGTCAGCAAGCTGGACATCAGGAGGAACTGGCGCTTCTACCTTATGCTGGCAGCACTGGCAGTAGCATCTGAAGGGCTGTTCGCGCTCGCTCTGCAATCTGCGTTTGTTACTTACACAATATCCTTGAAAAGGATATCCATACTATTCAGCGTGATACTAGGCTTCCATTTCCTAAAGGAAAAAAGATTCAAGGAGAATATGCTTGGCACTGCGGTGATGCTTGCAGGAGTCATGATGATAACAATACTTGGGTGATATGATGGCAGGAAATTCGATCGGAGAACTATTCAGGATAACTACATTCGGCGAGTCGCATGGGCTTGCTGTCGGGGTCGTGATAGATGGTTGTCCTCCAGGCATACCTCTATCTGAGGATGATGTCCAGGCTGAGCTTGACAGGAGGAAGCCTGGTCAGAGCGTTGTGACTACAGAGAGGCAGGAGGAAGACAAGGCGCTCCTGATATCTGGTGTGTTCGAGGGTAAGACGACTGGCACGCCAATATGCATCCTGATCAACAACAGGGACTCTGATCCAGGGAGATACGAGGCGATAAAGGATGTGTTCCGGCCAGGGCATGCTGATTATACCTATCATCTGAAATATGGGCACAGGGACTATCGCGGGGGAGGGAGGTCCTCAGGGAGAGAGACGGCCGCAAGGGTCGCTGCAGGAGCAGTTGCGAAGAAGGTCATCGGGAATGCTGAGATTATCGCATACACGCTCCAGGTCGGAAACATCCAGGCTAAGAAGTTCATCTACCCGACGATCGAGACAAACAGCATGAGATGCCCTGACATGGATGCTGCAAAGAAGATGGAGGAGCTTGTCCTGAAGGTGAAGAAAAAAGGAGATTCGATAGGAGGATCAATAGAATGCATCGCCAGGAATGTCCCTGTAGGGGTCGGAGAGCCTGTGTTCGACAAGCTGAACGCTGACCTCGCGAAGGCTGTGATGAGCATCGGTGGGATCAAAGGCATCGAGTTCGGGGCAGGATTCTCAGTTGTGAAGAAGAAGGGTTCTGAGAACAATGATGCGCTTGTCTCTAGAGCAGGAGGTGCTGTCTTCTCTTCCAACAACCAGGGAGGGATACTTGGCGGGATATCGACTGGGCAGGATATCGTATTCAGGGTCGCTGTCAAGCCGACATCATCGATCGCCAAAGAGCAGAAGACTGTGACGAAGGATCTTGTCGAGGCATATGTGAAGGTCGAAGGAAGGCATGATCCATGCCTCTGCCCAAGGATGGTGCCTGTAGTCGAAGCGATGACAGCCATCACGCTAGCGGACCATATGCTGAGATATAAGGCGGTGAGATGAATGGAACTTGGGGAAGTCAGGGAACATATCGACAGGATCGATGATTCCATCATGCAGCTGATCTCGGAGAGGATGGTCCTTGCTATGAAGGCGAAGGAATGCAAAGCAAGGTCAGGTGCCAGCATCAAAGATGATGCAAGGGAAAGAGAAGTGATAGCCAGGATGGCAAGGAAAGCTGTGCAGCTCGGCCTGGATGCGAAGTTTGTTGAAGATATCTATAGGCTGTTGATCGAAGAGTCATGCAGGAGGCAGGGATGAGGCTTGGTGTGCTTGGTCCAGAGGGGTCCTATGGGCACAAGGCCGCGATTGAGTATTCCAGGCAGACCTCCGGACGAGAGCTTGTCTTCTTCCCTATGCATTCCGAGATAATCGAGTCTGTGGCAGAGGGGAGAATTGAGGGAGGGATCGTCGCTGTCGAGAACATGATAAGCGGGACAGTGAGAGAGACGGTCGATCCGATAATCGAGATTGGAGTTAAGCCAAGAGCGCAGGTAACGATCCCGATCCATCTGTGCCTGGCTGCGCATGGGAAGGATTTCGACAAGGTATATTCGCATCCAGTCGCTTTGTTCCAGTGCATGGAGCACCTCAGGCAGCATAATGTGAGACAGATACCTACAGACAGCACATCACAGGCGTTCGCGCTCGCATCCCGGGACTTGAAGGCAGCTGCAATCGGTGATGTCTCATGCGCGCAGGGCAGCGGGCTTCAGGTAATTGACGATCATATCGAAGACAACGAGGGAAATGAGACAAGGTTCCTTGTGATAGGCAGGGAAGATTCCTCCCTTCTTCCCTGCTGTAGGACCATGCTATGCCTTGAACCGGAAGATGACTGGCCAGGACTCTTGCATGACCTCCTCAAACCTTTCAGGGACCATGGCGTCAACATCGTCAGGATAGAATCCAGGCCCACGATGAGGAAGCTTGGGACATACTTCTTCATGATGGACCTGCAAGGGCACAGGCTTGAAGAGCATGTGATGAGAGCGATAGATGATGCAAGGAAGATAGCGAAAGCTAATGTGATTGGTTCATATCAGGTTCTCTGATTGTTATCTTATCATTCGATCCCCGTTATCACTGTTTCAACATAAGGGCAGGTTGAAATTCCTCCAGTCTTCATTCCAATAATCTACTTCCCTGAGGAGCGAGCTTTCCGAAAAGTTTATATATATTTATATATATTCTGCCGTTCATGCCACGAAAGATCAAGGTCAAGCAGAGCAATCTGTCATTCGAAGAGAAGTTCGACGTATTCTTTGAGAAGAAGATAACAAGATTCGGCACTGGCGCGAAGATAGATGCGCCAAAGCAATTCCTTGACAGAGAGGTGATAGTCTTCATCAAGAAGGTGGATGCGGCATGATCCAGATCTTCAGGAGAGCGACCTCTGACGAGGAGATCAAGAAGCTCGAGAAACTAGAGACAGGCGCATGGGTCAATCTTGTGAATCCTACACCAGACGAGATCAGCCACTGGTCGAAGGAGCTTGATGTCGAAGAGGATGTGCTCAGGATCGCGCTTGACGATGATGAGAAACCAAGGATAGAGATCGAGGACAAGTACAGGATAATCGTCGTCAGGGTCCCCTATATCGAGGATAACACTGTCAATGTGGTGCCTGTCGCGATAATAGTCGCGAACAAGTTTATAATCACAGTAGCTCTCAGGGAAGTAGATGTGCTTTCCGGCATATACAAGAAAACTCTCAAGAATTTCTATACCACCAAGAAGACAAGGTTTGTCATGCAGATACTCTCAAGGACGAACAACCATTTCCAGAAGGTGCTCAATGAGATAGAGAAGAAGATCGAGCACAAGGAGAAGACACTCTTGAAGAGCTCAAGGAATGAGGAGATCGTCCAGCTCCTTGATGTTCAGAAGAGCCTGGTCTACATCAACACCGCAGTGGTCTCCAACGACAAGGTGCTTGAGAGGATACTGAATGGGAAGGTGCTGAAGCTCTTCGACGAGGATGAGGATCTCTTGGAGAGCATTATCATCGAGAACAAGGAGTCCATCGAGATGGTCAACATCTACTCGAATATCCTTGCCAATACCATGGATGCGTATGCGAGCATAATCTCGAACAACCTGAATATGGTCATGAAGTTCCTGGCCAGCGTGACGATAATATCAGCGATACCTACGATAATCGCAAGCTTCTGGGGGATGAATGTCGCCTTGCCATTCGCTACAAATGCATGGGCATTCCCGATAATACTAGGCATAACAGTAATGCTGTCGTCAGTAGCCACTATGTTCTTTGTAAAGAAAGGATATTTCTAATCATAGGTACTTTCTTATTTTTTACCTATCCTTCCTAGCAGATATATATTTAAACTATAAATCGCAGGATATAGTTCCTCAAACAGAGACTTGGAGGTAGAAAATGGAAGACAAACAGATACAGCTTGTGAAGATGAGGCCAGAGGTATGCGCGTATTCTGATGAGGGGAAGATGCACATCGAGATAGTCATCCCTGGAGTGGACAAAGAGAATATCGACCTTAGGATGGATGAGGATGGATTCCTGCTCAAGGCTGTGAGGCAAGACAGGCAGATCGAGTATGTGGAATCGCAGACATTCTGCTGCTCAGTCTCTCCAGACAAGGCGAACGCAAGATACGAGAATGGGCTTCTCAAGATCGAAGTGCCATTCTCAGACCCGATGGAGTCTGCTGTGAAGGTACGGATCGACTGAGGAATTCCCTTAGCTCAGGATGCAACATCGCATCATATGTGCGGCAGCCTGTCTCCCTTATTCCCATTCTTTCGATCACGGTTGAAAGATCCAAGAACTCAGGGTCGATGCGGGGTCCTGAGCTATCGAAGCTGCCTATCCTGAAGAGGCCTTCAGGACACATATAGACGCTATCGCCGATTATCGCTATTGATGAATCTCCTCCTGGGCAGTATTCCTTGTACTCCCAGGATCTTCCAGCAGGCTTCCTTCCTTCCCATCCGAAATCACCGGAAGCCTGGAGATATGGGGAGTCTTTATCCAGAGGAAATTCCTGTCTGAGCTGCCTGAGATTGTCGAAGAAATCGACAGTCTGCTCAATACTTAGCATCCTGGCCTTGTGAAGAGGGTTGTGGGCCTTGAATCTCATGAAATATAGCTTATCCACCCCGAAGCGGGACGCTGTATCTACATAATTCCTGAGGGCATTCATATCATCATAGTTCTTTGTGTCTATCAGGAATGCCCATGTGACCTGTATGTCATTCCCAGTCTTCAGATTAAATCCATTGATGATCTCTGTCGCCTGCTGGACAACTGAAGGTGGGGTGCCTCTATAGAAATTTTCGCTGTCATGGACACCGTGGGAAGTCATCGAGATCTCTCCTATCTCATTCTCGACCACCATATCCAGATATCTGGCCGGGTCATCAGCTGCTGCTAGTATCGGTCCATTTGTCAATATGGCAGGCTGGCCGTGAAATATGCCATGGTCCCAGTATTCTTGTCTCCTGAAGGCCTCTGAGTACATGAGCGTGACTGAATAGCCATTGTCCCTGAGGACCTGCATATCATACAAAGCCTGGTAAGGATCGACCTCCATCCGGGGCACAGGATTGTATCTGAGGAAGCAGGCACTGCACATGTTGCCGCATCCATCTCCATACAGGGTGTCGAGATAATAGAAAGCAGTCCTTTGGACACGCGGTCCCAGTCGGTCGACGATATCAGGCATGGTGCTATAGCAGAAGAAGTGAAATGCGGGACGATGTATCCATCAAGAGATTGCTTTACTTGAGGGATATCAATGCTGTGACATCAGGGCGTCATCATCCTCGATTCTGGCATCACATTGCCAGGCAAGATTTATAAGAATACAACGATTACCGGAGCTGATGGATATCGACAGGAAGCTCCTTGAGCATGTGGCAAAGACTGCGAGGCTTGAACTCACAGAAGAGGAGATGCAGGAATTTCTCCCTCAGCTGCAGGAGATACTCGATTCATTCTCTGAGATAGCTTCCATAGATACTGATGGCGTAGAACCAAGTTTCCAGCTTCCAAAGATGGAAGGCAGGATGCGGCAGGATGTCCCCAAAAATCCTCTCCCTAGAGAGGATGGGATGAAGAACACATCCCACAAGAAAGAAGGATATTTTCTAGGGCCAGGAATCTAGCAATATATGTGTGGCTCTTCATGGTATGACCAGACCTGTGGGCGTCCATGGGGCAGCCTGACTCCATTGTAAGCGTTCCCAATTTTCTGACTGACATTTTGTATCGTGTCTCCATTAGTCTGAATTACAACCCTTGCTTCAAGGTCTGGTCTGTGTCCGAATTGGTCGAGGGCATCCAGCGGAACCTGTCTCAAAACTCCTCCGTTCCTCCCAACAAACAAAACAGGTTCATATCCTGCATCGATCATGGCTTGTACTCCTCTGGTAATCGTCCTTGCATATACATTCCTTGCTGAGAACTGCATTTTCAAACCACCTCATTATCTGTGAAAAAATGCGATTTTTTGAACCTGTTGGCACTGTTGACACAAATTTTATATATCATGGCACTGTACTGCCATAAATGGCATCTGCAGCACAGGACGTCTGGAGATTGATCAACGAGGATATCGTCATCAGGAGAGCGATGGAGAAGGACATCGTGAGCATGAAGGCTCTCGCTGTCCACTTGATCAAAGAGAATAAGCTGGAAATAAGCTCTGATGCGGCCATAAGCGCCATACGCCGTTACACAGAGGCGCGACCGATCGGAAAACAGTATGATGGCGCAAAAAAGGTCATCGCACATTCGAAAGACATACGGACGATCTCAAATATCGTCATCGCTACGATCGAGAAGAACAGGAGGACTCAGGAACTGTTGCAGAAAGCATTCTCTCTCGCGGACTATGACAAGGGAGAGCTGCTGCTTGTCATGCAGGGGGAGCAGTCGATAAAGCTGCTATTCAACGGCAAGAACAAGAAACGCATACTCGGCATATTCCAGGAGCGCACGATACATCACATCGAAGACAATGTGGCAGAGATAAACATCCAACTGGATGATACGGCGATGAAGACTCCAGGGATCCTCGCGGTATTCACTAATGAGCTGATGATGAATGAGATCAACCTCATCGAGATGATGAGCTGCCTCCCTGAGCTTCTTTTCTTTGTCAAGCAGAGGGATGTGGTGAAGGCGTATGAGGTGCTGTTCGGACTCACTAGTATTTCTGGGAGGTGAAGAAGTTTACAACAGGCTCGACCATATGTCTGAATACCCATGATCCAGCCCTGGCTGCAGGATATGACAAAGCCTCGAATGCCTCATTTGCGAATCCGACTGAGATCGGTACAGCTGTCTTGAATCCGAGATATCCCATCGTGTCAGATGGGGACATGCTGGCATAATCATATGATGACCTGAGATCATCAAGCTCAGACACCTTGTATGATGCAAGGCCTATGAGCAGAGGTTCCATCACGAACTCTATCAGGATTCGGCCAGGCTTGGCAGCATATTTCCCGAAATAGTCTTCTGTCGACTTGATAATTCCTTTATCGAACATGGGGACAATCCATTCAGCTATGGGGTCAGCTGCTATGTTCGCCATGGCGGAATATGTCCCGACTTCCACAGGGTCTGGAAGCTTGCTTTCAGCATAGACATGATATCCGATAAAAACAGCTGTCAGTCCTCCTGTCCAGAATATCTCTGATGTATCCTTCAGACCTTGCTTTAAGCGGATCATTGTCCCTTTAACAACATCATCTATCGACATCATGAAGGACCAATGTGAAGGATTGATAAGCAGTTGTCTTTGACAGATAGAGTCTGATTTAAGTCAGCTGCAAATCCCCCTCGTGCCAGAAAAGGCTATAAATGCAAGCTGATTCTACAGCATCATGCCAAAAGGCATCGTCATCTCAGGCAAGTATGGAGAGATCGTCGTAAGAGAGAAATCCGGCGAGCATATCGAGCTTGGAGAGCTCCTTGTCGCAGACAGCGGCAGGATACTGATGCAGGCCTATGACCTACTGTACGGCAGCCAGATCTCCCAGTCCAATCTTGAGCTGATATCAGGGATGAAGCTGGAGGAGGACACAGAACTATCGTTCTTCGATGAGAGACTTCGGAGCTACAACCTGGCGATGCTCAAGAATGTGCTGAGCCTCTCGACCGGCGGCTCATCCAAGAGCCTTCCAAGATTCTTCTCTGAAGTAAGGGAGGTTACAAAGGAAGATCTCAGCTTCCTGACAAAACCGAAGAATCCGATGTTCCTTGGAAAACTGCGATCAGGATCAAAGGAGATAGATGTGGAGATATTCCTCCCTTCGCATTCAGTCCTTTCGCATCATATACTTATCCCAGCATCGACAGGAAGGGGCAAGAGCAATCTCGCCTCAGTCATGCTGTGGGATATACTTTCAAGGGGAGAGGCAGGAGTGCTTGTGCTGGATCCTCATGACGAATACTATGGGAGGCACTCGCTCGGGCTCAAGGACCACAGGAACAGGAAGATGCTCTCATACTACAGCGCCAGGCCGCCGCAGGGAGGACAGACGCTCAGGATAAACCTGAGGGATATCAAGCCAGAGCACTTCTCAGGTGTGATGGATTTCTCGACACCGCAGAAGGAGGCGCTGACTGCTTTCTACAGGAGGTTCAAAGACTCATGGATAGATGCTATAGTCAGCGAGAAGGAGCTGCCTATGTCATTCTCAGAAGGCACGCTCGGTGTGGTGAGGAGGAGGATGCTCTCCCTCCTGGACCTTGAGTTCTATGATGGGAGGATTACTTCGAAAGGCATATTCGACACAAGGCAGGGTGAGACTACGATATCAGATATCTGCCAGGACCTTGAGTCCTCGAAGGTCGTCATCGTCGACACTTCATCCATATCAGGTCCCTCTGAAGTGATCGTCGGAGTGCTCCTTGCTTCAGAGATATTCAGGAGGTACAGGGGGCATAAGAACTCCGGGACGCTTGAGAGCAAGCCAGTCATATCGATATTCCTGGAAGAGGCGCCAAGGGTCCTCGGCAGGGATGCGCTCCAGTCAGGGACCAATGTCTTCGAGACGATAGCAAGGGAAGGCAGGAAATTCCACATCGGTCTTACAGCGATAACACAGCTGCCCTCCCTCATCCCCAGGGAGATACTTGCGAACATGAACACGAAGATAATCCTGGGCCTGGAGATGAGCGCAGAAAGGCAGGCGATCATAGATTCAGCGAGCCAGGATCTCTCTTCTGACTCAAGAGCGATAGCTGCCCTTGACAAGGGTGAGGCGATAGTGTCGAGCACATTCGCCAGGTTCGCGATTCCACTGAAGATACCGCTTTTCTCAGATTTCGCCAAGAAGGAAAAGGCAGTCTTCGCAGAGCAGAGCTATCACGGGATACAGCTGGAGTGATATTTCAGCTTTCTTTGCTAACATCCTCAACCCTGTACAGCGTATGTGCAGATGCCAGAATTCAAACTTATGATTCCTTCCCGGTCAATCAAGCTCTCTGAATTGTAATGCGAAATGCAGGCATTTTTGCCGATATTAGACTTCAAATCATCTATGTCCGGAAGGAGGTCGCATATGCTGATATTACCTGTCTTGACTGCCATCTCTTCATAGCAGTCCTGAAAAAGAACCAGCTGCGCAAGCTCTATCCGAAAGTTACCTATCTGTTCTCCATACTCTCCTTTCATATCCTCTTCAAGAATATCATCACAATCAGATAAGCTGTTGCTATATAACTGAGGTCGATATCTGTAGTCAAAGACCACTCCACCCATATGGATGAACCCGAATGTCAAACAAATAGAGAATGCTATTACCAGGATAATTATGAATGGCTGAGAGATTCTTTTCCTAGCGGTATGTACCAGTAAGAAAATAGCTGCAATAGACAGGCATCCAACGAACCATGCTGAAACTGTGATAATTCCCTCATAGAACGAGTAGCCTGCCAACATACTTCATACTTCGGCGTATGCAGTTATAAATCTTTCTTGGGCATCCACCCGCAACCATTAAATATAATCTTCATATCAGGTCCTAGATGAGATTCGCGCACCTGGCAGACTGCCATATCGGAGGGTGGAGGGACCCGCGTATGAGGGTCCTCACTGTCAGGGCATTCGAGGATGCGATCGACAAGATCCTTGGAAGAGGGGCGGATTTCATCCTCATCTCCGGAGATCTCTTCAATACAAGCGTGCCTGAGATAAGCGTCCTCAAGGATGTTGTCAGGAAGCTCAAGGAGCTGCAGGAGAAAGGCATCCCAGTCTATGTGATAGCAGGCAGCCATGATTTCTCGCCATCAGGGAAGACGATCCTTGAGGTATTGGAGGAGGCAGGGCTGTGCAGAAATGTAGTCAAGGGGAAGGTAGTCGACAAGAAGCTGCGACTTGAGTTCACAACAGACAGGACCGGGGCAAAGATATGCGGCATGATCGGCAGGAAAGGGATGCTTGAAAGGTCCTATTATGAGAATCTTGACAAGGAAGCTCTGGAGAAGGAGGAGGGATTCAAGATATTCATGTTCCATACTGCGCTGTCTGAACTGAAGCCAAAAAGCCTTGAGAAGATGGAGTCCTCTCCTGTCTCGTTCCTCCCTGAGGGATTCGACTACTATGCGGGCGGACATGTGCATATCGTGCGTCACTCTGACCTGCCTGGCTACAGGAACATCGTCTATCCTGGGCCGCTGTTCCCTAACAACTTCAGGGAGCTTGAGGAGCTAGGAAAAGGTGGATTCTACTTCTATGATGATGGCAAGATAGAATATATCGGGCTTGATACAGTGCCGTTGATCAAGACAAGCATCGATGCAGAGAAGAAGACTCCTGAGCAGGTGGAAGCAGGGATCAGGGATGCTCTCAAAAGCCATGATGTGAAGGGGAATCTCATTCTCCTGAGAGTCGAGGGGATGCTACTACGAGGAAAGACATCAGACATAGATTTCAGGCAGATATACGAGGAGCTTGCTTCAAAGGGAGCATACATGGTCCTTCGGAACACCTATGCCCTTTCCTCCCCTGATTTCGAGGGAATCAAGGTCAGGCAGTCGTCAGCTGACGAGATGGAAGAGGACATGATAAGAGAGCATCTCGGAAGGTTCAAGGTGACGGGGTGGGATACGCAGACGGAGCAGGAGATGATAAAGGGTTTGATGGAGGCTTTCTCTTCAGGGAAGAAAGAGGGGGAACGCAGCTATGACCATGAGGACAGGGTCAAGCGCGATGCAGACAGGATACTTGGCCTTGACAAGGTTTAAATATAGTGATTTCCTACAGGGGCGAAAGTCATTCAGGGGGAATTAAAATGTACGGTAGTGGAATAGGATATTTTGCACATAAGGCAATTGTTAGTGAAAATGGTAATGCACCACAAAGGGACAGTGTCCCTTTGGCAGTGGATCTAGGTCACATGCTTCAGGATGGTGTCAGATCACTTGGAGGAGCAGTAAGAACTTATCTGGAGGCTGCTGCAGGCGCAATCACTCCTGTATACGGAGGCCATGTCCCTCTCGTCATGGACGGCTATGAAAGGCCAGGGTGCCCAGGTTGCCAGACTGTGTCTGAACCAGCTCTTGCAAAAGCCAAGGGATATGGTGGACACATGATTTCTAGGGTCGGAGGAGGAGGACATCATTCGCAGACCTGGTCTACTTCCAAGGCCAGGCAGCATGAAGGTTTCTCAAGCAGGAACGGAAGAAGGCGTTAGAGCCTCTTCTTTATCTCTTCAATTAGTTCTTTCTCTTTGCCTTTTTGGATGCTTCCCTGCGCCATCCTGTCCCTGCCGCCGCCCTTGCCGCCCAGGGTTGTGAGGGATTCTGATAGTATCTTCGGTACGTCGACCTGTACATCAGCGGCTGCTGCCAAAGCAGTGGATGTCTTGTCCCCCTCGCTGTTGAGGAGGAGGATGATCGCGCTATCTTTCAGATTATCATTCATGACATCTGTGAGCTTCTTCTTCTCGAAGCCTTCGAATTCACCGATCAGAAGGGTGTGCGAGCCAGCAGTCTCTTTCCTTAATTCTACAGGAAGCTTCTGCAGCGCCTGCCTGTACTTCTCCTTGTAAGCATCACGCTCTTCCTGCGCCTTCTTGGCCAGCTCTGGAAGCGAAAGGGTATCTGTCCCAAGAGCTGATGCAGCTTTCCTTGCAGCCCTAGCCATCTGGAATACCAGGTCGTGAGCATCTGTCGAGAAACGTATCTCGTAGAATCCCTGGGTCTGGGAGAACTTTGTCACAAGCAGGTCTCTGACGAAACCTGTGGATTCAGCGTGCGTGCCTGTGCAGGCAGAGAGATCATGTCCTTCAATCTGGATCACCCTGACAGTCTCTTCCTTGATCCTGTCAGCTTTCATCCTCAGCTCAGGTATGGCCGCTGCCTCTTCTCTGGATAATATGCGCTCTGAGATCTTCCTGTCTTCCCTGATTATCCGATTGGCATCCTCCTCAGCAGAGAAGATCGTATCCCATGTGAGGACTGCTCCTGAGACGAAGAGGGATGATTCAGCGATATCAAGGTCGATCTTCTCGAGCTTCAGGTCCTCGCATCTCATCTGCAGGGCGCGGAAGAAGATGTGCTCTCCTGTATGCATCCTTGTCAGCTTGTCCCTCCTATCCTGGTTGACGATCAGAGTTATCAGATCTCCTTTGGCTATCTTCCCCTCGCCGATCTGGAGCCTGTGGAGGATCTTGCCTTCCTGCTTCTTGACCTCGATGACCTCTGCCTGGTAATTGTCACCTTTTATCATGCCTGTATCGCATGGCTGGCCACCGCCGCCAGGGTAGAATATGGTCTCCTCGAACTCGTAAAGATCTCTGATGATTTCCTTGACTATCGTCCTCATGACATGAAGAGAAAGGACAGATATTCTTAATTCTTTGCTGCGTGCACAAGGAGGTTCGCGACAATGAGCGGGATCATCACGAAAAAGCCGATCAGGGCAAGCCCAGGCATCCCGACAGACAGGGCCATCATAGAGAATATGACAAACATAAATGCTGAACCTGCCAGCACCATGAGATGAAGCGATGCCCGTGGGATCCTCCTGTCAGGCCTGAAGAACTCATATGTCCGGTATATCAGGCTGACAATCGCAGCAACAGAGAACCATCCCACGAAATTCCCAAGCGGTATGCCGAAGTATTCTCCTCCCTGCCATTGCCAGAATCCGGATGAGACTGCTATAGGATCAAGATAGACATCAGCTGCTGTGACAACAAGGGCATCCAGCAGGATGAGCAGGACCAGCATGATGTATTGCCTTGACCTGTATGTAGGTCTCTCTCGGCCTGTCCAGAGGAGGAAGGAATTCGAGAACACATAGCTGAAATAGATGAAGACAGCCCAGAATGCTATGACTACCAGAGGGACATCAAGCAATGTCGGCCCAAAATCATTGTATGCATATGAGCCGCCGAACACTACACCATACCTGAGTCCCATGTATTCGAAGATGAAGCCTGTGAGCATGGCTAGCGGCATGAAGAAAAGGAACCTCCTGCCCAGATAGATCAGGCCGTGAGCGATCAGGAGGATCACAGGAAGGATGAAACCGATGACTCTCATACCTGGAAGGAGAGGCTCGGTCAGGTGGGAGACGACCGAGAGGGCAAGGAGCAGCCATAGAACTCTGTCCTTCATCATCGCACCTTCTTCTGCATGAGTTCCCTGACTTTTGCAGGATCAGCTTTCCCCTTGCTGAGCCGCATGACCTGTCCGACCAGGAAATTGAGGGAATTCTGGTTTCCAGATAGGTAGTCAGTCACAGCTTTCGGGTTCTCCCTTATGGCTGAATCGACCATGCTCTCGATCTCTCCTGAATCTCGTATCTGCTGGAGTCCCTCCTGCCTGACATATGCCTCGACATCGAATGATTCGAGAGCAAGCTTCTCGATAAGCCTCTGGCCTGTCTTCTCTGATATCACCTGGCTCTCGACAAGCTTCAGAAGGACATCAAGCTGGACTGCGTCGACTGAGATATCATGCAGCTCGATGTTGTTGTAGTTGAGCACCCTGACAAGCTCTCTTCTTATCCATCGTGATGCGAGCTCTGGCTTGACTGTCAGCTTCTCGAAGATATTCGCAAGCGCAGGCTCTGATGCGATGACTGCTGCATCATCTGGAGAGACGCCTGATGACATGTATCTCTGGATCTTCTCAGGAGGCAGCTCAGGAAGGCTTTCCTTCGCTGTTCTTAGCATATCATCTGTGACAGGGACTGGCACAAGATCTGGGTCTGTGATGTAGCCGTAATCATCCTCTGTCTCCTTGGTCCTGAGGTGATGCGTGACACCTCGGACAGGATCCCAGGAGCGTGTCTCCTGCTTGAGGAAGAGGCCTTCGCGGACTGCCTGTCTCTGCCTCTCGATCTCATATGACAGCGCCCGCTCTATCTCCCTGTAGCCTGTTATGTTCTTTATCTCTGAGCGTACGTAGCCTGACTCGCGGATGCTTATGTTCGCGTCAGCCTTGATTATGTTCTCCCTGGGATCGAAGATACCAAGGTATTCGAGGATTGTCGTGAGATGCCGCATGAACTCCCTCGCCTCTTCAGGCGAAGACAGGTCAGGCTCGGTGACGACCTCGACAAGAGGATTGCCTGAACGGTTGTAGTCGATCATGACAAGCTTGGAAGAGCCGATGCCAGATGGATGGACTAGGGCTGCAGGATCCTCCTCAAGATGTATCCTCTTGATGCGGATATCCTTCCAAAGGACAGCGAGGCCTCCTCCCTGGCCGAGCGGCCATTCATACTGCGTTATCTGGTAATCCTTTGCCAGATCCGGGTAGAAATAGCTCTTTCTAGAGAAGATGACTTTGCCCGCTATCTCGCAGCCAAGGGCAAGGCCAAGCCTGATGCCGAAGCCTATCGCCTTATTGTTGACGACTGGCCTTGCGCCAGGCATGCCCAGGCACACTTCGCATGTCCTTGAATTGGGTTCTTCTGAGCCTTTTGTGGGGCATGGGCAGAAGAGCTTGGAATCTGTGCCAAGCTCGACATGGATCTCAAGGCCGATGACTATGTCTCTATCGAACATCTGATAAGAGAATGTGGGGTATCTTAAAAATATTACACTCAAGCTGAGCCGAGCTGGGTGGCAGCTCGCAACGGAGAGCCCGAGAATACTGGGTTCTCGGTTCATGAATAGTAAGTTAGTGGATATGTGGCATTATGATGCGGGTTGCTGTAATAACAGAATTCAAAGATATCTAGTGCTTGTACCGCTGCTGTGACCTTTCTGTGGATGCGATTTTCCTCCGGTCTGACACTCCATCGGCACTAAACCCTCAATCATTTCCAAGGCATTCAACTGTTCACAATGCTTGATCGTCTGCCTTGTGCAGCTGTCTATGCGACCACTCAAAGAATTTTCTCATAGATCCAATACAGTGCACAGCTTGTCAGGCATCGCGCACACGTTGGTGACTTTCTTGCCATACAGGGAGGCCTCACCTATCTCATGTACCTGGCCGCAGACACCTCCTGCCACCTTACCGAAGTCATAGAACTGGCCTATCCTCTCAGAACCATTTCCATAGTGCTTCAGGTCGAACAATGGACTCACACCATATCTGAGCAAGGCTGAGCTGGGGGCATAGTGTGTGGCTATGAAGATCCTTTCAACGTCCTCGCTTGATGATAAGGTCCTAATCTGGCTTTCGAGGTTCCTAAGGTTTTGTTCCAGGAAAGCTGATGCAGTCAGTCCAGGGTTATCAGGGAAGTCCTTAGAGAAGTCCTTCCTGACCCATTCAGCAACTCCCTCCCTGGTGTTAGGATAACCGTTAGGGCTTGGTGTCGGCCTCCATAGGGAGCCATCGTAGTATTGCATTCCTCCTGCGAAAGCGGTCCCTCCATGGACATAGGGAGAATGATCGAGGAGATGGAATCCATAGCGTGCAAGTTGTTCCGAGAACCTCTGTGTGTAGGTGCCAAGGTCAAGCGCAGGCAACTGTCGGACACAATAATTCCCCAGGACATAAAGCTTGGGGATGCTGATATCCTGGAACAAGGCAAGCGCATCATCGAAGCCTTGGCTACTGTTGGCCAGGTCGCCTGCGAACAGCAGGATGTCTGCATCCTCTGCTGCTTCTGCTATCTTCTCTACTGCCTCCATGCCGAACCTATCAGGGATGTGGAGGTCAGATGTCGCTATGATACGCATCGTCGCTGCTGTTTATCTCGATAAGAGTCTCTGTTTCACTCTGTTTCCAGCCATGAGGCCGGCTGCACTTGCCTGGAGAATCCCTCTGGTCTTATCCATGTCTCCTGCTGCTTCGACATTGTCAAAGACGTCTCCAAACCTGAATCTCAAGGCTGTCCTCTTCCCTTCTATGCCATATACGAGGATGTCCTCTCTTGGAATGTTGATTCCGTATTCAGCACTGATGTATTCTCTGAGTCTTTCGAGGAACAACTGGACGCTTTCGACCAGAGGGATCGGCACTTCTTTTCGTAGATCCGTAGGCTCATATGCATTAATTGTAGGGTGTATCCTCGGGTTGCTCTCGACCCTGGATCTTTCTGATGGTCGCTCATGCACAATATCATCAAGCGTCTGCATGCCGACCTTCCCTTGATGAAACTCCTGCGCCTGATATGCGATCTGATTGAGCCAGTCATGCGGATTGGTCCATTTCTGTCCAGGGCTCCAAGTGACAACCTTTGGATTATCAGGGAAATAGAATGGAAAGACCACAGCGAAGTTGGTATTGTCTGTGCCTACAGATCCATGGCTGTCTTCCACAGCTGATCCATAATATGAGAAGCCATTCACGAGCATTATGTTCTTGCCATAGTTCTCTATGGCCACCTTGCCATGCGGACACATGCAGAATGTCCTTCCTTGGATACTGTCCATGCCTTCGAAATCCTGGAGTATTTTCCACTGCTCCTTGACTCTTGCGTGGGAATGCCCAAGCTCTTGTTCCAATCGGGTCATAGCTTCCCTGCTCCTCTGAAATACAAGAGAGCGTTCAGCATCATCAAAATCATAATATGCCTTGAATTCATATAGAAGATCAGTAAGGGGTTTCATCCCTGCATGAGGAAGCTCAACCCTGAAACCGACTGACATACGGCTTATCTCAAGAGGGACCGAATACATGTTCGCCATAGGAATCAGTTCAGAGGATCTTCCGGTTGCCAGAATGAATGCATCAGCAGGATAGCTCCTACCATTGATATCGATTGCTTCTGTAGCTTTGTTTCCTACAGCCTTAAGATTGGCAAACTCGGTCCTATACGAGAAATCAGCTCCCCTGTGGTATTTATTTAGCTCAAGCAGAAGGTTGGCATATATCCCAACAAGCCCAGGGGCGCTAGCGAGAGAGTGGAGGTCCATCGGCCTCCTCCCTATGAAAGGGGTCGAACCCATGTGTGTGATAGGATCAGCAGTCACATCAAAACCATACTGCGCAGCCGACTCTATCACTCTCTTTACTTGTTCTGGATCCCTGGGAAGGGCATCAGGCATGCCTAGCTGCCTATAGATATCCCAGGCAGCTCCTATGTAAGTCTCAAGCTCTTTCTGGGAGAGATCAGGGTATGCATCAGCAAGTCCTCCCACAGTAAGGCTGTAATTGACTTTTCCGTCTGAACCTCCTCCTGCTCCAGCAGGCCCAGACATTATTGAACATGGAAAGCAGTTATAGCAAGCATTCTTGCCCTGCTCGACCATACAGACCCTTCTCTCCAGCCTTGGCCCTTTCTCAAGGAAGTGGACATCGATATCAGGGAGACCTTCAGTCTGCATAGTAGGGAAGGTATTGAATCTTGGATCAGCCATCCTGTGTGTGTATTCACCAGGTTCTCCATTCACAGGCCTATCCTCCATATTGTGAGAAGTCAATGGAAGAGCTGCGAACAAACCTGCTGGACCTGTACCGACGATTACTACCTTAGGATTACTGTAGATGTTATCCCCCCTTAGATAGCGCAGGATTGTAAGGCAACTTATATAGATTTTGAAAATCAACCGCTATAATGCTTTTTCGCAACTGATCGGTTTAAAATTCGCAGCGCCCATGATCATCTTCGCTTCCTGAAGATGATCTGCTGTAAGGAGGAGGCCAAGCGGCATTCCATTGTCGCTTCCGTATGGGATACTGATGTGCGGGAGGCCTGCGAGATTGGGGCCGACAGTCATGACATCCATCATGTAGTTCTGGAGAGGGGTGAGCTTCGCGATCTCGTCGAACCTGGGAGCGATGCCTGGCATGGTCGGGGAGATGAGGAGGTCATAGTCTTTGAAGAGATCCTTGTATTCTTCAGCAATAAGGGACCTCACTTTCAGGGCCTTTGAATAGTAGGCGTCACGAAAGCCAGCCATCCTTGCGAATGTGCCAATTATTATCCTACGCTTCTCCTCTTTTCCAAAAGCAGAACTCCTCACCTTTGCAGCGAAATCATTGAAGCTCCCGGAAAGAGGCTCAGTATACCCATACCTGAGGCCGCAGTACTTGGCAAGGTTTGTCGAGGCTTCGCTCATCGATATCAGATAGTATGTCTGGATGCCGTGCCTGAATGTTAGAGGCATCTTCACCTCCTCTACTATATGGCCTTTGTCACGCAGCTCCTGGCAGGCCTTGAGGACAGCCTGCCTCGCTGCCTCATCCACTCCTTCGCCGAGAGAATCCTTTATCAGTCCGATCCGCAACTTTGTGTCCTTTTTCAGGCAGTCAAGATAATCCGGGACAGGGGCGTCGATCGAAGTAGAGTCCTTCTCGTCAAAGCCTGCGATGATGCTAAGCATCCGCGCGACCTGGTCAAGATCCTTTGCCATGACTCCGATCTTGTCAAGGCTGGAAGCATAGTCCATCAGCCCGTAACGGGAGACACGCCCGTATGTCGGTGTCAGGCCGTAAACTCCGCAGTATGCTGCAGGGGCGGCTATGCTTCCGCCTGTGCTCTCAGCAATAGCTATGTGGGGGAAATCCGCCTTCTGGGTGAGTCCGGCTGCTCCTCCGGACGAACCGCCGCATGTCCTCTCCTTGTCGAAAGGATTGAGCGGTATCCTCATGCCGATCCCGACATTGACAGAGAAGCTTCCGAAGCCGAATGCGTCCTGGCTAGTCTTTCCGATGATCATCGCACCTTCTGCCCTAGCCCTTGCCACTGCTGTGGCATCGAAGACCGGTCTGTATCCGGAAAGCACCTTGCTGCCTGACCTTGATTCCATGTCCTTGACTGATACGCAGTCCTTGACAGAGACATATATGCCTGAGAGCTTTCCTCCGCTCTCAGGTCTTGGATCTTCAGATAAGGCATTGAAGTAATGAAATCCAGAATCTATCTCCTGGCATCTCTCCAAGACACTCTTGTCTTCCATCATCTGAGCAAACATCAGGGGATATTTAAAATGTCATTTTCCACCAGTGTGATATTGATGGTTTGGTAGTGGAAAATGACAACAAAAAATCCGAGCCGAGCGAAGCGAGACTAAGTTCGTATGCGAACTTAATTTTGCTTTGCAAATTTAACCATCGGTCAAAGACCGGTGCTTGGTCGGATTTTTTTGATTCTGCTCAAGGAGAAGAATGAAGAGAGTCACATGGGCAGTTCACAAAGGATTGCTCATGGGCACGCGGCAAGCTGTTCGCAGAGGAGAGCATGAAAAACTAGGTTCTCGGTTAATAATAAATTGTTGGATTAGTGCCAGAAGAAGCAGACAACCAAGAGAATCAAAAGATATCTAGTGCTTTTGCTTGCTGCACAGCTAACTTATCCCGATCCTCCTTCGGTCTCGCGCAGGACATGGAGCTTGATACTCAAATATCGTATATCGATTCCAAGGCAGATAAGCAATGCCATAGCGTGCATGTCTGCCTTGTCCAGCTGTCTTGTTCTCAGCGCTTTGTGATACATTGTCCTCTTTCCTAGTCCCTTTGTCACCGCAATCTTTTTATCATGCTGCAGACCTGAAAAGCATCATGTCGGAGATTGAACTGATATCACAGATGCTGTCCATCAGGGATTGGCAGGTGAGGAACACTCTTTCTCTCATAGATTCAGACAATACTGTGCATTTCATCGCAAGGTACAGGAAGGAGATGACAGGCGACCTTGATGAGAACCAGATAAGGATGATCGTCGAGTCGAGGGACAGGATGGTCGCGCTCGCGAAGGCGAAGGATTCAGCGCTGCGGAGTATAGAAGAGCAGGGCAAGCTCACACCTGAACTGAAGAAGGAGATTGAGCAGGCTGACAACATGGCGAGGCTTGAGGACATATATGCGCCATACAAGAGGAAGAGGAAGACTAAGGCTGACCTGGCCAGAGAGAAGGGATTCCAGCCTGTGGCTGCGCAGATAAGGAGGCAGGAGATGCTCCTGATCCCGGAAGAGCTGCTGAAGAAATTCTCCAGAGAGGAGATAATAGCAGGGGCAAAGGATATCGTCATCCAGGATCTCACAGATGATCCGAGTCTCAGGGATGAAGTGCGCAAGCATTACTCCATGCATGGCTTCATCTCCGCAGATACAAAGGATATAGAGAAGCTTGATGAGAAGCAGAAGGCAGAGCAGCATAAGTTCATTGTCTATGAATCATTCTATCGTCCGCTATCAAGGCTCAAGAGCTACCAGGTCCTTGCATTGAACAGAGGGGAGAAGCTGGGCATCCTTGATGTCAAGCTCGACAAGTCAAAGGAATACTATGAGATGTTCAGGACCCGGATCCTTGCCAGGAAGACAGACACCGGACATATCGATGAATGCATAAAGAATGCGTACAACAGGATATTTGATTCCATCGAGACAGAGCTTAGGAACAGGATGACTGAGACTGCTTCTGCAGATGCTGTCGTCGTGTTCCAGGAGAACCTGAGGAAGCTATTGATGCTCAGGCCGCACTATGGCGAGACTGTGCTTGCTATCGATCCAGGCCAAAGGACAGGATGCAAGATCTGCCTCCTCGACAGGCAGGGAAGGCCTTTGAGATTCTCGAAGTTCTATCTCGAAGACAAAGAGAAGGCCCTAAGGACAGTCAAGGAGCTTATCGCAGATGTGGACACGATAGTGCTTGGGAATGGCACAGGCTCTGCTGAGGCGAATGAACTTCTGAGGGGACTCGGGAAGAGGATTGTGGTCGTGAATGAATCAGGAGCATCGGTTTATTCAGCGAGCGATGCAGGGAGGGAGGAATTTCCTCAACTAGATGCGACTGACCGAGGGACTGTCTCGATCGGCAGGAGATACATAGACTGCCTGTCTGAGCTTGTGAAGATTCCGGTACTGTCTATTGGCGTGGGCATGTATCAGCATGACATGCCTGAGAAAGAGCTCCAGAAGAAGCTTTCTGAGGTCATAGAAGATGCTGTGAATCTTGTCGGCATAAATGTGAATGTGGCATCGACTTATCTCCTGTCATATGTGTCAGGGCTTGACAAGAGGAGTGCGAAGAAGATATCAGATAACAGACCATACAGGACTAGGAAGGACCTGACCAAGATACTGTCAAAGAAGACGTATCAGCAATCTGTCGGATTCCTCAGGATACCTGACAGCCCTGAACCTCTGGACAATACTGCTGTTCATCCAGAACAGTATGAGGCGATGAGCCTGCTATTGAAGCATATAACCGAAGCTGATATCTTCGGAAATCATGAGGAAGAGCTCAAGGCGATATATCCAGGTATAACAAGAGCGGTTGTCGATGACATGCTCAAGAACTATCGGGATGCGGGCAGGGAGCTAAGGATTCTTGAAGGGAATCTCTCCCTCGAAAGGAAGGTGAGACTCGAGGACCTGAAGGAGGGAGACATTGTCAATGGGATAGTCAGGAATGTGATGCCTTTCGGAGCTTTTGTCGACATCGGAGCAAAGAACAATGGGCTTGTCCACATCTCTCAGCTGGCGGACTACTTTGTCAGGAACCCACATGACATAGTCCAGGTCGGCGAAGAAGTGACTGTGAAGGTGATAGGCATCGACCTGCAGCATGGGAAGTTGCAGCTGAGCATGAAGAGCGTGTGAGTCAGCGCATGTATGCTTTCTTGATGACAACAGGTGTCAGAGGGACGTTCTCGTGGTATGAGAAGTTGCCTGTTGGGACATTCCTGATCTTCTCGATTGTATCAAAGCCTGATACGACCTTGCCGAAGACAGCGTAACCGTATCCTCTCAGCGTATCATCCCTGTGGTCGAGGAAATGATTGTCGACGACGTTCACAAAGAACTGGGCAGTGGCAGAGTCGACTTCAGGAGTCCTTGCCATTGCCACTGAGTATCTGACATTTGAGAGTCCGTTCTTAGCCTCGTTCTTTATCGGATCATTGGTCTTCTTCTGGACCATCTTCTGATCGAAGCCGCCTCCCTGGATCATGAAACCTGGCATGACCCTGTGGAATATCAGTCCGTCGTAGAAGCCAGATTCCACATATGAGATGAAATTCTCTGTCGTGATCGGTGCATTCTCCTTGTCAAGCTTGATCTCGAAACTGCCAAGATCTGTCTCAAATACTGCTGTGTCCATCTTTCTTCCCCATAAAGAATATGCAAGCGCTATGATGCTGAGAGTGACTATTCCCAGGATCATCACCCCTCTGAATACAATCTCTCTGCGCTTGTGTCTCATAGTCTGCTAATGTGCTTCTCAAGAAGCGCGAGGTCATTGTTGATTATCATCTTGTCAGTCAGTCCCAGGGTATCCTTGTGCTCAAGCACTGACATGTCCTCGCCTATGTCAGATGCGATATGCGCATCGCTGTTTATTATGATGAAGTGATTGTGTTTCCTGACGACAGCGATCATCTTCCTCACCTGCTCAAGCCAGGTCATCTTCCCTCTACTATACTTGAATGTGGAATTGTTGAGCTCAAGGAGCTTTCCATGCTGGCATGCTGCCTCTGCGATCTCTTCGATGTCTGTCTCGAAGTAGCAATATGGATGCGTGATGATCTGCACATGCGGGTTCTTTATCGCTTCGATCAAGGCCCTTGTGTTCTGCTCTTTTCCTCCCAGGTCGAAGTGGAGACCGCAGAGCCTGGCCTTGATATGCTTGATTGAGCTATCCCTGACATCAAGCGTACCTTTCTCATCGAGGACATTCATCTCGATCATAGGAAGGATCCTCACTCCGAAAAGCTCCTTCGGGATGCGGTCGAACACAGAATATGCCTCTATAGGGTAGCTATTCTTCTGATATGGGCCGTGAGAGCCTGTCCCAAGGATCTTCAGACCCCTATTCGAAGCCTCCTGTGCCATCTCATAGAGCGTGTTGAGGCCGTCACCGGAGTTGATTGTATGTGTATGCAGATCCACCTTTAGCATATCGCTTGAGGAAGAAACAGCAGTATTAAAATATGACTAGAAAAAAGATGAAAAATTACTTCCTGCCCCTCGACATCTTGGCGCTTGAGATGTCGCCATCCTTATCGATGAAGTACAGGTAGCCTGACTCTTTCTTGACACCAGCTTTTGCGACCTTCTCCATCTTCTTCTTGCCTTTCTTCTTCCCGCCCCTGGCCATCTCTGCCCTGGAGACATCGCCGTTCTTGTCGACAAAATACAGGAATCCCTTCTGCTTCTTGATCCCTAGCTTCGCAACTTTCTTTGCCATAAAAAATACCCCTCCTTATGTTTGGGACGTGTCCCGCTCTTCCAACAGTCAGTTTACTATATATATTTTTCTCCTCTATAGCTGACCGGATGGTGATTCTAAGGAAGAGAATCATAAGTATCTATTACAAAAAAAAGAAGGTTCCCGCGACCGACCTTAAGGACCATAGTCACTGCGTTCTTAGGTCACAAATATGATTTGTGACTGTCCCGAATCCCTGGGACAGTCCGCAGAACCCGCTATTTGAATCCTTCAATCGCAATTATCTTCTCTATGGGCAGCTTACAACCTGCCCCCGACCAAGATACAAAGGAGGGCACAAGGCCCTCCGAGGACATCGCTCTCCGAGGACATCGCTACTTGAATCCTTCAATCGCAATTATCTTCTCTATCTCTTCTTCTGAGATAGAGCAGCCGTTCAGCTTAGCACCCCAAAGGACAGCGTCGAGAAGGTTCTTTTCTGGCTGATCTGCGAGCAGCTTATATCTGTCGAGGAGGCCTTTCTCGAATGACACTGTGATTAGCTCGACAGACCGTATGACCCTCAGTCCTCTCACCATCCTGCTGAACTGCCCTAGTGCTTCCTTGTCGACGAGGACGCTTGTGTGGAGCTTTGAGTTGAGCCTCTCGCGAAGCTTTTCAGGATTCTCGATGAGCATCCGTGTCGTGAACTCGTCTATGACGACTGCCTGCGAACCGAGATGCAGGGCAAGGGCTATGACCTCCATCTCAGTCTTGTGGACTATCTGTATCCGCTCCTTATGCGCCCTGTAGATGGAGTTCGCGAGGGAGAGGAGGTTCTCAGCATCCTTTGTTATGCCTTCATATCCCTCGACCTCTATCGTCTTATCATCCAGGAGCTTGAGGATCTGGAGCGCCTCGAACTTGAATCTCCTTGACGATAAAGGCCGGGTCATCCCTTCCTCCCTCACTCCCTGGGTGATCAGGAACCTCCCTCCATAGCTATGACGAAGCAGCGTCATCACATCAAGGAGATTGTTGAGCGCAAAGCTTATCAGAGGACCTGTGTCGAAGACGATCGAGCTCAATTGAACATCCTCCTCGTGAAAGATAACCTCTCCTGGATATCTCCCGGGTCTCCCATGGTCTCTGCGATGCCTGTCTTGCCGATGTATTCGGTGAGATCCCAGACCGATATCCCAAGAGTCTCGGCGACCCTGGGAAGCGAGATTCCGTGATCGTAGATCTTCGTGCCTTTGCTTATCTGCGCCTGCTGCAGCATCTCAGAGACAGTCCTGTTACTCTTCTTCTCAAGATCCGCGAGCAGTTCCCTCGTCTTCTGGCGGTACTGCTCATGCCTGTCAGCCGCCATGTCAGCGACCATCTCCTTGAGCACTGGCAGGACCATCTTCCTGAGATCAGCTGGAGGGATGCTGACCTTTGAGATCGCATAGATAAGGATCGCTGTCGAGATCGAATACTCGTCCTGGAAGATCGATGCGTTATGGATAACCTCGTTGCTGATCTCCCTCAGCCTGAGAAGCTCATCCTTCCTGATGGCCCTGAATGCCTTTGCGAGAACACTTAGAACATCTCTCTTGATGATGGATTTCATCTGGTGGAAAAAGATGGCCGGCGCGTATATAAAACTTTCCTGGGTGATGCAGCTTCGATGCCCATCCCTTAGCAAGAGGAATGTCACGCATCTTCAGACTTCATCTACGGATGCGCAAAACTTATATGCTAGCGAATCTTGGGCAAGTGAAGAAAAAAAGAAGGTGGGCAATTGAGAATAGTGTGGATAGTAGCATTCCTGATCATACTTGCGCCTGCTCTATCCCAGGAACTCAATCTTACGCTGATAAAGCCATCTAATGGAGTCTCTGCGAAAGAGACATTCGAGCTTTCGATCAGGACTGAGCAGATGACGAGCGCGTGCAAATATGCGAATTCTCCTACCCTTGATTTCGAGGACATCCAGAAGTTCTCGAACATATTCACAAGGCTTGACAACTATACGCACAGGATCGCAAACTTCACAGACCTTGAGGCAGGTGGGGAAAGGACGCTCCATATCAAGTGCAGCCTGCAGAACGGCACAGTCCTCTCAGCAAGCCCCCTAAGGCTGTCGGTGGACAAGACAAAGCCTGTCATCAAGCTGTCGATGGAGGATGATGTCGTCATAGAGACGCTTGATGCAGACATAGATATCAAGGCAGATGAACCTGTGATATGCAGGTATGATGACAGGAATTCGACATATGGCAATCTCAGGTTTGCAGTGGATTCAGGATATCTTTCAGATACCTCCCTGATCCTTGACAGGAATACTCCTATAGCCCTGCAGGACCAGAGGAACTACACCATCTTCATTGCATGCTCGAACAAGGCAGGGCTCAACTCTACTGCCTCAAACATACTTTTTCGCACAGATCTCGACGCGCCCAACCAGATACTTGGAACAGGCCCCTCAGGAACCATCACCGGAACCAATGCGACCTTATATGTCAGGACGAACAGGAGAGCGGCATGCCGGTATGCTGATTCTGAGTTCTCAGGCCAGCACACGACATATAACCACAGGCAGATCTTCGACCTGCAGGAAGGAAAGCATATGTATCAGGTGCAATGCATCTATGACCTTGGAGGTCCGGATGGATTCACAGAGATCAAGTTCACAGTCGACCGCACACCACCGACGAACCTGACGATCCGCACTGAGAACAGCTCATGTGCCACAGATTCTCTGGGAGCAGATTTCGAGGCACAGGATAACATCGATATCGACTATTATGAATTCAGGATACTCGAAGGCACAGAAGCGATAACAGAATGGGAGAAGAGCGACAGCACAGCTCGCAAGAAGCTGGAGCTTGTACCAGGGCGGACATATTTCTGGGCTGCAAAGGCAGTCGATGTATCTGGAAACATAGGGCCAGAGGCCAAGAGCGGCGCTATTGTGATAAAAGATGCCAACAGCACAGAATGCAGGAAGAACCTCCCTCCCTCCATCCGGCCTGAAGTGACAGACATACCGGGCGGGAAGAAGATATCATTGTCATGCTCTGACTTGGATCCAGAGGATCAATGCCTGGTCAGTGCCTTTGTGAGGTATGACGGGGACGCCTATTGCGATTGCGACACATGCAAGCTTGAGCCGTATATGCTACCAATAGACATTTATAGGAATGCGACAGTGTGCTATAGTGCAACTGACACAAAGGGATTGAGCATCAAGGGCAGCAAGAGGATCGAGATCCTAAGAGCATGCCTGAGCTCTCCTGACAGTTGCTGTGTGAAGGACCTTGATGGTGTCTGCGATGGCGACTGCCTGCCTGCTGTGGACCCTGATTGCAAGGTATGCCCTGCTGGGCAGAGCAAGTGCCCTGAAGGCCAGTGCAAGGAAGATTGCGACAATGATGGGATCCCGGATGTATGGGAGAAGGCGAACAGGCTAGACCCGGCAAGCTATCAGGACTATAACTTTGATCCAGATGGAGACAGGCTGACGAATTTCCAGGAATTCAACATGACAGAGGCATTCAACAGGAGCACCAACCCTCAGATGAAAGATACTGACGGAGATGGTTGCGATGACGGGAGCGAATTCTTCGGAGGGACGAATCCGGTGCTTGGCGGCGACTGCAAGAAGGATGATGCTATAGATAGGAATAAGGATAGCGACAAGGATGGGATAACAGATGTCGATGAGCTGAAATGCGGACTCAATCCGAATGACATCGCAGATGCCAAGAAGGACAAGGATATTGACGGAATAAGCAATGGTGATGAATGCAAGCTAGGGACAGACTGGCAAAAGCCGGATACTGATGGTGATGGATCGCCTGACGGCGACGAGCGAAAGGCTGGGACAAAGCCCCTCGATCCAGATGATCATCCTGAGAGCAGCATCACACCTATCGTAATAATAGGAGGCTCTTTGACAGCCATACTCATCGCTGCCGGAGTATTCATGTTCGGCAAGAAAAAACCCCTTCCTGCCAGCATACCTCCTGCGCATGCTCAGCAAGCTGCTCCTCAGCCATCGATGCCGATCATCCAAAGAGCGGAGAGGTCGCCTTTCCAACAACCTGCGCAGCCTGTCCAGCCACAACCTGTGCAGAGGCAAGTGCAGGACAGAGAATCGCATATCGAAGAAGAGCAGGATCTGAGGGGCGATGCCGGTGACCAGATATTCAGGAGGAAAAGGATACTTTTGAAGAAGCGGCGGAACCATCTATTCGACATATTCGACGAGGATCAGGAGCTCCAGGTGAAAGTGATCAAGAAACAGGCAGAGGTGCATGCAGAGCCTGTGAAGGTCATCCCTCCAAAGCCAAGATCCGTGTTCGATGCCCTGTCAAGCATATTGAGGAGCGACCGCATATTCAGGGACCTCAGCTCTGTCTCGAATAGTGTCGACAAATCCCGTCTGGACGAGCTTGGCAGGAGCGATACAAAAAGCAAGCTGGATAGGCTGACTGCAAGGAAGAAGAGGAACTGAAGATGAAAAAAGGAGACATAAGCAGCCAGGCGTTCATGTATATCCTGGGCGCAGTGATAATATCAGTGACTATCATTATAGGATACCAGATGATAGGCTCTTTCAGGAAGAATGCTGAAGAGTCTGTCAAGTATGACTTCAAGCTGGGACTGGAGAGGATGTCCAGGGAGATAGGCACAGAGTGGGGTTCTGTGAAACGTGATAGCCTTTCGCTTCCATCCCAGTATTCGCACGTATGCTTCACAAACAGCGATGTCATCACAGACAAGACAGGCATCATGGCAGGCATATCTGCCTATTCGGCAGCGGCAGGGCCAGGAGATGTCACGCCGATGGTATGCTCACTGATATCAGACAGCGTGGAAGACGGTGTCATGAAGAACGTGTTCCTGGTAAATGACAAGGAGCTGGGCGAATCGTTCTTCATCGACAGGATCAAGATGTGGAAGAAGAGCGACCTGGAATCAGGGACCACTTCCTTCTTCGAATGCATCGAGAACAAGAACGGCCTTTCGCTCATATTCATGGGCGATGGCAAGTATGCGAAGGTGGCTGAGGACACTGAATGAAGAAAGGCACGATAGAGATACAATTCAATTGGATCTTCGTCATGATAGTCGGCGGCCTGATCCTCCTCTTGTCAATAGGAGCTGCAAGCGCAATAAGCAAGGGATCGAAAGAGGGCCTGGAGTACGACATCCTTGTCTATCTCGACCAGATAATCGCAGGGCTTGAGACGAGCGCCAAGACAGAGCATTCGATCATCATCCCTGACTCGACACTGCTTGTTGATTGCGCCACTCTCTCGATAAAGGAGTCTCAGTATGAGGGGCAGTCCTTGATGCATACGATACTTTTCAGCCCCGGGGAGATGAAGCAGGAGATAGCATCCTATGCCCTCCAGTGGGAAGTGCCATTCAAGGCAGCGAATGTGCTGTATCTCACATCAACGAGGATAAGATACTTCATCGTCGATGATGCAGGGACCCTCTCAGAAGGCCTGCAGGATATCCTCCCGACAAACATCATGACGTCATATGTCGACATAGGAGATGCAATCCAGAACCTGAACCATGACCGGATCAGGATAGTGATGTTCGAGGGTGATCCGAACTCGCTCTCGCTTGATCTAGGAAGGATGAAGGACAGGGATGTATCTGCTGTCGTGATCTCGCATGATCCTGCATCATTCCCCGAGGGATTCGGGACTGCTGGATTCTTCACATACAGAGGGGGAACATTCCAGAGCGTGGATACTGTGCCTTATGTCGGGCGGGCGCTGCTCCTGGGAGCTGTGTATTCAGATGACGCGGTGGATTACCAGTGCAATATCGAGAAGGCCAGGCTGAAGCTGGGATATACTTCCGCCATTCTGCATTCGAAAGCCGACAGGCTGTATGCAGAGGAGAAGCTGCGGCAGTGCGATGATACTACCGGTGTTGACTATGCCAACTGCAGGGACAGGCTGTTGGAGCTGAAGGGAGCAGACCTTGATGCCATGCATATGGCGCTCCAGCAGGAGATCGACCACTGCAACAATGAACTGAAGAGAAGATCATGCCCGGTGATATACTGATGAGAAAAGCCCAGCTCCAGATCATGCAGAGCACGATGATACTCCTCCTGCTATTCATTATCCTTGGGATCGCCTTCATCTTCTTCATGTATGGCCAGAGATCGAGCGTGAAGGAGAAGATGGACAAGTACACTGACATGGGGCTCTCAAAACGGGCGAAGATACTCAACTACATGCCAGAGCTCTTATGCAGCAGCAGCAATGTCCTCTCATATGATTGCTTCGACATCGACAAGATCGCCGCATTCTCAGATGTCTTCTCAAGCTACGAGAGCTACTATGTCTCACTGATCGGCCCGGGGAGGATAAAGCTGATGCTCTTCGACAGCAAGACGCTCTCATGGTCTGACCCGGACGGCAACAGCATCGATTTCCAGGGACCTGACGGATATGTCCTGTATGACAATCCCAAGCCCAACTACAAGGAATCGAGGAGGATCAACATCCCCATATCCATCTACAATGCGACGGAGAACAAGCACTATTTCGGTGTGATGGAGGCTGAGTTCTACAGATGAAGCGAAGCCAGATGGAGATATTCGGAGTCATCATAATAGTCATGCTCCTCATCTTCGGGCTGGTGTTCTGGATCGGATCCAAGATCAGGAAGAGCGACGATGACAGGGGGATAGGGTTGGGGACTGATGTGTCACAGAGCCTCCTCAATGCCATGTTCAACTCGAATTCCCCTTCAGGATTGACTCTAAAGGACTGCATCAAGGACATAGCAGACAACGGCGATTCAAAATGCAAGACAGCCGGATATGAATACTCGATGACATACACGAGGGCAGCACTTGAGAAGATGCTGTCTGATACTCTTGGAAAATGGGGGAGAAGATACAAGCTCAGCGTGCTGACCGGTCCTCCAGGGAACTATAGGCGGGTAAGGACGTCCTCGATGACAAGCACGACAGCGGAGTTCATCGAGATAGAGTCTCCGGCAGGACCAGGGATCGATGCCGGCTGCGGAGCGCTTGAGGACAAGGAGGCTCCCGGAGTACTTTTCATACCAGCTAAAGATACGATCATTGTCAAGCTAGAGATCTGCAAAATCTAGCCGCTCACCGACAGGGAGAGCATCTCCTACGCCTCTGGGAAGCTCGATGACATACCTGGCCTTGTTCTTCGGGAAATAGAAAGTGAAAGGGAAGAGAGTCGCCTTCTCCACTATGACTTTGCTTGCATCAAGGTACAGGACGTCGATAGGGAAGAATACGAAGAACATGTGAAGGTCCACAACAGCATCCTCCTTGAAAGGGAAGATGAGGGCATAGTCATGGCGCACCGTAAACATAAGGCCGAGAGCTTTCTGAAAAGGAGTGCCTGCGACTCTAGACCTATCAATGATCTTTTTTCCAGTGCTATCAGTCACAATCTGTCTTCTCAAGAAGGTCCACCTCATAGATGCCTGCATGGGCCTTGTCCAGCCTGAACCATGCCATCATGCCTGCGATATCGCAATAGTCAGCTGTCGACTCATCACTGAAATAGATATGGTCGACTATGGTCTTGTTCCTCACTGCGATCCCCTGCCGCTGGAGGTCATCCAGGTCCACAAGGCTCTCTATCCCGGCAGGAGATGTACCATTCTCTCCAGTGAACCGCATGAGGAAGTCTGGGCCAGTAGATGAGGGGGCATACAGGGAACTGTTCAGATGCGCACGCAGGGCTTGCGTGTCGTTTGTAGCGTCATCCACAAAATCCATGGTCGGTTGGGAGAAGACAAGGTTGGATATCTTGTCCTGTGTCATGACAGTGTACATAGGATCCTCGAATCCCAGGATGCTGATGTCCTTCGTGAAGTCATGATCATACATCCAGGAGGCAAGACCTCTCCTGTCGCTGAGGGTGATAGTCGTGTTCACATGCAGCCTCACTGTCCACGGGTCAGCCATGATCACAGTGATGTTGCGCGGGAGGACATATGCGTCAAGGCTGAGCTTGCCTGCCTCCTCGCCTACCCTCTGGTTCCATGATGAGATGTCTGCACCCTGCCCGTCCTGGAACATCAGGTCGACCTGAGTGCCATTGAAGGTTCCGTTCACAAGTATCTCTGAGATCCTGAGATCCATATCATCGATGAAATCCCTCTGCTGCCTGACGATCTTCTGGAGGCTCAGTATCGACCTGTAGCCACCTATATACAGTTCCCTTTCGAAGTCGTTCTCAAGATCTGTCAGGAAGCTGTCCATCGCCCTGACTCTCTGGGAGACTGCCTCTGACTTTCCGCGTCTTGATACCTGCGTGCTCCCGATAAGCACAGTCATAACCAGGAGCGAGATCAGGATCGCGAGGAAAGTGTAGAATACACCTTTCTTCATCTCCAGGTCCTCACCTCCGCGATTGCCGGTCCCCAAGGGTATGGGATCTTGCCCACAGAGATGGCGCCTATCACAAAGTGGTGCTCTTCAAGATCCACGAATATGCGTCCATCATCATCAAGGTCAAGCTGGAGGAGCAGCCTATACATCGCATCGTCATAGGTATCGACAGGATCGAATGATTCCTGGCTTGATGTGTAATAGCAATGCTTCGGACCTGCGTAGGATGGGGGGACAGAGACAGTCGTGTTCTTCCCTGAGTCGAATTCGATTGTCCAGACGCAGCCTTCAGCGTTCTCAAGGACATCGCTGTAAGAGACTGTGGACCTGACGAGCGCTGTGTAGATGAATGAATTGTTGGCTGAGCAACCAGTGTTGTTGATGTAGCTGTCGCCTGTGCGCATCGACATGGTGTTGAGACCGGTGTGGAGCAGGCTCGCAGGTATCTCGACAGCGAAAGGATCACCCAGAGAAGTGTAGTCTGGGTTGTAGTCTGACAGGTTGTAGACCTCCGCACCATTGACTATCACCTCATCAGTCCAGTGGTCCGCGGAATATGATGTCAGCCTCGCGTCAGCTATCCTGATGTCGTCAGGGATGGTCATATCCGTATCGCACGCAGACATCTTCTCCTCTATGACGACAGATATCTCACCGAACTCGTCTGCCTCGAAAATAGGTGTGTAATCGATCTCGATATAGGAGGTGGGATAGAGTATGCTGTTCTGCAGCTCACCCTGGACTGTGATCGTCTGAGCATGCCTCGCCGCAGATACGATCGTCGATGCCACATCCTGATAGAATTCCTCAAGCGCGCTCACATTCTTGCTCTTAGTGTAGATCCCTTCACCACACTTCGCGATCGCCTCAAGGCTCGTCTCCTCTGCTGTATCGCTGTACCCGACAGAATATACAGTCATCCCATAGTCTTCTCTCGCCCGGCACGCAGCGGCGATAGCGTCACCGACAGCCCGGGAGTCTCCATCCCCTACATGCTGCCATGGAGTGCATTCGTAGTTGGCTACGCCGTCAGTCATCACCATTATCGCCTGGTCTCTCGATGAGTTCAGTCCTATGAGCTCAAGGTCGAACTTGGCTGCCTGCTTCGAGTTGAGGAGCTGGACAGCGATGACATTCTCTCCCTCCCTGAAGAAGCTCTGAGGTATGCTCCTCCCCCTCACGTTCCAGTATCTGCCTTCATCATCTGTCGCCTTCTCCACGGCAAGATTTCCGTTTATGTACACTTTGGCGAAGTCGTCAGAGAGCATGTTCAGGATCGCCTTCTGCACCTGGCCGAGCGACGATATGGTGAAATCCTTCCTCAGGTAATATGTGTCTGTCACATTTGAAAGAGCTAGCTGGATATTGTCGAAATAGAATGTCCCGTATTCTGAGCCATCATTGGCAAGGATCTTTGATCCTATCTCAAGGTAATATGTGCCTGGACCGGTGATCAGATGAGCGATATCCTGAGCGAATGTGCCGCTCATGTCTGCATCAGGATTCTCTACTGAGGCGATATCATTGTCAGCATCATGCTCAGCCATATTCGAGTCGAGGTCTGAACCCAGGTATGTGGATGCGGCTGTGCTTGTCCATCTTGCCTTGATCCATGCGTGGTCGCTATCCTCGAAGTAGTTCCATGACCTGTCATCCCAGTCATACTGGAAGCTCAGGATGGCTGTGCCGTTCCTGACGATATTATAGACATCATCATCGATCTCGATGCGGATGCCGAAAGCTCCTGAGCAATCGCGACCAGAGCATATGTTGCCGCTCCCTCCGTAGTTATTGTCCATGTGGATGCGGCCTGATGAGATACCATAATCGAGATCATCATCGTACCCGAATGGCCCGGCACCATTCCTTGGATCCCAGTCCCATCCGTCATCAGCTCCAGATATCCCGTATGTGTTCGCAGTATAGTTGAGGATATTGCTCGAGAAGTCTGCCGGAGGCCCGGCTGCATCGAACCTGTGCTCCCAGAGATCAACATAGATTGTCTGGCCGGTGAGGTCTGATCCCATCTCCGTCACAACTGCTGGAGAGTATGCATAGCCATTGGTCGCTCCAAGGACAGCTGATCCTTCTGGCCAGTAAGAGACAAAACCTGGTTCATACCAGTCATTCCCTCCTGCATCAGCAGGGATATCTGCCTTGCTGAAATTATAGCTCCATGAGCTTCCTGCGGGTATCAGCGTCTGTGTCGCAAGATTCGCAGCGAGGACTGTTATCGCTGAATTGATGCCACAGCAGATGCATGTCCCTCCGCTTCCTTCGTATCCTGTCTCCGGTACCGCGGTGCCGATGACAGCATCGGTCGCGACCAGGTCTGTCGTCGGGTAGACCGTCTCTGAGTTGTGCGTGGAGTCATCGTATGACACAAGCGCAACCGTGTTCCCGGTTATATTGATTATGTCCCGGGAGAACTGCTTGTCCAGGCACTTGGCGACAGAGAGCCTTGTGGTCGTGCTATCATTGAAGCCGGAAGTGTCGCAGTTCCTGGGCACTGCTCCGAATGTGCTATCAGCGTCCATCCTCCAGTCCATGCTACCCGAAACGTCTGTTACTATCGCCACATCGCCATTCCCTTCGAAGATGTAGCCGAAACTGACGTTCTCGAAACCTAGCCTGACGGGTACAGTCTTGCCTGCGAGGAGGGAGTAATGGAGCTGGGATGATAAATTAGCATCCGAGAGATCGATGCTGGCTGCGCCATCGAGATCCGCAAGATAGAGGACTGTCGTGTTCGCGATTGTCAGGTACATGCTATTGGAGGAATTCGAGTTGTTGGCGAAGATTTCCAGATGCACAGTCATGCTGCTGGGCTCTCCTGGGACATAGAATGATGAGTAGAGGTTGACGATCCCGTCGATACCTGGCAGGTATTCTTTCCTCTTGTCAGTCAGCGGTTCCTGTATCATGGCAGATGTGTTGTACTTCGCCTTCAAGAAACCTCCCCCTATGTAAGCATCGCTGATCGCGCCATGGAAGATCACGCTGATGTTATTGGGCGTGCCTGGCACAAGAGACGGTGAGCAGCTGCTGACATCCCAGGAATCAGCCTCCATCGAGATCCCCGAGGGGTAGAATGTCGTGTTGCATACCATTCCGTTTATGAGCACGTCGAATGGAGCCCCTGCTGACATTTCCAGGACAAGCTCGGAGATGCTTGCGTCTGCGGGAATGCCATCGAGGTAGGAGGTGATGTTGCCCTGTCCGACGAATCCTCCGAAATACAGGTATGAGCTTGAGACCTTCTCATTGATGCCTTCAAGGAACACTTTCGATGTCGATCCCTTGAGAGGCCTGAACTTCTCGAATCCGGATACCATCCTCTTGGAGCTGGCGATCTGGTCTGATCTTCCTGTCCTGGGCAGGACCTCGAGCAGAGGCTCATCATTTATCAGGAGCGAGAAGCCCAGGCGCGATGGGACAAGATCCCTCAGGACCACAGCGCTGAGATTCTCCGCAAGGGCAGTCTGGTTCGATACATAGTACTCGCCTATCTGCTCGATTATGCTGCTGTTCGGATTCGTGACGTTAATCGGATAGGAGTCACCGAGCTCATGGACACGGATGCTCGCGAGGCACCCTATGAGATCCTCAGACACATATGTGAGCTGCACGCCTGAATCATCCCTGTCTGAGAAGAATGATATCGCTACGATGACAGTCATAGCGATGAGCATCGATGCGAGGAGAGCATCAATCGTGAAGAACATGGACCGCTTCATTCCCACACCATGACAGCCATCTCTACGATGCTTGTGTTGCTTTCTCTCATCACCAGGTATCTCCTCACAGCCACGACATCATCAGCATCCTCCATCCCGCCATAGGGACTGCCGAAGGACAGATCGCTGAGAAGGTTTCCATCCCTGTCCCTGAACTCTACCTGGAAATCCCTGGTCAGGCCTGACATGATGCGGATCCTGTCATAGCTGCTGTTGACAAGCCCGGAGAGCATCGCGAGCTTGCTCTTGTCGAGGACATGCTCTCCGTCTGTTATCCCTATCCTGATTATGCTGTCCTGATCCCAATCCTCAGGATAGCCTGTCCCCATGAGATCCTCAGAAAGGGCTTGCGCCTCAGCAGCAAGCTCACTCGAACCTGTGTCGATGAGGCTGTTGTCGACTGCGAACTTGAACACCATGGTAGCAGTCACAGTGAATATGAGCAGGCCTAATATGAAATCAGTATACCAGACCTGCGCCTTCAGCAGTTTACGCATATCACACCATCTGCTTTAGTTATGAGGTTCTTCCCTGTCTTGAGTTCCCCTTGGTATGCCGGTACGATGAATTGAAGACTCCTGCCTGAATAGTTCAGTATGATTGTGCTGTTGGCATCTGCAATGTAGATATCGAAGCCCTGAAGCCTGGAAGGGATCTCAAGATTGCGTGTGTAGCCATCCCTCACCTCCTGGGCTACGAGGAACTCCTGGACAATCGACCTGCCAAGATCAAAGGCCTCTGAGTCAGCCTTCCGCGAGACTGCCATCGACATGTAGTCGCTTATGATTATTGAGAATGCGATCGCTATCAGGAGGCCGAGTCCTAGCATGAAGATGAACTCCACATTCATCTGGGCCTTCATCCCTGGATCTCCACCCCCTGATCTGTCGCAGAGATGACGATGTTATGCACACCTGATGATGAGGACATGTTCCCTGTCATATTGACAAGGGAAGTGAAGACCATCTGCTGGGAGACGCCTTCGCTATTCACTATAGTGAACACAAGGGCACGCCCTGCAATGGATATGTCGACTATCCCTGAGGGCAGGACTCCCCTGATGGTCGCCTTAGAAGGCTCACCAAGATAGTAGACGGATTCTGCCTTGTCCGCGATCACACTGCCTATCCTCCTGACCTGGGCAGACCTAAGCCTGTCCATGATATCGCCTGTCTGCTCAGAGAAGATGAGGACAAGAGGGATTATCATCACGAACGCGAAAGCGAAGATGACTAGGAATTCCATGCTAGCCTGGCACCTCTTTTGCATAGTCGCAAAATATCTCCGCATGGTATATAAAACTTGCTAGCGAAACTTATTTATAGGGCGGATTTGTCTTCTAGACCAGGGTGGTAGACATCAGCGAGAAGCAAATGGATTTCAACAAGGATCTTGACGGATACTTAGGGGGAAGGGTCAAACAAGAGACAATCAAGGCAGATTCTGATTTTGAGAAAGAGGACAAGGGCTTCGAAGAGCCATTCTACAAGGTCCTAGGCGCAGAGAAGAGCGTGCTCCACGAGGAGAAGGTGAGAGAGATCGAAGAGGTCGAGGAGGAGGTCGAGAAGGAGATCGAGGCGGAGGACAGGCCTGGACTGCTCTCAAGGATAAAGGGATTCATCCTCGGCTCAGACAAGGACGCAGACGAAGAGGATTTCATCGAGGAGAAGAAGGACACCATTCCAGACGACCTCAAGGAAGTGCTCAAGCTGCAGCACAAGTGGATCAACAAGCTTCCACCTGAGAAGATATCTGAGTTCAAGGAGAGCGAGGACTTCCAGAAATATACTGACGTGCTGCGCAAATACGGCCTGATAAAATAATCATCTCTTCTTCATTCCTTTCACAAGCCCGAATTCTATCACGAGGAACAGCGCCACAATGATTGTCAGCCTGGCGTAGCCGGAATAAGCTACAGGATTGAGCATGAGGATCGGGCTTCCTGTGATATTGTTGCCGCTGCTGAGCGCATCGTAGATCGCCTTGTATCCCTTCAAGGCGAGGGTCTTCTCCGAGGCCATGACCTCCAGGCCTATCTTCCCTTGTCTTGCCAAATCGACCAGTGATCCAGACATGTCTTCTGAACCCAGAAGCTCTATCATGACAGAGCTGTCCGCAGATATCCTGAGGTCAGGCGCGATAGCATCAACCTCATCGGTAGTCGGGATCCCATCGATCACTCTCAGGGAATATGTACGGCCTGTATCAGTGACGTGGAATTCGATCTCAGGGACGCTGCCGGTGGTTGGATCCTTCTGCAGCTTATACGCATCGATCTCATTGGCGATATAGCTTATAGCATGCTCATCCACACCGATCTGTGCAGGCCTCTCGATATTCGGCTTCTTCTTGAAGGCAGGGGATATGAATGAGAAGTATATCCCTGCTAGCGAGCCTATGACAAGGAAGAGCAAGATCATGATAGCAGTGAACATCTTTCCCATCGTATCACCGAAGCAGCAAAGGTTAATAAGGCTTTCTAGCGCGCAACCACAACTGTCTGTGTCGGGAATGCGAATTCTATCTTTGCCTTCTCGAACTGCTCTTTTATCTGCATGTTCACCTTGTCCTTAAGCCTTCGGATCATGGCGGCGTCATTGGTGTTGACCTTGTATCGGGTCTCTACGTCGAGCGAGTAGGCTCCGAATGATAGGAAGTTCACCTGTATCGTGTCCTTCAGTACCATCTCTTCGCTGGCAAGGACCTTGTGGAGGATATCCTTAGCTGTCTTGAGCTTCTTTGTAGATGTGCCATAGACAAGTCCGACAGTGAACACGATCGTCTTCTCCTGGTAGGTCTTGTAATTTATCGTGGCCTTCTCAGCGATGAAGCTGTTAGGGATAGTGACAAACTCTCCGGTCAGGGTCTTGAGCCTAGTGCTTCGCATTCCTATCTCCATGACCTCTCCCTGCTGGCCTCCTATGTCGACCCATTGTCCAAGCCTGAATGGCTTGTCTGTTATGATAGTTATCCCTCCGAAGAGATTCTTGAGCAGGTCCTGGGCAGCAAGCGCGAAAGCGAGACCGCCAATGCCAAGTCCTGCAAGGACAGATGTGACATTGTATCCCAGGTTGTCGATGACCATTATCACTGTTATCGCGATTATGGTGATCTTGACAAGGTTCCTGATGAGCGGGATGATATGGTCATCAAGGTCAGATTCTGTCTTCTGGGCGAGCGGGATGAGATAGTTGACTATCATGGAATCGAGGAATCTCAGGATGAACCATGAACCTGCCAGCGTGAGCATGATCTTCGCTATCTCCTCGAAGATGAGCATGGCACCTTCAGTGAGGGTCAGGTGCTGATATCCAAGGTAGAATCCGAGGATGAAGACAAGGAACACCAGAGGCTCCTCAAGCATATCTATCAGGATATCATCGAATTTGGTCGTCGTCTTCGCGGTGATCTTCCTCACGATCCCTGTCGACAGATAATAGAGCACCTTGCCGGCAAGTATCGAGCCTGAGATGAAGGCGAAGAAAATCAGGAACTGCTGGATTGTGTTGCCGAAATATGTGACTGCGAATATGTCTGAGAGTGCCATGGATGGGATTTCCCATCACAACTATAAAAATATTGCGAGACCGCCACCGTAATTTATTTAAATAGCCCTTCAATCCAAGAGACAATTGCCCCAATAGCTTAGTAGGTAGAGCGTGCGACTGTTAACGGCTATTGTCCGGAAGTGATCGCAAGGTCGCCAGTTCGAGTCTGGCTTGGGGCGTATTCCAACAATTATTAATATCCGCAGATGCATTCGAGATGTCATGCGGACCATCCATTTGCTCATCCTGGCTTTGCTTGTCATCCTCATGGCCTGCAGCACTGACACTGCTCCTGAACCGGAGATCGCCATCCCTCCCGGAGATGGGCTGATAGCATCAGCAGCAGGACCGAAAGTGATCATGTCTACCAAGCTTGCGCCTTCTGTGATGGATGAGAACATATTCTCTGCGCTCGGGCTGACAGACAGGAAGAAGCAGCAAGCGCTTGCGATACTGATGGAGAGCGGAGAATGGATCAAGGAATTCCCTGAGTCCTACGGCAAGTTCGACTATCATGACCCTGAAGGCAATCAGATCCCAATCATCCACAGGACGCTTCGGACAAGTGTCTTCGATATATTCGGGAAGATACATGACAACCCGAGGACGCTGAGAGACTGGGGGGTAGGCAGGCTGATGATCGAGAGATATGGATGTGATCTTGATGAAGACTACCTTCTTGAGCTGACTGATGATGATATCGCAGCGCTCAGAGAAGGCTATCAGATGATGACAGGTCATGCTGATAATCTCCTCTTGTTCTATTTTCCGGACAAGGGGGTCGCTGCCACATATATGTTCCGGGATCCGAAAGGCGTATTCGTGTTCACCAATGGGTGGACCGGGAGTCCCAGGGTCTTCGAAGAGCCAGTCCATGATGAGACCGGTCGGGCATTCAACGTACCCCTGTCGATAATGCATGAGGCCATGGGCGAACGTGATTCCTATGCGCTTGTGATCGGAGCACTGGGAATGCAGGGCAGCGAGATAGGCGAAGGGAGATCTGTCGGTCCAGACCTGCACAGCAGGATGCTACTGGTCTCACAAAGGATGATAGGAACAATAAGGCCTGACAGGAGATACACATTCAAATATGCAACTGATCCGGCAAGGACGTATCTATTGGCTGGCCATTCCATGGGCGGGGCTGCAGTGATCCATTTCATAAGGTACAGCATGATACTCTCAGAGGAGTGGGATCCGGTATTCATGCCTATGCATCCTGCACTGCATTCAAGAAAGATAACGTGGACCACCCCGGAGAAAGAGAACAAGGTGGATCCTAACACTTGGAGCATCTCGATGTGGGATGCCCTGGTCACCCTGGATCCGCTGATAAAAGAAGGGATCGATCCCAAAGGAGAGACCATATATGCCTGGATATCCAATCTTGTGATAAAAGGGCTGACAGAGGGAGTATATCTGAACAATCTTGAGTGCAGCAATATCAGGAAGCTTCATCAGGATGCCCTTGACACCACGCTGGCCCGAAGCCCTGAATACTCAAGAGCTGCGCAAAGGACGATGCAGGGGAATCAGGAGCAGAGCTATCTCTCGAAGTGGGAGTGGGATAGGATAAAGTCGAACAAAGTGCTTGTCTTCTCATCCATGGAAGATGGGATGATCGATGGAGAGAGGCTGCTGAAGAACATGCCGCCAGAGACAGAAACATATAAGATACACATGGCTGACAAGGGGAGCCATTATGCCTTCACATGCGAGGGGTTCGATGAGCTTATCATAGCTTTCAGGGAATTCTATCGAGATAGCTGATACGAAATCTATTTAAATAGTGTCCTAATCCCATGCACAATCCCCTGGGATGCGCAAGTAAATCTGGGCCCGTGGCTTAGTCTGGTGGAGCGCCCGACTGATACATCGGCTGGATCGGATGAATGTCCGGACGCCAGTGACTGAAATCGGGTGGTCCCGTGTTCAAATCACGGCGGGCCCACTTTTCACATTTCTGAGATTTCTTTTATCCAGAGGGTGTTGCCGTGTTCAAACACAGAAAAGCCGTAGGCTTGATGTGTGCCAGTACGTAGTACTTAGCATCACGGCGGGCCCACTTTTCACATTTCTGAGATTTCTTTTATCCAGAGGGTGTT
>CAYTWW010000002.1:0-22734 GCA_964441565.1 uncultured Methanosarcinales archaeon | reverse complement strand
ATCACGGCGGGCCCACTTTTCACATTTCTGAGATTTCTTTTATCCAGAGGGTGTTGCCGTGTTCAAACACAGAAAAGCCGTAGGCTTGATGTGTGCCAGTACGTAGTACTTAGCATCACGGCGGGCCCACTTAGGGTTCAAATAATTGTCTAATGAAGAATCGCTTTCCTGCTTTTTGAGTTCACAAATGTTTATATACCGAATGGGAATGAAACCTCACAATGAAAAAGATCCTGGTCGTGGAGGACTCCAAGCTCATCTCGCAGGCGATCAAGCTGCTCTTCGAAGGCAAAGGATACAAGGTGCATCAGCAGGATGATGGGTCCAGGGTCCTTGATGATGTGAAGAAGAATGCCATCGACCTGGTGATTCTCGACCTGATGATGCCTAAGATGCCGGGGGAGAAGGTGTTCTCAGTCCTAAAGGCGGATCCTGCGACCAAGGACGTGAAAATCCTTGTACTGACAGCCAAGACCGATGCGCTCACGTGGGATGCTCAGCTGTCAGGATGTGACAAGATGATGCCAAAGCCTTTCAGGAACGAGGAACTCCTGCGTGAGGTCGAAAGACTGATAGGAAGATGAAGATAAGCTCCAAGGTGGCCTTGGTCGTCACTGTCTTTGTAGCCATCAATTTCTCTGGTTGCCTTTGGTTGTTCTTCTCATACTTATCTTCTGCCGCGACTCAGATGGAACTTAATAGTATTGAATCCAGCGCCGAGGTCATGCGGAATGTGATCTTAGAACATGATAACAGTTTCCTTGTGAACGTCAAGGACTACTCCGTCTGGGATGAGACCAGGCTCTATGTGGATGATCGGAACCACGATTTCATAGACTCCAACTTCCACTCGAGCACATTTGAGAACCTCGGGATAAGCTACGCAGCAGTCCTTGATGATAGCTGCAATTTTGTCATGGAGAGCTGGTATGGTGGTGAGGATAAGGAGCTGTCCAGCAAGGTAAAGGAGGTCTGCCTTAAGAAGGAAGAAGAAGATATTGTGGGATCTGTACAATCCGGCGAGATGCTTTTCTCGCTTGTCGGATCATCCATAAGATGGACTGATGGCACTGGCGCGAAAGGCCATATCTTCTTCGGGAAGCCGTTTGGGCGTGACGAGCTGGCTGTCATCTCAGAGCTCATCAACCTTCCTCTTGATATGCATTTTGGCGATACGCCAGGAGGGGGTGATGGCACTCTTACGATCCAGACCGATCGGAAGAATGCATACATTTATCTGACACTAAAGACCCTTGATGGCACGCAAGCCCATATCAATTATTCAGTTGAAAGGCAGCTGAGAGGCTTGGTGAGCAGGACCAACCGGCTCTATGTGATCCAATCGATAGTGCTTTCTGTTTTACTTTCAGTCGGAGTCATATATCTTGTCGATATCATGTTCATCAAACGCATCCGCAATCTTGATTCAACAGTCAGGAGGATCATCCAGACCTCTGACATGAGCCAGACTGTGCATGATGATTCAGACGATGAGATAGGAGGTCTTGCAAGAAGCTTCAATCTTATGGCAGGGTCCATAGACGAGGAGCAGAAGGCGCTTGCGTCAAAGAACCAGGAGCTTACTGACAAGAACGAGAAGCTCAGGGATCTTGACAGGATGAAGGATGAGTTCCTTTCAAGCGTCTCCCATGAGATCAGGACCCCTCTTACATGCATATCAAGCTATGCCCAGCTTCTTGAGAGCAAAGTGCTTGGGCCGGTCAGCGCAAAACAAAGGAAGGCGCTTGCTATCATATGTGAATCCACTGAGAGGATGAACAGCCTTATCGGCGATCTCCTGGACGTCTCGAGGTTCCAGTCAGGAAGGATGAGCCTATGCCTGGAGAGATGCAGCCTCAGAGAACTGGTCAAAGAGGTGGCCCTGGAATTCGATCCTGAGATCAAGAGACTTGGCGGCCGGATCATGATCCACGGCGATGCTTGCGCCCATGTGGACAAGGAGAAGATGAAGCAGCTGGCAAGGAACCTTATCTCTAACTCCATCAAATATCGCGGCGAGAAAGCTCCACAGATCACTGTGAAGATACAAAAAGAGAGGCCGGTCGTCCTCCATTTCATCGACAATGGCATAGGTATACCGAAGGAAGACCAGGGCAAGGTGTTCAACAAATTCTACAGAGTCGAAAGGCAGGACAAGGTGTCTGGGACAGGACTAGGCCTATCGATCGTCAAATACATAGCAGAGGCCCATGGTGGGAAGGTCGAGCTTGAGAGCAGCGAAGAAGGCACAAGATTCACGATGACACTAGCCAAAGTAATATAAGAGCACTCGCTTTCTTCGCATCAGTGAGAGACCTAGAGATACCTTCGGTATCAGACAGCCCGGCGATAGATCTCGCGATCGATACGATCAGGATCGGAAAGCAGGCTCTCATCTTCTGCAACACCAAAAGCACAGCTGAAGCGACTGCTGAGAAGATAGCAGGCAAGATCAAGGACAAGACGATGAAGGGCTTATCGGAGCAGGTGCTTCATGCGCTGTCTAGCCCGACACGGCAGTGCAAGAGGCTGGCATCCTGTATAGAGAAGGGTATCGCGTTCCATCATGCAGGGCTTGCACATTCCCAGCGCAAGATCGTGGAGGACAATTTCAGGAAAGGCGACATAAAGATAATCTGCTGCACGCCGACCCTCGCCTTCGGCCTCAACCTTCCAGCCTTCAGGGCGATCATGAAGGACCTGAAGCGATACGGTGGAAGATGGGGGATGCAATGGATACCTGTCCTTGAATATCAGCAGTGCATCGGAAGGGCAGGGAGACCAGATTTCAATGACAGGTTCGGAGAAGCTATATCGATCTCACAGACCGAGGGAGAGAAGGATACGCTCATCGAGAAGTATCTGAAGGGGGAACCTGAGCCTGTGCTGTCAAAGCTTGCGGTCGAGCCTGTGCTCAGGACATACGTCTTAAGTCTTGTCGCGATGGATTTCGTGACAGACAGGCAGAGGCTAAAGGATTTCTTCGCGAAGACCTTATACGGCCATCAGTATGGTGACATAGAGAAGCTTGACATGATCCTCTCAAAGATCATCAAGAGCCTGGCAGAATGGGGTTTTCTAGAGAAGGCGGATGATGACTTCATGTCCGCTGACCAGATGGAGAAGGAGGCGTTACGGGCGACTCCCCTCGGAGCCCGCGTATCCCAGCTATACATAGATCCATTCACTGCCAACCTCATGATCTGCGCGATGAGGAGGACATCTGAGAAGATGGCTGATGAGCATTCCTTCGTGCATATGGCTGCGAACACTTTCGAGCTCAAGCCTTATTTCAATGTGCGCACAAAGGAGCTTGAGGCTGTTGAGGAGTATCTGAATGAGATAGAGACGATCGTCCTCGAGCCATCCATATACGAAGCAGAATATGATGAGTTCCTCAATGCGACAAAGACCTCACTTGTCCTATCTGAATGGATGGATGAGGAAGAGGAGGACACTCTTCTGGACAAGTACAATGTCAGGCCAGGTGAGCTCGCGGCGAAAAAGGACAACTGCGACTGGGTCCTCTATGGGGCAGAGGAGCTTGCGAAGATACTTGGACTCGGCTGCGTGAGCCTTGTGAGGAAGACGAGATTCAGGCTCAACCATGGCATCAAGGAAGAGCTCATCAGCCTTGTCAGGCTCAAAGGCATCGGAAGAGTGAGGGCGAGGAAGCTCTTCAGGAACAACATAAGAGATATCGGTGACATCAAGAAGGCTGATGTGACAGTCCTTGCGCAGCTTGTAGGCAAGGCAACTGCGCTTGACATCAAGAAGCAGGTGGGAGAAGACATAGAGGCTGAGAAGGTGCCCGAGGGAAAGAGGAAGGGGCAGAAGAGCATGGAGGATTACTGACTGCTATCAATTGCTTTCCTTGCTAGTCCGACTTGCCATCTGTGATACTCCAAAGAACCATTGTCAAATGGTCCATCGCTTTGTACTGGCTTCTGACACACCTGAAACCATATGGTCTTAATCTATCATCTGAACCATTTACTGCAGGGATCTCAAGTACGACAGGCATGTCTTTCAGCAGCGCGCCATGCTGGGACAGCGTTGACAAGGTATAATCACCATCCCTCATCGGAAGGTGCGGGGTCTTTTTGCTTGTGAAGAAGCCTGAACCATTTGCATGGACCTGTCTCACCAAGCCTGTATGAAGAGCTTTCTGAATGAAACTTTGCGATCCTGAATTATGAGTGTGCAAGACATGCTCAATATCCAATAGCATCCCGATCCCTGCCTGAGCACAAAGGTGCCTGAATTCCTCCAGTTCTCTTGGTCGGACATCCCGATACTCGCCATAGCCTGGAGTATTCTCGACAAGGATAGGTATGCGGAGCTTCTCACTGAAAGCCTCAAAGAACTCTAAGCTCCTGTCAGGTTGCCCATATATACGAGTCCCTGCATGCACACTGTAAAACATGGGATTGAGTATTAGGGATGCAGTGGCCACCCTTTCTAGCACTTCCTGGTTCCTCTGATCCATGCCTGCGAATGGATTCACGACATATCCTCTTGTACCTTTAGGGATGCAGGTGTCACAATGGATCGTGTAGATCAAGCCTGGTTCTGTGATTTCATGCAGCTGTGCGATGCTTTCTTCTAAGGGAGGATACATGAAGGAGGGTCCGAATTCTATTCCATCGTATCCTGCATCCTTTGCGAACCTGGCGATATCTTGACTTTCGGGTTGTATCTGCCATTGCCTCCTTTGATCCAGGGTATTGCGCCTGTGCTATACAGTAATAGGCTCACAGTCCGGAGACATGCCAATCTATATTTAAGCATTGCCGCTAGCTTTTTATCTTATCTGCAGTTAGAGCCAGATATGAGACCTATCATCGTAGGAATCGACCCAGGGACTACTTCTGCGTATGCTGCCATCGATTTCGATCTCAATCTCATAGGTGTCGAATCAAAGAAGGATTTCGGGATATCTGAGATGATCTCCAAGGTGATGTATCTTGGGGATCCTGTGCTGATAGGTACGGACAAGAAGGAGATCCCTTCATTCATCAGGAGCTTCTCTAACAAGGTCGGCGCGAAGATAGTGACTCCTGGGTATGACACGAAAAAAGGGGAGAAGAAGAGGCTTGTCCAGGAGAGCAGGATGATCAGGTTCACGAAGAATGTGCATGAGGTAGATGCCCTGGCAAGCGCATTATACGCATACAGCGATCACCGGGAGCTCCTGAAGAAGATGAAGGCACAGATCAAGGAGGATGATGTCCGGGAGAAAGCGATACCTCTTGTGATCCTCGAGAGCATGAGCATCGCCCGCGCCCTGGAACTCGTCAGGAGCAAGGGAGAGGAAGCTGTGAGGGAAGTCAAGCGCAAGAGGATAAGGCAGGTGACCCCTCCGAGGGAACTGAGTCCGGAAGAGAAGCAGATACTCCTGCTCACGACCCAGAACATAAGGCTCAGGATGTCGCTCCAAAGGACCAGGGAAGAGCTGGAGCAGGAGCTGGGGAAGGAGATCGACCTTGATGCGCAGGCAAAGAAGCTCCTTGCTTTCAAGGAGAGGAGGATACTGTTCCTTGAGAAGCATGCTAAGAGGCTTGAGCGCGAGAAGAAAGAGCTGCAGTCAGAAAGGTTGAAGCTTTCGGATATGCTCCTAAACACAAAAGGAAGCATCGTCATGAGGAAGCTTCGAAACCTGACAAACGAGGAATATGGAAAGCGCAAGCTGGATGGGACAGGTGTCCTGTTCGTGGAGGATATCAGCGCATATTCCGAGCGTGTGGTCAGGGATCTTGAGAAGAAGGGAGTGAGGATGATAATATTCAAGCATGGCAGGAATCCAATGCTATCGCTAAAGCTCATCCCTTCAGAGAAGATATCCATCAGAGAGACACGCGACTTCGTGCTCGCGGATGAGAAGGAGCTTGAAAGGGCAGCAAGGGAGACCAAAGGCAATATTGACATCGGGGAGCTGCTTGATGAGTACAGGAAAGAGAGGAAGCTAGGAAGCTAGACTATATAGCATTTTCCTTCGTGCATGACTACCTTGACCTTCTCGCCAGGCTTGACATCAGCCGCATTCTCGACAGGGACCTGCTGGAATGTCTCAGGATGGAGGATCTCGATCCCAGGGAAGACCTGCGACACTGTTGTCGTCTTCTTATCCAGGACAGTTATCTCCTTGTTCTTAGGATCGAATGCAACCGATCTTCCAGAAGCGTCTGTGCCATGCACCATCTTGCCGACCTTTGTCACCTTCATGACCTTGCCGTCCACAGCTATCGCGTCCCCTTCCTTGTAGTAAGGCGCCAGGTAGTATACAGTGAGCCTGTAGACTTCTTTGGAGGTCTGGGTGTTCCTGCTGAAGAGCCTTGGGCTCTCTTTAAGGGTGCCGCCGAACCTCACTTGGAGCTTACCTCCAAGCTCATGAAGCTTCTTCCTGGAGGATATATGCAGGTCGAGACCTCCCTTGACCTTGTCCATCTTCGAGATGAAGGCTTTCTCAGCCTTGAAGAAAGCATCGATGAACTTCTCGATATCTGGATTGGGATTTCGCACCTGGAGGACTCCTTCGAAATACTCAGTGTCCTGCTTTGAGCAGTTCTTGCAGTGGACATATTGGATCTTTCCCGGGATCACGAAAGTGTTCCTGCCTTTCTCTACCTGAGCCTCGAAATCAGCAAAGACACCTGGATTCTTCTTATGCTCAGACACAACAGGATAGATATCGTAGTCATCAAGCTGCTTCTCAAGCATGGCCTTGACGACAGCCATCACAGAATCTTCGATGTCATCGTAATGCTTCCACTTGTTCTGGAACAGGTATGTGGAGCAGCGAGGGCATGCCTTGATAAGGATGTCCTTGAGCTTCAGTTCTGGAAGGGGTTCGCACTTCTTGCAGAATGTGCCTTTCTCTATCTCCTTACCGCATCCTGGGCAGAATCTCATAGGATAGAAGGCACTCGGATTATATAAAAAGGTATTGGAATAAGCGGTTTGAAAAGTGTCAATAGAGCAATGTCACGAACTCCTGGAAACAGCCAGATGAATCGCTGATGCAAGTGACGACTGCGCAGCTCGCAAATAGCCCGAGGATATGTCAAGAACCATGTTATTGAGCACGCCGGAAATTTTTCGGAATCTCCCTGGGTTTCACATCGTTCGAATTCTCATTTTCAGAACGCGAAAATGAGACCAAGTGGGTTCTCGGCTAATGAAAAGTCGTAATTTCGAGATGCACCTAACACATTAAGCAGGAGCATCAGAAATAGAACAAGAAAGATATCTAGTACCTCTGCTCTGGCTATCCCTCTATCGAAGGCGATCTTCCTCCGGTCCGGTGTCTCGTTCGACTCCAGGGATCTCAACACGCCTTCGATCTGCAAGGCAGATCCAGCGCTTCCTTCGCGCGCTTGCCTGCCTTGGGCAGCTGCTTATTCAGCCTTTATCATCCATATCAGTTGCCAGGTCGTAATCTCAGGTATTCTTCAGCATTTTCAAGTATTGATTGCTTCTCCTTTCCGGTGAGTTCCCTGATGACCTTGCCTGGAAGTCCGAGGACAAGGCTTCCGGGCGGGATCTGTGCGCCTTCTGGGATGAGAGCTCCAGCGCCGACGATGCAGTCCTCTCCTATAAGACTGCCATTCAGGAGAATCGCACCCATGCCGATTATGCAGCGATCACTGACTGTCGCGCCGTGTATGATCGCGCCATGGCCGATAGACACATCATCGCCGATGCTGGCAGGGAAACCGGAGGCCACATGGATCACGCAGTTGTCCTGGATATTGCTCCTGCTTCCGATCACGATCTTCTCAATATCTGCCCTGATCACAGCACAGGGCCATATACTGACATCATCTCCGAGGGAGACTGATCCGACGACGACCGAGGAAGGATGGATGTATTTAACCATGGTAAGGAGGAAGATAATGTAGTATTAATACTATTCCGGCGCTGTAAGGCACAGATGGCAGCCAAGCGGAATGTTTTTATTAGGCCTGGTTTTTCAAGGGATGATGAAGAAGACTATCCAGAAGGCGTGGAAGTTCCTGGCTGATGATGACAGTCCGCTGAGCTGGTTCCTCAATCTCCTTATCGCGTTCGTCGTCATCAAATATCTGGTGTTCCCTGGTCTTGGGCTGATCTTCGCGACTACGCATCCTGTCGTCGCCGTGGTATCTGGAAGCATGGAGCATGGGCTAGCTGAGGGAGTTGTCTGCGGTGTACGGCCTGATGCATTCTCCCCTGGTTTTGATGGCTGGTGGGAGGTGTGCGGTGATTTCTATACAGACCTGAACATCTCGAAGGAGGATTTCATGGAGTTCTCGTTCCCAAACGGCTTCAATACAGGCGACATAATCGTGCTGTCAGGAAAGAAGCCTTCTGAGATAATGGTGGGCGATGTGATCGTGTTCCAGGGCAACAGGCCGGACCCGATCATCCACAGGGTCGTCGCAAGGAGGGAGGAAGGCAAGTACTTCTTCCAGACAAAGGGAGACCATAATCCCTACAGCGATTCATATGAGAAGAATATCGGAGAAGAGAGAGTCATCGGGAGAGCATTCTTCAGGATACCCTATCTTGGTTACATCAAGATCTGGGCAGTGGACCTCTTGAGCTTGATAGGATTGAAATTACTATGAAATTCTGCCCAAAATGCAAGGCGCTCCTGGTGCCAAAGATGGAAGGGACCAAGTCTGTGTACAGATGCAGCTGCGGCTACAAGGAGGGAGCGACTGAAGTCGTGCTGACTGAGTCTGTCAAGAAGGCAGAAGAAGTGCCAGAAGCTGTCAAGGATGTGTCCCCCCATCCGCTCACTGAGGTCGAATGCCCGAAATGCCATCACAGGAAGGCATATTACTGGATGGTCCAGACCAGGGCGAGCGATGAGCCGGAGACCAAATTCTACAAGTGCGAGAACTGTGAACACATCTGGAGAGACTACAGCTAGGATCCCGGTCAAGTGGGAGAAGCCTGATATCAAAGGCTTGATCGAGTCAGGTCATCTCTGCGTGGACATGCATTTCCATACGCAACATAGCGATGGGGCAGCGATGCTCGCTGACATACAGAAGACTGCCAAAAGGGTCGGTTGCCATCTTGCTGTTACTGACCATAATACTGTGTCAGGGACCATGAAGCTGAAGGAGAAAATGCAGGTCCTTCCAGGCATAGAGGTCAAGACAAGCACAGGGCAGGATCTGCTGTTCTATTTCTATAGCCACGGCGATCTCTCAGAATTCCAAAGGAGAGAGGTGAAGCCTGGACTCAAGGGTGCATGGGCATTTTCAAAGACAAAGAAAGATCCGTTCGAGATGCTTGATGCAGGAAAGGAGTACAACTGCATCGCGTCAGCAGCACACCCTGCCAAATACGGCCCAGCATCTGAGATGGTCGTGAAGAAGGCTGATGCATGTGAGGTCCTTAACGGAGGGATATCACGCAAGCAGAATCTGATGGCTCTCAGCTGGGCCTTGAAGCATGGGAAAGCTGTGACAGCAGGTTCTGACGGGCATTCGATATATGAGCTGGGACATGTTGTCACTGCGGCAAAGGCTGAGGACATGGGAGGATTCCTCGACCAGGTGAGGAAAGGCAGGGTGCAGGCAGTCGGGACTGAGCTTAGGTATGGGAAGCCTGAGAGGCTCCTGCTCCATGCCAGGAACAGGATTGAAAACCTTGGAAGATGGATATAAGCCAGTATATCAAGGATGGCAGGATCCACATCCTGGCAAAGCCGCAGTCACCGAAGACTGAGGTGATCGGGTGGGACGATTCAAGGAAATCCCTCAGGGTGGCTGTCCATGCTCAGCCAGAAGACAATAAGGCTAACATCGAGCTTGTGAAGTTCTTCAGGAAGTTGACTGGCAAAGAAGTGAAGATAATATCCGGGCATACATCCAAGCAGAAACTCCTGGAATTCACAGATAGTCGCTGAACCCGGGTTGTGCCCTGATCTCAGGGGGGAAATTCTCTCCGTTATCCTCAGCAGCGACAAAGTCCCTCACATCTATGACCTTGATGGTCCCGTCTGCCTGAAGTGCTTTCACCGTGACGATCTCTCCCTGGACGATCGCCCGGCGGCACATCATGCAAGGTGTAGCGTCGAAGAGCCTGCCATCGAAGAATTCCCCGTACAGATACAGGACAGAGTCCTTCCTCTCAGTAGGGTCTGCAGCGAGTATCGCATTCTGCTCAGCATGGAACGACTTGCATAGCTCATATCTCTCGCCTGGAGGAATCTTCAAGGAGTCTCTCATGCACCTGCCTATCTGCAGGCAATCCCTGGCTTTCCTGATCGCGCCATTATAGCCTGTGGCGATGATCCTGTCGCTCTTCGAGACAAGGACTGCGCCGAACCTCCGGCGCAGGCATGTCGCCCTCTTCGCGACCTCTCGTGCGATGCTGATATAGTATTCGTCCTTTGAAGGTCTCATGATATCCTCTCCATCTCCATCCTAAGATCATCGTAGCTCGATTCATTCAGGATAGTGATATCTGCCATGGCGATGGGTCCGGCCTTGTGGAGGTTCTCGATCTCTGCCTTATCGCGGGATGCTGCCTCTTCATGCGTCAAAGGCCTGATGCGCCTGTGCTCCAGCCTTGAATACCGGGTCGCAGGCGAGGAGCTTATCGCGATGACCTTGAGCTCAGGGAACTCTGCCTTCAGGACAAGATATTCCTCCCAGCTGTAGAGTCCGTCAAGGACTACCTTGCTGTTCTTCTCCATCAGGGATCTGATCTTCGGGAGATTGAGGATGGCGTATGCTGCCATGCCATGCTCCCTTCTCAGCTCTTCCCTCACCTTACGCTCATTCTCCTCTGAGACAGGGAGTCCGCGTCCCTTAAGGATATCCATCGTTATCTCACCGAAACGGAGCTTCGAGAATCCATGCTTCTCGAGGATGGAAGTGGCCTCTGACTTCCCTGAGCCAGTCATGCCGACAATCGCGTAGAGCATTGGCATCTTCAAAAACAAGACTGTATAAAAATCTATTGAAGCGTCACAATTCTTTTATAATCTCTCATCTTTCTCCCATGGATGCGTGGAAAACTCATAGTCATCGATGGCAATGATTCGTCCGGGAAGAAGACCCAGGCAGAACTGCTCGCTGCAAGGCTGAGGGAGGAAGGGTATGATGTGGAATCTGCAGACTTCCCCCAGTATTACACAGGCTTCTTCGGAAAGATGATCGCACGCTATCTCAATGGCGACCTTGGTGATCCTGCGAACATCAGCCCATATCTCTCGTCTATGCTTTATGCGCAGGACAGATGGGAGGCTGGCGATAGGCTGCATTCATCGCTACAGAGCGGAAAAGTGATCGTGTGCAATAGGTACACAAGCTCTAACCAGGCATACATGGCAGCACGCATAGACGACCCTATGAAAAGAGACCAGTTCCTAGCCTGGCTCGACGAACTTGAGTATTCTGTCAATAAGATTCCCAGGCCTTCTGGAGTGATATTCCTGCATGTCCCTCTTGCCATAACCAAGGACTGGATCAAGCATAAGGAGAAGCGCGACTATCTGGAAGGGAAGAGGAAGGATATGCATGAGAAGGATTCCTCATACCTCAAGAAGGTGGAGGATACCTACATCATGCTCGCTGAGAGGTATGGCTGGCAGAAGATTGAATGTGTGAAAGATGGTGAAGTCCTCCCAAAGGAGCAGATCGCAGGACAGGTGCACAGAGCAGCACTCATGATCCTCCGATGATCTAATATTTCGGCTTGAAGAGCGGGCAGGGAGCACAGAGCGCGAGCTTGTCTGTCTGCGTCTCAAGCAACGCATTTGACAGAGGACAGAACTCGCTCATCTTGTTTGGACATTTCTCGTATTTGTCCTTGACCATACCCAGGAATATCGGCATATGATCACTTCGAATGCGACTATATTTAAAACTTTACTTGCAACTGCCTCTTTAGCAACGCTGCGGGCTTCAGCAGCAGATGGTTCCAAGCTTGGATACCCACGAACGGAGTGAGGTATCTGCTTTATCTTTACTCCAATCTCAGACCCGGACATCCAGATGATGGAACTCTTTGAGGACTGCCTCTTTCAGCTGGTGCAGGAACTGCCGGGAATGCGGTCTGAGGCCTGCCAGTTTCTTGTCTGATGAGACAGGGATATATGGCTCAAGATGCCACTGCCATGATGGACTGACAAGCTCAGCTATGTGGAGGATATCCTCCTTACGATACATCATGCCAGGGACAATGACTGTCCGCACCCGGACCTTGGCTCTTGACTTTCTCAGGAAAGATATGGTCTTTGCCATATCATCGATGATCTCAGAAGCGCTCCTGAAGTAGGTGCCGGACCTTGTGATCCTACCGAAAGTCTCGTCCAGCGGCGCCTTGAGGTCCAGCCATATATCGCCAAGCTCAGAGGCTCTTGCCACGATATCCGGCCTTGAACCGTTTGTCATCAGGATACAACGCTTTCCGGTATTGCTGGCGTGCCTCATCAGGTAGAGGAGAGCAGTCCCCTGGATAGTAGGTTCTCCTCCTCCGAAGCATATGGTATCCCTGCCTGCATCTATCAGCTTCCTGACATCGGCAGTCCTGGCAAGCTTATCACTCGTGAAGCCGAGGGACTTAGAATTATAGCAGTAGTGGCACCTGAAATTGCAGCCTGAGAAGAGTATGCAGGTAGCAGGTCTCCTGGAAATATAGAGGTCTTTGAGCCCTGCAAGATAGAATTCCATTCAAAGCATGAAAGAAATATGTAGTTAAAAAATTACTCTTCGAAGAATGTGTCCAGCTGCTTGGACTTGATCATCGCGCTGTAGCTTATCTCTCTCTTTTTCTTTTTCATGACTATCACCTCACACCAGTGCTGCCGAAACCGCCAGCGTTCCTAGATGTCTCTTCCAGATCACTTACCTCCGTGACCTTTGCCTGGGAGACCGGCTGGATGAGCATCTGTGCGATCTTCATGTTCTTCTGTATCTCAAAATCCTTCCCCCCAAGGTTTTTCAGGACAATGCAGATCTCTCCCCTATAGCCTGCGTCAATGACTCCTGCAAGGACATGGATGCCATTCTTGGCAGCATGGCCGCTCTTGTCCCACACAAGTCCGACATAACCGGGAGGGATCGCCATCTTGATGCCAGCCTTTACTGTGCGCATCTCCCCTTTGGCAAGGATGAGGTCCTCAGCTGACCTGAGGTCCATGCCTGCATCGCCTGGATGGGCGTACGCTGGCATGTCGACTTCCGATATCCTGACTACTCTCACATCTAGCATTTGTCTCGCCTTTTACCGCACTTAAGAACAGGAATCTTGACATCAAACCGGTTTATAAATTCTTTGAATCTGGGAAATATATTTCTTGGTCAGATAAAATTTTTAAAACAGAAGGCGACCCGAGGCATCGTAATCGCCCGGTGAAAAATCAGCTGAAAACCTATCATTAAATCATCTATTGACCTACTTCACCTGGAATATCGATAGGAGCTCGTCTTTGAGCACCTCTCCGTTCCCTGAGTCGAGCTTGATATTTAATGTGTTGAAGGTCTGGGTGACATAAGTGATGTTCCAGACCTGTCCGATAGGGAGGGACTGGAGGATGATGATCTTCTTCGATGGTAGGTGAGCTGGATATTTTTCCTTCTGGAGGGTCTCTGCGAGAGATAGGGCTGTCTCTGCTGTGATACGCACCTTCTCCAGGTCCAGCTTGAGGACCTCGCTATCCTTGAACGCCTCTGCTTCCTGGCCGATGGTGATGGCATCTCCTACTATGAAAGTGATTATCTTGTCTGATCCGGGGACATAGTAGCCAAGCTGCCATTCGCCGGGCAGCCGACCATCTGCCATCGCGAATGCGTATGCAGGGAATGATCCTTCGTTCTTATCTTTCCATGATATGAATGCGGCTTCTCCAGAGAGCTTTGCGAATGCTTGAAGAGGTTCCATCTATATCTTCTCCTTGAGCTTCAGGTCATAGAGGATCTCATCTATCCTCTTGAGATTCCACTTGATAGAGTCGGATTTCTTCCTCAGCTCTGAATTCTTCAGGTCGAATTTGAGGAACTCGTGGTAGATCTCATCAGCGACTGATTTTATCTTCTGGACCTTGGGGTAGTCTCCCTCTATCGTAGAGAACACAGCTTTCCTCTCAAGCTCTCCAGTGAGGTCAGATGCTCCCATCAGGTAATCCTCATGGTATATATCCAGTTCCTGCCTGGAGGGGATCCTGTCCTCGGTGACAAACATGAGGTACATGACAGCCTCTGCATATTCCTGCATGGCTGCGCTGTACATGCCGTACGCTAGGCGGGGATTCTCAGAACCGAGCCTTGAGAGCTCGTCCTTCTTCTCCTTAGTCCGGCCGAATAGCTCGGAAGCAGCCTGCATATCGTTCCTGTGTATCGAATATATGATCTGCTTCGACATTCGGAGGATCTCCCTGGATATGTCAGCTATCCTGTCTTTTGTGGCCTCTTCTGCAGCCATCATCTCGCGCATCTTCAGAAAATCCTGAGCATCTATCATCCTCCCCAGGAAGTCCTGCACGTTTAAAATTGTTTGTCTGTCGATGGACCTCTGGCCTCAAGGGAGAAACCTCATCCTATACATCTTGCATCCGTGGTCATCCGTCGCATCAAGGCTCGGATGCTCCTTTCTCTCTCTCCTCTCGCTGCAGAATCGCTATGATGTGTCGAGGGATAAACCTTATTCTGTACATCCGCGCCTTGATAGTTGCATCAAGCCAGGGATGCTTATTTCTCCCTCTCCCTCGCAGCAGAATCACTATGATGTGTCGAGGGAGAAACCTTATTCTGTACATCCGCGCCTTGATAGTTGCATCAAGCCAGGGATGCTTATTTCTCCCTCTCCCTCGCAGCAGAATCACTATGATGTGTCGAGGGAGAAACCTTATTCTGTACATCCCTGGCTTGATGCAAACATTTATATACCGCTTGGTCTCTTTAGAGAACGATGGCTTCGACTTTTCGGGAGGCTCTGATCTTCCTTGACAAGCTTGGTGTGTATGAGGTAGTGCTACCTTTCCTGCTTGTCTTCACGACAGTATATGCGATCCTAGAGAAATCCAAGGTATTCGGGTTGGAAGAGATCAGCGGCGTGATGGTCACGAGGAAGAACCTCAATAGCATGTTCGCGTTCGTGACAGCTTTCCTTGTCATCGCGAGCACACAGCTTGTGGCAGCGATCAATGAGGCTATCGCAAACATGGTGCTGCTTCTGCTGCTTGCGATCACGTTCCTGATCCTGGTAGGGACATTCCATACAGGGACAGACGAGTTCAAGCTGGCCGACGGATATGTCACTGTGTTCTCACTCATCTTCTTTGTGGGAATCGTCCTCATATTCCTGCATGCCATCAAGACTGCTGATGGGACGCCATGGCTCATGTACATCTGGGGTTGGATAATCGCCAACATGGACAGCGGTGCTTTCGGCGCGCTTGTCCTTACGATCGGCGTCATCGCTATCATGTTCTTCGTCACCTCCTCAGGGGGCGGCGGCATATTCAAAAAAAAGAAAGAAGGTGAACACTAGATGGACCTGTATCAGTTCTTCAACTACCTAGACCAATTGGGTGTCGTGGATGTAATCCTGCCATTCCTCCTCGTATTCACGATTGTATATGCTATCCTATACAAGACACAGATACTTGGTGAGCCGAAGAAACCGTTCAACAAGATCATCGCGCTTGTCGTAGCGCTGGCGGCTATCTTCCCTCAGTTCACAGGAGTAGGGCCGAACATCGTCCCGATAATCAATGCCGCTCTCCCACAGGTCTCGCTTATCGCGATAGCTATCGTGATGTTTCTCATACTCATTGGAGTATGGGGCGTCAATGTGGACATCGCAGGCAAGCCATTCGGAGGATGGGTCGTCGTGCTGTCGATGATAGCCATCGCATTCATATTCGCGAATTCAGCAGGGTGGTTGCCGATGATGCCTGGCTGGGTCACAGCGTGGATCAGCGATGAGACCATGTCGCTCCTGATAATAATACTGATCTTCGGAGTGATAATCTCGTTCATCACAGGCGAAGAGAAGGAAGAGGACAAGAAGGAGCCAAGGCTCAAGATGTTCCAGGACATCCTGGGTGGCGGCGGCCACCATTAAAGCATGGCAACTCCCCTTGATATCGGTTTCCTTTCGAATTTCTCTAATATATTCGTAGTGCTGTTCGTGTTCACTGCGGTATATGCTCTCCTCCTATTCAAGAAACCGCTGGGAGATAACAAGGGGATCAACTCGCTCATCGCTTTCGCAGTCTCATTCATATTCCTCTTCTCAGAGGATGCCATCCTCATCATCAAGAATGCAGTGCCATGGTGGACACTCATCCTCATACTCACGATAGTCCTGATAATCGCTCTAGAGACCTTTGGGAAACCACTTATATCAGTGTTCCCTGCCTACGGGACAGTCATACTGATCGTGGCATTCATCATTTTCATATTCGCCTGGGCCAATGCCGCAGGCCAGAAGACACTCGGCCTTACGACTAACTCATCCATCACTGCAGCTTCCCAGACTATCCGTGGAGATGGGACAGTGGCTTCGGGAGATTTCCAGCAGAACCTTGGTGCGACATTGTTCCATCCTAAAGTCCTCGGGATGATACTCATACTCGTGGTCGCGCTCTTCGCAGTATGGTTCATAACCTACCCGATCGTAGTAGGCGGCTTGTGATTCAGTTCTGAGATCCGCTCTTGAGCTTGTCTGTGATCCTCTCAAGCTCATGCACATTCTCGGTGAAAGAAGGGAGCACCTTCGAGAATACCTTTTCCATCGCCTTGATCTCTGTGCCGACATCAAGGATATGCTTGTCATATTCTGAGACCTTGCCGATGACTGCCTGATGCAGCTGGTCGAAACTGTCCTTCAGGTTCTCCACCTTCATCTCGACAGCTGTTATCCTTGATTCAGCCCTGTTCTTCCATTCGACGATCTTAGCCACATCCTTGAGCAGGTCCTCCCATTTCTCGTCGATTATGGTCTCGATGAGCTCTTCAGTCTTCGAGTCGATCGGCTCTGCTGCCTGTGGCTGGTAATCCTGCTGCTTCATCTCTGGAAGCTCGAACCGGGGAGCTTCAGAAGGAGGGACCTGCATCATCGGCTCAGGCATGCTCTCGACCGCATTCTTAGTCTCGATGTGGTTGATCGCATCAAAGATCTGTGTATTGGAATATCCCTGCCTGATCAGGTTCTGGATTATCTCATTGTTGGAAAGGCCCTGCTGCTTCATGGTCCTTATGAGATTTATCGGGGATTCAGCCATGCTAACCTCTCTGATTTATCGACTATAAATAGCTTTTGGTTTATCATCTTGCCTTCCTAAGCTCGTCGACAACATCCTGGATAATCTTCTGAGCCTCTTCCTTCCTGATGAATTCCATCGGCTCCCAGAACTCAAGGTACTTCGCGAGGAGATTCATCTCAGATTTTGTCACGCTCTGTCCCATCTCCTCTGTCAGGAGCTTGATCTTCGAATTCACTTCCTGCACATCCTTCTTGAGTTCAGAGATAGTATGCTGCATCACCCTGATCTCGTCGTTGATGCGCTTCGCATCGTCGATCATGTTCTGATCAGTGAGCTGGTTCTTCTTCCTGAGGTTCGAGTACCTTTCCTCCAGGATCCTAAGCCTCCTCATTATGTCGTTTATATCGCCGACAGTCTTCTGTTCGCTCGCATCTATCTTGACAGGTTTCTGAGGGGCTGGCTGTGAGGGTTGCTGCATAGGTTTTCCATATGCCTGGACAGTATAAAAAGATTTGGATTGGCGGCTCGGACATGGATAATTTATCCGAGGACCAACATGACCGAGGTAGCCAAGACGTTATTCTTGGACTGAGGACTAGTGTCCTGGTGCCACTCGAAGTCTCTCGTGGTTTCCGATCAGCCAAAGTGATCACCAAGGCTTCCGATGAACAGATTGGAGCAGTGATCGGAAGAGATTGGCGTCTTTTGTTTTTCCAGTTCTCTTTTTTTAAGAAAGGAGGAGATTTTCAGGACGGAAAAGACGAAAAGACTTTTGTTAACTCCCATCACTGAACAAATCGGCGCGAAGGGAGCCTCTGAGACTTCCTTTGCTGAATGATCCGGCCACCGCACTTATCGACACACAAAATGCTCTTGCTCTTCTCCATCGCAATCTATATATACTATCTTGTCTTGGGCAAGGACAATGCTTTTTGCCGAGGAAGAGAGCAAGGTAGTCTTCTCAGTAGACAGGGAGGGGGAGGACAATATCCTCAGAGGGGACTATTCCAAGAGCGTACAGGTCCCTTCTGTCGAGGACAATCCAAACTGCATGGCCAAGACGATCGAGAGGCTGGCGCAGAGCAGAGATATCACGAAGATAGTATTCTTCCAGAAGCGAGAGTTCGAATATGACTTCGACCAGACGCAGATACTCGCTGAGATCGCGAGGCTATATCTTCATTTCACCAAGGACAAGACAACCTACAGCTATCAGGCACTGGCCTTCGGGAAATGCAAGCGATTCGTAGACAGATGGTACAATGATCTGCAGCATATAGTATTTGAGATGCTTCCCAGGGATCCGGTGGGAGCATATGTGGAACTGGTCAGGCTTGGACGGCAGGAGAAGATACTTCTTGAGAAATCAGTCGATGAGACAAGCACATATTGCTATTCGAAATACCTGAACCTTCTGGCAGGTGTGCAGCTCCAGCTGGAGAGGACGAAGCTCATCATCCTCGCCAAACCTTCGCTCGCAGGGATGGAGATCGGCGACCGTACGGTCTACAGGCGGATCTTCAATCCGATTATCAAGCCGGATTTCATGTTCACGAAGCTCATGGCAGCCTACCCTAAAGGAGGAGAGGAGGTCGCAAGCTTCACGATCGGGGAGGAGACAGAGATAACTGTCTTCCGGCTTCCGGATTCTGTCCAGACATACTATCATGTGATGCCTCCGGAATTCAAGCTGTCTGAGGAGAAATATGAGCTATTGGATGTGGCGAAGAAGATCATGGCTGAGCATAAGCCGAAGAAATCAGAATTCGTGGATCCACAGAGGATGAGGGATGTATTCTTCAATGTAGGAAGAGACTTGATCGAAGAGCTGGCATCATACAGGAACATACGTCTCAGGGAGAAGGAGATGCTTGAGCTTACAGCCATCCTTGTGAGATACACTGTAGGATTCGGGCTCATCGAAGTGCTGCTGCAGGACGAGGAGGTCCAGGACATATCGATAAACAGCCCGATGGGGCATACGCCTATCTTCATCGTCCACGGCAAGTTCGACGACTGCGTCACAAACATCATCCCTACGACAACAGAGGCTGAAAGCTGGGCATCCAAACTGAGGATGATATCAGGGAGGCCGCTCGACGAGGCGAATCCCATCCTCGACACAGAGCTTGAGCTGCCGGGCGCCTCGACAAGGGTCTCTGCCATCAATGCCCCTCTTGATCCTACAGGCCTTGCGTTCTCGTTCAGGAGGCACAGGGACAAGCCATGGACACTACCGCTCTTCATGAAGTACAAGATGATCGATGCCCTTGGTTCAGGGCTGATCAGCTTCCTTGTGGATGGGACAAGGACGATGCTCATCTGTGGGACAAGAAGCTCAGGCAAGTCCAGCCTCCTATCTGCAGTGATCGTCGAGATAATGCGGAGATACAGGATCATCACGATCGAAGACACACTGGAGCTTCCTGCAGGGGAACTGAGAAAGCTCGGTTTCAACATCCAGCAGCTAAAGGTCGCTTCAGCGTTGGCACATGGGACAAGCGAGGTCTCAGCCGCAGACGGCATAAGGGCGACACTCAGGCTTGGGGATTCTTCGCTGATAGTCGGAGAAGTGAGGAGCAAGGAGGCTGTGGCGCTGTACGAGGCGATGAGGGTCGGAGCTGCTGCGAATGTCGTGGCAGGGACGATCCACGGCGACTCTCCGTATGGGATCTATGACAGGGTCGTCAATGATATCGGCGTCCCTAAGACAAGCTTCAAGGCCACAGACATATGCATAATCGCAAATCCTATCAAGTCAGCTGACGGGCTACACAAGTTCAGGAGGGTCACACAGATCACAGAAGTGAGGAAGACATGGGATAACGACCCCCTGCTTGAAGGAGGCTTCCTCGACCTGATGAAATATGATTCCCGCAAAGACATGCTGCTTCCGACTGATGAGCTCATCAACGGCGAATCAGAGATCCTCAAGATCATCGCAGGCAACATACCTGATTTCGCAGGCAACTGGGATGCGGTATGGCAGAATATCGAGGCAAGAGCAAGATACAAGCAGCGGATTGTAGATGCTTCGGCGAAGCTCAAGGATGATGACCTGCTTGAAGCGCCATTCGTCATCCAGTGCAATGATATGTTCCACCTCATATCTGACAAGGTCAAGGACCTGACAGGAGTGCTGGACCATGCCAGGATAAGCCAGGAGTGGGATATCTGGTTCGATCAGGAACTGAAAAGAAGGCAGATGAGGCCTTAGCTTATTATCAGCAGCTTGTTGCTGGAATTGTACTCGATCAGGATGTTCTGCTCAGGGTACACAGTATCTCCAAGAAGCCATTCGATCCTGTCATCTGCGACTGCTGCATTGTCTCCGCAATAGAGTGCGACCGGTGCAGCCGGATCCCTGATGTCTACGTCGCTATCCGGAAGTATCTCGCATAGGTCATTGTCGTAAATGAGGCGGGCGATCTCACGTTCCTCAATTAAGTATGGGTCCTTGAAAGCGCTGCTCACAGTCAGCTCATAGCACAGCCGGTTCTCAGAGTACTTCCCGTATTCCATCCTTTTCCAGCAGGCGAGGAGGTGCGCGAGCAAGGTGACATTCATCTCCTGGTCAGCAGTAAGGGTGATCGGAGGCTCGAGAGCATCGCCTCTTGTACAGTAGCTCTGGTCAGCCCTGAGATTGCTCGGGACAAAGGCAGCGGAATGGATGAAGAAGAATGTGTTGCAGTATACGTTCTTCGAGAAGCTCGGGAACTTGGTGGAAAAAAGGCCAAGGAGCATGATGATGCTCACCAATGTGATGACAATAATGAAAATTGTGTTTGTGGATATGTCTCCTTTTCTCATCATACGAGCCTCGTTACCATGCATTCTCCAGACACGCTCTTGATCTTTATGACATTCTTTCCAGGTTCGAGTGCCCTGTCCAGCGGAGTCCCCTGCATATGACCGGGCGTGATCTCCTCGGTCGGGTACACCTCTCTTATGAAACAGTCCCTGTCGACCTTCTCCTTGATGCAGGAAAGGCATAATGAATCGATCTGGACAACAATCTCAGAAGCTGTCCCTTCGAGCCTGTCAGATTCCTCGACAGGCACTCGGACTGTGCTTGAGAGCGACTGGAATGCGAATGCTATCATAAGCACAGTGACCATCACTCCGACTATCACTACGCCCAGCTTGAAGAACATGTTTTCCATCTACAGTGCCGCTCCTGTCGTTATCAGCGAATCAAGCGCATATGATCCGATGATAGTCACAATAGTATATACAGTTATCGCCATGAACATGTTCCTCGCTATGGTGACGTCCCTCGATACCTTGTCGAATCCGTTCTCGATGCCGTTCGCGAGGAGAGAGAGGAGGATGACAGTCTCCACCATATAGATCCCCACAAGGATCTGGAAGACTGTGGGAGGAACGATATTTGTGAAGTCCACGAAATCTGAGAAGAATCCGGAGGAGCTTCCTCCACCACCCATCATCATGGTGTTCATGATCTCCTCAAGCTTCTGAGACATGATGTATAGCGCCCTGATTATGACTGCTGTGAGTGAGCCGACGATGGCAGCTATGAAGGGTGTCAGGAACTTTGCCTGCATATTGACAGATGTTACAGTCTCAGTCAGGAGGTCATAGATGAGCTCCTTTATCTTCTTGGTATTGTCAAGGTAGATGGATATCTTCACAAGGATGCTGTAGATTATGGAGGAGCCTTTCTTCGCTCCTTCGCTAATTATCCATACGACCTCCTTCAGGAGGACCGAAGGATACCTTATTATTATTCCGAGCCTCTGCTGGAATATGGCTGTGTCGAACGTCACTCCTTCATCCTGCATCCTGTCGAGGACTGCTGAAAAGAAATTGAAGATGCTCCTCTTCTTGAGATTCAGGAGCTTGTATTCGTTCACGAATGCCTGGACAGCCTGCTCGACAGGCACCTGCTCTGTGAACTGGTTGGAGAACTGGAACAATGCGCCGCCGAGGTCTTCCTCGATCTCGATCACCTCATCCCTTATCTTAAGCTTCTGGATGCTCTTCAGGTAGAAGTAGAGGGCTATCCCAAGCCCCAGTCCGACCGGTATGGTGAGGGTCATCAGGATGCTCGCGACAGTGTATTCATTCTCCAGGTTCTTCGGGATCTTCTTTGAGCCTTCCATCCTGTTCCTTGCATTCTCCATCATGGCGGGGACGGTCTCGAACATCACATGATATATGCCTGGGATCACTACCAGGAGACCTATGATGAAGGAGACCTGGAGGACCGGAAGGAGGTAGTCCTGCTGCTTCCATCTCATGCGGTATGTGCCTTCAGGCGGGACATAGGGATTGTTGGTTATGTCCGGGTAGGAGAAGGCCCCAGGCCTCTTCGCTATTATCCTCATGGTGAAGAAATACAGTAGCCCAGGCATCACGATGACATAGCCGAAGAAGAGGTGCGAGATCTTGATGTTGGAGCTCATGAAGACAGAGAGCATAGGGAAGGCTATGAGCCCGATGAGCGGCAGCATCATGCCGAATGTATGGAGGACGGTCACAGGCATCTGGAGATCGTG
>CAYTWW010000001.1:98128-278555 GCA_964441565.1 uncultured Methanosarcinales archaeon | reverse complement strand
AAGAGGTAACTCTTGACACCCGGGGCTTTCTGGCTTCTTAGTGTAATCACCAAGGCTTCCGATATCACGCAATGGAAGCAGTGATCGGAATTAAGGAACGTCTTTAGTTTTTCCAGGTCTCTTTTTTTGAGAACTTGAAGATGTTTCAAAAAAAAGAGATTTTCAGTTACGAAAAAACTTCAAAAATTCTTTTTACTCCCCTCACTGCACATGACCGTAGAAGGGAGCCTCTGGCGCTTCCTCTGTCATGGAATCCGATAGTATCTCTTTGATGATGTTCCTTTTATGGTTCTGTCCACTGGTCCTTCCCTTTTTTTCGCCCTTTGGCTGCCACTGGTCACTGGACACCCCAGGATAGGTTTTATAAGGGAAGAGCGGTTTATACATCCTGGCTTGCAAGAAAGCAGGTCAGTTTGGAATTTGCGAAAAACTCCGGCGCCTGGGACGTCATTGTCCATAATGAAGGGCGCTTTGAAATAAGACGCGAAAGCAAGGAGGTGTTGTCGCATGACAGACAAGAATATGCCTGAGAAGAAGTTCTCAGCCGGCCCGATAGTGGCCACGGTGTGGAAGAACACGACAGAGAAGAACGGCAAGGCAGCCGAGTACTACACAGTCAGCCTGGACAGGAGATACAAGGACAGGAATGACAAGTGGCAGTCGACGAACTCGATGAGGGTGAATGATCTGCCAAAGATCACGCTTGTAGCGCAGAAAGCATATGAATATCTTATCCTGAAGGAGCCGACAAGCGCTATCCTAGAAGAGGATATTCTTTGATTTTCTTAAGAGGTGGAAATGATGGCAAGAGCAAAAGCAGAAGAGATTGAAGTCCCGGTTGAGAAGAAAGAAGTCACGATCATGGATCTTCCAGGTGTAGGTGCAGCGACTGCTGAGAAGCTGGAATCTGCAGGATTCAGCAACCTCATGGCGATAGCTGTCGCATCTCCCGGCGAGATAGCAGAGGCGTCAGGTGTCGGCGAGGCTGTCGGGAGGAAGATCATCCAGGCGGCAAGGGCAGCGATGGAGATGGATTTCGAGTCTGGGGAGGATATCCTCAAGAAGAGGCTCAATGTAATGAAGATCAAGACCGGCTCAGGCAACCTCAATGCCCTGATGGGCGGTGGTTTCGAGACTGGCGCGATAACAGAATGCTTCGGCGAGTTCGGTTCAGGCAAGACGCAGATCGGCCATAACCTCGCGGTGAACCTGCTCAGGCAGGACCCTGAGGCATACGTCGTATATATCGACACAGAGAACACTTTCAGGCCAGAGAGGATAATAGATTTCGCGAAAGGCATGGGCCTTGAGCCTGCTGAGGTGCTCAAGCACATCAAGATAGCGAGAGCCTACAACTCTGATCATCAGATGCTCCTCGCCGAGAAGGTATTCGACCTGATCTCCAAGCAGAACCTCAAGGTCAAGCTTGTCGTTGTGGATTCCCTTACAGCGCACTTCAGGGCGGAATTTGTAGGGAGGGGGACGCTTGCTGAGAGGCAGCAGAAGATCAATAAGCATATGCACACCCTCCTCAAGCTTGCAGACTCTAACAATGTATGTGTCTATGTGACAAACCAGGTCATGGCGAAGCCTGATTGCTTCTTCGGCGACCCCACGCAGGCGATAGGCGGCCATATCGTAGCGCATTCATCCACCTATAGGGTGTACCTTAGGAAAGGCAAGAAGGACAGCCGTGTCGCAAAGCTTGTCGACAGCCCGAATCTCAAGGAGGCCGAAGCTGTCTTCTTTGTCGAGACCGAGAGCATAAGGGATGTCTGAACTTGCATGTGCCCAGGCAGAAGTTGCCCTGGGAGCCTATTTTTCTTTATCTTTGAGACGGTCATTATCACCAATATATTTAAAAATCGTAAAGCATTCCTAGGTATCGGATACTATCAAGTCCGAAATATAGGTGAAACAACAATATGTATGGAGACAGATTTCAAAGATTTGCCCCAGTGAAGGTAGGGGATGAATTGGATGTTAAGATCGAAGCGGTCGGCGAGAAAGGAGACGGAATCGCCAAGAAGGACGGGTTCGTGCTTGTCATCCCCAACACCAGGAAGGACGATGAGGTCCGCATCAGGGTCACCAAGGTCCTGAGGAGAGTCGGTTTCGCCGAGGTCGTGAACAAGGGCGCCTCTTCCCCGAGAGAGAGGGAACAGGAAGAGATCGAGGATGTCGAAGAGGTCGAGGACTTCCAGGAAGAGGCATCTGATGAATCTTACGATGTCCAGTCTGCCGAGGAATACTCAGACGAGGAAGATTCTGAGGATTTCGGTGACGATCTCGATAGATGAGGGCTTTCTTAGCCATACAAATTATTTATTCTGATCATCTTAAGGAGGTGCAGGCCAAGCTTTCAGCTGGTAAGCTTGTCAGTGATTTCCATATAACCATATTGTTCCTGGGAGATATCAGGTCTGCCGATCAGATAGTGTCTTCCCTTTCAGGCATCTCTTTTCCCTCATTCAGTTTCTCATATTCAGGGATAGGGGCATTCCCCTCTAGGGATCCTGTCAGGGTCATATGGGCAGGAGTCGCTCCAGAAGAGCCTTTCGCCAGGCTTCACAGGCTCGTCTGTGAGAATCTTCGCATAAGTCCTTCAGCCGATTATAAGCCTCACGTCACACTGGCGCGAGTCAAAGGGGATGAGATGCAGAGGTCAGACCTGGAGGGACTGGATATCAGGAAGATCCATGAGAAGGCAGCTTCGCTCGTCCTTTTCGAGAGCCGCCTAACCCCTTCAGGTCCTATATACGATGTGCTGCACACCTTTGCCTTTGATAACCATAAGCTTTAAATCCTCCTTGTTTTTGTATCGCTTCCGATATATCACACCCGATACTATGATAAGAGGACATCTCCAGGCGACAGTGCTGAATCTGCTCGATACCAAGCCCATGACAGGCTATGAGCTCATGTCAGAGATAGAGGGCAAGCTTGGCAGCAGGCCAAGCCCGGGATCCATGTATCCGCTCCTCGAGGATATGAGGGCTAGGGGCATGGTCGTCCACAAGGCGTCAGGCAGGAGGAAGATATACAGCATCACCTCGAAGGGGAGGAAGAGCCTCTCTCTGATAAACGAGAAGAAGAAGGAGATCCTGGAGAAGGTCCATGAGGGCCTGGTCCTGCTGGAGAATGTCTTCGGGACCCAGGACAACATGTTCTACCGCATAATGCTTGAGAGCATGATGAAGGACAAGGTCCCATTCCGGAGCCTCAACCCAGAGCTCTCTCAGTTCAGGAGGCTTCTTGTGAAGAATGAAGATGCAGACCTGAAAAAGACAAAACAGATAAAGGCGATATTGAAAGAGACGATAAAGAAGATCAGAGCATTAGGATGACAGACATAATCAAGCTAGTGGATGTGTGGAAGACATACAGGATGGGGGACGTCGAGGTGCATGCCCTATGCGGACTCAACCTCACAGTCAAGAAAGGCCAGTTCATCGCAGTGCAGGGTCCGTCAGGCAGCGGAAAATCGACGTCCATGAACCTGATAGGCTGCCTGGACATCCCGAGCAAAGGCACCATATATCTCGCAGGAAAGGATATCTCCAAGTTGCGTGAGAGCGACCTGGCACAGATAAGGGGGAGGAAGATCGGCTTCATATTCCAGCAGTTCAACCTTATCCCTACGCTCACGGCGATAGAGAATGTGACCCTTCCTATGATCTTCCAGGGCATTCCGGCTGAAGAGAGGGAATCCAGGGCCAGGGATCTTCTTGCGATGGTCGAGCTAGGCGAGAGGATGCATCACAAGCCCAGCGAGATGTCAGGGGGCCAGCAGCAGAGGGTCGCTATCGCTAGGGCTCTTGCAGTGGATCCGGAGATGATCCTGGCAGATGAGCCGACAGGGAACCTGGATTCCAAGACAGGTAATATCGTCATGGCATTCCTCAAGAAGCTGCATAAGGAGAAAGGAAAGACTATAGTCATGGTCACGCACGATGACGACCTGGCCAAGCACGCTGAGAAGATAGAGTTCCTCAAGGACGGCAAGATCGTCAAGAGTCAAGGTAGATGAGGTGGAAAGATTGAGAAAAGAACTATTGGTATTCATTTTCGTGTTGCTTGTAGCATCAGTCAGCGCGCAGGCGCTTGTCGCTCCCAGGTTCAATGTGACTTTCATGAACCAGGATCCAGACCCTGCCAGGCCAGGGAGCTATGTCGATCTCAGGTTCAAGATCCAGAATGATGGGGAAGCCACAGCCGAGGATGTGATGGTCAGGATAGCTCCTGAGTATCCCTTCTCCCTTGATCCAGGGGAGGACCCTTTGAGATCTCTCGGAGATATACCTGGTTATGGCAACAGCAGGAATGTGATGGTTGTCAAGTACACGCTCAGGGTCGCTGACGACGCTGTCCAGGGTGTCAATACCATCAGGATCCAGTACAGGCTGGGGGATTCACAGTGGATCACAGAGGAGTTCGATATCGATGTGAGGACAGTCGATGCGACCGTTTCGATCCAGAGCGTCGAGACTATCCCTGAGAAGGTCCAGCCAGGCGAGCCGGCCAAGGTGAGGATAAAGGTCAAGAACATCGCTGACTCGACCCTGAGGGACGTGACAGTCAAGTTCGACCTTGCCTTGTCGACCATCGAGGTGCCTTCGCAGGCACAGGTGACGCAGTCGAACCTGTATGACATGATACCTTTCGCGCCTCTCAGGAGCGTGACAGAGCAGAAGATCAAGACCCTCCTTCCAGGAGAAGAGTACACATTCTCATATGACATGATAACCTACCCGGACGCTGAGCCCAGGGTCTATAAGATACCTGTCCAGGTTCAGTTCAGGGATGATCTCGATGAGCAGTATGAGAAGAATGATATCGTCGGGATAATTGTATCATCGAAGCCGGATCTGAGAGTGCTCCTCGACAGCACCACACTCAACACAGGCGTCGCCACAGGCGAGGTGGTGGTGAGATTCGTGAACAAAGGGCTCGCAGATGTCAAGTTCCTCAATGTCGAGCTCGACAGGTCTGACAGCTATGAGATAATATCAGCAGAGGAGGTCTACCTCGGGAATATCGACAGCGATGACTACGAGACAGCTGAATTCACACTCCATGTCCCGGTTGATAAGGTCGCAGGCGCTCGGGAGATCACACTGCCTATCAGGTATGCCTACATGGATTCGACCAACAATGCCTTCACAGCCACTGAGGATATTGTTCTCAAGCTCCGTGATCCAGGCCAGCTCGGCCAGCAAGGGGGAAGTCCGGTCGGGCTTATCATAGGGCTTCTTGTCATCGGCGCGATCCTGTTCCTGATATTCAGGAAGAGAAGGAGGAAGGACTGAAATTGTATCTTGATTATGCGAAGATCTCTCTTCGCTCGCTCTTGAAGAGGCAGCTCAGGACATGGCTGACCATGATCGGGATCTTCATAGGTATAGCAGCAGTAGTATCCATGATCTCGCTCGGCCAGGGACTGCAGCAGGCGATAAATGAGCAGTTCGCAGCCCTTGGAGCAGACAAGATAATAATCGCCAGCAAGGGGCAGTTCGCAGGTCCGGGTGGAAGCGCTTCGCTTACTCCTTTGACAGATGACGAGGTTGACTTTGTCGGAGGCATAAATGGTGTCAAGGCAGTTACAGGCTACCTGTTCAAGATGGGCCGCATCGAATTCAAAGACCAGGTCGAATATGTCCAGGTGGTAGGCATCCCTTTGGAGCCTGAGCAGTACCGGCTTATCAAGGAGATGTTCAACTCCAAGCTATCTGACGGGAGGGAACTTCGCAAAGGTGACAAGAACAAGGTCCAGATCGGCTACAATCTGAGGTATAATGAGATATTCGAGAAGAACATCATGGTCAGGGACAAGCTGCTTGTCGAAGATACTGAAGTGGAGGTCGTCGGAGTCCCTAACAGGATCGGCAATCCTGATGATGACAAAGCAGTCTATCTTCCTATGGATACGTTCCGTGACATATATGGTCTGGAAGACAACGTTGACATGATAATCGCCCAGGTGCAGGATGGCAAGGCCCCGAAGGATGTGGCAGAGACAGTCAAGAAGGACCTGAGGCGGCACATGGGGGAGAAGGCAGGGGAGGAGACCTTCTATGTAGAGACCTCGGAGCAGATAATACAATCATTCAATTCCATCCTCAATATCGTGCAGGTCGTTGTCTCAGGCATAGCCGGAATATCGCTAGTGGTCGGCGGCATCGGCATAATGAATACGATGTATACATCTGTCCTTGAGAGGACCAAGGAGGTCGGTGTCATGAAGGCCATAGGAGCGAGGAATTCAGACATCCTCTTGATATTCCTCACTGAAGCAGGATTCCTTGGCCTTGCAGGCGGAGTGATTGGGGTACTGATCGGCATGGGCCTGAGCGAGCTTGTCGCCGCAGGGGCGCGTGCAGCCTTGGGAGTGGACTATTTCCAGGCATATTTCCCTCTGTATCTGATATTTGGTGCGCTCGCCTTCTCATTTGTAGTCGGCTGCCTTTCGGGAGTGCTTCCTGCGATGCAGGCGTCAAGGATGAATCCGGTAGATAGCCTGAGGTACGAATGATCGCGGAATTCATAGCTATAGCCTGGAACAATCTCAGGCAGAGGAAGATAAGGAGCTGGCTGACCATGCTTGGCATCTTCATAGGGATTGCCTCAGTAGTCTCTCTTATATCATTGTCTCAAGGGATGCAGGATGGGATAAATGAGCAGTTCAGGAAGCTAGGTTCAGACAAGATATCTGTGAGAGCTGCTGGGGGGAACGAAGGCGCAGGTCTTGATCTGAGCAGCGCGAAGATCACAGAAGATGATGGCGATTCGATAAGGAAGGTCAAAGGCGTGGATGCTGTCTCAGGCAGGCTGCTCAAGACAGGCAAGGTCACATTCAACAGGATCACAAGGTTCACGACCATCGCTGGCCTGAATGTGGAGCCAGAGGACATAAGGATCCTCGAGGGGACAGGATTCACTGATGTCATCGAAGGCAGGATGCTCAAGACGCAGGACCAGTACAAGGTTGTCGTAGGCCATGATTTCCTTGACGAGGACAATATCTTCAAGAAGCCAGTCCAGGTGGGAGACGTCCTGACGATAAATGACGTAGATTTCGATGTGGTGGGCATCCTGGACAAGACAGGTATCTTCTTTGTCGATGCTGCGATAATAATGAGAAAGGATGTCCTTCGTGATCTACTAGGCATGGTCCGGAAGGAGGAGAGCGTCATAGCTGTCCGCATCCAGCCAGGAGCTGACATAGATGAGGTAGCATTCAATATCGAGCGCCGCCTGAGGAAGACGCGCGATGTCGAGGAAGGCAAGGAGGATTTTGTCGTGGAGACACCTCAGCAGCTACTAGACACATTCTTCACAGTATTCAATATCGTGACCGGTGTCGTCGTAGGTATCGCAGGCATTTCGTTATTGGTCGGCGGCATAGGCATCATGAACACCATGTACACATCCGTCCTTGAGAGGAAGAGGGAGGTGGGGATAGTGAAAGCAATCGGCGGGAGGAATTCCCATGTCTTCCTGCTTTTCTTCATCGAGAGCGGTTTTCTTGGAATGGCTGGCGGAGTCATTGGAATAATCCTCGGCCTGTCACTGAGCAAGGCAGTGGAAGTCATCGCCTACATAAGCCTGGGTACGACAGTTGTCGAGGCATCTTTCTCTCCTGTCCTGATATTCGGTGCGCTCGCTTTCTCCTTCATCGTCGGAAGCCTTGCAGGTACGCTTCCTGCGATGCAGGCAGCCAGGCTCCATCCTGTGGATGCGCTGCGCAGAGGATAAGTTTAATAAAGCCCCTGTCCTTTATCGGTGACTGAAAATGCTGACAAACGTAGACCGTATCCTTGAGATGCTCAGGACAAGTAGGACCCTTGCAGTATCAGATATCGCACAGAAACTTGGTATTGCGCAGTCCGCAGTGATGAATGCAGCCGAGAGCATGGAAGAGGAAGGTATCATCAAGATAGAGTATAAGTTCATGAAGCCTTATCTTGTCTTCGTCAGGGACAAGGTTGAAGATCTCGATGATGAGGAAGAATCATTCCCTGAGTTGAAGGATTATTCTCAGCTTGACCAGGTTGAGGCAGCGCCACCCGAGATGAAGCCTCTCGAGACGACAGATCCTGCCCCCCTTTCACCAGAGCTCCCTATCGAACCGAAGCTTCCGATCACACCAGAGAAGCCTCTCGTCATGGAAGAGCATAAGATGTCTGATACCCAAGGATTTGATCAACCTTCATCGACAGATGCAGAACTTGATGAGAAATATGATGAGGGGGGGCATATCCCGATTGATATCCCAGAGGAGACAGACCAGGAAGATGTCGATGACATATATCCTGTCCAGGAGGGAGAGGCATCTGAGGCAGCACAGCCGGCTGAGGATCTGGGTGATCTTGACCAGATCAACGCCCTCATCTCCACTGCCAACCAGATGATAGACTCAGGCAATGTACGCGACATCAATCAGATCTACAAGCAGATCTATGATAGGTACACAGGATCTATCAGCCTGAGCATCGCAGAGAAGGAAGTCCTCAAGAGCAGGATCTTCTCGCTTTTCTCAAGGATCAAGGCCTTGTACGCCTGAATCAAAAGATTTAATAAAGGTATTCTGTTATTTGAATCTTGAAAAAAGAGGATGGAGTCAAAAACATTAGATGTATATACGATTACAGTAAATAATATCCCTCTGCAGATCCACATATATTCTCAGCAGGGTCATGCAGTCCCTTATTATCATCTTTCGCTTCCCAGCCTCACTTCAGAGACGAAGAGAATCATCGAGAAGCTGAGGGAACAGATCATCACCGAGATAAGCTTCGATCTCCTTGACAAGAAGCAGGAGGAGCAGGAAGCCCATATCAAGGACCAGTTCAAGCAGAAGATCCTTGTTCTCCTCAAGAAGAACTTCTCTGAGCTTGACGAGAAGACATATAATTTCTTGTCCAACTATGTCGTCATCACGAGCCTTGGCCTTGCTGAGATAGAGTTCCTTCTCAAGGATCCGCATCTAGAAGAGATAGTCGTGAATAATGCCAAGGAACCAGCATGGGTATATCACAGGAATTTCGGCTGGCTCAAGACCAATGTCAAGTTCAATGACGAGAACAGGATACGGCATTTCTCGACCATGATCGGCAGGAATGTGGACAAAGGCATAACTCTTCTCAATCCGCTCCTGGATGCTCACCTTGAGACAGGAGACAGGGTCAATGCGACTCTGGCGCCTATAACGAGCAAGGGCAACACCATAACTATAAGGAAATTCTCAGAGAAGCCATGGACGATCGTGGATTTCCTGAAGAACAAAACGATAGATTTCTCAGTCGCTGCCATAATCTGGCTTGCTATCCAGTTCGAGTTGAGCATCCTGATCGTAGGCGGGACAGGTTCGGGCAAGACATCGATCCTCAACGTGATATGCAATTTCTTCCCCCCTAACCAGAGGATACTCTCAGTCGAGGACACTTTGGAGCTACGGCTTCCAAGCAACCTCCATTGGGTGCCTATGCAGAGCAGGCTCCCGAATCCTGAGGGAAAAGGAGAGATAACGATGCTAGATTGCGTCATCAACACTCTCAGGATGAGACCTGACAGGATAATCGTCGGAGAGGTCAGGAGGGAGAAGGAAGTCGAGGTCATGTTCGAGGCGATGCATACAGGCCACAGCGTCTACACCACTTTCCACGCCAGCAATGTGCAGGAGGCTGTTGCCAGGCTGACTAATCCTCCTATCAATCTCCCCAGGAACCTATTGTCATCGCTTGGGCTGGTCGTCGTACAGAACAGGAACAGGCGTAATGGCATGAGGAGGACATTCCAGGTAGCAGAGATTGCGTCAGACGGCTCCCCCCGCATACTCATGCAGCATGACATGTTGAACGACACGATGGTCAATGTGGCAGAGCCGCAGGCATTCTTCCAGACACTGAACCTGTTCTCAGGCATGTCTAAGGAGGATATATACCAGGATATCCAGGAGAAGATCCTTGTCCTGAAGTGGATGGTCAAGAATGATATCAAGGATGTGAACGAGATCGGACTCATCATAAGCGATTATTACACAGGGAAGGATGCGCTTCTAAGGAAGATTACAGGCATGTGACATGCTTCCCAAGAAGATCCTGGTGCAGACAGAGAAGCTCCTTAGGAGGGCAGGCCGTAAGGATGCTCCTGAGGACTATCTCAAGAAGGCATTGAGATATTCTCTGATGCTTGGCCTGCTCATCGCAGGATTCGCATTCCTGATAATCATGAACGGCATAGGGTCCCGTGGCTGGTCTCCTCTGTCCTTCATCGCTTTACCTGTCACATTCATCCTTTTCACTTTTATGTTCCTCGGGCTGCACGTGCAGATGCTCTCAGTGAGAGCAATCAACAGGCGCTTTGAGATCGAATCAGATATGCTGTATTCTGCCAGGCATCTCCTGCTCAAGATAGAGAGTGGATCCCCCCTCCTGAACTCGATAATCGACACTTCCAATCTCAAGACGAAGTCAAGCAAGTTCTACAAGGAGATCGTCACGGATATCTATCTTGGGACGCCCATCGAGCAGGCGATCGAGATAGGCATAGACCATTGCCCTTCCAAGCCCATGGTCAAGCTGCTGGAGGAGATAAAGAATTCTCTGAAGACCGGGACGGACCTTGAGAAGAGCCTGAAATCTTCACTCGACACATTGACGAAGGAGCACATGATCACGATCAAGAGCTATGGCAAGAAGCTGTCTCCTCTTTCGATGATGTACATGATCTTCGGAACCATTCTGCCTTCCCTGAGCTCAGCCCTGCTTGTTCTTGCCATAGGTTTCATAGACCTTCCCCTCAAGACCACCTCAGCCATCCTCATCTTCCTCACAGTATCGCTCCTTGTGATACAGTTCTTCTTCATACTCCTCTTCAAGGCACTCAAGCCAGAGGTGATGACATGACATCTCTTCTCTATGCGATAGGTGAGATGCTGATTCCTCGGCCTTTGAAATCAAAGCTCAGGCAATATGTTGTTAAGACAGGCCACATAGAGGTCCACTATGAGCTGTATGCGCTCTTGTTCATCCTGGATCTATGCATCTCAGCCTTCCTTACATTCAGATACATCCTTCCGTATCTTGGAGGACTTGCCCTTATCCTTTTGCCGTTGGTCGTGATTGTGATCTGCCTTCTTTCAGTGGCCCTTGTCGCGATGTATTATGAGGTCAAGCTATTCAGGAGGACTGACCAGATCGAGAAGGTCTTGCCTGATTTCCTGGAAGCTGTCTCAGTCAATCTGCGGGCAGGAATGACCTTCGACAAGGCACTATGGAATTCCATCGAGCCAGAGTACGACGTGCTTGCGAGGGAGATTGAGATTGTCGCTAAGAAGGTCATGACAGGATCTGACACAGAAGAGGCTCTCCTTGATTTCGCATCAAAATACAACTCTCCTCTCCTTAAGGAATCCATGGATCTCATAATAGTGGGCCTGAGATCAGGGGGAGAGATCTCAGACCTTATAGACAGGGTAGTGGAGAATGTGAAGCAGGCATCTTTCCTGAAGAAAGAGCTTGTGGCAAACATCATGAGCTATGTGATATTCATAACCATGATCTCGCTCTTCATTGCTCCCACCCTATATGCTTTGTCATATAATCTGATGCTCATCATCCAGGACCTCGGCGCCAAGCTTGCATCATCCGCAGGAGAGTCTGTGGTGAAAGGTCTTGAGGGATTCGGTTCGCAGGCCATCGACAAGCAGTCCTTCATCAACTATTCCCAGTGGTGCATCGGCATCATCGCAGTCACAACATCCATAATAATCGCAGACCTGAGGGAGGGAAGCATAAAAGGCAGCGTCAAGTATGTCTTCGCATTCATAGGCATCTCCCTCATAGTATATCGTGTAATGTTATTCGTCTTCACCATGGTCTTCGGTGGCATGGTCCAGTGATTTATCTCATTAGAAAACTATAAATAGGTGTAAACATATGACAAGACCAAAAGAGGGTCTCTAAAAATGGCAAAGGCATTTTCTAAAAGATCGCAGGTTGCGATGGAATCATTGATGGTCTATGGCATCGCGATACTCATCGTGATGCTGGCAGTTGGCGCGCTTATCTATTTCGGCGTGCTCGATCTCGGCGCATATCTGCCTGACAGGGCAGAGATCAAAGGTGGCGACTTCACTATCAAGGAGATCGCAGTGCATCACGGTGGAGACGTCGAGCTTGTAATCACAAACAATGTAGGAAAGAATATCGAAAGTCTCATTGTTGAGATTCAAGACGAGGGAGACTCATCATGGGGATGCTCCACTCCTACATTAATGAGAACAGATACCGGTGATATTTCAGGCACGAATCCTCTTGCCAACGGAGATGACGCTGAGTTGACAGGTTCATACGCTCTCAGTTGTGATGTTATCGATAAGGTTGGGAAGAAGATCAGTGGAATTATAAACCTGAGATATAACGTCATGGGTTCCTCAATCGACAGGAGTGCCCATGGTACTATAAGGGTAACAGTGATTGAGTAGATGAAAAGATATCTTCTTTTTTTCTTGCTTGTCTTCTTGGTCGCTTGCAAGAGCTGTCCAGACACATGCGACGACCGTAAAGCATGTACTCGGGACTATTGCGGCTCAGATACAGACTATTATTGTGAGCATGAGATTATCGAGGACTGTACCTGTGGAGACTCTGAATGTGATCTTGATATTGGGGAGAACAAGTGTACCTGCCCTTCTGACTGCGGACAGTGCAAGGGAGATGTCGACAAGAGTGTGGAGTATGCATGTGTTGAAGACGAATGCGTCACTGCCTTGAAATCATCAGTTGCCATTGAGGATATTACAAAGATCGGGAACCTGAATATGAAAGGATTCCAGACTACCGTCAAAAACACTTTCCAGAAACCCTTCAACCTCCCTACATCCAATATGAATACAGTAATCAGACTTGAGAACCAGGACAAGGGTGTCAAGAACCTGGTCATAACCCATGTGATTTTCAAGGATGATCTGGATGTGTTCATTGCAGAGAATCAGCTTAATAAGCCTATAAGTTCTATCGGAAGTTCGATTTCTTTCGATACATCTTTCGGCAACTATACGCTTATTGGGGATAGGAAAGAACGATCTATCTATGCTGAGATATACTTCAAGTATATTCTGATCGACCGTACCGGTGATATCGAGAAGCGTGATCGTGAGCGTTTCAAGATCGATAGCGTGCCGTTCCTGTCAGCCCAGGTCGGCAAGCGAGTATAGGAGCCCTATATTTTTATTTTCCAAACCTTCTCTGCCTTTGCATGTACTCTTCGATGCAGGCGGCGAAGTCTTCTTTTGTGAATTCAGGCCACATCTTGTCCAGGAAGATCCATTCAGAGTAGTTTGACTGCCATATCAGGAAGTTTGATGTCCTCTTCTCACCGCCTGTCCTTATCACCATGTCAGGATCATCAAGCATGCTGAGTGCTTGTGTGAAGGTCTTCTCATCTATCTGTGAAGGTTCGAGTATTCCTTCCCTGACCTGCTCTGCAAGCTTCTTGGCAGCATCTACGACCTCTTCTCTTCCGCCATATGCGAGCGCCAGGTTGATCATATAGTTCTCATGGTCCTTGGTCTTCTCAGTTATATCCTTCATCTGTGCCTGGATGTCTTCTGGCAGCATCCAGAGGCGTCCGATGAACCTGACCCTTATCCTGTTCTCTTCCAGCCTGTTGTCAGTCTTGAGCTTCTCGAAGTTCTGCCTGAATATGTTCATCAGGAAATCGAACTCTTCTTTTGGCCTGTTGAAATTCTGTATCGAGAAGCAGTACAGTGTCAGTTCCTTGACACCAAGCTCAAGCCCCCATTCCAGAAGCTGCTCAAGCTTCTCAGCTCCCCATGTATGGCCCATGCTTGGTTTTTGCATCAGCCTCTTGGCGAATCTCCTGTTTCCATCTAGGATGATCCCTACATGCCTGGGCGGCTGGTCCATGGATTCTGTAAATCCTCTACTGATATTTAAATCTTTTACCCTACCTATCGCAGTTGGCTTTTTCTAGGAGGAATTCATCTCTTTGTCCTCCTGAGTATTTCAGTATACGAAAATCATCCATAAAGCTTAAAAATAATACTCCATTTCCTAGGCCCTGTTACGTAAATGGGTCCTTTTACGAGCAGGAGCCAAAAGCTTTGCTGTGAGTATGAGACACTCTTACGTAATACAGCCCGTCACGAGAGTACTCAATGGAGCTCACGACGACCGTCAAGCTATGAGCTTGGGAGTTAGTGTAGCGGGCGACAACACCTTTCACTTGGAAGCTCAGGATGAGACTTCAGGTGTCCTGGGGATCGAGATGGTCCCTATGACAATCAATTCAGGACAAGTATTATCAAGCCAATCTGGCAATGCACGATCACATCACATTCATCACAGTAGCGTAGTTCGATAGTACTTGTTCTCTTCACAGAGGAGATGTTCATATTCATAGGTCACTCATATCACAGGGGCTGCGATAGAGGACATTCTTCTGCTTGAAGCTATAACCAGCGAGGAGGCGATCAATATGGGTAAAATCAGCCCGGTATCAGCAAAGTATATCATACATGCATCGATAAGCATTGAAGGCGTAGTCGACAGGCCTGATGTCATAGGCGCGATCTTCGGCCAGACAGAGGGACTGCTTGGAGCAGAGCTGGAGCTTAGGGAGCTCCAGAGATCAGGAAGGATAGGAAGGATAGAAGTAGAGACAGAGACAAGGTCAGGAAAGACCCAGGGTGTCATAATCATCCCGTCTTCTCTTGACAAGGCAGAGACAGCGATTGTTGGAGCAGCTCTTGAGATCATCCAGAGGATAGGTCCATGCAACGCAAAGATCCATGTAGAGAGCATTGAAGATGTCAGGATATCCAAGAGGCGCTATGTCATAGAGAGGGCGAAAGAGCTCTTGAAGCAGCTTATGGACACAGTCATGCCTGACTCGCAGGAGCTTTCTGACGAAGTCGCATATTCAGTGAGGGTCATGGAAGTCAAGGAGTACGGAAAGAGCAGGCTTCCTGCAGGACCGGCGATAGAAGAATCAGACGAGATCGTGGTCGTGGAAGGAAGGGCAGATGTCCTCAACCTCCTGAAGCACGGCTTCAAGAATGCTATAGCGATCAACGGCACATCCATCCCGCCGGATATCGTTGATCTCGCTAACAAGAAGATAGTCACAGCATTCGTGGATGGTGACAGAGGCGGCGACCTTATCCTCCAGGAGCTCATGAGCGTCACAGAGATCGATTTTGTCTGCAAAGCATCTGAAGGCAAAGAGGTCGAGGAGCTCACTAAGAAGGAGATCCATAAGGCCCTCAGGGCGAAGATCTCAGCAGAGCAGGCGAACCTTGAATTCGCATCAAAGTCACCTGACGCAGAGGTAAGGAGGAACAAGCAGATCCAGCAGCAGCAGCAGAAGAGGGATCAGCCATCCCAGAAGCCAATGATGAAGAAACCTATGCCGCCTATGCAGCAGCAGAAGCCTAAGGAGATGCCTCCTGCCCAGCCTCAGCAGCCAAGGCAGCAGCAGGATCCCTCTGACAAGGAGAAGAAGATCTTCTCTGGCATGCTTGAGAGCCTGATTGGGACAAGAGGAGCATATATCCTCGATGACAAGCTCAGCATTCTCGGGAAAGTGCCTGTCACAGAGCTTGAGTCGACAATCAAGAGCCTGAGCACAGGCGTCTACGCGATCGTGTTCGACGGAGTTATCGAGAAAGAGCTCACAGCCACAGCAGACCGTTCCAATGTCAGGTACCTGATCGGCATGGACTGCAAGAGCAAGGAGCCAAACACGAAAGTTGTTGTGCTCACAACAGAGAATTTCTGATTTTTTCCTATTTTCTTTAGCTTCGCTGAGTGAGTCCATACAATTGACATCATTTGGCAAGCGGTCCTGGTAGCCCAAGGCACTAAGTCCGTGACACTTAGGATTTCGTCCTGGTAGCACCAAGGTACTGAGGACTTCGTCCTGGTGCCACTCGTGGTACTCGTGGTGCTGAGGACTTGCGTCCTGGCATTACTCGATTTTCTCGTAACTTCCGATTTACCTGCTTTTACATACTCACGGAATCACCAAGGTACTAAGGACTGCGTCCTCGTATCACTCGAAGTATCTCGTGATTCCGATATTCGGCGTGAGCAATCTCGCCGATCGGAATAAAATGTCGTCTTTCTTTTCCAGTTCTCTTTTCTTTATCTATTCCCTCAATATCGTAAAAAAGAGATTTTCAGTTATGAAAAACGACGAAAACTCTTTTTACTCCCATCAGCACACAAATAGTAATATGGGAGCCTCTTGCACTTCTTTTACCTTCTCCTACTAAGGTGATCACCAGTGATTCTCTAAGGTTTATCAGCAGAATGGATCACTCACCGAAAGAATAAGTTACATATGAAAAAAATTCAGATGTTCTTCCTTATCACAGTCTCATTCTTGAGGCCAGATAGATAGGTCTCGAACATCCCTTGCTGCTTTTCTGACCTGAGCACATCGACTATCTCGGGCTTGATCGTCTCAAAATCCATCACGCTGGCTTCCTCCTTGTCATGGACCTTGATGATATGGAAGCCGAACTCTGTCTCGACCACATCAGACGTCTCTCCTTCCTCAAGCGCGAAGGCAGCATCCTCGAACGCCTTTGTCATCTGCTGAGGAGCGAAGAAACCCAGGTTCCCACCCTGCGCAGCAGATGGGCAATCAGATTCTTCCATGGCTAAAGTAGCGAAATCTTCTCCATCTTCAAGCCTTGCAAGGATGCTTTTTGCCTTCTCGTCGGCCTCTTCCTTTGTCAGGTCGCTCTCGCATCTCTGGCTTTCCTGATGACAGATCAGGATGTGGCTGGCATTGACCTGCTCCGGGACGCTGAACCTCTCGACATTCGCATCATAGTAAGCCGTAGCCTCCTCATCGCTGACCTCAGGCTCACCGATATCCTGCTCAAGGAGCTTTGTTATCATTATCTCGTTCCTGTAATAGTCGTAGAATTCCTGGTAAGGCATCCCTTTGCTCTCAAGCTCATCCATGAGCTGCTCTTCTGTCAGCATGTATGAATCCAGGATCGTCTTTATGCTCGCATTCACTTCCTCTTCTGTGACCTCGATACCCTGGCTTGAAGCTTCGATCAGCAGCACTTTCTCGTCGATGAGCTGATCAAGGAGCTTGTCCTTTGTGATGATGTTCTGGTACTCGGGAGGGATCTGGGCATACTTGCTGTCCAGCTCTTTCATGCTGATCTGCTGGTCTCCTATGTATGCTGCTGCCTTCCCTCCGAAGATTTTCTCATTGGTATCCTGGAAGAACCCTACAAATGCGTTGTCTGTCTCAGGCAAAAGACCTGCGACCACAGTCATCAGCACAGTGAATACCAGGACTCCTAAGGCGATGAAGGCAGCTATCCTGACAGCAGTCCTCTTCGCATGCTTATGCTTGATCTCTTCAATATGAGTGTTGATGTTATCTTTCTTGATCTTTGCGATTTTCTTGACCAATTTGGCACCCCTCCTGAATGGTGAACATCATCTAGACAATTTAAAGTTTTTGCTTTTACCCTCTTTTTGGCCCCACCTCCCAAGGGAGTATACTCCCTGGGCACAAGAAATCTCTGATTTCTTTGTGTTTTGGGGGTACAAAAAGGCGGTTTTTTTTGAGATATCGTTCCCTTGCTTTAACTCCCCCCTTCGAATGGCAATCATTTTAAGCCCAGACATCATTCCCTTCTGGAAATTGTTGCGCATCAAGAGGGAAGACTGCAAGGCGTGCGGCCTATGCATTGGACACTGTCCTGTAAAATGCATTTCATTCTCTGAAGAGATAAACCCTAAAGGAGTGTATCCTGCAGTGATCGGTGAAGGCTGCATCGGGTGCGGTTCATGCATACTCATGTGCCCTGACTGCTGCATAGGTGATGATGAGTGAAGGACCTCCTGAAAGGAAACATCGCGATAGCAAAGGCAGCTATTGAGGCTGGGTGCACATTCTATGCAGGTTACCCTATAACTCCCCAGAATGAATTGACAGAGTACATGTCACATGGCCTTGATGGCAAAGGGACATTCATCCAGGCAGAATCAGAGCTTGCAGCCATCAACATGGTCTTCGGAGCAAGCGCAGCCGGCGCCCGTGCAATGACTTCCTCCTCATCTCCAGGGATAAGCCTGAAGCAGGAAGGGATATCATATATCGCATCAGCAGAGCTTCCATGTGTCATCGTCAACATGGCCAGGGGGGGTCCTGGCCTCGGGAACATTTCTGGAGCGCAGGGAGATTATTTCCAGGCGACGCGTGGAGGAGGACACGGCGGCTACAGGATGCCGGTCCTTGGCCCCTCATCAGTCCAGGAGCTCTATGATCTTACGATGAGATCCTTTGACCTGGCTGACACCTATCGTACTCCTGTCATGATACTTGGTGATGGCTACCTTGGCCAGATGATGGAGTCGCTCGAGATCCGCCCATATGCAGGCTTCCAAGGAGAAAAGACATGGGCGCTGACTGGCTGCAAAGGCAGGAAACCTAACATGATAAGGACTCTGCTCCTGACACCGGATGATGCGCTTGAGAAGCACAATTTGAAGCTGCATCACAAATACCTTGACATGGAGAAAGAATCCATGGTCGAGATCATCAATCCGCAAGCAGAGCTATTCCTTGTCGCCTACGGCATGATGGCCAGGATCGCCAAGAGTGTCGTAGCAAAAGATCCAAGGCTTGGCCTCATCAGGCCTGTAACACTCTGGCCATTTCCCAAGGAGCCATTCGTTCCAGGCAGATATCTTGTCCTTGAGATGAGCACAGGCCAGATGATCGAGGATGTCAAGCTCAGCCTTTTCGGAAAAAAAGCAGAAGTACATTTCTATGGAAGACCAGGAGGCATGATACCATCAGAAGAAGAGATATTGTCAAGAGCAAAGGCTTTGCTGTAGTGGCAGAGATCGTCGGTTGGTATGGCGCAGTCGCCATCCTTCTAGCCTATGCCCTCAACAGCCTGATGCTCCTGGGCTCAGGCTCGATAGCATTCCAGCTCCTGAATATCACTGGGAGCATGGGTCTTCTGTTGATAGGATACCACAAGAGAGTATATCAGGCAGTGCTCATCAATCTGGTCTGGCTGATAATAGGCAGCATAGCTTTACTGAATATCCTGAGATGAGCAAGATGAGACCTGAATCCATGAAAGACACTGTGACCCACTATTGTCCTGGCTGCGGCCACGGCATAGTCCACAGGCTCATATGCGAGGTCGTCGATGAGCTTGGCATCAGGGAGAGGATGATAGCCCTCGCTCCTGTCGGCTGCGCTGTCTTCGCATACAATTACTGGAACTTTGATACTACTGAGGCTCCTCATGGAAGGACACCGGCTGTTGCTTCAGCAATCAAGAGAGTACATCCGGATTCTATAGTGTTATGCTACCAAGGCGATGGCGATCTTGCTGCGATAGGCACAGCAGAGATAGTCCATGCTGCTAACAGGGGGGAGAACATCACAGTGATCTTTGTCAATAATGCCATCTATGGGATGACAGGCGGCCAGATGGCCCCGACAACTCTTCTCGACCAGAGATCGACAACCACGCCTTCAGGCAGATCACAGAAAGAAGGCCACCCGATCAAGGTATCTGAACTCTTGGCGACACTTGAGTCACCAAGGTACATCGAGCGGGTCTCTGTCCACTCTCCAAAAGGTGTCATGAAGGCAAAGCTTGCGATCCGAAAGGCATTCAGGAACCAGATAGAAGGGAAAGGATTCTCGCTCGTAGAGGTCCTGAGCATGTGCCCGACCAACTGGAAGATGACTCCGATGGAATCATGCAAGTGGATCGAGAAGCATATGATGCCTGTCTTCAGGCTAGGGGTCGTGAAAGATGAAGCATGAGATCATAATCGCAGGCTTCGGCGGCCAGGGAGTACTGACAGCAGGCCTTGTCCTCGCCTATGCTGCAGTGGACCAAGGGCTTAATGCCACATGGCTTCCAAGCTACGGCCCTGAGATGCGTGGAGGCACAGCCAACTGCCACGTCATAATCTCAGATGAGGAGATAGGAAGCCCGATCGTATCAAGTCCTGACATCCTGATCACATTCAACAAGCCAAGCCTGGACAAGTTCCTCCCCAGGCTGAAGCCTGAAGGTATCCTTATCTATGATTCATCGACGATAGGCAGGATCGCAGACGCAAGGGCACATGGGGTACCATCGATATCATTGGCAGAGAAGGCAGGAACCAACAAGGCGCAGAATGCTGTTGTCCTGGGAAAGCTAATGCAGAGGGTCGCGATCTTTGATAGCACAGCTTTGGCCAGGGCATTTGCAAAAGCATTGGGAGATGACAAGGCAGCTCATGCATGCATCGCGATGGACGAGGGATTCAGGCATGGCATTTAGGATACTGATAGCAAAGCCCGGCCTGGACGGCCATGACAGGGGAGCAAAGGTCATGGCCTATGCCCTCAAGGAGCAAGGCTATGAAGTAATCTACACAGGACTGCGGCAGACACCTGAGAGCATTGTCAGGGCTGCGGTCCAGGAGGATGTCAGGCTTATCGGGCTCAGCGTCCTATCAGGCGCGCATCTCCACCTGTGCGCAGAGGTGATGCGCATGTTGAGGGAGAAAGGTGCCGATATCCCAGTTGTCGTCGGCGGCATAATCCCAGAGGATGATGTTGAGAAGCTTTTGCAGCTTGGGATTAGGAAGGTCTTCGGCCCAGGGACTTTCACGAGAGACGTCTTGGAGACTATCGATGATATCAAGGAAGCTCACTGAGATCGAGGAAGGAAAGCCAGGCTATCCGTACATCAGGGACTACTCCAGCTTTGTGATAGGAGTCACAGGACCCCTTGGTGCAGGGAAGAGCACGCTCATATCGCAGCTTGTGAAGAGACTCAGGAAGCACAAGGTCGCGGTCCTCCTCAATGATCCTAAAGGAAAGGGAGCATTCCTGGGCGACAGGCTGCGAATGAGGAACCTCCCGGATGATGTCTTTGTCAGGAGCATCGCATCTGATGGAAGTATATCTGTCTCATGCTTCAGGATGATCGCCCTTATGGAGAAGGAAGGCTATGATAGGATAATCGTCGAGACATGCGGCTCAGGCCAGTCAGACACAGAGCTGGATGCTTATGTCGATGCGGTCGTCCTTGTGCTTGCGCCCGGTCTCGGTGATGAGATACAGGCTATGAAGAGCGGAGTCAATGAGATAGCTGACATCATCGTTGTCAACAAGTCAGACAGGCGGGGTGCAGAGAGGGCGCTTCGCGAGATTGAGATGATCACTGAGCCGAAAGGCATCCCTGTGATGCTTACAGATTCCACCAAAGGCACAGGATTCACAAGGCTTCAAGAAGAGCTTGACAGATGCATGCACAAGTCATTCACCATTCCGGCAAGAAGGGAGAAGAGGTTCGAGAAGCAGCTCAGCATCATGATGCACGACGAGCTGTCAAGAGCGATAGATGAGAAGATACAGCATGCAATGCCTGCTTTGGTAGCAAGAGCACGCTCTGGATCCAGCATCAGAGAGCTCGCGGAGGGATATCTATGAGGACAGACCCCCTCAAATCTGCATCAGGCATCCCTCTGGAGCCGCATTATGGCAGGGATTCGCCAGGAGAATTCCCTTTCAGGAGAGGCATCCACAAGGAGATGTACAGGACACGTCTCTGGACCATGCGGCAGTATTCAGGATTCGGAAGCGCAGAACAGACCAATAAAAGATGGAGGTTTCTGATATCAGAAGGCCAGACAGGACTGAGTCTTGCATTTGATCTTCCGACTCAGCTCGGCTATGATTCTGACTCACCATTATGCAAGGGAGAGGTAGGCCGTGTCGGCGTTGCCATTGACACTCTTGACGATATGGAGAGGCTCTTTTCCGGGATAGACATCTCAGAGGTGAGCACCTCCATGACCATAAACGCAACAGCGCCTATCCTTCTGGCGATGTATATCGCGATGGCAGAGAAGCAGGGTAAAGACCTAAGGAAGCTGAGAGGCACTATCCAGAACGATATCCTGAAAGAATATTTTGCCAGAGGCACTTACATATTCCCCCCAAAAGGGTCCATGAGGCTTGTGACAGACATATTCTCATATTGCTCAAAGGAGATGCCGCAGTTCAACACAATCTCAGTCTCAGGCTACCATGCGAGGGAGGCAGGCTGCGACGCTGTCCAGGAGCTTGCCTTCACCTTCGGTGACGCCATAGAATATGTGGAAGCAGCTATTAGGGCAGGCCTTGATGTGGATTCCTTCGCAGACAGGATGAGCTTCTTCTTCTCAGTCGACAATGATTTCTTCGAGGAGATCGCTAAGTTCAGGGCAGCCAGGATGATATGGGCAGGGATCATGCGTGACAGGTTCAAGGCAAAGAGCCAGAAGGCGCAGATGCTCAGGTTCCACTGCCAGACATCAGGCGCATCCCTCGCGAGCCATGAGCCAGACAATAATATCTCCCGCGTGACGCTCCAGGCTCTCGCAGCAGTCCTTGGAGGGTGTCAGAGCCTCCATACGAACTCGAAAGATGAGGCACTCTCCCTTCCGACAGAGGAATCTGTCAAGACAGCGCTCCGGACGCAGCAGATCATCGCTGAGGAGACAGGCATCCCTTCTATCGCTGATCCGCTGGGAGGAAGCGGATACATCGAGCATCTTACTGATGAGATCAACACCCGTACAGAAGCGATGCTCAAAGATATCTCCAGAAGAGGAGGCATGATCAGATGCATCGAGTCAGGTTATGTGCAGCAGCAGATACAGGCCAAGGCATATGAGGCTCAGAAGCGTTTCGAGAGCCAGGAAAGGGTTGTTGTCGGGGTCAACAAATACAGGGGAGAGCAAGTAAGGATCCCGACCTTCAGGATGGATCCTTCTATCGAATCAGATCAGGTGGCTCGCCTTTCAAGGATCAAGGATTCACGTGACCTGGTTAAGGTGCATAAAGCGTTATCATCCTTGAGGAAGTCTGCCAGCAGAAACCAGGAGATCATGCCCATGATTATTGAAAGCGTCAAGTCAAATGCGACTATCCAGGAGATATCAGACATCCTAAGGGATGTGTTTGGAGAATATAACTCAGGTATATTGTGAGGTGGAAGATGAGACTGTCGAAGACCGGGATGAAGATGAACAGGATGTCAGGAGTGCGTGCGATAATGCAGGATATCATTCTGACAATGCGATCAGCAAAGGATGTGCATTTCTACAACCTTTCAGCAGGGAATCCTGTCGTCCTTCCTGAAGTCAGCAGGCTCTGGAGGAAGTATTTCCGGCAGTTCTCAGACACAGATGAATTCGACACTGTCTTAGGAAGATACAGCGGCTCAAGCGGTGACACACATTTCGTTAAGTCGGTCTGCGACCTATTCAACAGGAGGTACGGTTGTGGGATCACCCCAGAGAATGTGCTGGTCACTCCTGGAAGCCAGCAGCTGTATTTCTATGTGATCAATGGCGCCGCAGGCATGTGCGAGGGAAAGCACAGGAAGATACTTTTCCCTCTATCACCTGAGTATACAGGGTACGCGAACCAGGGAGTGCATGACGGCATGATGGCTTCCTTCCGGCCCAGGATAGAGAAGACCGGTCCACATGAGTTCAAGTATCATCCTGATTTCTCAAAGCTGAAGATCGACGATGATATCGGCGCTATCATCCTGTCGAGACCATGCAATCCAGCAGGAAACGTCATCTCAGACGAGGAACTGAAAAAGATTGTCAGCATGGCAAAAGAGCACAATGTCCCAGTCTTTGTCGATGGTGCATACAGCCCGCCAATACCTGGCCTGGCATTCGAGGAGATGACGCCTGCATTTGATGAGAATGTCATTCACTGTTTCTCCCTCTCAAAGGCTGGGATGCCTGGTGCACGTATAGGTGTAGCCATCGGCTCACCAAGATATCTTGCGCCTCTGCAGGCATTCCATGAGACGATGTGCCTCCACACAAGCGCGATTGGTCAGGCAGTAGCAGCCTATGCTATCGATAGCGGAGAGCTTGAGAAGGCATCAGAGGAAATCATCAGGAAATACTATCTTGAGAAGAGGGATCTTGCACTGAAGGTAATCGCTGACAGTTTCGATGACAGCATCCCATATTATGTGCACAAGGCTCAGGGGACTCTCTTCATGTGGATGTGGTTCGAAGGCCTCCCTGTCTCAAGCCAGGAGCTTTACGAGCGGCTGAAGAAGAGACATACGCTTGTCGTACCAGGCGAGGATTTCTTCCCTGGGCTTGAGGATGATGACTGGAAGCATAAGAAAGAATGCATCAGGGTAAGCCTCACAGCGTCAGACGAGGACCTGGAAGCAGGGCTTGTGCAGATCGCAGAAGAGGTGAAGTATCTTTATGAAGCTCAGAGAGTACATGCAAGAGCATAAGATTGAGGCTGAGCACCTTTCCTTCACTAGGAGCTGCCACACTGTGAAAGAAGCAGCAGAGGCAGCTGGCGCAAGGGAGGATCAGCTGGTCAAGAACATCTGCTTCACAGATGGTGAGAAGCTAGTCGTAGCGATTGTCAAGGGGGAAGACCGTGTCGACACAAAGAAGGTTGAGACTGCCTCTGGTAGGCATCATCTGAAGAAAGCCAACCCAGCACAGATCCTGGAGATGTCAGGATATCCCTGTGGCGGAGTCCCATCATTCGGCTATCAGGCCATCATCCTGATCGACCCGAAGGTGATGGAGATGGACATGGTCTACACAGGCGGTGGAACTGACAAGAGCCTTGTCAGGATATCACCAGCAGAGCTCGTAAGGGCTTCAGGCGGGATCGTCGTGGAGATAAGACAAGGCTCCCTTCCAGGACATCAGTGATTGCTAGACCCTTCTTTTTTGACTATCTTTATATTTATCCTTGCTTCACATCAGGAAGATATGCAGCTCACAGAAGAAGGCAAGGCAAGGGTCCTTGTCCATACAGGCAAGATATCAAAGAAGCTTCCTGTATTCTATAATCCCTTGATGAAGCTCAACAGGGACATGAGCATCCTCCTCCTGAGGGCGATCGATAAGGAGGACATGCAGGTCGCTTCCCCTCTCGCAGGTAGCGGAGTGCGGGAGATACGGATGCTCCTTGAGCTGCTGCCTGAGAAGATCAGGATCATCCATGCCAATGACTATAGCGAAGCTGCAGTCGACTCGATAAGGAAGAATATCGAGCTCAACAAGATAGACACAAGGATCGAGGTGCATCAGAAGGATGCGAACATCTTCCTCCTCGAAGGCCTTGGCTTCGACTATATAGACATCGATCCGTTCGGCTCTCCGAATCCCTTCCTCGACTCAGCAGTCCAGCGCCTCTCAAGAGGAGGCATCCTCGCAGTCACAGCGACGGACACATCAGCCCTGACAGGCACATATCCTCAGGCGACCATGAGGAAATACCACTCATTCTCGATGAGAAATGAGTTCATGCATGAGACAGGCATACGCATCCTCATCAGGCATGTCCAGATGACTGCAGCTGAGCATGAGAAAGCCCTCACGCCGATATTCTCCTACTCAAAAGACCATTATTTCAGGATATTCTTCTCCTGCGAGAAAGGGAGGACGAGAGTCGACAAGCTTCTTGAGCAGCATGGATACATCCTCTATTGCAGGAAATGCCTGGACAGGAGGATTGCAAAGGGTATATTCAACGATAAGAGGTGCGTCTGTGGCCAAGGTTACGAATATGCAGGTCTGCTATGGCTAGGACAGCTCTGGGACAGTGACCTGATCAGGAAGATGCTTGCAGATTCAGAAGAACATCTGTCATTCCTGTCAACAATCCTTGAGGAATCCGACGTTCCCTCAGTCGGATTCTACAATGTATCATGGCTTGCCAGAAGCATCAAGCTGCAAAGCCTTCCAAGGATCGAGATGATAATCGAGAAGCTGAAAGCACAAGGCCACAAGGCATCCAGGACCCATTTCGATGGAGAGGGGATAAGAGCTAGTTCATTTGACTTGGAGGCATTCAAAGAATTGATATAGGAAAGCCTTAAATATAGTCTTTTTAACACCCCGCACAATGAATTACCTGCTTAGTACAAACGGTTGCTACAATGCTCGGGTACACCAAGAATTGATAGATAAATGTTTGGCCCAAATAGGTCATTTTCGGACATATGAACCTTCTGAAGCTCATGTCATAATCTATGCCACATGTGGTGTCCAGCAGATGCAGGAAGAAGCATCTATAGAGAATATCCGGGATCTGATGAGGAAAGCTCCTGATGCCAGGTTGATTGTGAGCGGGTGTTTGCCAGGCATCAACCAGACTCTTGTCGACAAGTTATTTGGTGGATATGCAGAGATAGTTCCCTCTCATGAGCTTGCTGGATATCTTGACATGATAGATGAATTCAATACTACAGGTAGTAGTACCATAACGGTGAACCATGGAAGCGGTGCCTACCTTCCTGATGAGACAATTTTGACCTTGAAGTCAATTAGAGATAGGCTTTGGGATATTGATCCTGCGATTGGACGATTCTTTGAGGCGACAACCTCTGGTTTGCAGCTTGGAAGGGAAAGAGAACCTCCTGATGCATTGCTTGCGGCAAGAGGGTGTAAATACAGATGCACATATTGTGGTATCTGGAAGGCAGTAGGTCCATATCGAAGCAAACCTCTTGGCACAATCCTGAGTGCCGTCGGTTCATCTGAGAATCCTCGGGTGGTAATTACTGCCGATGAGCTTGGATTATGGGGTACGGATCTAAGTCCAAGAATGAGTATATCTGATCTCGCTGATGCTTTGTTGTTAACTGAAAACCATGAATATTATTTAAGGAATGTTGAACCCAGACCTCTCATCGATAACAAGTCATCTGTTCTAGGGCTAGCCCAAGCAGGAAAGCTATTCTACCTGAGTTCTCCTATGCAATCAGCGTCTTCAAATATCCTTAAACTTATGAGAAGGCCTTATTCATCAAGCGAAGCCTTGGATACCTTGCTTAGGTTCAAGGACCAAGGGGTCATCCTTGAGACTCATATAATGGTAGGATTCCCAGGGGAGACAGACCATGACTTCCTGCTTTCATTTGATTTTGTTGATCAACTCGCACCGCAAGCCATATCGATTGTTAGATACTCTGATAGGCCAGGAACACCCTCTGTGAATTTGCCCCGAAAGATAACTGAAGAAGATAAGATTGCTAGACAGAGAGCCATACAGGATCTGCATAAGGCTCAGATCGATAGGATTTATCAAGATATGATACCCGCGGACACGCCTGATAAGCAAATCGTGATTAAGAGAATTATTGATGCTTTTCAGGCAGTTGTTTGAGGAGATTTGAAAAGTTTTATCCGATCGTCCTTCTGACATCGGTGACTTCGACTGATTCGACACCCTCAAGCTTCGATATGCTCTCTTCAAGAGCGTCAGTAGAACCTTTCTTCTCGTCCATCACGAATGTGATATTAAGGCTCTTAAGTCCGAAAGCGACAGGTTGTATCTCCTGTCTCATATTTTCATTGCCTGCGAAACTTACGATCGCTTCCTTAGCGGCGGAGAATATGCTATCAAGGTCCACATCTGGAGAACTTGGCATGATCCTAAGCGACACGACTACGTCAGCCATCTTAATTAGGTCCTGTGAAGCCGCACTGGTGGCATGTGTACTTGACGACTATCTTCCTGCACTCGGCGCACCTGACAATCTGCTCCTTGTTGCAGTTAGGGCAGCCGAATACTGCGGTCCCCTTTGTGTTTGTGATCCTCTGCTTGCAGGATGAACATATAAGTTGATTCTCGATTTCCATGAAACTCACCTTCATCCTTGGATTTGGGTTTTACTTATAAAGATTCCTCTTTCTTTTGACCAACTTTTCTTTCGAGGAAGGAAAGAAAAGGGTGGATTCTTTCAATAGCAATCCTCACTTCTTCCTCGCGATCGCAGCCTTGATGAGTCCATCGAACATAGGCGAAGGCTTGAGCGGCCTTGACTTGAATTCAGGATGAGCCTGCGTCCCGACAAAGTAAGGATGCCCGGGAAGCTCCATGAACTCCATCAGCTTCCTGTCAGGAGACACGCCAGAGAAGACCATCCCCTTTTCCTCAAGGACCTGCACATACTCAGGATTCACCTCGTACCTGTGCCTGTGCCTTTCGCTGACCTTTTCCTTCTTGCCATAGAGCTTCCAGATCAGGGTATCCTTCTTTATCAGTGCATCATATGCCCCAAGCCTCATCGTAGCCCCATAGTCTGAGCTCTCCAGATTCTTCTTCTGCTCTGGAAGGATGTCGATGACCGGGTGCTCTGTCTTCTGGTCGATCTCAGTTGTGTGAGCGTCAGCGAAGCCACACACATTCCTCGCATATTCGACTACTGCTAGCTGCATGCCATAACATAGCCCCAGATAAGGTATCTTTGCTTCCCTTGCGCACCTTATAGCCTGGATCTTGCCTTCCACTCCGGATTTTCCGAATCCACCGGGGACTATAAGGGCATCATACTCCTTGAGCGCATCCATGCAGGCATCCTTTTTCTCGAACTCCTTCGAATCTATCCACTTGATGACTGGCTTTGCTCCATTGTTCCAGCATGCGTGCTTGATCGACTCGATGACTGAGACATAGGAATCTTCAAGCGCGAAATCCCCTATATCGAAATACTTGCCTACTATCCCGACAGTCACCTGCTTGTCGACTGACTTGATCTTCTCTGTGAACGCAGTCCACTCTTTCAGGGTGCCTTTCTTGTGCTCTAGCCCGAACCTCGTCAGGATGTTCTCAGTAAGACCTTGCTTGTCCAGGACGAGCGGCTCTTCATATATGCTCTTGATGTCAGGTGCAGAGAATATGTCCTCCTTCCTGACATTGCAGATGAATGATATCTTCTCCTTCCTGGTCTCATCCATCGCCTGCTTCGACCTTCCGATGAAAATGTCAGGCTGGATGCCGATGGCATTGAGTTCCCTTATCGAATGCTGGGCAGGCTTGGTCTTCATCTCTCCCAGGTTGTTTGGTATCGGCAGATACGCCACATGTATGAAAAGTATATCATCCCCCTCCAGTCTCATCTCCCTGATGGCTTCAAGGAACAGTACGCTCTGGTAATCCCCTACAGTCCCTCCGACCTCGACCAGTACGAAATCAGCATCGTTCTCTCGTCCGACTTCCCTGATCCTCCTCTTCACTTCCTGGGGGATGTGCGGTATCACCTCGACGCACTTGCCCTCATACTCGAGATTCCTCTCTTTCCTGATGACAGTCATGTAGACCTGGCCTGTGGTGATGCTGTGCTTCCTTGTCAGGCTCACGTCCAGGAAACGCTCATATGTCCCCAGGTCCTGGTCAGTCTCCCCACCATCATCTGTGACAAAGACCTCTCCATGCTCTGTAGGCCTCATTGTGCCAGCATCGATGTTGATGTAGGGGTCGATCTTGATCGAAGTGACTTCGAATCCCTGTGCCTTGAGAAGGTACCCTAATGATGATGTGACGACTCCTTTGCCTAATCCGGAGAGAACCCCTCCAGTGACTGCTATATATCTGGTTGTCAATTTTTTCACCTTTGCTATTGGAACTGCGAAAGCAGCGATAATCTTGCATCTGTTGTGACATTCATCTTGAGTCTTATGAGTCCTGCCTCATCCCCTGGTGTAGGCAGATGCGTGATATGCATCTCCGAATCCTTGAGCCCCCTCAGCCCCTGCATCGCCATCTTGGCGACAGGATTCGATGCGGAGCTCATCGCAAGCGCTATTAACGTCTCCTCTACATTGAGGCACGAAGTCCTCTTCCCCAGAAGCTCCTTCTTCATGCTTGTGATGCTCTTGACAACATCAGAGCTGATGATCTCCAGCTTGTCAGGGATGCCCTCAAGTTCCTTGACAGCATTGAGTATGGCAGCTGACTCAGCATGGAGGAGCGCTGAGTTCTTCCCGGTCGCGATCCTTCCGTCTTTTAGCTCGATCGCTGCTCCGCAAGCTATGTTGCCAGGCCTTTTCTCAGCTTCCTTCGCCGCATCCCTGGCAGCGTTCACAGCTCGCCTGTCTTCTGGTCTCACGCCCGCCTTCTCCATTATTCTCTCAATCTGATCGATAGTCTCCTGGGTCTCTATCCCTTCGACCTTCTCCCTGAGATACCTGAAATACCTGCGTATTATCTCCTGCTTAGCAGAGTCGCTGCACACTCCTTCATCGATAATACCTGTCTTGACCATGTTCACTCCCATGTCTGTCGGAGACCTGTATCCGAAGGGCTGCTTCTCCCCGGTTATGCTTTGCATCAGTTTCTGTAGTATATTATAGTTCTCGATATCCCTGTTGTAGTTCACAGACTTGATGCCATATGCATCTGCATGGAACTGGTCTATCATGTTCACATCTTTCAGGTCTGCTGTCGCTGCCTCGTATGCGATATTGACAGGATGTTCGAGGTCAAGATTCCAGATGGGGAATGTCTCGAACTTGGCAAAACCAGTATTCATACCTCTTTTCCTGTCTGCATATATCTGGCTCAGGCATACTGCCATCTTGCCTGAGTTTCCTCCGACGCCAGTGACGATGACAAGCCTCTTTTGGGTCTCTATGAAAGGTTGCCTGTCATACCCATCGAGGACTTTTGCGATGTCATTCGGATAGCCTTCTATCTCAGCATGCACATAGACCTTGAGTCCGAAGCTCTCCAGCTTCTTGATGAAAGAGGAAGCAGCCTCCTGGCCGCAGTACCTTGAGACAATCACAGCAGTGACATCGAGTCCGAAGTCCCTGATATCCTGGATATCCTTCAGGGTCTGGTTGTCATATGTGAGTCCGAAGTCCCTCCTGACCCTTCCTCTTGCGATATCCTTCGCGCTCACGCAATATACGATGTCTATCTCGCCCAGCTGCTTGAGGAGCTCGACCTTGGCAGTCGGCCTGTATCCAGGGAGGACTCTCGCAGCATGCATGTCATAGCACAGCTTTCCCCCGAATTCCAGATAGAGCTTGTCAAATCTCTCGACACGTTCGACTATCTTTCTTGTCTGCTCTTCCAGGTATCTCTCGGTATCGAATGCTAATGCCATATCTCAAGAGAAACCTCTGATTGTGAACTGTGTTTGACCTTGAAAGAACCTGCAAGAATAGTTCGTCGCATTGATGTAGAATCTCTGAACTGATTTATATAATTTTTTGTTGGAGAGAATACAGCTTCAGTTTCTCTTTTATGAGAGGCAGCTCTGCCTTTGCTTTCCTCTCTCCCTCCCTGATAAGCTTCTCTGGCTCCATGATGTTCCATAGCTCGACATTCTCCACATCCGGCCTTATCAGCACATAGTCTTCCTTTGTGCACTTCAGCTTCAGGTCGATGAGCTCGTCCTGCATTATATTGACAGACAGCTTCATCAGGTCGATCACATTCATCTTGTCCTTGTTCATATCCTTCCCGAATCCGGTCCCCACATTGACAAGTATCGAGAAATGCAGGTCATATGCATCAAGGAGCCCGATTGCGACAGGATTCTTGAGCCCGCCGTCCACCATCACAGTCCCTCCGACCTTCTTCGGTATGAAGACTCCGGGAAAGCATGTGCTGCTAGCGATTGCCTCCTTTAGCTTGCCGCTCTTGAACACGACTTCCTTCTCATGCAATATATCTACAGCATTCACGACAAGGGGGATCTTCAGCTCCTCGAACCTCTCTTTCTCGATGAAGCTCATCACATAGTCGATGAGCTTGTCTCCCTTGACGATTCCGATGTTAGAGAATGTGAAATCCACCATCTTCAGGATGCTTGCGGGCTTCAGGCCGCAGATGATCCTCTCGATCCTTTTTGCCGAATGCCCTGATGCATAGAGCGCTCCGATGATGGAACCCATGCTGCTTCCGGCGATGGCGGTCACAGGTATCTTGTTCTGCTCCAGGACCTTGAGCACTCCAACATGCGCGAGGCCCCTCGCTCCTCCTCCGGAAAGGACCAGTCCGACTCTTGGTCTCATGTGAACGCTCTTATCAATCCTGTGAAGAACTGGAATCCGTCGAAACCAGGTATCGGCAGGAGGTTGAATATGGAGAGGAACAGATTGATCCTCTGCGTCAGGACAAGCACAGGGATGTGCTTCCTCTTTGGCTTCCCGAACTTGAGATAAAGCGTCGCGAGGCCCCAGATAGCGATGTTCACAAATGGGCCGGCTGCGGCTGCTAAGCTGTATTCGAGAGATGTGCCTGCTCCGGATATCGAGACATAAGCAGGTACGAAGAATAGGAAGGGAAACCTCATCATCTTCGCGACGACAGCAAGGCCGAGCCAGAAGTAGGCTGCATGGAACGTCGCATTCATCCCAAAGCCCATGGCCAGGAACTTGTGTCCCAGCTCGTGGAGGATGATTGCTGGAGCAGTCACCATCGCAGCGAACTTGATCGCCTCCCAGTCAAGGAATGAGTTCTGTTTGTATAGGTCGACGACATCAGCGACATGCCTCTTCTTTCCGAACATATCAGAGAAGACAAAGCCTGTAGCGAGTGTCATCAGCACGATATCAATGATCTCAGATAATACGAACATCGGTTTGAGTAACTTTATTATCTTAAAATAATTTGCTTATTTCATGGAACATAGGCAGGCATCACAAAGCAATTGCCTTGTAGTCCTTTCGCTTGACGGCATGGACCTCCTCCCTGCAGGTTCTTCCTTCGTCTCCAGCCTATTTCCGAGGTGTGACTTTTTTCCAAAGGAGCGTATCTCCTCGTTCGAATTCGACTCATGGCTTGATTCAGTCGACTTCTCCCGCTACTCCGTGATCAATGTGAGCCTGTCAACCTTCAGCTATCCATTCTTTGCGATGCTTTCAAGGCATGTCCGCGCCAGGCATCCCAAGGCGAGGATAATAGCTGGAGGACCGCACTTCTTCGAAGGCAATGTGGAGAAGACGATCTCACGAGGCCATGCCGACGCGGTGCAGCTGAGCAGGGAAGGCATGTTCAGCCCTATAAGCTCATCAGGTGAGGTTTCAGCCATAGTCACAAGCAGCTGCCCGAATTCCTGTGCATATTGCTCCAGCAGGAAGACCGGCTCATCAGATCTTAGCCAGCTCAGGATGTTCGGCATCCGTCGGCTCAACTTGTATGACAACAACCCCTTCTGCGTAGAGAACATCGACAAGTCAGAGGCTTTCCTGAAGGAGCTTGCGATGAGGAATGGAAGCATGCCAGAGACTGTTGTATACATCGACCCTTCTGCCGTAGATGTGCCGAGAGTCATCTCTCTCTTCAAGGAGGGCAGGCATACGCTGTCCTTCGGCAGGGAGACACCGGCAGCAGTTGTTGCAGCAAGGCTTGGAAGACGGTTCCACAGATCGCCCCGCGACCAGCCGATGCTTGACAGTGAGAAAGATGTCATCATGAGGATTGCATCATCCCTTCCGCAGTCGATGATCATTGTCAACTACATCATCACGCCATGGGAGACAAAGGAATCCATCGCCCGCCTGTTATCAGAAGCAGAATCCCTCTCGGAGCATAGGAACATCATACTCAGATCGAATTACCTCTGGCCGCTTCCAGGGACAGAGCTGTCTGAGCAGCACAAGGGGGAATATCTTGAGGTCGAGGACATCCCCTTTACAAGGTTCTATCACTACGGCAGCCTGGATATGTGGGATTCGAGGTTCCTCGACCTGTGCACAGCCCTCAGGGCCAGGGTAGATCATACGCCGATGGATCCGATCATGTCTGAGTACAGTCTTTCGATGCTGCTATTCGCATCTCATCTTGCCTTAGGATACCCGGATGATCTGTCCAGGGTGGTATCGAGGATAAGGATCCCGGAACTTAGGGAGAGGTTCCGGTCTTTCCTTTCATCTGTGGATACAGAAGACTATTCTTCCCTTGTGTACGAATCTCACAGGATGCTCTTGAACATGCCTGCTCCTGCAGCGAAGCTTCTTGCCGATGAGTTTGAGGGGTTCATCAAGTTCAAGAAGGGAATCTTCACTGATTGAAGAACCTAGCCTTTGATGATCATGAATAGGTAAAGCCCGTATATAGACAAAAATACAGTCCCTTCCTGCCATGAGAATCTCTGGACGACCCTCATGGTGTACACTATATAGACGCTTGTAATGACCATGAACAGGTTTGTCACGAAGAAGAAGCTGGGATTGATTGTCATCGGCCTCAACAATGCGATCAGTCCGAGCATGATCGTGGCATCTATCATCACGACCGACAGGATGTTTCCGATAGCAAGCCCCTGGTTGTTCTTCATCGCAGATTTCATCACAAACACCAGTTCAGGCAGGCAGGCACCTATGCCTACTACGACAACATTCACAACAGCAAGAGGGATGCCAAGTCCTTTTCCAAGGTCGCTGGCGCTGTCGACAGTTACATTCGCTGCGAAGAGCATGAGCATCAGGCTTCCGATCAGCTGCATCAGGATGAGGACTGTTCTTATGCCTCCGCGCCACTTTATCTTATGGATATTTGACTGATATGAGATGATCCCGAAGAAGAAGAGCCCGGATACGAGAAGTAGCGAACCATCGAGATGTGTAAGGTTTCCGTCAAGCATGAGGATGAACGGAAGGAAAAGGATTCCCAGATATAACGAGTCTTTCTTCAGCGCTTCGCTTGTCACAGTGCTGCCGCGAAGCATCATGGCTATCACACCGAATATCAGCGCAAGATCCGCGATATTGCTTCCAAGGAGCGCGCTCGCAGCGCCATTAGGGTCGCCTCTCATATTGGTGATGAGGGCGATGCTGCTCTCAGGAAGCGCGCTCACTATACCGATGACAAAGAAACTGATCACAAAGGGAGATATCTCAAGGATACGTGCAAATTCTGTAGCCTTGTCGACTGCGTAGTCTCCGGATCTCATCAGGACGATGAAAGAGACGATGAGAAGTATCACTGACTGCCATATTGGTCTGCTGATGCTATCAACTTCCTCGATGAGCAGTGTCATCTGAGGCAGGAATAGGAATAGGAGCCATACGATAGTGATAAGGAGAGTAAGCATCGAGAGTGTATGGATGATGCGTTCATGCGTGATGAAAAGCTTGAACCTTTGATGGCTTGTCTGGCTGAGGAACAGGGAGCTTACAGCAAGGGCTGCCACCAGTATGATGCCGACCGTGTCTGAGAAGACAGAGACGATGGCGATGAATGCCTCGAAGAGCATATTGCCGAAGAAGGCGATGATGCTTGCGATCAGGGCTGTCAATAGTGCGATACGCTCCCGGTCCATACGCTTTGCAAAAACCCTCTTGTTTATATTTATTGGTCTTCCCAAAACTATTATAAAGCAATCCTCCTTCTGGCGAATCTAATGACATCGCTTGTAGCATGCCTCTCATCTGGGAAGGGTACCTGGGCCCATGAATCCAGGCTGATAGGCTCTGAGCCCTGGGAGAAGGGCTTCCTTATCACAAATGACTTCGGGTTGAAGACCTTCAGGCCGGATGCAAAGACGAGGATGGTACAGGTAGACGAATCCAAAGGCATAGAAGCCCTGATCCAGGATATCAAGGGCAGCCTTGAGAATGAGATAATCGATACTGAAGTCGCAGTCAATCTCGTCTCAGGCACAGGCAAGGAGCATATGGCAGTCATCTCTGCACTGCTCAAGATGGGCCTTGGTCTTCGCTTGGTCTATAGTGAAGAAGACAAGTGCCTCCAGATCTGATTTCTGATTCGGCAGGATTATATACTTGGTGATATGTTTTCTTTCATATGTCAAGGATCATGATAGTCGACGACAGCAATCTGATGATCTCTGTGCTCAGGAATTTCATCGGGAAGTCCGGAAAATCCTTCGACCTGGTAGAAGTAAGGGGCGGGGAGGAAGCAATTCAGAAGTATAAGGAATCAAGGCCGGATCTTGTCTTCATGGACATAATGATGCCAGGCATGGACGGACTCACTGCCCTTGGTGAGATAAAGAAGATCGATCGCTTCGCTAAAGTTGTCATGTGCACATCCCTCAAGGAAGCTGAGCAGGAGAAGAAGGCGCAGGATCTTGGTGCAGTGGGCTATATCACGAAACCTTTCTCAAGTGAGGATATAATAAGAGAGATAAACAAGAATATCTAGAATTTCTTGAATTTTGCAGCAGTCTCGAGCAGGTCTACATGACCCATGAAGACAGACCTGCAGCAGAACTTCTCAAGACCAAGTTCATCAAGCGTTTTCTTGACATTCTTCTTCTTGTTCTCGGTCTTTGCGATGAAGTCCTCCCAAAGATGGCCGATTGGTTTGCCGCATGAAAAGCATCTTACAGGAATGATCATGGAACACTTGGAAATTGGTCTCATTTATAAAGTTTGCTGGCAGTATGGCTCTGTCCTGAAGACCAGAGCACGCTGCGGCGAGCCACTTAATACTGGTCAAGGGCTGAATTCGTTATCGCTCAGAGGAGACCGCTTTATATTACCTTTTCATTTTGTCATCATAATCTATTTTGTAGAGGTGATGAGATGGAAGCGAAGAAGCTTATCCTCGAGCAGATCAAGAAGTCACATGAGCTTCTCGAGGGTACTATGGAAGGAGTTGATGGTAAGCTTGCAGGCTGGGTCCCACCAGGGAAGGCCAATCCGATTGGTGCGACATATGCTCATCTGGTCATGTCAGAGGACATGATAGTGAACAGGCGGCTCCGGGAGAAGGATATGGTATCAGAGAAGACAGACACTGGCCTCAGCCAGCCGATGCCTGGATTTGATGACTGGGAAGCATACCCTGGCTGGACACGGGATGTGAAGGTGGATCTGCCGAGCCTTAAGAGTTATGCGAAGGCAGTCTACTCTGAGACCGAGCGCTTTGTCGAGAACCTATCTGAAGATGAGCTTGATGAGCAGGTGGAGATGTTCGGAAGCAGGATGCCAAAAGCTCTCGCCCTGAGCACTCTTGTTGCTGGCCACACTGATAGCATCGCAGGGGAGATAGCAGCACTCAAAGGGATACAAGGCCTGAAAGGCTACCCCTGGTGAGAAAGATGTTGTCTCTTGGCTGGCTTATGGTATCAAGCGAGGATCCCGAGAAGCTCGCGAGTTTCTATAGGAGCATCCTCGACAAGGATGAGGACTGGAAGGAAGGAGTATTCCATGGATTCGATGTCGGCAATAATCATCTGGTCATCGCACCGCACGATAAGGTCCAGGGAGCATCAAAGGAACCTGAGAGGATCATCATCAATTTCGAGACAGAGGATGTGCAGGCGGAGTTCGACAGGATAAGACGGCTTGGCGCAGATGTCGTGGCAGAGCCTTATCATCCGGATGAGGAGGGGAAGATGACTATAGCTACCTTGGCTGACCCTGACGGCAATTATTTCCAGCTGGGAAGCCAGATGGAAGCTTAGTTTTCCTAAGTTTTTTAAATCTCCCTGGTTCTCTTTTTTTCGAATGGATTTTTTCAGGATAGAAGCAGTCTCGAAGACCAGCCGCGCCAGGGCAGGCATCATCCATACTCCTCATGGAGATGTGAAGACCCCGATATTCATGATAGTCGGCACCAAAGCCACTGTCAAGGCAATCGGCCCGGATGATCTCAGGTCGATAGGCGCGCAGATAGTCCTTGCGAACACATTCCATCTTCATCTCTCCCCAGGCGAGCAGCTGATCAAGAAGTTTGGCAGCATGCGTGAGTTCATGGGCTGGGAAGGGCCCATGATAACTGACTCTGGAGGATTCCAGGTCTTCTCGCTCGGATTCGGCATGGAGCATAATATCGGCAAGCTGGGAAATATCTTCCCCGAAGAGGCTGTCTCGAAGAAGAAGCATCTGGAGCTGAAGGAAAAATTCGCCAAGGTCGATGAGGAAGGAGTATCTTTCAAGAGTCCTGTCGATGGAAAGCTGCTGAGGCTCGACCCGAAGACCTCGATCAGGATCCAGGAGGACCTTGGAGCAGACATCATCCTTGCATTCGACGAATGCACATCTCCCTTGCATGGCTATGATTACATCAAGGAATCTTTGGGGAGGACTCATCGCTGGGCAGCAGAGTGCATCAAGACGAAGAAGACCTCCCAGAAGCTCTTCGGCATAGTCCAGGGAAGCGAATACAAGGACCTTAGGGAGGAGAGCTCGAGATACATGGCCTCACTTCCATTCGACGGTTTTGCTATCGGCGGTTCGCTTGGAAAGTCGAAGTCAGACATGCACAACATCCTTGATTGGTGCATGCCTCATCTTCCTGACAGCAAGCCAAGGCACCTCCTAGGCATCGGCGCAGTCGAGGACATCTTCGAGTCAGTCGAACGGGGGATAGATATGTTCGACTGCGTATCACCCACAAGGCTCGCCCGGTCCGGCTACCTGCTCATCCCTCCGAAGGAGGGCGGCACCAAAGCAGGCAAGTTCAGGATGAACATCAAGAATTCAAAGAACAGGCAGGACATGAAGCCTGTCGAAAAGGCATGCGACTGCTACTGCTGCAGGAACTTCTCAAGAGCATACCTCCGCCATCTGTTCGTCAATGATGAGATCCTTTACCACAGGCTGGCAAGCATCCACAACCTTAGGTTCATGGTGCGCCTGATGGACCTGATACGGAGTTCGATAATCAAGGGCAGGTTCTCCCAGCTTAAGAGGAAGTGGCTAGGCTGAGCCTGAATTCCCCCGGTATTATCGAGAATATATCGGTTTCTCAGGCACAAGGTAGATGAGTCCTGAGGATATCAGTGTAACTATCCCCTTCACAAGTATGTTCGAGAAGAACATGACGACAAGGACATCCAGGCTAAGGACTCCTGAGAATGCCACTGTTGTGAAGATGAGGCTGTCCAGAGGTACAGAGATGCTGTTTGATGCTATGACCCTGAGCCATTGGGGCTTTCCCCTGCCTATCCCGCTTGTCCATGCCTGATAGACTTCTGTGTCGATCAGTTCAGATATCAGTTCAGCTATTATGCTCGCGATCACGATCCTTGGCACGATCCCAAATATGAATTCCCATGCAGTCTGCCCTCCTGCAGCAGCCCACTCAGGCTCAGCAGGAAGAGCGATCACAAACAGGAAGTAGAGCATCATCAGCACATTGATCACAGCTGCAAGGACAATCGCTGTCTGCGCAGCCTTCTTCCCGAACTGCTTGTGTATCAGGTCCCTCCATGTGAAGGTCAGCGAGTAGATGATCCCCGCATCCATCACTATCCTTCCAAGCACAATTACCTTCGAGGCAGCTATGTCAGCCACAATCTGGAGGAAGATATATACTCCTGTCAGGATTATCAATGCCTGGTCCCTGGAAATCTTCATTCTCAGTTAAGAATCCATGTGATTATTTAAAGTTTTCAAGGGGATTAGGAACAAGCAGCTGCCCAAGGCAGGAACTCACGCAAGGGAAGCGCTCGTCCTGTCTTGGAAATTTCTATAGTTATTTTTAAATCCAGGAAATGTGCTGTGTCGGTCCGGAGGAGTATCGCATTTAGGAAGCGCTAGAGTAGCGCATTTCATTGTAGTGTGCTCAAGGCTTGACATATGTCAGTTATTCCACAAGCAGTTCCATATCACAGATTTCGATCAGGGGTGTGATCAAGTGAAGTGCATTCCTCAGGCCTCTTATCATCCCTCAGCCTAAGGAATACAGGAGCCCTAAGCTTCTCATCATCGCTGATCTCATGGTACTTCACTTCAGCCACATGCTCAGGCTTGACCCAGATCACGTCCCTCTCACTGCTTATCACATCAGCTTCCCCTCTCCGCAGAAGTATTGATATCTCTTTCATCATCTTCTCGCTGAATCCGGTCCCGACATTCCCTATGTGAAGAAGCCTTCCTCCCCGGTAGACACACAGGGCAAGCGATGAGATCTCTCTCTTCTTGCTCTTGTATCCGCATACTACTGCGTCAAGGGTCCTTGCAAGCTTTATCTTCCTCCACTGGCCTGTCCTCCTTCCGGGAAAGTAGAGGCTGTCTTCTTTTTTTGCTATTATCCCCTCAAGCTTTCTCTCGACAGCTATGCTGAGGAGCTTCTCTCCGTTCGTGGTGTAGGGACTCTTAATCACGCTTCCGCTATCCTTGATAGCCTGATCCAGGACTACCTTGCGTTCGACTAGCGGCCTTCCTGTCAGATCCCTGCCCTCAAGCTCAAGTATATCAAACACGATGTAGGAAGCCTTCCCTCTCCTGTTCTGCAGGCGCTGGAAACTTGGGTTGCCGCTCTCATCGAATATCACGATCTCCCCGTCGAGGATAGAGTCAGGCTGCCCCTGCAGATTGATATGAGGGAACTCAGAAGTCATGTCATTTCCATTCCTGGACACAAGCCTTAAGGAACCTTTATTCACAAAAGCGAGCGCCCTGTACCCGTCCAGCTTGACCTCGTATATGAAGCCAGGCCTTATGTCCTGGACACTTCCCTCAGACGCCAGCATCGGCTTCATCAAGGCTCGCCTTCAATGCTTCGAGGAGTGGTATCTGCGTCCTTTCCTTTGTGACCTGCTCCACCTCGACAAGCTCTCCTTCCTCTGCCTTCCTGATGGTCTCCCTTATCTTTTCCTCATAATCGTCCCGGAACTCAGATATGTCGAACCTCTCTTCATAGAGCCTTGTTATCAGTTCCTCTGCCAGCCCGATCTCCTTCGGAGCGAGCTTGACCTCTTCAGAAAGCTCCCTTATCTCAGCTATGTCCCTTATCTCATACTCATAGTTCAGTGTAGTGAGGAGTAGCCCTTTCCTGTATGATTCTACTGAGCATACATACTCTTTCTCTCTCATCACGAATCTTCCGATCGCTACCTTTCCTGTGTTCTGCAGCACCTCCCTGAAAAGGAAATATGCCTTCTCCTTCGTATTCTCAGGGCCTACATAGTAATGCTTGTTGAAGTATATCGGATCGATCGACATCCTGTCCACGAACTTCACGATCTCGACAGCATCTGATTTCTCAGGCTTGAACTGCTCAAGCTTGTCCTTTGGTATCACATAATACTGTCCTTTCCTTACCTCGACGCCCTTGACAATGTCCTCCCATGCCACCTCAGTCTCGTCAGCAGGGCACCATCTCTTATATGTCAGTGGAGACATGTCCTTCCTATGGAGCATCCTGAAAGAGAATGACTTGCTGTCGACAGCAGAATACAACTTAATCGGTATGCTCACAAGTCCGAAGGAAAGATATCCAGTCCATAGCGATCTCATCTCCTTAGGTAGTTCCCATGATGATAAAAATTGGCTTGCTATAGGATAAAAGGCCCCCCTTTTTCTTTTTCTGCAATAGCCACCCCTTTAAGTCTTTGGCACAATCTTCCAAGCATTATGCTGGAGGAATACAGGAAGAAGCGTGATTTCGGGAAGACGCCTGAGCCTCCCGACACGATATCCGAAGGTCACAAGGGCATATTTGTCGTTCAGGAGCATGAGGCGAGGAGGCTCCACTACGACTTCAGGATCGAGGTCGACGGGGTCCTGAGATCCTGGGCAGTTCCTAAAGGTCCTCCAGAAAGCCCAGGCGAGCGCCGGCTGGCAGTCCAGACAGAGGACCATCCGATCAGCTACGCAGACTTCCATGGCACGATCCCTGAAGGTGAGTATGGCGCAGGCACAGTAGATATCTGGGACAAGGGAAACTACGTGAATATCACGATCAAGCAAGGCCGGGTCCAGCCGATCGATATAGCGATAGGAAAAGGCCATTTCCTGATATGGGTGAAGGGCCAGAGGCTGAGAGGCGGATTCGCGTTCCAGCAGACAGAAGGGAAGAACTGGCTCATGATCAAGATGAAGGATGAAGAGAAGGAGCTGAAGTCCCCTGGGAAGGAGGGGGAGATTCTTGTCGGTGGGAAGAGGATAGGATTCTCGAATCCTGAGAAACAGCTCTTCCCAGGCATGTCCAAGAGGAGCTATATCGAGTACCACAAGTCAATTTCAGGATGCATGCTGCCGCACATCATCGACAGGCCTGTCTCCATGTACAGGTTCCCTGATGGAGGTGGGAAACCCGGATTCTTCCAGAAAGATATGCCAGACCATTTCCCTGATTGGCTTGATTCCTATAAGGTGAAGAAACGGGGAGGGATGACCAAGTACGTAGTCTGCCGCACAGAGGCATGCATCGTCTACCTTGCGACACAGGTGGCTGTCCTCCATATCTGGACAAGCAGGATAGACAAGCTCGAATATCCTGATAAGATGATCTTCGATTTTGATCCAAGCGCCGATGATATGCAAAAGCTCAGGAAGTACCTGCGTATGATGCGAAGCTTTCTTGAGGAATTAGGACTTGTCCCATACATCATGTCGACGGGAGGGAAGGGATTCCACATCGTGGTCCCGATAGAGAGGGAGATGAAGTTCAAGGATGTCCGGGAGTTCGCGGGGAGCATAGCAAATACACTGGCGACCAAGTATCCGGATGATATAACCATAGAGATGCGCAAGGAGAAACGGAAAGGAAAGATATTCATCGACACATACAGGAATTCCGAATCCCAGACAGCAGTTGCCCCATATTCGATAAGGTCAGGATCACTTCCTGCAGTCGCCGCCCCTCTGCTCTGGGAGGAGTCAGGTCGCATCAGTCCCGGCAGCATCACTCCGGATAAGATGATCCAGAGGACAGAAGCGATAGGCGATGTATGGAGGGATTTCTTCAAGGACGCAAGATCCCTTTCCAAGGTGAGGGAGAACCTCCAAAAGTATTAAAAGCATGGAACCCTTTGATGACATCGTGACAGAGAAGACAAGCATCGGAGAGGTCATTGTAGACAGCGTCGATCTCAGGCGCATCTATGAAGAGAAGCGTCTCCAGTATGAACGCCTCCTGAATCTTGTGACTCTTGTGATAAACTCTGCGCTTGAGAGGAACCATCTGAAGATACATAGCATGACAAAGCGTGTCAAAGATTATTCCTCTTTCCTTGAGAAGGTCGAGCGCAAGAGATACAAGGATCCGTTCAAGCAGTGCACAGACCTTGCAGGCTGCAGGGTGATCTGCCTATTCCTCTCCCAGGTTGATCAGATAAAGAAGATTGTCGAGCAGGAGTTCGAGGTGGTCGAGATGACAGACAAGCGCTCTGTCAAGAAATTCGACCAGTTCGGCTACCTCTCGCTCCACATGCTCATCAGGATCCCGAAGAGCAGGTCCAAGTTCATCGAATGCTCAGACCTATGCGACCTTGCATGCGAGGTCCAGATAAGGACAATACTGCAGGAAGCCTGGGCTGAGATAGAGCATCACCTGAATTACAAGACCACAAAGCAGGAGAAGCAGCAGGAGCTCCTGAGGAAGATATTCTCCCTCGCAGGCATGTTCGAGGTCGCTGATTCCACATTCGAGGAGATAAACGAAGGATTCTCGAATCTGCTGCAGAAGAAGCAGCCAGAGGCAGGAGAACCTCTCACAGCCCTTGGCCTGTACAAGTTCTCGCTAGGCTACTTCCCCTGGTACAAGAAAGGGTGGGACAAGCTGGAAGAAAGGAGTTTCCTAAACCTTTCCACAGAGGTGAGGAAGACGAACATAAAGTTCATCGGCCAGATCAAGGAAGTGCTTGACAAGCATCTCTCGCAGATAGAAGCATACGAGAGATATCACCATACCAAGAACAAGTCTCAGAAGGAAAGGTATTTCTCCCCAGTCGGCCTGATAAGGGCAGCCCTGGCGCTTGAATATGGGAAGCGCTTCGATGCAGTCTTCGGCCTCAGGGGCTATTCTGACCGCGTGAAGAAGGAGATCAACGCCTCCCTCTGATGCTTCTCAGCGCCTCGATTATCTCTCCATTAAGTTCCCTTTCGATGTCGTAGATTATCTTTTCCATGACGCTCACCTCGATGTTCATATATATCAGACCCTTTAAATAGGTCGCGTCAGGATGTCCAGTGGATGCTGCTTTCACAAAGGAGACAATTTCTCCTTGTGCGCAAAAGACTTGAGTCTTTGCGCCCCGGTAGCTTTGCTACCTCGGGCCCAGGAAATCTTTGATTTCCCCGGGCTTTGGCCCCACCGTTTGGAGCTTCGCTCCAAATCTTGGAAAGTTTTACTTTCCATTGTTTCCTTTGGCAGTTTCAAAGAAAGGTGGGAGTGAGAGATGATATTAGAAGTTTGTTTTTTCAAACAGTTCGCTTCACGCAACTTCCAGTCCTCTTCCTGCAATGATCGCACCTCAGATTCATGTTCGACCCTTCATAGAACCTCTCCGGATGCCTCCAGTGCAAGAATTCCCATTGGAAAAGCATCAGGACCGACATGAAGAAAAGAGAATATGTCCAGAAAGACGGTACGACCAGGAGGAATACAGCGATCATCCAGGCACCCCAATGATATATCCTGCAGCTGTTGCAGCACTTGTTCCTGATTATCCAGTTCCTGAAAGGGCACCACACATGCACGCAGAACGAGTCCATGAAGAACATGAATGGGACTACGACAAGAGCAGAATCAGCTGGGAGGATGCTGAAGCGCACCAGGCTGAAGTATGATCCTGCCAAACCTGCCCAAAGCGCAAAAGCCATGGCAGCACGCCGGTCAGTCTCCTTAGTGTATTTCTCAAGACCTTTCCTTCCTCCCTCTTTATAGTTCTTTGAGAATAGCTTGCCTGACGCCATCTTCTTGCCCATCGGAAACATCGACTTCACCATCACTAGCATTCCTGCAAGCCATAGCACATGGTAGAGCCTGATCCCAAAGAGGAGTGGTAGTCTTAGTAGAATGATCAGCAATTCCGTATTGAGCACATAGAGAAGGATGCTTCCTGCCAGCAGTATCCCTTTGAACAGGAGTTTCATCTCTCTGCCTCTGCCTCCATATGCTTTTCCTTATGCCTGCTTCTCATCATGAGATACAGCCCCAGGAGTATGAGTGGAAGCGCTATTATGAATGAGCTTGAAACAGGTTCGCCGAACAGGAAGCTCAGGAGGACAGCTCCGACCGGATTCACGAATGTATAGCTGCTCACCCTGGAGAGAGGCTCATGTTTCAATAGATACGAGTATGCGAGCATCCCTATGCTTCCGAATGTTATGAGATATATGGCTGATATCATGGCAGCCGGTGTTCCTCCCGAAGGCAGCCCATTCCCCTGGGCTGCTGATACTATGAAGGCGAAGGCTCCGGCAGTGAGCATCTGTATAGCCAGATTGGAGAACATAGCAGGTTGAGAGAGTCTGTGACTCAGCGCAGATGCGAATGACCATGATGTGAGCGAGACCAGGAGGAGGACAGTCCCAGGTCCGACGACAATCCCTGATCCAGGCACATAGTCGAGGATAGCGATGCCTGTGATCCCAAGGATTATCGCAGGGATTATCGACATCTTCACCTTCTCCTTGTTGATCACCCAGTCGAAGATTATCATGAGTATAGGTGTGATCGCGAATGTGATAGCAGCGACATAAGAATCGACAATCTTCTCTGACTCAGACAACAGCCCATTGCTGACAGAGAGTAGCAGTATACCAAGCAGCATCGAATGCAGCACCTGCCTTCTGCCAAGACCATGCTTTTTCTCCAGAGTCAGGGCGATCACAAGCATGATGAGTCCTGAGAAGAACCATCTGATGCCGACAAAAGTGAATGTGGGAAGCCAGGCGACCGATGCCTTTATGGCGATATATGTGGAGCTCCAGATCGTATATACAAGGAAATAGGCGAGTATTGTCTTCTTCTGCATCTGGATGCGATATATGGAGCCGCTATAAAAACAAATCGGATGATTCGGCAATTAGCCGGAGGATTTATGTATAACATAAGAAGACTCGTAGATCATGTATCAGGCACTGTCAGATGTCACGAGTAGAATGATGCAACATCCCTCTGCAAGCTTGGAGGATATCCTTGCAAATCCACTGTTGATACTGCCCGTGCTAATTGGTGGTGGCTACATTGCGTACCGCATATGCCGTTCTCAAGGTAGAGAAGATGATGTCGTGGAAGGGAGGATCATAGGCACCGAATATTCAGGATACGACAAGAATGGGAAGAAGACCTGGACAGGATATCAACCAGGAAAGAATGAAGATAGGAAAGCTTAGAGATCCTCAGGGCAGTCTCCCTCAGTCCAGTAGTCGACCATCCTGTCAGAGCATGCCTCGCATTTGTTGCCAAATGTGTTTGCGCAAGGATACCTGATGCACTGCACATCCTCATTGAACCATCCGCAGACAGGCACATATTCCTTAGTGCATGCATCCGGCCTATCAGTGCAGTAGAACTTTATCTCTGAATTATCCCTTACACAGCTTGGATGTGTCTGACAACCGCACTCATCAACTTCTCCCTGCACAATTGTCCCATCCTTGCAGAAATCAGGGCTTGGAGGGACAAACTGCGGGCATTCTCCGCACTCTGATGGACATTCCCCATTGACATATGTATTGACATTCCCGCTTGAGCAGGCTCCGCAGCCATTCCCATAGGTCTCTCCATCTTCGCCGCAGACAGGAGCATATTCCATAGTGCATGCATCTGCAGCCTTCTGTGCATCAGTGCAGACATGGCATTCTCCTCTTTGGAATGCCCATCCCTCGCACCTTCCGCCGTTCGGGAAGACGCAGTCTCCGCCCTGGCTGCCATCTGCTGCTGTCGTTATCTCGTAGTCTCCCCCATTATCCTCGCAGAACTTCGCTGCAGGATTTGGTATCTGGTTGTTCTGTTGCTCAGTGCAGGCTGCTAGCACAAGCAAGCCTATCAGTAGTATCATTCCTCTCTTCATGAATATCACCAGGCAGAGTAATCAGCAGCTAATATTTAAATTACGCCAAACCTTCAGTCAGGATTGAAGTGACTGGCAGTATGGATCCAAAGATTTACCATATCTTGATGAGCTTACCTGTCTTTCTCGCATTGTCGACAGCCCAGGAGTAGAGTGGGATAGAGGCGCATGCAAGTGCAATGGCAAGCAAAACTCCCTTTATGAGGAATCCTGTAGGTATCGTCCCTGATGTATTGAGAGATCTTATCGACTCGAACACCCAGGTATAAGGAATCATCATGGCTATAGGTCTCAGGAATCCTGGATAAGAAGCGATAGGGAAGAATGGAGCAGACAACATGATGATGAGCTGCATCACGCTCCAGGAGATGAACCCATATTCATTCCCAAGCACAGTCACAACAGATGCCACTGCTATGCTTATTCCAAACGACGCTATCATCGTTATGAGCGCGAGCATCAGGAATGACGGCCACTCTTCCAGCAGCTGCCCATATCCGAAGACAAGATATGCCACTATGATGGTCGAAGCGAAGCTGAGTATGCTGAGAGCAGTCGCTGTGAATGCCTTCCCTATCAGATACTCGAAAGGTCGTACAGGAGTCGTCACGATCTTCCTGAACTCCTCAGTCCATCTGTCCTCCATGAGCTGCATGTTCGTCCCGCTCTGTGATTGGTACGCGAAACTCCAGAATATGTTCACAGCAAGCAGTATGAACCCTGCCTCGACAGCAATCTCACTTGTCCAAAGCGTAAAGAGCCCCCATATTATGACAGATGTCAGAGGAAAGTAGAATGTCTCAGCGATCCTCCATTTGAGTCTCCTGACTATCGTGAAATCCCTCTCGATTATCGCAAGCACTCGTCTCATCTCTTCATCATCCTTATGAAATAGTCTTCGAGCGACGGCTCTTTTTTGGATAAGTCGATAATGACCATCCCCTTGTCAGCGAGGCTTTCAAGGATCTCCGCGATCTCGCTCTCATCATCCACCTTCTTCATGATGTCTTTGCCGTCAAGAGAGAATCCCTCTTTCTGCAACCATTGCTTCTCCTTGATTTCTTTGAGGCTTATCTTCACCTCAGTCCCAAGCTTTGCTTTCTTGACAAGCTTCGTAGTCCCCACATCGAGTATCTTCCCATGGTTGATGAATGCTATCCGTCCGCACAGCTCCTCTACTTCCTGCATATAGTGTGAGGTCAGGAGTATCGTAGTTCCCTCTTCCTTGTTGACCCTTGTGATGAGTTCCCTTGTCTTCCTTGATATGTCTGGATCCATCCCTATCGTCGGCTCGTCGAGAAGCAGGACCTTTGGGCTGTTTATCAGGGATACTCCGAGGATCACCCTGATCTTCTGCCCTGAGGATAGATTGTTGAAGTTCTTGTCCAGGAGGTCCCTGAACTCAAGTTTTTCAGAGAGATCCTTGATCTTCTTCTCCCTGTCCTTGATATCGTACATCTTAGAATAGAACCTGACGATCTCCCTGACCTTCATCAGATAGTGGAAAGTCGTCTCCCCAGTCGCCCTGTTGACTGCTTCGAGCACCTGATACCTGTCTTTGATCACATCGTGGCCGAGGATGGTCGCTTTGCCCTTGTCAGAAAGGAGTGCTGTCGATAGTATATTTATGAGTGTGCTCTTGCCTGCTCCATTAGGTCCGAGCAGGCCGAATATCTCGCCCTTTTTTATCGAGAAAGATACATCATCGAGGGCATTGAATTTTTCCTTCCCTCTACCGAATATCTTCGATACATGCGAGACAACGACTGCGTCCATCGTGACAAGATGCGCAGGTGACAATTATAAAGCTTTGGCTCCGCAAGATTCAATAACTATCAGGTCATCACTCCATGGATGGAACTCAAAGAGATCACAATCAAGATTGAGAAGATATCAGCAATATATGCGTCGAAGTTCAGTATTCAGAGGGATGATGATTGGTATATCCTCAAATTGCAGGAAGAGCTCGGCGAGCTCACACAGAGATATCTGATGATGAAAGGCAAGGCAAGGAAGAAGGACCTCTCAGACGACCAGATAATGGCTGCTTTTGAAGGCGAAGTAGCTGATGTGTTCTGCCAGGTCATTCTCCTGGCAAAGCATAACAAGATAGATCTCCCCGACGCTGTAGAGAAGAAGTGGCTCAAGTGGCTTTAGCTGCAGGCAGCTGTGGAAGGGTGATTATCCCTTCCCAGAAATATACTGGCAATAGCCGAAGCTAATCGGTCCCTCCTTTGTCGTCTCGCAAGGGAATTCTTTGCACTCAAAGCAGAGCTTGACTCCCTTCTGGAAAGCACATGTGCTGATCTTGCAGAACTTGTTCTCCCTTGGCGTGCATCCATTTGGGCCAGCCGGACAATTGCCCTGCACCATCTTAGGGCACTTCTCGCAAGCGATACCGCAGACACCGACCCTCATTTATTATGCCTCCTTCCGCTAGCTGAATTGTGCTTAGCTGCATAGAAATCAGAATCTCCTCCAAAGCCGAACTGCAAAGCCTGAGGCAGCTGATTTCGTAGAACAAAAGCATGGATAGTCCGTCTTCCGACAGCAGAGGATGCCAGGAGTTGGTCCAGTGTTATTTGGGATTGAGTCCGATTTGGTGTCGGCATCATTTCCTCCGCCTTTTTCTTTGGGATATAGCTGCCACAGCCATATTCTTTCCTGAGGGCTAAGTACCATTCATGGAGAAGAAATGGCATATCTCCTTCAACTACATGATTTCCTTGTTGAAAGTAGTAAGTTGGCATGGTCTTCATCATGATTGAAGCAGTATATAATTTTTACTTGCCTTATGCAACAGCATACACAGCTGATTCCTCCCTGACACATCCTGCAGCTTCCTCACCAGGATGATAGCAGCTGATGAGTTCCAGGAATTTCCTGTGCTTTGTAGGGTTCAGGGACATGAGATCTAGGGAGAGAAGGCGAAAGTTGTTGTGACGCTTTGATACAATTACTTTATCTCTTCCGTATACTTTGCTGCCAACACCAATTTTTTCAAGACATTTGTGGAATATCTCCTTTTCAAGTGGGTTTATTGCTGAGATATGGATCCGATATTTCATAGTAGGAAGATGTATCTCAACACAGGATTCGGCAGCGAGTATCCCTCGCATGAATCCAATGATCTCCTTTTCATTGCATCCTAGTATCTTTTCATAGGTGAATTTTCTGACTAGATTCTTTACAATCTCAGACATTGCATTTGATTTGTATTCAAAGATGAGCGAACCAAAGTCATCATCATCCAACACCTTATGATTGGTATTCTTGATGTATGAGACAGTAGTCGGATATCTCATATCATGAATGATCCTCGTCTCACGCATCCAATGTTCGATGACCTTGTTTTCTACTTCTTTTCGATAATCACAGTTTTCGGGCTGATTGATATTGACCTTGATATACCAATGCCATTGATCATACGTGATTCCAAGTTCATCATTGAACCAGTCCATCACCTCTCTGTTAAGACTTGGTTCAGAATTACAGAAGATGATGGTCTTGTTATGGGTCTTGCTCATCTCACCTTGTAATAGCCCAAGCACTTCGAATGTTCTTGAAGACTTGCTGATGTATTTAGGCAGTCTTATCGAATATTCTCTGGCGCAAGGAGTGATTCCAAATTGGTTATGGATATCCCTGTAATAAGAAATCGCCAGATGATCATTTCTTTCATGGATCAATAAGTCGATATACTTCAGGTTTCCCCATCTCCCTGATTGTATCTTCTCAGGTATGAATTCTCTCAATTCGATTTTTTCATCTGTCATTTTTTATCACCAGTAATACTACTCGGCGAAATCCTCCTAAATCAGTTTAAGCAGTAAAGCTGAACTGATAATTTGAGGTTGAATCCCTTTCTCACTGTGATAAAAAATGCTGCAAGATCCGAAAAAATCAAGAGAATTGATATTTAAATAGCTGGCGTGGGGATGTCCAGTGGAATTATCATAAAATCATACATATGGATATTGTGCTGATAGATAATTAAATATGTATATTAACAATACTCATTGAAAGATGAAACGAGCTTACAAGCAAGTATTGGTTTTGTGTGTAACAATACTGTTTGGAATGATTTCACTATCGTTATTTAACAATAAAGAATTGTTTAACCTTTCTCTATCTATAGGAATGATGGTGATTTTCCTCTTTGAAAAGAAGATACTACTTAAAGAGATCACTCCTTACATTATACCGCTGGTTCTGATAGTATTCAATCTATATGAGATATATACTACACCCGTGCCTAAAATTACCATATTGGTCGAAAACTCTCTTCTTGATATTCCTAAAGAGAGAGTGAACATAGTATCTGCATATCAAATGCGAAATGTCACGTATCTTCAGGTGGTACCGAAAGGGTACGAAGGTCAAGTCCAGTTCTACCAGGAGGATGAATCAGAGTTCCATAATTCTTATTTTATCTCTTTGAATAACTCAGGTAAGGTAGATTTATTCGATGTCATTATTTATTTTCGCACTCCTTTCATATTGAAAGAAGAAGATATTATCTATCAAGATATCGATATGAGTATTAATTATGACAAAGGGTCACTTCAATATGGTGAGTTCAGTGTCATAATCCCTTACTTGGAGTCAGGGGCGACTAAGAAAATTATCTATAAGAACCAAAAAATTGGCTATTTCATAGTGAATAGATGCGTAAGTAGTTATAAAGAGATAAGTTCCGATAGTAGTGAAACTACAAATTTTATTTTTAAGGTTCCAGAGAATCGTACAGTATATTCTTCATCAGGACTATATCCAATTCCAGATTTCGCTGAAGAAGGATTTTATGATTTCACTGAGGGCAAATGGGTCCATCGGGTTCCCATCGAATTTTATGAGTCTTCTATACCTGTAATTTTTAAATGAATTAAAACAACTGAGAAATAAGAAATCTGGTGGAAAACCACCTATAACTACTCTGTTCTCACCTATAGCTCTTCTGTTTCCTGCCCCTAGCAGTACCGTGCATATTAGGCTTGTGGGTCTCTTTGAGCCTGACATCTGCGACGATGAACTGTCTGTCATACTCGATCAAGGCCTTCCTCAGCTTGGCTGAGTACTCAGCAAGACATCTGCCCATAGCCAGCCTCGCTGCCTCTGCCTGGGACATCATTCCGCCGCCTGTGACAGTGATGTCGATGTCCACTTCCTTGATGACCTCTTCCGCCAGCATCATAGGTTCCTGGACCTTGAGCCTGTACATCTTTGGCTCGAGCATGTCCAGAGGGACCTTATTGACCCTGACTGTTCCTTTTCCTGGAGAAAGCGTTGCCTTTGCTATAGCAGTCTTCCTCTTACCAGCCATATGGATTATCTTACTCAACTTTAGCACCTAGGATCCTTGTTAATGTCTTCAGGTCTGTGTACTTGACATCCACGAGTTTCGAGATGTCAGCGCCAGGGACCTTGACTGCCTTCTCCTTCTCAAGCTCGATAGGGACAGATATGTAGCACTTTATCCTTCCGAATGCTTCCTTGCCCTTGGGCTGCGTATGCGGAAGCATCCCCCTGATCGTCCTCTTGACAATCTTGTCAGCATACCTTGGGTAGAAAGGTCCGGTTGAATGTGTTCCTCTCCTCCTCTTCTGGTTCATCACATCCAGGACATGCTTCTTGTTGCCGGAGATATATGCGTTCTCGCAGTTGATTATCCTTACAGTCTCACCGAGGAGGGCTTTCTTTGCAGCATATGCCGCAAGCCTTCCGATGATCATATTGCTAGCGTCTATTACTATCATTTTGCTAACCTATTATCCTGACGTTTGTCCCCTTTGGGTTCTTCTTCATGAGTTCAGGGATCGTCATGGCCTTGGAACCGTTCGAGAGGATCTTTGTCTTCGCAGATCCAGAGAAATTGAATGCAGCGACAGTGACCTTCTTTGAGAGCTGGCCTGTTCCCAGGACTTTCCCGGCGATGATGACGGTCTCATCGTCGCTTGAGATCTTCTCGATCTTTGTCAGGTTCACGACAGGCCTCTTTGATGTGGATTTCTCCAGGTCTGTTGCCAGGCTCTTCCAGATCTTGGCGTTCTCTTTCGCTGACATGGTCTTGAGATCCTTTATCAGCGCGTTAAGGTTGTCATTCGATTTCATTTTTCATCTCTTGGAATTAAAGTGCGGGGGACGTGGTTTGAACACGCGCAGGCACTAAGCCACATGGCCCTCAACCATGCCCGTTTGGCCAATCCGGACCAGATCCTTTGTGGATAAGGTTCTCCGGCACCCCCGCATTTTCATCATCATTTCATCAATCCATCGAACTCCTCGAGCTTCTTGTCGAAAAGATTGATGCCGGTCGTCATGATCTCGGCAGGAGACAACTGTCCCCATGACTCGATGTACACTACGTAATCCTTCTCCTCTGTGTTGAAGGATATCCCCGGAAGCACATCCATGCATGCCTCGCAATTGTGGCATTTGAGGAGGTTCTTCTCGTTGACTGTGAGTTTCTTGTTCTTGATCTCGAAGACATCCATAGGGCAGATGGCAATCACTGCCTCTGGATTCGTGATCTTCGATTCGTCGATCCTGATCTCAGGCTTTACCTTGTAGTAGACGTGTCCTGGGGCCCACTTCATGTGGTCCTTGCCCTTCCCCAGTACAGCAGTCGCTTCAAGCTCAAGCTCCTGTCCTTCGAGGAGCTTTGCTATGATCGTCTTAGGATGCACCGGCTTGATCTTAGGATCCTTTGTCTTTAGATCGGAAGCATATACGGTCTTTGGACCTTTCTCGTCCAGTGTCAGCTTAAGGCTGCATCTTGCGCAGCCCTCTCCCTGGCACGCGCACTCTGAAGGGAGGGTATAAGATTCAAGATCAGTCGTGAGGACTGTCAGTCCCAGCCTGTGGGCGATGACTTCGTCATACATGGCTGAGCTGTTCTTCCTGAATTCCACATCCTCGATGGCCATGACAGGCACCTCAGAGATCATTATCCTCCTGAGCGCATTGGCATAGCCTGGAGAGCTGTCCTTCAATATGAATGACATCTTCTCCTTCGTTTTCTCCAGAGTTTCGAGTTTCATGTTTAGACCCTTCTGCCTCTTCTTCCGCCTTTCTTCCTGCAGCCATCATGAGGGATAGGTGTCACATCTTCGATGACTCCTATCCTAAGGCCCATTCTTGAGAGGCTTCTTACAGCAGCCTGCGCGCCAGGACCAGGATTATTTGGTCCGTTCTGGCCGCCAGGTGCCTTGATCTTGACATGGATCCCTGAGATTCCCTTCTCCATCGCGATCTCTGCCACCTTCTTGGCAGCAGCCATCGCAGCGGTGGGCGAGCTCTCCAGCCTGTCAGCCTTGACAATCTGGCCGCCAGACGAGATTGCGATGCTCTCGGATCCGGTTATGTCTGTTATGTGGATTATTGTATTGTTGTATGATGAATAGATGTGGCATATGCCCCATCTCATCTGCCTCTGAGGCCTTGGTGCTGAAGGTGCTGGTGTAGGTGCTGGAGCCGCAGCCGCAGCAGCTGGTTCTTCTGTCTTCATCTAGATCGCCTCCGGAGTAGGTTCAGTCTCTTTGAGTGCGCTCATCTGTTCTGACACTTTGATGAGTCCTTCTTCTTTCAGGCTGACGAGATAGCTTGGGGAATTGACCATCTTGTTGTCGACATAGATGTGCTCGTGTGTCACGTACTGCCTTGCCTGCCTGATTGTCGTGCAAAGCCCTTTCTTGAACACAACGGTCTGGAGTCTCCTTTCCATGAGCTCTTTGAGCGAAAGGCTGAGAACGTCCTCGAGCCTAGAGCCAGGCTTGACAAGTCCTAGGGACTCGACCTTTGCCATCAGCTGTGTCCTCTCGACCTCAGCCTGCTTGTCGTGCCTTGGGACCAGCGACTTCACCCTCTCCTTGTAGTTCTTGAGGATGGAAGCCATCTTCCACAGCTCTTTCTTGTTCTTCATTCCATACTCTTTCATGAGCACGATCTCCTCGTCGATCCTGGCTTTCTGCCAAGGATGATTTGGGGTCGTGTACTGTTTCCTGAGTCTTTTAGGATCGCCCATCTGATTTCACCTAGACCTTGCCGGACTTGGCGCCTTTCCTCTTGGAAACGCCCAGTCCTCTTCCTTTGTTCCTCCTGTGCTTGGACTTTGTCCTCTGTCCTCTCACAGGGAGACCATATGCATGCCTGAATCCTCTGTATGCCTTGATCTTCTTGAGCCTCTTCACGTCGTCTTCCTTCACGAGCGCGAGGTCGGTGTCGACAAAATGCTTGTCTGTGCCGTCTTCGTAGTCCTTCCGCCTGTTCTTCATCCAGGCAGGGATAGGATACTCCTGCGGCTTCTCAAGCACATGCTTGACCTTATCGACGTCTGAAGGGCTGAGGTTTCCGACCTTGGCATATTTGTCCACACCTGAAAGGTGGCAGACAAGATTAGCATACATGAAACCGACACCCTTGATCTTCTTCAGAGCCATGTAAAGCGGCTTCTCTCCAGAAAGATCAGTATTCGCAATCCTTACGATATGTCTGAACTCTGCCATTATTTATCTCTCCGATTTCCGAGAATCCACAAGAAGCGGCCCTAACAATCGCTCATGTGAACTCGGGCTGTTCTACCCAAGGAAATGCAGGTTGCTTATAAATCTTGCGAAGATGTCAGAGTTATATCATCGGAGACAATGCGATGATGCACGCTCCGAAGACAAGCAAGGGGATGAGCATTGCCGATATCATCCCTATCGCGATATATCTCCTCTTCAGGACAAAGGATGCAACGACAGCAGCGATTGAGAACAGAGGTATAAGCAGCATGTATACGCTGCCGAACACTCCGAATCCAGGGATCATCGAAAGCAGGTTGCCGAAGAACGACCAGGCTATGCCAACTGTGATTATCCCGAAGAAGCCGACTATGAAATCCAGCACCTTCCTGGATGTCGTTGTGTAGTAATCATTCTTCATTGGCATATGGTTTCCTTCTGTCTATTATATATTTTATGTTCATTACAAATATTGCAGCCAGCGATAGATACTGGAATATATTCAGTCCGAGGAACAGATCTCCTTCCTTGATGAATTCCTCTATGAACCTGAAGCTGAAATAGAGGTTCACGAACATCATGTACAGGAACCCGGGCTTGGCGTTTTTCCTTATCGAAAGCAGATAGAAGAAAACGATCAGCATGAAACCTGCCTCATACAGCTGCGTGGGATGCCTTGGTCCGTCTCCGAAATCGACACCCCATGGCAAGGTGGTGTGCTTTCCATAGCAGCAGCCTGTGAGGAAACAGCCGATCCTCCCGATCGCCACTCCCAGGGCGATCGCAGGCGCGAACATGTTGCCCTTCTTCCCCCTTATCCTGAGTATCTTCTTGGCAGCGTAAACAGAGATTGTGCCTCCTATTATGCCCCCGACGATTGTCCTGCCCGGGAGGAGGAGGGCAGGATCACTGGCGATAAGGTCGAAGTGCATGAGCCATATAGGTATCTTGGCTCCGACTATTCCTCCGAATATGCCCGCAAGCACGATATAGAGATTCCTCTCCCCAAGCTGCCTCTTCTCCCTGGCAAGGAAATAGTAGACAGCAAGCCCACTGAGAAGTCCGAGAAGCACGAAAAGTGGATATGTGGCCACCTCCAGCCCAAAGATGGAGATATCTGGCAGTATTCCCCATTCGTCAGGATGCTGATGCAGGTCGATCATCTTTTGAGGATGCTGCAGCAGCCCCCGCTCATGCAGCGGTAGAGCTTCTCGCCAGGGCAGAAACCCAGAGCGCTTATGGTCTTGAGGATCGCGAACAATAGCACCAGACCCCATGCCTGGAGTCCAAGATACAGACACGCAGTGCACACCCCGCTGAGGAACGACCCGAGTGAATGCGCGAACCTCATCCCTCTCTCATCCAGCTCGATGCTCTTGGAGGGAAACAACTTTTCGATAGTGTTTGTATACAGGAAGACAAGCGGAGCTCTCCTGATCTTGAGTGCAGCTGATGACAGCAGCAGGATGAATGACAGGAGGATGAGTTCCCTGGACTTGAGGAAGAATCCGAGCCACACGATCATCATCAGGCTGAACCTGCAGAATCGAAATGCATTCTTTCTTATCTTCATCTTGGTAGGAACATCCCCTTCTTCTTCATATATTCCCGATAAGCAGGGAACTGCTTTAGCAGCTCCTCTTCCTGCCTTGCTCTGTAGAACATGAATGGCACGAATATAAATGTGTTTGCAAGGAAGGCGATATAGTTCATGTATGCGAGCGACGCTCCATAGAACATCCAGATTAAGGAAGCATAGAGCGGATGCCTCACGAACGAATAAGGCCCATTCGTGACTATTGTCTGTGTCTTGTAGATACGTATATGATTTGCCCAGTTGCTCCCGAGATGTATCCTCCCCCATACATTGAACATGCATCCGAAGACGATCAGAGCAAGCCCGATGATCCTCAGGACAGGATTCTCGAGTCCAAGAGTTCCGATCCTGGACCTGATGATGAAGTAGATAAGGACAAAGAACAGGAACATGCTGCCTGTCTCGACTATGCTCTTCCTCTCGGTCTTATATTCTTTTTTCGTTTCGACGAAATTGATAAGAATAGAAGTGAACAGGACCAGCAGGCTAGCGCCTGTCCCGATATCCACGATCATATCAGTTATCATGTTCTCTATGCACCATGTTATATGCTGAGAAAGGGATCTTCCTCAGGTCCTTTGTGATCACATGTACGCACTCCTTCTGCATGGATCTGGTGTCGAAGTTTAGCTTATCCACAAACGAGGTTATCGTGATCCTGAACGTCCTTTCGTCTAGAAAATTCTTCTTCAATATGTCTGGGAGTAGCCTGTATGGAGTCATCACCTTCCTTATCGATTCTGACAGGCAGTTGCAGCCGCATATCATCTCATCTGCATCGAACAGGAGAGTGTTGCTGATGAGCGGTACATAGTTCTTGAGCCTGATCTTCCTTGTCACAGGCATGAATCTGTCAGTGAACTTGACAAGATAGCTCACAGAGATGCGCTCGACATTGCAGGGGAGGGGGACAATATCCCCTGCCTCGAAGATATCAGGGAGCCGGCTTGTGATGCTCTTGATTATCCCTGTCCTTGTCACCCTTCTGTTTCCTTCCTTGTATCTTCCGAAATATGCCATGGGCTGGATGTTGATGCCCCTGATTCCCTTGGTCTCGAGCCCATATCTGATTATTCCTCCCAGCTCGTCGAGATTTGTCTCATCGACTGTCGTGACAAGCGTCACTGGGATCCTGTGCTTCCTGCAGTTCTCGATTGCTTTCTTCTTGATTCCTGTCAGATCCCTCCCCCTGAGATGCATGTTCGCAGCAGCAGAGCCATCGTACTGCAGATACACCTCAAGCTTCTTGTGCTTTGCGAGCTCAGCCACGAATCCTGGATCCTCTGAAAGCCTTTTTCCATTTGTGTTGAGCATGACATAACCGATATTCTTTGTCCTTGCTATCCTGATCATCTCAAGGATGTCAGGATGGAGTGTCGGTTCCCCACCGCTGATCTGGAGTATCTCAGCCTTCCCTCCCTCGCTTTCGGCAAAGAAATCCAGCATCTCTTCATACTTCCCAAGCGAAAGCATCTCTCCTTCGCCTGCATCTGCATAGCATACAGGGCAGCCCTGGTCACATCTGTTCGTGACCTCGACAAGCCCGATGCATGTATGCTGCTTGTGCGAAGGACAGAGTCCGCAGTCGAATGGGCACCCTTTTTCCTCAGCTGTCTGCTTCACGCATTCAGTTCCAGGCTTGTCGAAGTCCAGCCTCTTCATGTAGTAATCTGCATCCTCTTCGAGCAGCTCACGATGCTCTCCGTGCAGCTTGCACATCTTCCTGATATACACATGCCCCTCCTCGATGACTATGTGAGCAGGCACTATCTCAGAGCAGTGTGAGCAGAAACTGGAGGTGTCTTCTATCTTCATCCGGGAAGCAAGAGAGAAGACCTGTTTAAAAATCTAGAGGTGACCCTTCGGTTCGCATACCTCTACCTTCTTGTAGAAGTCATAGAAGAGCTGGTTGAAGAGCTTGTATCCTTCCTTTGCGCTCCTCAGGCTTTGGGTGTTGTGGATTTGCCTTGTTATAAGGTTTGGGTCCAGGGGGTCGGACCAAATGTTCATATCCCTTGCGATCTGTTTCATATGGTTCCATAATGTCATGACATGTCCATAAGCTTCGGTGCTTTCCTTCATGTCATGTTCGAATCTGTTGACGATGTCCCAAGCGATCCTATGATGATCATATCCAGGCCAACCGCTTCTTGGTCTTGCCCAATAGTCCTTGATCAGGATGAACGGCAGGATGTTGCGTGGCATGCTTGAATAAGCGACGAGGAACTGGAGCAGCATATATAGGTTGTATCTGGATGCCGATCCTTTTTCCTTTTTTGCAAGGACTTTGAGTTCGAGCATCTTGTGGTGATAGAAATCGATAGAATATCGTGCACCTTCTATCTCCTCCTTGATATATATCTGATCCTCCAGTTCCATGGCAAGGACTGACAAGCCCATATCGATTATGTAGTTCCAGTATATTGCTGTCTCTCTCTGATAGACAAAGTCGATATTCGCGATTTCCCTAAGATCCTGACTCTCATATGCTATCCAGGAATCCAGCTTATGTTTATTCGAGAGGATGCTCTTCTTCAGGCTTTCCTCGCATTTCCGTAGCTGGGTGATCTGGATGCTCTCCTGATGCCTGAAGTCAGCGATGATGTGATAGAGCTCATGGTTGATCTCTGCGATCAACTTATTTTCTGTATCGAACAGATAGCTCACATTGATGCTGAGCCTGATCCTTTCAGATGCTTCTTTGTTCACTCCTAAGGTCCCATCAGGGGAGAAGAAGATGAAGATGCTCTTTATAGGTTCAAGCAAAGAAGGGAAACCGTTGTTTGACTGTATCGTCATTTGCAATGAACGGTTGAGGCAGTTCAGGAAGAAATCGAATCTGCTGTTCCTGAAGAAGCCGGCCACATCTTCTTCAGTACCAGGGCTTGGCCCTTTGAGGAATCTTTCTCTTGCAGAACCGGATCTCTCCATCTGAGCAAATCTTCCTGCTGCCATGGATGAGATGCAGAAAGAGCACGAGATCGCCTGTCTGTCAAATGTCAGATTTATTCGTTCCTTCTTGAGATACTTATACTCGTTACCTGCGACAGTCCTGAGATAATCCCTCTACAGTTCCACCACAACCTTCCCGTCTGCCTCATTGACCTCCTTGACGACAGGATGCCCCTTGAGCTTCTCCTTGATCTCTTTCCAGGAATATTTCTCACGAGCCTTCTGCAGCGATTCGAGGATGTCCTTGACGACAGTATACTGCTCGTAGAGCCGCTCTCCCTTGGCCTGGTGCTCGGCAGCCTCCTCCTCTAGGGAAAGTATGTCTTCCTCCTGCTTCTTTATCCTCGCTATCAGGTTCTCCCGTTCTCTCTCAGACTGGCTCTTCTCGACAGGCTTTGCCGCAGCCACCTTCGCATATTCATATATGGCCTTGCTGAATGATTCATACGAGATGGCGTCACTTCCAGCATACACCTCAAGAGGGAACGGTGTCACATCCTTTCCTGGATAGAGTGTCGGTTCAAGATTTCTGGTCACTAGTAGCTTTATCTTCGTATGCAGGGTCTCGATCTCTTTTGGCGAAACGCTTGCCTTGTCCTTGCTGATGCCTGCCAGGAGGCAAGCCTCTTCGGCATATACTCCTCCCATGCCAAGCACGATCGCCAGGGTCTTGACGATGCTCTCCTTGTTGGATGTCTTTATCGCCTCCTGGATGTCGTCAAGAAATAGTTCCTTGAGATTCAGCTTCTGATCAGGCAGCTCGTACTTGATTCCTCCCCTGATGGTCCTCTGGGAGAACTTCTTGTACTTCTGCGCCACGACGATAGTATAGTCATCCTTGCATAGGATGAAGTTCCCTTTCCCGAACAATTCGATGATCAGGACATAGACGCCTTCCTTCCCCTCGAAGACAAGCTCGACTATCCTCTCGAATCCTACTTGCCTTGCCTCCCTCACCCTTGCCCCGCTCAGGTATTTCCTGAGGGCCATCGTCAGCTTGTCAGCAGCAGGGAACTTCCCCTTCTCTTCAGAGATGTACATGATTCCGGGGAGGAGGAATGTCAGGAATTTGTTGCCCTTTCCTGTCACATAGACCTGGACTGCGAGGCTGTCGCCTGAATAGAATATCTTGTCCACCCTTCCGCCGACAAGATCCTTCATCTCAGCACCGAGATGATGTATGTCAAGCGCAGACAGCTCTTTCTTCATGGGAGGGAGGAAGAAAGACCATAATAAAAGGTTGCTGTTATCCTGTGCTGTGGTTCCTGTAGTTAGCGATATACTTGATAGTCTCAGTGAGCAATCTTGAGAACTCTCTTATGGGATTGGAGCAGGATAGATAGTTACGATCCAATGCCATCATTTCTTCCAGCGGCAGCTCACCACCTGCCAGTTGAGTGTAACCTGTAAGTCCAGGTCTTATGCTGCTTATTCCTTCTCTCATGCGCGCTTCATTCAGTCGCATCCCATGTGGATCATCTGGGTCATTGTTGTCCAGACAAGGCCTTGGCCCGACAAAGCTCATATCGCCCTTCAAGATATTGTACAGTTGAGGGAGTTCATTTATCTTAGTACATCTTAGGAATCTTCCAGTCTTCGTGTATCTAGGACTAATTCCAGTCTCATTCAGATGCACCCGGGAAACTGCAGGAAAATCCACTTCCATAGTCCTGAATTTATACATCTCGAAATGCTTTCCATCCTTGCCAAAACATGATTGCCTGTAGAGTATAGGGCCTCCATCTACCGCAAATATCACCGCCGATGTGATCGCGTAAGCAGGCGCAAGAGCTATCATTCCTGCCAGAGAACCGCATACGTCAAAGCTTCTGATGAGTGCGCTTTCTAACGACATAAAGGTCATCTTCTATATGTAATATTTATAGCTTGTGGGCTATTTCGTCAATAAAGCAGCTGCCCATGGCAGACATGCACGCGCAGGAATCGCTTGATCTGCCTTGTGAACAGGGATAGAAAATATTGATTCTCAGGCGTCAATGCAAGCGTCAAACCGGAGGAAAATTGCATAAATAAGCAGGACAAGCGCTAGATGTCTTTTCATTCCCTTAGCATTTGAAATCTGCTTCTTCTGGCACTAGTTCCAATCTTTTCCCTAGGTTTATCCGAGAACCTGGCGTTCTCTGGCTCTCCTCTGCGAGGTATTTTTCTTTAGCAGCTTATAGAAAAACCAGAAAAAAGAATTAAGGATATATCCCCCTGTTCTGCAGCACGTTGAGTAGCTTCTCTATGCCATAGATGAATGCTGCTTCCTTGAGTGTTATCTTCACACCTTTGGAATTGTACCTGTCACACACAGTCACCGCATTCTCATAGGTCCTGACCATCTTCTTCCTGAGCCAGTCATTGTATTCATCATATGTGTATTCATGGCTCTCGAAAGCATAGACCCACTCCATCCATGATGCTATGACTCCTCCAGCATTCGCGACGATATCAGGGATCACATACACACCCTTCTCGTTGAGTATCTCGTCCGCCTTCAGTGTGGTCGGGCCATTGGCAAGTTCCAGCATCACTTTGGCCTTGATCTTCCTCGCGATCTCTTCTGTGACCTGGTTCTCTTTTGCTGCAGGCACGAGGATGTCGCAAGGTATCTCAAGGAGAGCTGATGTATCACTGCCATATTTCTCTGCACCAGGGAATCCTGCCACGACCTTGTTCTTCTGCACATGGTCGAGCAGCGCATCGACATCTATCCCTTCCTTGTTATGGATGCATCCTGAGATGTCGCTGACAGCTATTATCTTGACTCCCTTGTCATGGAAGAGCTTGGCCATGTTCGAGCCGACATTCCCGAATCCCTGGATCACGCATGTCTGCCCTTTCAGTGTCTCGATGCCCTTGATATGCCTCTTTGATATGGCCTCTTCCATCACGAACAAGCCTCCTCTTGAGGTCGCGTCCATCCTTATCTGCAGGCCGCCAAGGCAGACAGGCTTTCCAGTGACAACGCCTCTTTGGTGCGGGATATTTGGATTATGCATGCTCCATGCGTCGAATACCCAGGCCATGATCTTGGGGTTCGTATTCATGTCAGGCGCAGGCACATCCTTGTAGGGGTTGAACACATCTCGCATCTCATATGCGAGCCTCTTTGTCAGCCTTTCAAGCTCCAGCTCTGACAATTCCCTTGGGTCGCATATCACTCCGCCTTTCGCACCCACGAATGGCAGGTCAGATACCTGGCACTTCCATGTCATGAGCATCGCGAGCGCCGTCACTTCCTCCTCAGAGACATCTGACGCATACCTTATTCCTCCCTTCGAAGGCCCGTCATTGATGTTCTGGGCAAGATGCTGCACCCTGTATGCTGTGAAATACTTGATGCTCTTGTCTTCCATCACGACAGGGAATCTCTTCCTGACGATTGTGCTCGGTTCCCTTAGGAAGTTGATCAGGCTCTCCCTGATGCCGACGCCATTGTACTCCTTTATGTTCCTCACTGAGCTTTCGAACAATACCTTTGTCCTTTCCAGAAATGTCTCTTCCATTTTTCCACCCATTGGTATGATGATATATGATATCTTGGGGGAAGGGGATGCGGATCCGTTATTAAGCTTTGCTGTACATGTTCTAAGTAGCATACTTAGGTGATCAGAAGTGGCAGATTGACTCTTGTGTCTGGAAGCGCCTCAAGATCAGGAGATAAGGTCACGCAATCATAGACCACCACGTCAGAATCCAGCCGAGGTTTTGTCGGTTGGTTGAGGTCAGGTATGACAAGGCTGTATTCGGCAGGGCTGAAATCAGGATCGAACTGGATGGTTGTCAGCCCTGAGGGAGCTCCAGTTTTTACCTGGAACTTGATCCTGGCGACATTGCCGGTCCCTGTCCCGCAATCCTTCGCCACGAACCCGACAGTGATCCTGGCCATGTCTGTGCCTTCGCATTCACTGGTCTTTTGTCCAGTGTCCATGTAGAGAGGATAAGGTTTGAGGTTCATGCCTCCAGTCCTACCCTCGCAGTTCGCCGGACTCTCTACTACCCCGTTCAAAGGATCCCAATAATCTATGGCAGTATGCGGAGGGGCAAACACAGCGCCCCTGAAATCAAGACCCTCGGGATTCAATCCAGCCATCTCAAGGAACAGAGGATTATCATCAAGCCCTGTGCTGTCAATCACCTCATGGCTGACATATTCAAGCTTGGTGCTGTCGAACCTCAGTGTGAATTGCACTCCCCTGATATCCTCGACGCAGCTGACTCTCGCATATGCCCAGAAGTAATTGCCGCGAGCTATGGTGTTGTCTGTCCTTGTCCCTCCATTGATGTCCCTCAGCTCGAGCGCAACCTGGTTCCTTGCTATCCTTATCCCGTCGCTCTTGCTCTTGGTGATGCAATGGTCCAGGAAATCCGCATCCTTGTCCTCCACAAATCCGCCCTTGACTATGACGGGTAAGGTTGTTGTGTAGTTCTTGATCTGGAATCCATGATCATATAGGATGATATCAAGAATATCACCATCTATATATGCCTCATAATCCCTTCCATTGAGCTTGAGGGGGATATTGAATCTCCGGAGATAGTTGTCTTGCACCTGGGACGCAAGGTTCACCTCATTCTTTATGCTCTCGGCGAAATTCCTCATGGTCTCGTAATCTTCCTCATCCCTGATGTCGCTGACTATGTCTTTGACGATCACGAGGAAGCCGACGAATGCGATGAATATCAGTACGAAGATGGTCGTCATCTCAAAGCTCACCTGGGATCTCATGGGCATGACCCCACAGGAGCATTATTGCAATTGAGGTGGCTTACCGTGTCATATTCATAGCTGCAGAGACAGATTCCGAATCCTAGGTCCTCAGCGACGCTGTCAGCCGTAGTCTCCCCTCTTAGCTTGTTTATATAGCTTGGCGAATGCTGGCAGTCTTCCCCGAACGTACAGATGGGGAATGCCATTTGGTTTGTAGTATCGATAAGATAATCCTGGTCACTGATTCTTGATCCATATAATGGGTCCATGAATCCCCTTATGTCTACCTCGACCTGCTTGTGGGTCTTTCCTTTCCAGCTCGCCACCTTGCTCTCATCCCTGAAATCATAGCTGATCGTAGCTCCGACGACCACAGTCCATGGGTCCTTCTGCTCGAATGTAGTCACCTCGAAGCTGAGGCCTTCTATCTTGAGGCCGAGGTTTTCGAAGTCGATTGCTAGCTGGGCGAGCTGGGCCTGCAGGTTCTGCTGTGTGATCCCATACCCTGACGGGAGGTCTATCGAAGAGAAAGCATTTGGATGGATCTTCCCTTCGAAGATCGATGTGTTGAGATCCTTGAAGCTGGCTCCAAGTTCAAATCCCAGGAAATTATTTGAGGGGCCACAGAACCTGTTAGGGCATCCGGTAGGGGAAACTGAGTATCGGCTCATCGATCCTAACGCGCTGTAGCTCGCCACATACAGCATGCGCTCCAGATACCTGCTCTCAAGGTCATTGACAATCGAGTTGAGCACATCCACCCTTGTCCTTGTCGCTTCCATCTCAGATTCAAGCATCCTCCTCTCAGTGGACATGGAGAAGCTAAGATAGAATATCGTTATTATGAAGACAGACACTATGGAGAAGAACACTCCTTTCCTGTTCATCTTTGCCATACCAGGACCTCCACCGTGTATGGTCCCCACATCCGGATCCCCGGATCCTCGAAATAGTAGCCCATCACGACTTTCCTAGCAGACACAAGTATCCTTGATTGCTCCATGCCAAGGTCATAGCTGCTATAGAATGAGTCCTTGTCTGGATAGATATTTGTGTTAATGCTGTTGTAGACAGGTACATCATCTATTATGAATGCCTCACCATAGATGTCATCCATCTGTGCCATGCTTGCGAGTACTGCATTTGCCCATTCATCGCCTCGCAATGAACCTGGGCCGAAGTTTTCACCGTTCCTATCATACAGTTCTCCCACAAGTTCCAGGAGCGTGTTGTCCTTGTTCATGATGCCGCCAGTCGTACAGTAAAGATCTCGCACGACAGCGTCTGTGCACGAGCATGAAGGAGAATCGACACAGATGTCTCTTATCTTTGTGTTGGCAAGAACATTCGCCACATCGTTCGCAGCCCTCTTGTTGAAGATAGTGCTCGGCTTGTCAGGATGCGCTGAGGATATGAGGAGGAATCCGACAGTCAGGATCAGGACAGCGACAAGACCGTCCAGCAGGAAGAAATATCCCTTTTTCATCGTGCACCGCATATGAGTATCTTCATCTTTGCCAGCTGCGTTATAGACGGATTCGAATAATCCTCATACAGCACAGGCCTTGACATGACGATAGACTCGACAAATGGAGCTGTCATGCATTGAGGAGAAGGACTGCTGACAGACATTGCCCCATGGCCGCATTTCTGCGAATCAGCTACATAGACCATATTATCCGGACTATCGCCTCCACCGATATGATATAGTATGCTGCCAGTGTTGCTCTCGATGTATATGCACACATCCACTTTGTTGAAACCAGTTATCCTTATGTCTCCGAGTATTATCGATCTGATATCTGCATACAGCGGTTTCTCGTAGCCAAGAAGATCATCGAAGCCATCCCCATCTGTGTCTGGACTCATCGGATTGGTCCCGTGCTTCATCTCCTCCCAGTTAGAGAGCATGTCTCCATCAGGATCGCCCCATGTGCAGAAATCATAGAATCCATTGAAAACACAAGGGGTTCCCTTTTCACAGCATATCTTTGTCGTGTCCAGCCCATATTTCTGCTCCCATCTGTCATCCAGGCAGTCGCCGTCAGCTGAAACAAAGTTATTGAACCCAAGAAGCTGTAGTGTCATCTTAGCCCCATCTGACAGTCCTGGGAAATCTATTCCTGGGCCGCACTCTGAATCAGCATATTGTGCAAAGGAAGTCCCGTATATGTTGAGCTCATTTATGTCAGACAGTCCATCATTGTCGAAGTCTCCCTTCCTCAGGTCATGAAGATACGCCTTGAAGTTAGGGACACATTTCCTGCAGTTGTCTCCATCAGGATACATGTCGCCAGTCCAAACATTCGTGTTTCCCAGGAAGTTGCATCTGGTCTGTGTGCCGTCAAGGAGGAACCCGGTCCTGTCTTCGACAGCGCCATTGCCATCCAGATAGTAATTCATGTTAGAGTCCTCTGAGATCCTGTAAGGTTCATCCCTGATCGTGCCATCGCAATCATAGTCTCTCCCATATGTGAGCTCGAGGAGATATGTGGTCACTGCCTGGAAAAGGCTATCCATATTGAGGTCTTCAAAGGCATGATCGACTGCAGTGTTGTCTAACCCTTTTCTGTCCTCCCATTTGTCGTCCATGCCATCTCCGACCGGGTCGTGCGTGATATAGTCTTCCTCTGTATCAGCAGGCACTGCTCCTGGGATATGGAACGTCCCTGCAAGAAGCTCTTCATAGTCTGAGATCATATCACCATCAGAATCCAAGGGGGTAGGGGTTGGTGGGGGGGATGGATCTTTATCATCCCTGATCCTATCGCCATCCTTGTCCTCGGCCTGATAGAGTATAGATGAGAACTGCTCCAGCTTCTGGCGATTGACCTTGTAGTCCTGGAGGAAGTTTATCCTGTCATTCGGAAGGTTCTCGACATTGTTGAACACGAAGTCTGCCTGCACATCAAGGGTCTTCTTCTTGTTGAGGAACGATATCCCTCCCATGGCATAGAAGAAGACAGATATGGCGAACAGGAATATGATGAAGCCGAGCACCAGGTCCATGCTGATGAGTTGTGCCTTTCTCATGGTACGCAGTTCACTTCAGATGATACTTCGTCTATGATTACGCAGTTCCCAGAGTCGGCATAGCAATTGAGTCCATATGGTATAGAAGGCAGGCCATAGTCCCAGGCCTTTGCCTGCATATTGAAGAACTTCTTTCCAGCAGTGTAGACCTTAGGTGAGAAGCAGTAGCATTCGTCCGCTACGCCGCAGTCCATGAATGTAAGTCCATTGCACTCGGTTCCTCCAGTGGATATCACTCCCTGGTTGTTTGCTGAGCATGGATTCGCTATAGGATCTATGTCAAAAGCAAGTATTGGCACATCAGAGACGAAATCCCTGACAACCTCGCCGCTGTCAGTATTGTAGGCAATGATTAGCAGGTACTCATCATTGGAAGGATCAGAGTCTCCATTATCAGAGTAGTACACGCCCATGTTCACTATCCCGTCAGGCATGTCGACTTCCACGACTCTTTTCGAGGGAGGGCCGAAATAGTACATCTCCCTTGCGCTATTCAATATCTCAGCGGCGACATGATTTATCCGCTGGTCCATTATCTGGTCGTTCGTGGAAGCAGCATAGTTCCTGAACAGGTACATCCCAGGGATAAGTATGAGGAAGACTACACCTACCATCACGATGTACTCCATCGCGATCTGGCACCTCTTTTTCATGCAGCAGTCTATTCTCTTGTGTTTTATATAATTTGCGACAAGAAGTCATCCCTTCGCTAGCGCCTTTGTCCCTTTCAGCTCCTGAAGATTCCTGGCACCTATCCCGAACATGGATATCCTGAGTTCTCTCTTGATAAGTTCTATCTCTTCGGCAACTTTGTCCTCAGATTCCATGGCCGCGAGGAGGAGCGGCCTTGCTGCTGAGACATAGTCAGCCCCGAGCGCGATCGCCTTGGCAGTGTCAAGCCCTGTCCTTATCCCTCCTGATGCGATGATAGTCGCCTTGCCTTTGCAGTTCAATATGGAATCAGCAGTGGAGACCCCCCACTCGTCGAAAGTGCCTCTCATGCCCGCTCTCTTTGATTCGATCGCAGCGAAGCTTGTCCCTCCCCTGCCAGCCACATCGATATATTTGATCCCCGATCTGACAATCCTGTTGCATGTCTCTTTCGATATCCCGAATCCCACTTCCTTGATAATGAGAGGGATCCTCAGCCTAAGTCCTGATATCTTTTTGAGGAGTCCTCTGAAGTCTGTCTGCCCTTCAGGCTGGAGTGCCTCCTGCATAGGATTCAGATGCAACGCAATCGCATCAGCCTGTATCAAGTTAGCAGCTTTCTCTACATCCTCTTTCCTCATCCCGTAGTTCAGCTGTATCGCTCCGATGTTTCCGATAAGAGGGACGCTTGGGCAATGCTTCCTGACATCGAAATCTTTGCCTTTTCCCTCAAGCATCAGGCGCTGTGAGCCGACAGACATCGCAACTTTTGTCTTCTCCGCAGCCCTTGCCAGCCTTTCATTTATCCCAGGATACCTGGAGCCTCCTGTGATAGGGGCGATGATGAAAGGTGCAGACATCTTTTTCCCGAACAGCTCACAGCTGATATCTATCTCTGCCAGGTCTGATTCTGGTAGCGAGCAATGCTCGAACCTGTAGGCATCCAGTCCAGCGCACCCTCTCTCGACATCGCCAGCTGCGATCTCGATATGCTCGCTCTTCCTGTCTCTCATGTCTTCCTCTCAAGCATGTATTTTCCAAAATCCCTGAAGAATTCCGCATCAGCTCCGGAAGCTGTGAGGAAATCATCTGATTCCCTGATCAGATTGTCAGCCTTCAACCGGCAGTACTCTTCAGCTCCGCTCTCCTTGATCGCAGTTATCGCAGAGTGAAGATCCTCATCAGCCGCTGCTTCGTTTCCCAGTACATTCGTTATTGCGCTCTTCTGCTCCTCTGTCCCTTGCTGCATGCCTTTGATCACAAGGAGCGTCCTCTTCCCTTTCAGTATGTCGCTGCCTCTCCTATGCCCCTTCGATTCACCGATATCCATGATATCGTCCTGGATCTGGAAGGCCATGGCGATCCTCTGCCCGTATTCCCTGAGATTGATGCAGCATGAAGGATTTGCTCCTGCGAGTATGGCTCCGATCTCCATGCTTGCAGCGAAGATGCTCGAGGTCTTCCCCCTGACCATCTCAAGGTATTCTTCCTCGGTTGTCTCCTTGCCCTCGTTCTCGATGTCGATGCTCTGCCCATAGACAAGATCCCTGTAGGCTGTCTCGAATGCCTGGACAGCCCTGAGCCTCTTGTCAGAATCATGGCTGCTCCCAAGCAGCATCTCCCTCCCTAGGATCTCAGAGAAAAGCCCGATAAGCATAGCACGTGAAGCTGCATACCTCTTTGACTTGTGGGAGAATATGTTTCCCTCATAGCAACTGTCATCCTTGAATGATTGTTTGAGTCTCAATTGTATGCCAGGATTCCCTCTGCGGTAATCATCCTCATCCATTAGGTCATCGAATATCAATGTGGAAGTATGCAGGAACTCTACTGAGAGCGAAGGCTTCACGATCTCTTTCAGGAGTCCCCCGTAGCTCATGTAGGCAGCGATCATGGCAGCAGGCCTCAGCCTCTTGCCGCCCATCATGCAGTAGTCTCTGAGAAGTCCAAGATTCTCGCTCTCGACGCCTCTCGTCCAGGCATTCTTGAAATATTCCTGCATCTCAAGATCGACCGCCTCTTTCAGATCCCTGAGCCTGGATTCAAACAAGTGCTCTCACCTTCTCGATTATATCTTCAGGTGAAGCGATCGTCCATCCCATTTGCATCGCATGCGAGGCAAGGCCTTTCCTCGCGTTTATCACCACAGGATGTTCCACTACAGACAGGAAGCCGATATCATGCTCAGAGTCGCCAAAGCCTATTGAATCTTTCATATCATGGCCAAGCTTCCTTATCACGATATTCTTCCCATTCTCCAGATGCATCTCTGATACGAGTCTTCCAGTATATACGCCCTTGGCCTGATCCAATATGATGCCTTCGACAGCATCAGCATGCAGGTTCTTCTTAAGTGGCTCCAGCACCTCTATGAGCGAGTTCGAGACAATGATGATCCTGTATCCCTTCTGCTTGAGTAGCGAGATGAGGCTTCTTGAATAAGGATAGAGTCGTTCTGGATTGTAGAATTCCTCTGCAAGCGTCCTGACAGCTGCATGCTCTTTTCCCTTGAGAGCAGATGCCAATATCTCTGCATAGTGATGCGCCGCCTTGAAATATGGCACATTACCTGACTCCAGACCACTGATAAGTTCTCTCATCATCTCATCATGGTCATTGTCTATCATGCCCTTCATATGGAGGAAATAAGCGAACTCTACAGAAGAATAGCCATCATACAATGTCCTGTCCACATCGAATACAGCTATCATATCGTCTCCTTGTAGGCATACTGCGCCAGCGGCAAGATCTGTCTTATCATCTCATCCGGGTCAGCTGTCGAGATAATCACATTCCCTCCCATGCCGGCGCCAGATATCTTGGCGCCATATGCGCCTGCTTTCTTCGCAGCAGCTACCACTGCCTCATTCTCATCGCTTGATACACCCAGGCGCCGTAGGAGATCCTGGTTCTTGTCCATCAGGAGTCCGATGCGTTCAATATCTGCATCCTCTACAGCGCTTCTAGCGTTCTCTGCTATATGGCCTATCTCACCGACAATATCCATGCCCTCTTCCTGCAGCTTCTCCCAGACTTTTCCCACTACCTCTGAGGTGGGAGGGCGTTCTCCTTTGCATCCTGCGATCACAAGTGTCATCCTCTTCCTCATGACGAGCGGTTCAGAGACCCTGTTCCTGAAATAGATGGGCTTCTCATGATGGATGACAGCTGTGTCCACTCCACTGGGATTCTTATGGAATATCCTCTCGCACTCATCCGCGAGCTCAAGGATATCCATATCTTTTCCTGTCAATCTGACAAGCTCCCTTATGCATGCGATGCAGAAGGCTGCGCTGCTCCCGAATCCCATCTTCCTGGGGATCCTTGAATCTACCTGCATCTTGAAATCTATCCCGAATCTCTGCTTCAACAGCTCTGAGAGAAGCAGTGTCCTCTCTGATTCAGAATCCATGCTTGTCTTCTCAGAAATGGTTGCAGATGCCTCTGTCCAGATGGATCTCACAGGCACTGCGATAACAGGATGACCATAGACTGCTGCGTGCTCTCCGAACAATATGGTCTTTGCGCAGGCTCTCATGCTCCTTTCTCCGATTCTATCATCTGTTGTGCTTCATGTGTGCCTTCACCAGCTGGCCTGTCGCGAGCGCAGCTGTCAGGGATATCTCTCCAGCGAGGACAGCGCAGGCCACGATCTCCGAAAGCTTGTCAGCATTCTCTCCCGGATTGCTTGCAGAGCCGCTCACTCCAAGGATATCCAGGCATTCCTTCTGCGTGCCAAGCCCGGTCCCTCCACCTACTGTGCCGACCTGCACGCATGGAAGAGTGACTGAGGCCTTGAGTCCTTTGCCTTCCGTGGCCATCTCAGTGAATCCCATCGATCCTTCAACCACATGCCCAAGGTCCTGCCCTGTCGCGAGGTAGAATGCTGCTATGACATTGGCGAAATGCGCATTGAAACCATATGACCCGGCTGCAGCAGAACCAAGGATGTTCTTCCTGTATGATACATCAGCGATCGACTCAGCAGAAGCCTTGAGATACTTCTTCACAGTCGCCTCAGGTATGGTGCACCAGGCAGTCACAGTCCTCCCCCTCCCTTCGATAAGGTTGATAGCAGATGCCTTCTTGTCAGTGCACATGTTGCCTGACGTCGATATGAAGCTTGCCTCAGTATTCTTCTCGACAAGCTCGCCGACTGCTTCGCCAGCCAGGCTTATCATGTTCATGCCCATAGCATCCTTTGTGTCGCACACAAGCCTCAGCCACATCGTGTCTCCGACAGAGTGCTTCTCGATCCTGATCAGTTCCAGGAATCTGCTCGTCCCTTCGGCAGATTTCTTCATCGCTTGAAAATTTGCATCCACCCATCGATAAGTTCCCTGCATATGTTCAAGAGGGACTTTGAACATGAGCGACCTTGTCTGTCCTTTCTTCAGGATGACAGCGCTCGCCCCTCCTGATGCATTGATGCATGAGCATCCCCTGTTGACAGATGCCACAAGCGCCCCCTCTGTCGTAGCCAGTGGGATGAAGAATTCACCTTTTGCCTTCCCACCCTTCACAGTGAGCGGGCCTGCTATCCCGAGCGGCACCTGGCAGGCTCCGATCATGTTCTCGATATTCTTTCCTGTCCCTGTCAGGCTGTGATGCCCGATGTGCTCAAAGGATCTCCCCAGCATCCGGGAGAGCGCAGCAAGCCTGAGCTTCGCAGCTCTTCCTTCTTCCATTCCATCAAGCTCATAGAATCTGATGGTCTTATCGCAAAGACCTTTGATGATATCCTTATCTGAGCTTGAACTTGTAGCCATATTGTATGACTCCCTTTTGGCTCTTCTCATTGATCTTGCGGAATACTTGTGAGACCTTCATGCCGATCTTGACTTCCTTAGGGTCGCAGTCCACTATCTCTGCAGTGAGCTTTGGTCCTTCCTCAAGCTTGACTATCGCAAGCACGTATGGGATATCCCTGCATGCCCTCTCTGTGATCTCGCCCTCTGGATCAGGGCTCGATGTCCTTATCACAGTGAATGTGGTGATCTCTCCTTCTCCCTGGAACCTATGGTCCTTAAGGACGCTCTTGCCGCATTTGAGGCACACATCCCTCGGCGGGAAATAGAGTTCTCCGCAATCGCAGGCCTTTCCTATCAGATTGTAATACTGCGGAATCTTCCTCCATACTTGCGGGACTGTCATTTCTCCCTCCCGAAGATATGGACGACGCTTGTCGCTCCAGATCCTCCTATATTATGCGTGAGCGCATATTCAGCATCTGTCTGCCTTCCCTTCGCCTCTCCCCTGAGCTGAAGCACTGCCTCGATTGCCTGTGCGATGCCTGTCGCTCCGATAGGATGCCCCTTCGCCTTGAGCCCTCCAGAAGTATTGACTGCAATCTTTCCTCCTATCTGTGTCTGGCCTTCTTCAGTGAACTTCCCTCCGAGGCCTTTCTTGCAGAATCCAAGATCCTCGACAGCGCAGATCTCAGCTATCGTGAAGCAGTCATGGACCTCAGCGCAGCCTATCTTCGCAAGGTCGATCCTCGCCTGGGTGAGGGCCTGGCTGACAGCTCCTCTTGTCGCTGATAATGTGGTGATATCAGGCCTGTCATGCAAGGCAAGCGAGTCGATAGCATGGCCTGATCCCTTTATCCATATAGGTGTGTCGCATGCCTTCCTTGCGACCTCCTCGCTCGCGAGGACTACAGATGCAGCACCGTCAGTTATAGGTGAGCAGTCCATGAGCTTTATCGGATCTGCGATCATCATCGACTTCATGACATCATCGACACTAATCTCCATCCTGTACTGCGCAGAAGGATTATGTACTGCGTTCTTGTGATTCTTCACAGCGCACAGCGCCATCTGCTCCTCAGTCGTGCCGTGATCATGCATATGCCTCTTGGCAATCATCGCATACAGCCCGGGGAATGTGGCTCCGAAAGCTGCCTCCCAGTCGCTCGATGCGGCAGTAGCAAGTGTCCTTGTGATGGCAGTGCCTCCGAGGTCAGTCATCTTCTCGACTCCGCCAGCGACGACGACATCATGCATGCCGGAGGCGACATCCATGTAAGCTTGTCTCAGCGCAAGTCCTCCAGATGCGCATGCAGCCTCGACCCTTGTAGAAGGTATTCCCCTCATCCCGACAAAGTCTCCGATGAGGCTTGCCACATGCTCCTGGTTGGTGAAGAGGCCACCAGACATCGTGCCTCCATATATAGCTCCGACATCCTCCTTTGCGATACCTGCATCATGTATGGCTTTTATGCCTGCTTCGACAGCAAGGCTTTGCAGGTCCCTGTCCCAGAGGCTGTCGTACTTCGTGTTTCCGATGCCGATGATAGCGACCTTTCTCATTGCATCACAAACCTCCCGGTCTTCCTCGCATATTCGCCATAGTTGAGGTATCTCTTCTTCATTATCATCTGTTTCACAGGCTCTTTCTGCAGGCCGCTTATCTTCTCAGTCACTGTGAGGTCGAAGCTGTCAGATCCAGCCCCGCTCCCATACGATGTCAGGAATATCCTGTCTCCAGGCTTGGCGACATCAAGGACTGCGCAAAGCCCAAGTAGCGAACTTCCTGAATAGGTGTTCCCGATGTCCTGCACAAGCAGCCCTTCCTTTATCTGCTCCTCTGTGAAACCAAGCATCTTCGCAGCACGCCTGGGGAACTTGCCATTTGGCTGATGGAATATCGCATATGTGTAGTCAGATGGCTTTGTGCCAGCGATCGAAAGAAGCCTTTTTGACGAAGACACTATATGCCTGAAATAAGCAGGCTCACCAGTGAATCCTCCGCCATGCGCAGGATATATCTGGTGTTCCCTCCTCCAGAAATCAGGAGTGTCAGAAGTGAATGAGCAGGTATGGTTTATCTCAGCGACAACATCCTCTGTCCCTATCACAAATGCAGCGCCGCCTGCAGCAGCAGTGTATTCAAGCGCATCCCCAGGAGCTGCCTGTGCGGTATCTACCCCACCTGCAAGCCCAAGCTTTGCCTGGCTGCTCCTGACCATGGCAAGGCATATCTGCACAGCAGCAGTACCTGCCTTGCATGCGAATTCAAGATCAGCTGTCGTATAATTGTTCCCGACAGATATCGCCTCAGCTACGATCGTCCCTGTAGGCTTGACTGCGTATGGATGGCTCTCGCTTCCGAAGTATACGCAGCCGATCTTTTCTGTCTTGACATCAGCTTTCCTTACGGCCTGCCTTGCAGCCTCGACTGCGATTGTCGCAGAATCCTCATCGATTCCAGGCACGCTCTTCTCAGAGAGCGCAAGCCCCCTCTTGAGCGCAGCTGCATCAGCACCCCAGATCGATGCGATCTCCTCTACCTTGATACGATAGCATGGCACATAAGCGCCCCACGAGATAATGCCGGCTTTCACCCCATCCTCGTGATTGGAGGATGATATATAAAATTAGCGGCCTCTTTGGGTGTGTCCTGAAAGTCCAAGATTGAGGCAACAACACTGGCACCGGCCAGCCGGGGGATGACCCCAAAATTCGCATAGCGAATTTTAGTTCGCTAAAGCGAACTAAGCGGTGGCTGGCGACGACCGCAGGGAGGACGGCAGCCAGTAGTGTTGTTGCCTAACGAACACAAAAATGAGATTCAGGACACACCCGGCCTCTTTCTTTGGCCACCTTTGTTCCAAGCGTGCCTTGGAACCCAGGAACGAAGTTCCGCTGCTTTGGGGGATACAATAAAGGAGGTAGCTAGATCCAAGAAAGCCCTGCAGGCAGTCGTGATATTCCACATCGCTAACTTTTTATCCTTCCCTCTGATTATCTTCGATCATGAAAGCCACAGCCATCGCGCCAAGCAACATCGCTTTGATAAAATACTGGGGGAAGAAAGACGAGGAGCAGAGGATCCCATGCAATCCAAGCATCTCATTCTGTCTCGATACACTTGTCACGAAGACGACAGTAGAGTTCGCTGACTTGCCTGAGGATATCGTCCAAGTCGATGGAAAGGAGGATCCGGCAACTACATTGCGCGTCTCCAGGCATCTCGACCTTATCAGGAAGCGGGCGGGCATAGATAAGAGAGCAAGGATTTTTTCTGAGAACAACTTCCCAAGCTCAGCAGGGCTTTCCTCTTCTGCCTCAGGTTTCGCAGCCCTGACCCTGGCAGCTTGCTCTGCCGCAGGACTCAAGCTGGATGAGAGAGAGCTTTCGATCCTCGCCAGGCTCGGCTCAGGCTCAGCAGCAAGGTCTGTTCCCTCCGGTTGGGTCATCTGGCATTCTGAGGGAGATGCCCATGCAGAGACTATCTTCCCCCATGACCACTGGGACTTGGTCGATGTTGTCGCCATTGTCTCAAAGGAGAAGAAGGACGTGCCAAGCTCAGCTGGCCAGAGATCAGTCTGGACAAGTCCATTCTTCGAAGATAGGCTCAGGCTGCTCCCGAAGAAGATCGACAGATTCATGCAGTCAGTCAGGGAGAGGGACTTCCCTGCCTTTGGAGCGATTGTGGAGCAGGAGGCGCTTGAATTGCATTCCATAATGCTGACGCAGTCCCCAGGTCTTATCTATTGGAGCACAGGCACTCTTGCCCTGATGAAGCTTGTCCGTCAGTTGCGTCCTGATCTTGAAGCATATTTCACGATGAACACAGGCCAGGATGTCCACATCATCGCCCATGCAAAGGATGAGAAGCGTCTTGTCGACAGGCTTGGCTCTCTTGACATCGTCGATGAAGTGATTGTCGCCAGGCCATCGGCAGGAGCAAGGCTGTTATGATCAAGGTATTCGGGAAGGTCCTCGTATTCGGCGGCTATGCCATCCTTGAGCCAGGCAATGTAGGGCTTGTCGTGAACATCGGAAAAGGCATCGCATCCGAGATTTCCAAGAGGAGCGATAGCAAGGTCAGGATAAGGAATACGGATTATCGGATCGATACTTGCTCAGATCCTTCAGGGCTTCCTGGATTCGCCGGCCGGGCAGCTTATTACACATACAGATATCTGGAGATGCAGGGAAAACATTCGAATGGCCTTGACATAGAATTGAAGAATGATCCTGAGATGGGTGACATCTCTCACAAGCCTGGTTTCGGTAGCTCAGCCGCAAGTACAGTAGCAGTCGTCGCTTCGATCCTCCATGCGCACGGCATCGACATCTTCTCCAATGAAGGAAGGGAGAAGGTCTTCCTCATATCATTCTATAGCCATTCAGAAGTGCAGGGGGGGAGAGGCAGCGGTTTTGATATCGCTGCATGCTGCTTCGGCAGCCAGTTCTATCGTAGATCCCTCGACACTTCCCTCCCTTTCGAGGATTTTGTCAGATGCTCATTTTCTCCAGAGCTTTTCAATGTCCCGCCGTGGCTTGATCTCTCCTTTCACGATACAGGCCAGCAGGCATCGACAAGAGACATGGTCGCAAAGGTCTTGAAGCTTGCCGGATCGCCTGCATATGAGGTGAAGATGAAGGAATACTCTTCTGTTAATGAGGAGCTTAGGACCATCCTCCTGGGACTCAGCAATGATAAGATAGGATCCTTCGCACAGATGCTGGAGAGATCATGGAGTCTGCGCAGAGAGCTGTGCCTCCTTGCAGGTGTAGAGACAGAGCCAGCTGGAGCAAGAGAAGCAGTCAAGCATCACAAGCTTCTGGGAGCATCCGCAGCAGGGTTCTGTGGAGCAGGCGGTGGAGATTGCATAGCGGTCATCGATGGGACTCCGGGACTGAGGAGCTGTAGCCGAAGCTATTCCCTGACAAAATTTTTATAGTCTGTATCCATGATTCCTCTCCATGGAACAAAATATCCTTGCTGATATCCTCACGAGGCTTGAGAGGATTGAGAACGAGACCAAGCAGATAAGGAAAGACGAGAAGAAGATACTTTCTGAGATACTGAAGGAAGAGAAGAGCATAAAGAAAGAAGAGGAGATAATCAAGAAGAAGGAAGAGGAGATAGCCATCGAAGAGCAGAGGATCGAAGAGCAGGAGAAGGCTATCCAGGCATTGATCCAGAAGAAGCTCGTCACCAGGAAATACAATGACGTCCTGGAATGGAAGCAGTTTGTCTGGGACCGGTGCGAGTATAAGAAGCAGAAGGATGAGGACCTTGAGCTGGAATACTTCTGCTCGAAGATGAAGAAGACATGCAATTTCTCGACATGCCCTCTGAATTTCACCTAAAAGCCTAGAGCTTTGTCCACAATGATTATGTGGATCTTCCCTTTTCCCTTGTGGATGATTGTTGTATAGTTGCAGATCCTGTCTGGGCTGTCGCAGTCTGAGCATATGCCTGTGACTGCGCAGGGCGTCTTCTTCCCCAGCCTCCTGGCATTGAGCGGAGCTATCTTCCTGATCCTCTCGATCGCGCCAGGCACATCCTTCACGATCTTGTTGGTCCCGCATAATATGATCACCTGCCTGGGACCCAGGATCTGGGCGCATACCCTGTTCCCATATCCATCCACGTTCACTAGCTCTCCTGTCTCGGTTATCGCGTTTGTCCCTGTCACGAACACATCAGCATCCATGCCCAGGTGCCTGATCCTGAGGCTCTCCTCCCTGTCCTTGCAGGAATATTGGTCATATAGCCTAAGCTTTCCCTCCAGCTCTGCCTGCTTCAGCCTGCTCTTGAGTCCCGTCTCTTCGACAGTAAGTGATCCCCCAAGCCCGACACTAGAACCTTCTCTGATAAGTGACATGGCGACATCTGCCGCCTGCTCAACTGAGCACTCGTGGACTATGAATCCATTCCTCTCTAGTCTAGTTCTCATGGAATATCTGCGCCTGGAACTTGTATATTGTGCACCCATCCCTCCACGCCCCCGGAGGAAGGCCGGCCTTCTGGCAGGTCATCTCAAGAGCCTGCTTGCTGGATGCATCGTATTCTGTGAATACCTGAGGGAGAAGCAGCCCTGAGCATGATCCTTTCCTGATGATGAGTCCATCTTTCCCTATGCATATCGAATCCGGAAGTCCTTCCTTCGGCACTTCCTGAGGCACAGTAAGGACAGAGATCTCGAGCTTGATTGCCCCAAGCTCCTCTTCCCGCAGTGGAGGGAATCTTGGATCCTCGAACGCAGCTGCCTGCGATGCCTGCTGTATCGCATCCTTGAGCGGCAGGCATGGCTCAGGGAATCCAATGCAGCCCCGCAGCTTCCCGTGCTTGAGCAATGTCACGAACGCACCTTGTCTGAGAGAGAATCTTGATACCTTTGAGAGATCAGGCTCTACCCTGGAGAATCTTGAGGAGATGCATTGCCTTGCGAATGAGATAAGGAGCTTCCCTTCCTCTTCGCTGAGCATCTTATATCTGCTTTCTGAGGAGATCGTTCTTCTTCTTCAGCCTTGAGATCGCGTCCTTGAGAGCTTTCTTCGGTTCCTTGTCGCTTGTCTCGACGATGAATTTTGGGATTCCGATGAGCGGGTGGCTGATGTTATAGGCTGCAGCAGTGACTGCTTCATCATTATTCAGCTCTTCTCTGAGGACATTGCAGAAAGTATGGTCCTCTCCTATTAGCTCAAAAACTAGCCTCTTCTTCTTGTCCTCAATGATCTTGATTTCCATGCTGAGAAAGAAACTGGGTTTATTTAAATTGTTTTCTCTGACATCCATGGATAGGCAGCCGTATCAGGCATCTTCCAAGGTCTCCTTTATCGCCTGCTCCATTGTGTACTCTTCTTCATATCCATCTTTGATCGCTTTTTGGATGCTGTTGTTATAGGAATCACTTATCAGTCCCAACACGACATCCTTTGGAAGAGCAGGTGGGCAGGAAGTTATCCTTGAGACAGCTAGAGAGATATCCGCAAGTATGATGCCTAGGATGGCGGGTAGCTTAAGTACGATGAATTTCTTCCGTTTTCTCGCCTCAGCCAGGAAGTTTTCCATGGTACATGGAGGAGTGCTTGCGATGTTGAGAATATGGGCTCCCTTATGATGTCGGCTTATTAGATGGACAATTGCATTGGCAAGATTCTTGACATAGCAGAATGCGAACGTATTTCGGGTCGTCCCAAAGGTCACAAACAAGCCTCTCTTGATGGATGTGAACAGCATCCCCATCCCTGATCTTGGATTAGCTCTTGGTCCGAATATCACTGGGGACCTTATGATGATACTACATATCCTGTTTTTGGTGTTCTTGAGGATGTACTCCTCAGCAAGGCTTTTCGAACGGTCATAGTCAGAATATGGCATGATCTCGGATTCCTCGGTCAAAGGCTTTTCCAGGCTTCCGTTCGGCCCGTATACTCCGAATGTGCTCATGAAGACAAATGTCTTGGCCTTCTTTTCTATTGCGGCATCGAAGACATTCTTTGCTCCATCTACATTGAATCTTTTGTATACATCCCACTTGGCCATCGCTGCGCCAAGGATCGCAGCCACATGTATCACGATGTCTCCTTCTCTCAGGTGGCAGCTTATCGTCTTTTTGTCAGTGATGTCTGCAGCAGCAAACTGTACACCAAGGGTCTCTATATAGGCAGATCGCTGCTTGTCGATGCATAGTACCTCGATCTCTTCCTTTTTCAGCCTATCGATTATATGGCTTCCTAAGAACCCTGAACCGCCAACTACTACTGCTCTCATTTGATTTTCTCCCTGTAGAATCTGATGACTTCTTCCATGCTTTCCTTCAAGGTGTGGCAAGGTTCAAAACCCAGCTCTTGTTGCGCTTTGTGATATGAGTAGAATGAAGGTGCCAGGTTGTTTTCCAGCATGGTCCTTGTGAGTTCAGGTGGATTTGCAGAAAGACGGTCGCTCAGTGCCAGGATAGGTAGGAGAGGGATCAAGAGGTTCCCGGGTATTGAGAATTTTGGAGGCTTTAGGTCCAGGATTTTTGCTGTCGTTGTGAGGATCTCCATCTGTGTATGGAATTTCCCTGCGAGCAGGTATCTTTCTCCGCATCTTCCTTTTTCATACGCAGATATTATGCCCTTGGCCAGATCTCTTGCATCGATAAGATGCGCCCCCCCGGAGATGCAGACAGGGATCTGCTTCTTCACAGTTTCTATCAACGGAAAGAATTTAGTATCACCATAACCCAGGATCGAACAGGGATTGATGATGACAGCTTCAAGTCCTTTCTTTATGCCTTTCTCAACCTCCTTCTCAGCGTAATATTTTGAGAGCCCATAATCATAGCGGCTTTTCCCCTTCCAGTCATAATCGCTCTGTTCATCCGCAGGACTCTCATGTTTGTTCGACCCCTTGATAGTAGCTGTCGAACTGATATGGACCATGCGTCTCACATGATGCTTCAGGCACAGTCCCACAATCTTTCTTGTTCCCTCGACATTGATCTTATTCATGCTCTGCCTATCCTTGTACCAGAAGGAGATCATGGCTGCGACATGGAAGACGCAGTCGATATCTTGGAAGTGATCCATAATTGGATCCAGGATATCAGCATGGATGACTGTGACTCTTTTATCTGATGTCTCTTTGAAGAGCCTTGCTCTGTCAGATCTGGCCAGGACGGTCACATGACACTGTGGATATCTTTCGAGTATGCATTTGATCAGATGCTGTCCCAGAAACCCCAATCCCCCTGTGATCAAGAATCTATGCATCAGGTCACTGTAAAATCGTAGGCAATATAAACTTAATCCTTCATATTCTGGAGCGATATTGAGGCATAAAAAATATAAATTATCCTCTTTTGCGTTGGGGACATGAGACGTTCCCATGTAAAAAAAGAGAACAGGCGAAAGGTGATCATCGCGATCATCAGCGCGATATTCCTGATATCAAGCATCGCCACAGTCGTCCTCTACAGGACTGATGATGCACAGGGCAGCCTGACCTTCACGCTCAATGGGAAGGACTATGAATTCATGATGGACCAGGAGTCATATCTAGTCAATGTAGATAAGCAGCCAGTCAGGCTTTACAGCCTGCCTCCTGAAGTCATGTCCATGTCATATGACAACAGCACTGCTGACATCCTTCGTTCATCAGATGTCGTCATCATCACTTTCGATCCATCCGAGCCTGACCTCTCATACATCGATTTTGTCAGGTTGGATCTCATGCGGACGCTGAGCAGCATGGGAAAGAACGTCGGGTTCGCTGTCACATCACCCTCTGATACATATGATTTCCCGGTGATGACATGCGAGAATGCCTCTGTCGCTCCTATACTCAGGATAATGTCCTCCAACACCACCTATGTCCGGGAAGAAGGAGGCTGCATCACCATCGCTTCCAGGAGCATGGGTCTCCTCAGGGCCAGGGACAGGATAGTCTATGATCTATATGGTATGATATGATGGCAAAGAAGAAAGTTAAGTCTGATAAGGCCTCAAACAAGGTCCTCTATGTCGCGATAGCATTCATCATCGCGATCTTCGCTCTCGCCTATCTGTTCTTCCAAGGCAAGCCGGCAGAGCCAGAAGCATTCCAAGATGTGGTCGAGTACAATGGCTACACATTCTCCAAGGCAGAGGGCATATGGTATTCTACAGTCGATGTGGACTGGCTTGGGAAGAGGATCAAGTATTCTCTGATGACATTCCATTCTCCTCTGGAGACAGAGAACGTCACATCAGACAGGAATGCCGGCGTTGTCCTCAAGCTTGGCACAAGCAACACAGCATATATCTCTGTCCAGCCTGACCTTGATTCGAAGGCGGTGCTCGCAGGGACAGAGATATCCAAGGTCCTTGGGAAGATGTTCTTCATGAGCGTCAAAGGCGCCCTGACAGAGGACGATGGTTCAGATTCTCCGGTCATCACATGCGAGAACATGTCCGAGTCAGTCCGTGTCGTCGAGATAAGATATGCTCCTGAGACAGCTGTCAGGAGGACTCCTGAAGGGTGCGTCATCGTCGAGGGACCTACAGGAGATGAGCAGATAAGGGCAGCTGACAGGCTGGTCTTCAACCTCCTTGGGATAGACAAGAAGGTGCTTGCGACCGGATAGATGGAACACTATTACTCGAAGAAGCCGACATCTGATCCTGATCTGCATAAGATACATGTGACAGTAGAGGGGCTCTCTTTCGATCTTTTCTCTGGCAGCAGCATATTCTCGAAGGAACGTCTCGACAAAGGGTCATCTCTTCTCATAAGTTCTGCTTTGGTTCCTCCTGGCTCCCGGATCCTCGACCTGGGGTGCGGCCTTGGTGTAGTAGGGATATCCATGAAGATGCTCCATCCGGATTCAGAGGTTGTGATGTCAGATGTCAACAGCAGGGCAGTCGAGATTGCCAGGAAGAATATCAGGCTTCACAACCTTGAAGGGATATCTGCTGTTGAGAGCGATGTGTTCTCCAGCATCCCGGACAGATTCGATGTCATCCTCCTCAATCCTCCCCAGACTGCAGGCAAGGATCTCTGCTTCAGGATGATAGAAGAGAGCAAGGACCATCTTGCAGGTGATGGCACACTTCAGCTTGTGGCCAGGCCTAACAAGGGAGGGAAGACCCTTGCTGCCTGGATGGAAGAGGTCTTCGGCAATGTCGCTGAGACTGGCAAGGGATCCGGCTTCAAGGTCTATCTTAGCAAAAAAGAATAAAAACTATGCCCTCTTGCGACACCCTATGAAGAGATTCCTGCTGCTCATCCTGATGCTCAGTACAGTCTTGGCACAGGAGTATTATGCAGACGTCGAGATAGAGATTGATGAGACAGGATTGGCGTCTATAAGTGGTTCCAGCAATCACCCTCTTTTAGGTGGCCAGACAGACGCATTCACAAGCAAGCGGGGGACACATTGGCTGTTCAACCTGACACTTGAAGAATTCTCAGACTACTATCTCTCTGTACAGTTCCCAGAGGGAGCAGAGATAAATTACATGAAGGTCCAGGGTTCTTTCAGGATAGTCCCTGGCCAGCGCATCAAGGTCATATCCACAGGAGAATCAGAGAAGATGGAGTTAGTCGCGCAGTACACTATCAAGCGTGAGGATAGTTTCCCTGTTGTGATTGTGATATTGGCTCTGCTGGCAGCAGCAGTCGCTGCCTGGTCCGGACGAAAGCTTTTCCTGAGGGCCTGGATCCCAAGGCAGAAGATGGCAGCAGTAAGATCCACTCTCACAGATGCGCAGCGGCTGATTGTCGACTCCTTGATCGCAGCAAAGTCTCCCATCACCCAGAAGCAATTGCAGCATCGCACAAAGCTCCCCAAGGCGACACTCTCAAGGAACATCGAGATTCTGCACCAGAAGAATGTCATCGAGAAGCAGAGCCGTGGACTTATGAACATGATCTGGCTGAAGAAGTAGTTCCATCCTGTTCCACCTTGTTCTGCATAGGATTTATAGCTTGTTCCATCTTAGTCTTAGGCAAGAAGAACCTAGGAGGTGCGAAAGATGAAGAAGATCGCTTTTCTCCTGATGCTGCTTGCTATCATGTCTATGGTGGCAGTCGCGCAGGAGAATGAGACAGAAGATGAGGTCGAGACAGAAGATGAACTTGAACAGGAGCTTGAGGAATCTGGGATAATGCATGATGCCAGAGGTGCAGAGGTCAGGCTTCTCCAGCTCAAGAAGCAGGTAGTAAAGAACAGCCTGTGGGGAGAACATATTCTCTCTGTCATTGATCAGAAGGATTACAATGTGTCCACAGATGTCCTGGCTGATGTCGTGGACCAGATGGACGAGCTTGGAGAGGATATAGATCAGGCCATCGCGTCAGAAGAATCGACAGTCGAAGCTTTTGTGGAGATGCGCCAGCTCGCATCTGACCTTACCAGGCAGTTCCGGGAATATGTCACTTCTGCTCTGACAGTCGCGCAGCGCAAGGAGATAAGGGATGAGCTTGAGCTCAGTGATTTCCAGGAAGTCAAGGAGATCCAGGATCAGATCAGGGATCAGGTGCATGAGTTCAACAAAGAAAGGATCCTCGATATCCTGGACAGGATGGGTGTTGAAGACCAGGATATTATCGACAGGATTGAGGCAGGAGATATCACTGTAGGTGAGCTGAAGCAGCTGGCGAAGGAGCATTTCAGGAAGATCGAAGAGAAGCAGAGGGAGCAGTTCCTGAAGCATGCTGAGCAGGAGAGAGAGAAGATGCTTGAGATCAGGAATCGTGTCATAGGGAGATCGATGGGACTCTCTGCCGAGGAGCGCGAGAGGATAAGCTCTCTTATCCAGGATGATACCCTGAGCTATCAGGAGAAGAAGGCCAAGATGGCTGTCTTCATCCAGGAGCATGTGGACGAGAAGATGGAGAACATGAAGGAAAGGATCCAGGCTAGGGCAGACGCAGTCAAGGAGAGGATCGGCAACAGGTCCATCCATGCGTTAGACAGGGTAGATGACATCGCAAAGAAGATGATCGACCGTGTGGACGCCAGGAGCTCAAGAGGAAGGGACGGTGGCTCAGATGAATAAGGCTGTCTTTGTCGCGCTTCTCGTCCTTGTCGCCTTTGCCTGCGTAAAGGAGGCTCCTCAGGGTGACTCTCAAGAAGAGGTGCCTGAACAGGATATCGAGCCTGACTCTCAGACAGAGGAGTTCATCGACTCTCAGTTCGTGGATCCAGCTGAGGAGATCGAGATCGGGGATATGATATAGCTTCCTTCACAAAGGAGACTTTATCTCCTTGTGGACTTGAGTCTTTGCGCCCCGGTAGCATTGCTACCTAGGGCACAAGAAATTTTTTTTATTTCTTTGTGCTTTGGCTCCACCCTTTCTTGGGAAGATTCCAAGAAAGGTGGAATTTATTTTTCCCCGACACTCTCGGCTAAAAGGTGGGAGCTCTTTTTCCTGCTTTTCCAGAAACCTGGTCTAAATCTTTATATATTCTCCCAGGTTACCTTTCCCGAATGGCATTCTCAGATATCGACTGGAAATCGATCGAAGCAAGATGGAGCGCCCGTTGGGCAAAGGAAAAGGCATTCAGCACAGGCATCAGTCAAAAGAAGAAATACTATGTCCTGGAGATGTTCCCTTACCCTTCAGGCTCAGGCCTTCACATGGGCCATGCCCTCAACTACACGATAGGCGATGTCCATGCGAGGTTCATGAGGATGAATGGCTTCAATGTCCTCTATCCGATGGGCTACGATGCATTCGGCCTGCCTGCAGAGAACGCAGCCATAAAAGCAGGAGAGCATCCTAAATCTTACACTTCCAACTCCATAAAGAATTTCATAATGCAGCAGAAGGCCCTCGGCCTATCATATGACTGGGACAGGCTTGTCGTCACATGCGAGCCAGAATACTACAAATGGAACCAGTTCTTTTTCCTCAAATTCTTCGAGAAAGGCCTTGTCTACAGGAAGAAGTCAGCAGTCAACTGGTGCCCTGAATGCTCTACAGTCCTGGCCAACGAGCAGGTGCATTCAGGCAAATGCTGGAGGCACGAGAACACTGACGTCGAGATCAGGCAGCTTGAGCAGTGGTTCATAAAGACTACAGATTATGCAGATGAGCTCCTGGAATGCATCCCTGAACTAAAGTGGCCTGAGAGGATCAAGCTCATGCAGGAGAACTGGATCGGCAAGAGCTTCGGCACTGAGATTGAGTTCAGGATCAATGATGAGCCATGGACGATCTTCACGACAAGGCCAGACACACTGATGGGCGTCACCTTCATGGTGGTATCTGCGCAGCATCCACGGCTGAAAGAGCTTGTCACAAAGGAACAGGCGAAGGAAGTGGATGAGTTCCTGAAAAAGATAAGGTCAACAACAGTCAAGAATGCGACAGGTGAAGAGCTCGACATGCTGGAGAAGGAAGGAGTCTTCACAGGCTCCTACGCAGAGCATCCGATCACAGGTGCAAAAGTTCCTATCTATGCAGGCAATTTCGTCATCGCAGAATACGGGGGAGGGATGGTGATGGCTGTCCCTGCCCATGACGAGCGTGATTATCAGTTCGCGAGGAAATACCATATCCCGATCCAGAAGGTGATCGATTTTGACGATGAGCTGCATCTCGTAGTTGCCAAGGACGTAGTCGACAGGCAGTCCATCGATGCTCTCAGGGAGAAGAGCATCTATGTGGAGGAAAGGGCGACTGATTACGCAGTTGTCTGCCCTGCAAGATCTGCTGACCTTGTAGTCGACACCATCAGGGATGGGCTCTCCGGTGAAGCCTTCGCCGACGGGGCAGTCAGGGGAAGGATAAGTAAGACAGGTATCATGCCCTTCGATTTCAAGGATGACTATCTCTTCTGCTATCCCAGATATGGTTCTCTTGTGAACTCAGGGGCTTTCGATGGATTGTCAAGCGATGAAGCGAAAGAGAAGATAACAGAGCATCTTGCGAAGAAAGGTCTTGGGAGGAAAGTCGTCCAGTACAAGCTCAGGGATTGGCTCATCTCCAGGCAGAGGTACTGGGGCACACCGATCCCCATGGTCTATTGCGACAAGTGCGGAGTCGTCCCTGTCCCAGAGAAGGATCTCCCTGTCATCCTTCCGGAGGATGTGAAGTTCGGCGCCGGGAATCCTTTGGCATCGAGCAAGGCATTCCTCGAGAGCACCTGTCCGAAGTGCGGAGGAAAGGCCAGGCGGGAGACAGATACCATGGACACCTTCTTCGATTCCTCCTGGTACTATCTGAGATATGCAGACAACAAGAATGCTGAAGAGCCATTCTCGCAGGAGAAAGCAGGCTACTGGCTTCCTGTGGACCAGTATATCGGAGGTGCAGAGCATGCATGCATGCATCTGATCTACGCAAGATTCTTCACCAAGGCGCTCAGGGACATGGGGATGCTATCTTTTGATGAGCCGTTCTCAAGGCTATTCAACCAGGGGATGCTCCACGGAGCAGATGGAAACAAGATGTCCAAGTCCCTCGGGAACGTCATCAACCCGATCGAGATGATAGACAAGTACAGCGCAGATTCCCTCCGATTCAATCTGATGTCTCTCGCAAGCCCGGACAGCGACAGCGTCTGGAGCGATCGTGGCATGGAATCAAGCTTCCGCTACATCAACAGGATCTACAACTACTTCGACTCTGCTAGGCCTGGCAAGTCATCGTCAAAGACAATCAGCAAGCTCCATCGCACCATAAAGGACTACTCTGAGCTAATCGCATCATTCAAGTATAATATCGCCATCATCAAGCTGAGGGAACTATTTGACCTGATAGAAAAAGAAGAGCAGATCTCCAAGGATGTCGCTTTTGCATTCCTTAAGATGCTTCACATATTCTGCCCTCATATGACTGAGGAGCTGTGGTTGAAGCTTGGAGAATCCGGGCTGATTTCTCTGAGCTCATGGCCAGAATACGACGAGAGCAGGATCGATGTCAAGGCAGAAGCAGAGGACAGGCTTTTTCAGGAGATAGTCTCAGATATAGGGAATGTCCTCAAGCTTGCCAGGATAGATTCTCCGAAGAAGATCACCCTGATCACATCCTTCGCATGGAAGTACAGGCTTCTGGAAGAATTCAGGAAGGTTGAATCGAGGATTCCAGGTGATATCATACGCAAGCTCATGGACACTGACCTTAGGAGGTATGGGCAGGAGATCTCAAAGCTAGTACCTAAGCTCATCTCAGACCCAAGCAAGGTCAATGTCGCCCTTGGAGCTGATGAGGAGCTAAGAGTCCTACAGGCCCAGAAGGACAGGCTGAGCTCTCATTTCAATGCAGAGGTAGAGGTCATGGCAGCCGAGTCATCCAAGGAGCAGAAGGCGAACTCAGCGATGCCAGGAAAACCCGCGATAATCGTACAATGATAAAGAAAGGAGATGTAGTGAGGATCCATTACTCAGGCAGGTTCGAGGATGGAGAGGTCTTTGACTCATCAGAAGGACGGGCTCCGCTCGAGTTCACTGCAGGAGAGGGCATGGTCATCAAAGGCCTTGATGAAGAGATAATCGGCATGAGGATCGGGGAGAAGAAGACCTTGACAATTCCTCCTGAGAAGGCATACGGGAACAGGCAGGAAGGTCTCCTTGTAGAGTTGCCCAGACAGGCCTTGCCAGAGAATCTTGAGATGAAAAAAGGGACCCAGATCTCTTTCCGTCCAAAAGGAAACATCCCATTCACAGGGACGATCATCAGCTTTGATGGTGATTCTGTGAGGCTGGACCTGAACCACCCGCTTGCAGGGAAGACCCTTGTCTTTGACATCGAAGTCGTCGGTGTCAGATAGGTTTTTATATTCTCTAAGACATCCTAGTCTCTATGGGGGACAGGATACTTTTTCTAGGTACAGGAGGAGATTCGATAGTCGCTGGAAAGCAATTCAGGGCAACTGGCGGGATCATAGTGCAGGCAGGGACAAACCAGTTCCATATCGATCCAGGCCCAGGGTCTCTTGTGATGGCTAAGTATTATGATGTCAACATCCGCGAGACTACTGCCATATTCGTATCACATAACCACATTAATCACGCAGGGGACATAAACGCGGTCATAAGTGCTATGACGCATAATGGACTTGACAAGAAGGGTGTCCTTGTAGCAGCGAACTCAGTAGTTGCAGCCACTGAGGGCACTGAGCCATTCCTCCATTCATTCTATCGTGAATGCGTCGAGAAAGTGATCATCGCTGAACCAGAGGCAAGGATCGGTATTAACGAAGTGGATATCCTTCCGACCAAGACAAAGCATTCCGACGAGACAGGGGTCGGATTCAAGTTCCTCTTCGAAAGATTCACCTTGGGATATGTCTCAGACACAGAGTTCTCGGCCGAGGTGGCGGATCAGTTCCTCAACACAGATGTGCTCGTCCTTAATGTTCTCTATCCCAGATCATCCAGAATAAAAGGCGGTATGAACACAGATGATGCCATCCAATTCCTTAAGAGGACTAAGCCAAGGTTAGGCGTCATCACTCACTTCGGGATCAAGATGCTCGAAGCAGATCCATTATATGAGGCAAGGGAGCTGCAGAAACAGGCACTTGTGCAGGTCATCGCTGCCAAGGACGGCATGGTCATAGAACCGCAGTCTTTTTCATCATCTGTCAGGCAGAAGACACTAAAGAGCTTCTGATTTATCCCATTTTCTTGAAATTGTACATTTTAGAAAAATATTTATACTTTTCACCTCTAGTGTGTTGACATTTCAACTAAAAGAGGTGAAAAATCTGAGAAAAATACTGCTTTTACTGGCCATATTGATGGCAAATTCTGTGTTTGCGGATATTGATGACGGATTGATAGCATATTATCCCTTTGATGGAGATACCCTTGATCACAGTGGGAATGGAATCGATGCAGAAAACTATGGTGCAATACAGGTTGAAGGGAAAATTGGTGACGCATACAGGTTCACAGGGACAGAGAGGATAGAGATCCCAGTTGAGAATGCAGAAAAGCTGCAAGACGTCAAAGCAATATCATTGTGGTTCAAGATAGATGATTATGAGAAGGTGAGCATATTATTCTCAGAAAGAAATTTCCAATTACCACATACAGGATATCAATTGTTTTTTCAGGGAAATTTGGTTTATTCTTTATTGGATCACGTGTTTCAAACAGAGCTTTGTGAATTAAATGGGATTCAAGATGGTTGGAATAATCTAGTAGTCTTCTATGATGAAGGAAAACATACAGTTGTATTAAATGCAAATGAATCTAATACATGTGAAACATTTTTGCAAAGTTTTTACTTAAACGAAAATCTTCCCAATTATATAGGCTACAGGAACTCATTAGATAACCAAGATGTGGCAAGAGGCATGTATGGTTCACTCGATGAGATAAGATTCTATAATCGATCTCTATCAGAGGATGAGATAAGGCAGCTTGCCCTGCTTGAACCACCTGAACCTGAGGTCGATAGTCTCATCAAGAAATATTCACCAGTACTGTTTTTCCATCCGTTGGAGAACTATTTCCCTGTCTCTGTCGAGGCGATGATGGATAATGCTGATCTGAAGGATCTGAATGATGAAGATTACTTTAACGAGTTGCCGACGACAGGAGAAGAGTTGTTAGGACTCGAGTATGATAATTATATGGACATGCCTTCAGTTGATATGGGAAATTCTATCAGTATTCCTAACCCCGTCATATTCCAGCCTTATCCATATACTGTTTATGCGAGAAAGGTAGAGGAAGACGGTCATGTTGCGCTTCAGTACTTCCTATTCTACCCTTTCAATTACTGGCATAATAGGCATGAAGGAGACTGGGAGATGATCCAGGTTGTCCTTGATGACAATGAAGAAGTTCAGACAGTCTCGCATTCTGTCCACTTCGTTAGTGGAGATGAGATCCGTAAGGATAATATGGAATGGATAGATACTCATCCTGTGGTGCTTGTTGGCCAGGGGAGCCATGCAAATTATCTGGAGAAGACAGGCATAGGGAACGATCCAGTGCTTAACTTCACGACAGAGCTGATTAATGGGTTGTTGGAGCTTGAATATGTCTCCAAAGAAGGAAAAGTGCTTGCCGCAGAAGGTGTTGTGCCTGACAAGGAAGAGTACGATATCATTGAGATCGATGGGACAGAAGAGATGATAGTTTTTCCAGGCAGGTGGGGAGAGATACCGAGAGAATTTGACATAGGCATGAATTTTCAGGATCCTCTTGATAATCTCCAGCTGCTTGGAAAATCAGGACCCAGAGGTCCAAAATACTTAGAGAATCTTTTTGGGTTGAATAGGTGGGAAGACCCCTTCCTCTTTACAACAAGACCTAATGTCAGATTCCTTGCAGGTTTCCTGAAAAGCCCTGCTGACATACATATCTATGATTCGGAGGATAACCATGTCGGTGCAGATGGTGACGTAGTTGATGAGGAGATACCTGGCTTGGTATTCTATACCGGACCGGATGACCACCCCGAGGCTTTCATGATTGCAGGTACAGATAATCTGACTGTGGAACTGCAGGGGACAGGAAAAGGAACAGTGCATCTTAGGTTATTTTTTTGTGATGGTGGTTGTCTGCTCCTTGACTATCCAGAAGTTTTATTCGATGACGATAGCTTGGCGATAATAGAAGTAGCTGGAACATTTGAGATGCTGTTGGACTTGGATGGTGATGGTGAATTTGAAGATATATTGCTGCCAACCGTTCACGACGAAGGTTATGGGTATTCATTGCCTGATGAGGATCTGGATGGTGTTGATGATTTCACTGACAACTGTCTTGGAATCATGAACCAGGATCAGGCTGACAGGGATTCTGATGGAAAAGGAGATGTTTGTGATAATGCCAGGTATTACAAGAGAAAAGCCTTGGAGGTCCTCTCATCACTCCAACTGGATAAGGGAGACAGCGTAAAACTTAGGATCGCAAGAAAGCATATCGAGAAGAGTCTGACTGATAAATACTGGGAGGATGACAACACTCCACTGACATCAAAGGTCTTCACTCAAGAGCTTGCAGCGATCAAGATCATGCAGAAGATCAAGACAAGTGGCTGCGGGAGCCATCCAGAGATTAGCCAGGCGATCCAATATCTGGTTGAAGCAGACAGAGAGATAGTATCAGACCTTAGCACGAAAAAAGGAAAGCTAAGGAAACTATATGATGAGGCTGAACGCTTCCGGATGAACTGTCAGGCCAGTAAGGCGGTCCCAGCATATCTTGCTCTTTGGAAGAAGGGTGCTCAGTAGGATGAAAAGCACAAATGAGGTTTAAAGATAGTGCCTTGAGTAAAAAGAAGTCTTCCATCGACAAGACATGCGGTTCAGGCATGAATTACTTCATCGGCCGCAAGCTCTGAAACATATTTTTTTATATCTCAGCTTATATTTGTCCAAATGGATGGACAGGAACCAGAGAATCGAGGCTATCCGCGACCTGATGGCTGACTGGCCTTATCAGGACAAGGAGAATCCATTTGTCTTCGATTCAAGCGCAGATTATTGGAAGCTCCATAGATTCAGGTTTCCAAACTTCCTCTACAGCATACCATTCAGGACCAGGTCGGCGAGATTCGATCCGATCCTCGATGATAAGCCGGATCCAATTCATATACGTATCAGGACGAAGATAATCTATTTACTGATTTCTATGTATTTCTATCTGGTCGCATTCTATCTGTTTGTCAGGGCATGCACCCCAAGGCAAAAACCATGCAGACAAGGCAGCGTCCTATACATAACGCATGAATCCAATATTTCAGTGATTGACGGGAAAGTGAAAGACATCTACATGCTCCAGGGTGTGAGGGGCAAAGTGTCTGCTGCCAGGTTAGGAGAATGCATACTGGTATCTTCGCCATGGTTGAAGCCTTGGAAGAAGCCCAAGCCAGGGAATTACATCCTACTGAATGATCAGGGGTCAATCAGACTGTATAGGACAGCATGGAATGATACTGTCAGTATTGTCAAAGCCTTCAGGGGAAGGAAGTGGGACCGAAACTTCAACATAGCTGGGAAGAGCATATATCGCTTCTTGGAGGACGACTTGTCTTTTCTGTTCAGCTTTCCGATGGTGTTCCTGAATATCTACTATTATCATCTGATGAAGCATGTCATGGAAAGCCTCCACATCAAGATTGTCGTGACTGTATCTGGCCATTATGAGAGGGCAGCCCTTGCAGCAGCAGATCGGCTCGGGATTCCCTCTGTCTTCATAGCGCATAGTCCCATATCGAACGGCAAATTCTTTGACTTTTATCCAGGAACTAACTATTTTGTATATGGTGAGCGCGACAAGGATATATTGACCCGGGATTCAGGAATTCCTCCGCATAGGATTGTTGTCACAGGCGCGACAAATATCGACGCTCTTGTTTCGAAATACAGATCATCGACGAACAGGAAGAAAAAGACCATCCTATTCCTGTCACAGCAATTGTATCTCTTTTTTGGTGACCAGAGATATCAGGAGCATCTTGAGAAGATATTCAGCAATCTTTCAGACATTGACGCAAGATTGGTTGTGAAGCTGCATCCAAGAGATCAGAAACCGCACTTGATCGAGAATGCCTTGAAACATGAGGGGATCAAGGATTATCGGATCGTCCGCACTGACGCATCTAACAAGAACCAGGAAGTGCTTTACAGGGAGATCAGCAGATCAGATGTCGTGATGACGTTTTTCTCAACGACGATACTTGATGCTCTTGTCCTTGGCAAGCCAGTGATCATGGTACGCGTGACTGACGAGGAATACTTCACAGAACTCAAGAGTGTCATGAGAGTGCCATACGATGGAGACATCCGTTCAGTGCTGAAGAGTATGCTGTTTGATAAGGGCTATATGCTAAATGTAAAGGACCTGGTCAGGCAGGATATCCGCAAATACTACTACAAAGCAGACGGACTGGCATGCCAGAGAGCAGCGCATGCTATCCGGAAGATGGTCTGATATGACCTGCAGGGATCCATGTCTCGATTTTCTTCTCAGGATTTCAATAATTTTTTAAGTCAGCGACACAAGTGTATGGCTTGAGGTGGGGAAGTGAGAATACTTGGTATCCATGACGGACATAATGCTACTGCATGCTTGATGATTGAAGGGAAGGCTGTCGCTCTGATCAGCGAAGAGCGCTTCACCTACGTCAAGAATGACATGGGTCTTCCAGTGAATGCTATCAGGGAGTGCCTGAAGATAGGTGGCATCAGTGCATCTGATCTTGACGAGGTGGCCTTTGCCACGATCAACATGTCCATCCATTATCTCAAGATAAAGAGGGAATGCAAATTCAGTGTCAAGGACTGGACAGATGAGCAGGAGGATTACTGGAAGCCGAAGCTGTTCGAGAACCGGATCAATCTTGATTATTTCAAGAAACTCTATTCAAGAAAGCTTGATGAGCAAGCATATGATTTCTCAGGCCTTCCACCATATCTTGCTCCTGAAGAGAACAAGAAGGAGATCGATAGGATAAGGAAGGAGGCACTTGAAAGGATATTTGGGATACCTCCATCAAAGGTCAGTTCATATGATCATCACAGTTGCCATGCCAATTATGGATACTTCGGCAGCCCGTTCAGGGGCGAAAAAGCCTTGGTGTTCACATCAGATGGAGGGGGGGATTTCACCAATGGCACTGTCAGTATCGTGGAAGAAGACAAGCTGACAGAGCTAGGCAGGAACAACTGCAGTGATGTGGGAAGGATCTACAGGTATATCACATTGATGCTCGGGATGAAACCTGGAGAGCATGAATTCAAGGTGATGGGACTTGCTCCATATTGTTCTGAGTATGAGATGAACAAGGCGAGGCATGCTTTCAAGGATGTCTTCCATGTGCCTGACATCCTCATAGAATACAAGAACAAACCCAGCGATTGCTATTTCCACTTCAAGGAGAAGCTTAAGTACGATAGGTTCGACGGGATATCGGCAGCAGCCCAGGAGATGACAGAGATCGTAGGGACAGAATGGGTCTCCAAGGTATGTCGTAGATATGGGATAGGACGCATAGTCGTATCTGGTGGCCTTGCTATGAATGTGAAGATGAACAAGGTCATAAGTGAGCTCCCTGAGGTCAAGGAGATGTACATAGCAGCAAGCCCGGGAGATGAATCTCTTGCGCTTGGTGCCTGCTATATCGCTAACAGCAGGATGAGCACCAATATGGGTTCAGTCGAGAACAACTATCTTGGACATAGCTATGGCACTGATGCGATCATGGCAGCAGTCAGCAAGTTGGATGGTGTCGAGATCAGGACAAGTGTGACCAGCTCAGATGTCGCAAAGCTCCTGGCTGACAATCTCATAATCGGGAGGTTCGCAGGCAGGATGGAATTTGGTGCAAGGTCACTTGGCAACAGGAGTATAATCGCGAACCCTTCCAACCAAGCCATAGTGAGGAAGATTAACGAAGCCATCAAGTTCAGGGATTTCTGGATGCCATTCGCACCCTCGATCCTTCACGAGCATACAGGCAGATATATCATCAACCCAAAAGGGATCAGGAGCGACCATATGACGATATGCTTCGATACTACTGAGCTTGGAAAGAAGCATCTAGTAGCAGCGTTGCATCCTTATGACTATACCGTAAGGCCACAGATAGTGAGGAAAGAGCTAAATCCTCTGTATCATGAGCTGATATCGGAGTTTGAGAAGCTCACTGGCATTGGGGCAGTCCTTAACACCAGCTTCAACCTGCATGGCTATCCAATAGTAGGGACTCCTGAATATGCATGTCACGTGTTCAAGAACTCTAAGCTGGATGCGATACTCCTGGAGGATGTCCTGGTGATCAGGAGGTCATAGGTCTCTGAAATAGATTCTTTTTACCTTGTTTTCCCTGTCTACGATCGGTATCACTGTCGTCTTGGTCTTCTGGGACAATGCTAGAAGCTCTTCTTCTGTGACTGCGGTTGTGAAGATATAGCTGACGTTGAGGAACTTGTCGATCGGAGCATACAGGCTTGTTCCCCTGACGATAGCTCGCCGGATATCTCCATCGCTCAATGTTCCTATCAGCTTCCCTCCTTCTGTCACGAACACGATCCCCTTCTTGTTCTCGGTTATGCGCTCCATCGCCTCCTTTATGGTGATGTCCTTTTCGACGATGAATTCTGAGATGTCTTTTCTTATCATGTTCGCACCTAGTAGGTTATCTTCTTCACCAGCAGCTTGTCATCGATGCGTATATCTTTTAGGATCTTGATGATCCTTTCCGAGGACCTCCCGTCTCCATATGGGTTCACGCATGTCGAAAGTCTCTTCTTGAATCCTTCGCTCAAAGCTTCTCTGATCGCCTTTTCAATCAGATCTTTATTCACAGGAGTGTTGATCACATTCGATGCCTGTTGCCTGCCTTCCTGCCTCCGGCCGATATTGACGACAGGTTTCCTGAATGTAGGCGCCTCCATTATCCCGCTGGAGCTGTTGCCTACCATGACATCGCATTCTTTCAACAGGCTTGCATAGTCAGACCTGGATAGGTTCTTGAAGACATGATAATTTGACTTCTTGTTGGCATTTATAGCTCTTCTGACCTCTCCGCTTCCAGCATCTGAATTCGGAAGGATCAAGACAACATTCGAGTCGAATTCATTTATCGCTGACAGGACTGTCTCGGCGAATGAGTATGATGTTCCGAATTCCTCAGTGACTGGATGCATGACAGCAAGGAAAAGCTTCCCCTCAGGGATGTTGTACTTGCTCCTGATATCTGGATCTGTGAACCCTTCTGTAGTCAGCTCATCCACAAGAGGAGCTCCGACATTATGGACTCTTGATGGCTCCTCGCCTAGCCTGATCACTCTTTCGTAAGCATCTTTGTTGGAGGCAAAATGTATATGTGAGATCTTCGTGATAGCATGTCTCATGCTTCCATCGATGTTGCCTGATACTTCCCCTGCCTGGATATGTGCTACAGGTATGTTCATGTGCGCTGCAGCGATCGCTGCCATCAGTTGTTCTCCTCTGTCTCCAGACACAAGCACGATATCCGGGCTGGCTTTCTCGAGAATCTCAGGAAGTTGTAGCAGGAAAAGTCCTAGCGACTTGACCATTGTAACCAGATTATAGCCGTCGATAGTATTGTATATCTTGTAGTCGATCTTTAGCCTATCCTTCTCGAATTCATCGATGCTGCTTCCAAATTCAGGGAGAAGGTGCATGTTTGTCGCGATCACTTCGAACTTGAGCTCCTTATCCTGTTGGAGGCTCTTCATGAGCGGCCTGATATAGCCATATTCCCCTCTTGACCCTGTGATGATTGCAATCTTTCTCATTCAAGGTCCTCTTCTCTGATGAGGGTGTCTTTGCTGATGTCTCTTGAAGCTCTCCTGCCGAGGATCTTAGGCATCATCTTCGAGGGAATCCCGGTCCCTGGTCTTTTTGACCATATATTGCCAAGAGAAAGTCTGTCTCCTTTCTTGATATCCTTGATAGATACTATGCTCCTCCTTGCCCACGTCTTGATCGGGATCTCCAGCTCATGTATTGACTTGTTGCTGCCAGAGGCTTTCTCGATCTTCCTTATCCCTTCGACAAGACTTTTTAGCCCTTCAGGATCAATGGAGACGCTCTGGTCTGGCCCAGGCATGCTCTTGTCAAGGATGATATGCTTCTCTATCAATCTGGCACCGAGGGCCACAGCAGCATAGCTTGTGTAGTTGTCAGGTGTGTGATCAGAGTGTCCGATGATGAGATCAAACCTCTCTTCAAGCTCCTTTATCACGTTGAGATTGATGTCCTCATATGCAGGAGGATATTCAGAGGTGCAGTTCATCAGGATGATGTTGCTGTTGACTTTCTTGACTTCCTTTACTGTCTCCTCTATCTCTTCAAGAGTTGCCATCCCTGTCGACAATATCATGGGTTTGCCTTTCTTGGCTATCTCAAGAAGAGAAGGGATATCAGTCAATTCTCCTGAACCTATCTTGAACGCAGGTACAAGCTCATTGATATCGTCAGCCGCTTTCTTAGAGAAAGGGGTGCAGAGATAGATTATGTTTTTTTCGTCGCAATACTTCTTGAGCTCTCTGTGCTGCTCAAGTGTCAAGGCATATCGCTTGAGGAACTCATAGAGCGGGATGTCGAAATTCGAGGACATCGGTATGTCTTTGAGCATCTCTTCATCTGGCAGATGATGCTGGAATTTGATGGCGTCGGCGTCGCATTCTGAAGCCATGTCGACCATCTTCTTCGCATAATCCATCCTTCCGAAATGATTGTCGCAAGCCTCAGCGATAATGAAGCAAGGCTTTCCCTTTCCGATCTCTCTGTCTCCTATCCTCATATAATCCCCCAGTCGAGGAATTGTTAAAAAGCTTTAAAAAGGTTTTGAATTTAGCTTTTCGAGTGGAGATATTATCGATCATAACTGCAAGGGGTGGCTCGAAGAGGCTTCCGAAGAAGAACATCCTATCTCTAGGTGGAAGACCACTCATAGCATATACAATAGAAGCAAGCCTTTCTTCAAAGCTGATAAACAGGACTATTGTCTCTTCAGATGATCCTGAGATCCTGGACGTATCCAGGAGATGTGGTGCGGAGGTCATGGCTAGGCCGCATGAGCTGTCGACTGACACTTCCCGATCATCAGATGTCATCAGGCATATGGTCAGGCAGTTGGAATCTGAGGGCTATTTTCCTGATATAATAGTTCTGCTGCAACCTACTTCCCCATTGAGGAGAAGCATCCACATCGATGAGGCACTCAAAGTCTTCCTAGATAAGGGGGCTGACACAGTGTTCTCAGTTACTGAGCGGCATAGGAGCATTGATTGGGTGATGCGGATCCAGGAAGGGCAGCTTAGGTTCATACTGCCTAACGACCTCTCGGTTATCAGGACCCAGGATCACGAGAAGCAGTATGAGTTCAATGGTGCGATCTTCATCTATTCTCGTGATGTGGCCATGTCTGAAAAGGCATTCACAATTGGTGATAAGGTATATCCATATATCATGAAGGACTCTGAGTCTGTTGATATAGATTCGCTAGAGGATCTCAAGGTCGCTGAGAAGCTGATAGCCTAGCTGCTCAGGAACCTATAGTTGCTGTTCTTCTTGTCTTGGAACTGGAGACCTTTTCGCACAGCGTCCCCGATCTCCCACACTCCCTCTTCGATCGTATGCTTCGCAATGAACCCCAGCTTCCTTATCTTCCCGAAATCCACCCGGTAATCGCGCTTGTCCACATTGTCCTCCGAGATGATCATCTTCGAGGGGATCATCCTTCTGACTGTCTCTCCAAGCTCGATTATCCTGTAGTTCTGCTCTTCTGATCCGACATTGAAGACCTGGCCCTTGACATCATCGAGGGAGGACTCGAGGGCTAGCACATAGGCGCTCGCTGCGTCAGCCACATGCACCATTGGTCTCCACTGATCTCCGCCATTTATGGTGAATTCCCCCTTTGTCGCAGCCAGGGCAGTGATGATGTTGAGGACGAGATCGAATCTCGGCCTGTATGACATCCCATAAATCGTGCCCATTCTTAAAATTGTCGGAGAGAAATTCTCATCCTCCAGTTCCAGCAAGGCTTTTTCGCTGTTGATCTTGTCCCTCGCATATAGCGAGACAGGACTTAGGGAGGAATCCTCATCAAGTATCTCTTTCCCCTGTCCATAGACGCTGCAGCTGCTCGCGAACACGAACCTGTTTATCTGGTTGTACTTGCATATCTTCGCAAGCAGCACTGTCGAGAGATAATTCTGCTCGATTGTCGACAGAGGGTATAGCGCGCATGCTGGATCCCCCACGATACCTGCGAGATGGACGACAGCATCCACTCCTTGGATAGCTTTGGTGATGTCTTCTATATGCCTGATATCTCCGACGATGAGCTTGAAATTGGGGTTCATCTCAAGCTCCTTGATGGATTCTTTCCCATATAGCAGCCTGTCGAGCACAACCACCCTGTATCCTCGGTCCAGCAGCATCCGGACAAGGATGGATCCGATATACCCTGCCCCGCCAGTCACAAGGACACATTCCATCTTCCTCCGTCGACTGCTCAGGAATCCATAATCAGAACTCTCCACCTGCACTAGCTCAAGCACTTTCCCCTGCTTGTCAAGGACAGGTATCTTCAATCTTTTTCCAGGAGGATTGAGCGCCCTTATCTTCTCCTTCTGCATATCCTCTGTCGCTCTTACAAAATCCTTGACCATGACCTTCTTTATCGGCTCTTCATCGCCTGCTCCTGCTAGTATCGCGCTCCTGATATCGCTGTCTGTGACAACCCCTGCCAGTCTCCCTTCTTCGACCACAAGAGCGATACCAAGCCCGGACATATCTATCCTCTTCATCACATCCTTCATGGCCTCACCCGGTGTGCAGGCTAGCCTCTCTAGCTGTTCTCCCCTAATGGAGAGCGGCATATCAGAATGGTCCATGAAAAGGTCGACGACCTTCTGCTGTTCAGTGATCACTACTTTCCCTGCTTTGCTTGCAAGATCGACCAATACCTCTGTCTTTGTGCCTTTCTCTGCAGATATCGGATGATAGTTCGCGACATCAGACAGCTTCCCTTTCTTTCCTTTCAGTAGTGCCCTTCGCAGATCTCCTGCAGATGCCACAGCCCTGAGCCTTTTCTCTGGATCAGTGAGGATGACAAGTCCCAGCCCTGTCTCATTCATTATCGACAGGGCGTCTTCCACAGATTCTTCTTCAGAGATGATTATCCTATCTATCATCGAGCTTCCTCACCTGCTCCCTGTGTTCATATATATTCTTCACCGCATCGCATATCATATCTATCTGGCTGTCTTCCATGAAATTGTAGATTGGAAGGCAGATGATGTTTCCTGATACATGCTCAGTCATGCTGAGATCTCTCCATTTCGCGATATCCTTGTACGCATCCAGCTTGTGCATCGGAGGATAGAAGTAGAACTTTGTCATGATGTTCTCAGCATCCAGTGCCCTTGCGAGCTGGTCCCTTGATAGCCCGAACTCCTTTTCGACGACAAATCCGAAATCCTTGTGAGTAGATATTCCATGTGGATTCAGCTTCTGGAACTTGATGCCTGATAGTCCTGCCAGTTCTTTCTTGAACCTCTGCACATATCTGTTCCTGTTGGCGACGAATGTATCCAGGTCAGGGAGCTGCGCAAGACCGATAGCAGCATTGACCTCGCTCATCCTGGCATTTAGTCCAGGCCGCACGCAGCTGTAGTCAGGATTGTTGCCATAGTTCCTGTCTACTTTGAGCATCTCAGCAAGCTCTGGATTGTTTGTGGCAGCGACCCCTCCCTCCACAGTCGTGAGCAGCTTGGTCGGGCTTAGGGAGAACACCTCCACATCTCCGTGGTTCCCTATCTTTCTCCCTTTGTAGCTTGCTCCAAGGGCGTGCGCGCAGTCGAATATCAGCCTGAGCTTGTGCTTCTTCGCGATAGCCTCAAGCGCATCTATGTCGCAGGGATTGCCGTACATATGCACAGCGAGGATAGCCTTTGTCTCAGGAGTGATCGCCTCCTCGACCTTCTGGGGAGACAGGCAGAAGGTCTCGTCGATGTCCGCAAATTTTATCTTGCAGCCATTCCAGTAAGCAGAATGGACAGTCGCAGAGAATGTGAATGCAGGCATGATGATCTCAGCTCCTCTCAGGCCAAGGGCCTGCATGGATAGTATCAGCCCGTTTGTGCAGGACGAGAGACCTACAGCATGCCTGACTCCGAAGTAATTCTGGAGAGCATCCTCGAACTCCTTCAGCTTTATGTCCACAGCTGTCAGCATATTGCTCCTGAGAATGCCTTTGATATCGCTACCAAGCTTCTCAGCATATCTGTCAGTGTTCGGCTTGATTATACCTAGCCTCCTCTCGAAAGCTTTTCCTCCTAGTATTGCGGGTTTCATCCTATCGTAGAATATGGGAACTCCTCTTTTTTCATGAGCGCTCTCATGTCATAGTTCTCGAATTTGTATGCTTTGATAGTGAGGCTCTCGTTCCAGTCTCTTATTATCTGGCCGAACCTGTTCCTTATGTCTTCAGTTATCCTTCCCTGCTCGATTGCATCCCTGGCGACGATTACTATCGTCATGTCATATTCTCCGGATATCGAGAATATCTCTACAACCCGTGAATGTTTTGTCAGGAAAATTATGAACTTGTCAAGCTGTTCCTTTGTCGTGTTGTAGAACTTTATCTTGACTTCCACAACATTCTTGAACCCGAAGTTCCTTGGCCGCAGCTGCACCTTAGGGAAGAACACGTCATCCCTGAGCATCTTCTCAATCCTTTTCTTTGTCGAATCCACAGAAAGCCCAACTTCCTTGGCAATCGCAGTGAGCGGCATCCTGCAGTTCTTCTGCAGAAGATCCAGGATGATGCAGTTCTTCTCATCAAGTTCCATTCCCTTGTTGATTCCACCTTTCTTTATATCTTTTGCGAAAATGCCAGGTTATTTTGAGAGTTCAATCTTAAGATTTAAGAAAAAAATTAGAAAAGATATAATAAATCAAGATGAATCATGCTGGAAGTGAAGCGTATCAGGGTGATCCCGAGGCTGGATGTCAAAGGACCTAATGTTGTCAAAGGCATCCATCTGGAAGGTCTCAGGGTGGTTGGAAAGCCTGCTGAGCTCGCCAGGAAATATTATGAGGAAGGAGCAGATGAGCTCCTCTATATCGACATCGTCGCAAGCCTGTATGAGCGGAACAACCTCATGGATGTCGTCGAGCAGGCAGCTGCCTCAGGTGTCTTCATACCGATTACAGTCGGGGGAGGACTTAGGACTATCGAGGATATCAGGAAGATCCTGCGCTCAGGTGCTGACAAGGCAGCTATCAATACAGCAGCCACCCGCAACCCTGCCATAATATCCGAGGCTGCAAGGATCTTCGGCTCTCAGTGCATCGTCGGCTCAATTGAGGCAAAGAAGCAAGGCGATAGCTGGGAAGCCTACATCGAGAATGGGAGGGAACGAACAGGACTCGATGCTGTCAGCTGGGCAAGGAAGCTCGCAGAGCTTGGAGCAGGAGAGCTCCTGGTCACTTCAGTCGACAAGGAAGGAGAAGGGAGAGGATTCGACACAGAGCTCATCAGGAAGATTGTCGATGCAGTCGACATCCCTGTCATCGCGAGCGGAGGGGGTGGCAGACTCTCGCATTTCTCAGACTGCATCTCATTGTCAGGCTGCGATGCGATCTCATCTGCATCTATGCTGCATTACAGGAAAGCTACGATAGAGGAGATCAAGCAGGAAGTAAGCAAGGTAGGATTCGTACGACCTGTCCATCATGCATGCGCTGTGCCTGGCATCCATAGGGATGTCACGATAATAGATTATGGAGCAGGGAATCTGAAGAGCGTCATCACAGCATTCAGGACTCTAGGCTGCGAAGTCACAATAGCAGACAATCCTACAGGGATAGAGAAAGCCAGCTACCTTGTCCTCCCGGGTGATGGCGCATTCGGATATGGGATGCAGCAGCTAAGCGACCGCAGACTCATCGCTCCGATCCTTGCTCACATCTCGCAGGACAAACCATTCATCGGCATCTGCCTCGGCATGCAGCTCCTGCTCGCATCAAGCGAGGAATTCGGCTTCCACGAGGGACTGGGGGTCGTCCCTGGCCATGTCAGGAAGATGATAACAACTGATGGTTCGAGGATCCCCCATATGGGCTGGAACAGCCTTGTCCCGATGAGGCAAGTCCAAGGTACTATCCTTGAAGGAGTGTCAGATCCACAAGCCTATTTCGTGCATTCATATTGCGTCGAACCCGGGCCTTATGGACTAGCAGATACAAGCTACGGGGGGGAATCATTCTGCACAATCATACAGCAAGGCAGGTTGTTCGCGACCCAGTTCCACCCTGAGAAGAGCGGGCAGCAGGGTCTTATGATGCTATATAATTATCTCAAACAGGCAGAAAGACAAAATGAGGATGAATGGCTGTTTGAGGTTCGAAAATGCGCTTACAAACGAGGGGCATAATACATAAATAGCCCGAGTACCGCATTTAAAATATTTGAGGTAAGTGTATGACAGAAGATGAATATGCAAAGGAAAATGATTCAGATCTGACAGTGCTCTATGGTCTTCCCAGGGAAGTGAAGTTCTGCAAGAGATGCGTGATCTCGAACCAGAGGCCTGCTTCCACAATAGAATTCAGGAACACGATAAGCGAGAAGAAGAAAGTCATAGAGTTCGATGATCAAGGCATCTGCATGGCCTGCAGGTTCGCAGAGCAGAAGGACAGCATCATCGACTGGGAGGAGCGGGAAGATATGCTCCGTGAGATCTGCGACAAGCATCGCAGGACAGATGGCAGGTATGACTGCATAGTCCCAGGGAGCGGCGGCAAGGACAGTGTAAAGGCATCATGGCTTCTGAAGTACAAATATGGCATGCACCCGCTCACAGTCACATGGGCACCACACATCTATACTGACTACGGTAGGAGGAACTTCGACAGATGGATCCATGTAGGGGGATTTGACAATGTCCTCTTCACGCCGAACGGCAAGGTACACAGGCTCCTGACAAGGCTTTCTTACAAGACTCTGCTCCATCCCTTCCAGCCTTTCATACTTGGCCAGAAGAATATCGGCGCAAGGTACGCGATACTCTATGATGTTCCCCTTGTTTTCTATGGTGAGAATGAGGCAGAATATGGCAATCCCGCAAAGGACAATGAGACCATGTATCGTGATGCGAAATTCCATGCAGATAAAGGCTATGAGAACATGTTCCTTGGTGGTGTGCAGGTGAAAGATCTCATTGAGAAGCATGGCCTCTCAATGGCTGACCTGATCCCCTACCTGCCAGTCAATCCTGATATGCTCAGGAAAGTCGGTGTCGAGGTTCATTATACAGGATTCTATGAGAGATGGGATCCACAGGAAGCCTTCTATTTTGCAGTAGAGAAGACAGGCTTTGAGACAAATGACCAGAGGACAGAAGGCACCTACTCGAAATACAACAGCATTGATGACAAGACAGATCCATTCCACTACTGGACGACCCTGATAAAATTCGGCATCGGAAGGGCGACCTATGACGCAAGCCAGGAGATCAGGAACCATAAGATAACAAGAGAAGAGGGGATAGCCCTTGTCAGGAAATATGACACAGAGTTCCCCAAGAGATACTTCCAGGAGTTCCTAGAATACATGGATATGTCTGAGAAGGAATTCTTCGAGACAGCGGACAGGTTCAGGAGTCCGCATCTATGGAAGAAGACTGCCGACGGATGGAAGCAAAGGCACACAGTCTATGGTCGATAGAGGAATTTCATCCCTTTTACTTCGATATATGGGCTGTCCATAGCGCCCGGGAAGTAGGTCGCGGCGACACGCCTCTCTATCTCTTCAGCCGGCATATCGCAGCTCATCCTGCATAATGCCTGCAGGTCTTTCCTGGTGAAAGGCTTCCTCTTCCAGGTCTCAGATGATACTGGCAGCTCCTCCCGATTCCGTATGATCTCCAGGATATCATAGAACATCATCTCCATTGCCTGCATGGTCTTCTCCTTGAGGCTCTGGACAGTCTCATCGCCCATGGGGAATCTCCTGACCTTGACGATGGATCCAGTGTCAACCTTCGCTAGCATGTGGTGGCATGTGGCTCCATATTCTCCTGCTCTTTCATAGATGGCGAAATTGTAGCATCCTGTTCCAGGATACTCAGGAGGTGCAGGGTGGAAGTTGATAGCAGTCTTCGCCCTTGAAAGCGCATCTGCAGGTATGATCCAAGGAGATAGGAAAGATATCATGTAGTCATATTCATCGCTTATCCCCGGGAATGGGTCCCCTCTTTCGCCTTTGAGCACCTGTGCGTCAGGATAGGGCTTCTTCAGGCAGGAGATGACTCGTTCGCACACTTCAGTCGTCTTGGTCAGTAGGATTATTTTCATTCTAGTAGGTGATCCTCTTCTCGATCATTCCTTTTGTTTCTATTCCCGACAGTATCTCCACGATCCGGTCAGATGCTTTTCCATCGCCATATGGATTCTTCATTTTCTTGAGGGATTCCCTGAAGCTCCTGCTTGTCGCCTTCATGATGGCATCTGAGATCTCCTGCCTGCCATAGCCCGCATCGATCACATTGATGGCTTTTTCCCTCCCATCCTGCCTGTTGCCGACATTGACAACAGGCAACCTGTATGAAGGTGCCTCTAGTATCCCGGAACTTGAATTGCCCAGGAGGCATGCTGCATTCCTCATCAGCGTCAGATATTCCCTGACCTCCAGGTTCTTGAATGCTATCACCTCTTTCCTTTTCTGGGCTTCCTCGATTATGCGCAGTATCTGGCTGCTGCCCTCATCAGAGTTCGGATAGATCACAACAATCCTCTTCCCTGAACCCCTCGCAGCGGCAAGAGACTCCTGGAACTGCCTTCCTGCATCAGCAGCCTGTGTCGTGACAGGGTGCTGCACAAGCAGGATGTATTCTCCTTCCCCTATACCCAGCTTATGCCTGAATTCATCTGAAGGTGCCTCTAAGAGGGTATTCTCAAGTCCAGGTGATCCGACATTGAACACATGCTCTCTGCGTTCACCGAGCCTGATTATCCTTTCCATGCTTCTCTTTGAGACAGCCATGTGGATATGTGAGAATTTTGTTATCGCATGCCTGTTATACTCATCAAGACCTCCTGACACATCACCGCCATGTATGTGTGCGATGACTCTCCTTTGATAAGCTGCGGCTATGGCTGCAGCAAGAGGCTCGATCCTGTCTCCGAGGATCAGGACAATGTCAGGATTCAGGTCTCTGAATGCAGCGCTCAGGCCAGTGATCCCCTTTGCGATCGATCCAGCCATGCTGGTGTCTTCCATGTGGACTTTGGCATCGATACAAAAACCATCCTGCTCGATTATCCTGTATGTGCTCCCAAGCTCCTCCATCAGGTGCATGCCTGTTGCCACCACCTGAAGCCTCAGATCTCCCTTGATCTTGAGCATGGTCCTCTTGAGGAGGCTGTATTCAGCCCTTGTTCCAGTTACGACGCATATCTTTCTCATTCCAGCATCTCTGTCGTGATGAGTTCATCAGCCTCAATATCTGCAGCAGCTTTTCTTCCGACGATATTCGGAAGTTCCCTAGGATGCATCCCTGTGCCAGGTCTCTTTATGATGACATCTTCGCTCCCAATGGTCTTGCCTTTTGGTATCTTTCTTGCTGATATTATGCTTTTCCTTGCGATCCGAGCGATCTCGATCTCTTCCTCATATGGCTTCTTCTCCTTTGAACCGAGGATAGTCTCTATCCTCTTCTCATCAAGATTATCATCGTACTCGATGTTGATCCTCCTGAATGCTTCATATGGGTCCTTGATCCCAGATCTGTGGACAAAGCCGATGTATTCGATAAGCCTCATGAATTCCGGAGGTTCGGTCGACGCAGCCTGATCAGGCCCAGGCATGTTCCTGTCGAGCGTGAAGTGTTTTTCTATCACAACAGCACCAAGACAGGCAGCAATGATCGCAGCTTCAATCCCTTCTGTATGGTCTGAGAATCCTGTCAGGCAGCCTGTCTCCTGCCTTATTGTCTCCATCGCCCGTAGGTTCACTTTGTCTTTCGGAGCTGGATAGTTGGTCGTGCATTGGAGGAGGATGAGCTGCCTGTTATGCTTCAATATGATCTGCGAGGCTTCCCTGACTTCGGAAAGATCAGCCATCCCTGTAGATAGGATGATTGGTTTGCCCTTCCTTGCAGCATACTCAAGCGCAGGCAGGTTTCCCAGATCACCAGATGCTATCTTATGGGCAGGGACTCCGATCCTGTCAAGGGCATCGATGCTCCATTCGCCGCAATGCGCTGTCGACATGAATATTATTCCCTTCTCATCGCAATATCCCTTGAGAAGCTTGTGCTCTTCCTCCCCGAGCTCAAGCTTTTTGAGCAGCTTGATGTACGATTCATCAGATCCTGTGTTCCTCTTCGAATAATCAGCCTGCTCTGTCCTTGATGTCACAAGCAGCTCTGGCTTGAACAGCTGGAACTTGATGCAGTCAGCTCCGATCTCAAGAGCCTTGTCGACAAGCTTTCTGGCGATCGACATGTCCTGATTATGGTTCACTCCAGCCTCAGCTATGATGAATGGCTGCTTATCCTCAGATATGATCTTACTGCCTATCCTGATCTCAAAAGGCATTCTGCGATCTCCAGGTCTTCATTTGTATCGATATCGACTGACTCTGCCCTGGTCAATACCAGTGGCGCGATTTTTTTTCCGATCATATATCTTCCATGACTGGCAGCGACTTCCCTTGAATATACATAGATCGAACCATTGATCTCAAAGGTCTCTTTCTCATCCTGTGTCCTTGTGACAGAGAGATCATTCTCAGACAGGAAGTTCAACCATCTCCCTTTCCTCTCAAGTATCCATTGGGCTCCGATGTGCCTTCTTGTCACAGAAAGCACTGTGTCTGCCCCGCTCTCCCTGAATATCCCGATCGCCTCATCTATCCTCCCCTCCTTCCTGATAGGCGACGTCGGCTGCAGCAGCACGACAATATCAGCTCTTTCTCCCTCCTTCTCGACCTCCATGACAGCATGCCTCACCACATCGGCGCTGGTCGCTGTGTCTGTGGCAAGCTCAGGAGGCCTTTCGATGACTTCAGCCCCATATTCAAGCGCCACCTTCCTTATCTCAGGATCATCAGTAGTCACAATAGTCCTGTCGACCAGCCTTGAGGATCGGCTGGCCTCGATCGTATATGCGATCATAGGCTTTCCGCAGAGAGGGAGGATGTTCTTCCTTGGAAGCCTCTTCGAGCCTCCTCTCGCCGGGATTATCGAGATTATCATCCTTTCATTAGTTCGTTTATCTTTTTTATAATGTTTTGGGTGCCTTTCCCAGGCTCATGCAGGAAATCCCTGAGGCTGCCTTGCGCAACCTTTGCAGCCTTCTCCCTGGCAGCAGTCCCTCTTAGGTCCTTGAAGCTGATCTCATCTATCTTCATCTTGGGTATGTCCATGTTCTCTATCTCGAATATCCTGGAGGAATATTCAGGGATCTCGATGAGGATCGTAGCTTTTCCCAGCAGGATGGCATCGAACATCGCGGTCGATCCGAAGGAGAGGCAGATGCAGGAATCCCTGATCAGATCCTGGAGGCTCTCAGTGTTCTTCATCGTCGCGCCTGCATGATGCACCTCCACTCCGAGTTTTCTGTAGTCATCTAGTTTCCCTTCGGAAGGATGCATCTTGATCCTTGCCTCAAAACCGTCATCACGCAATCGTCCTATGATCTTCCTGATATACTGGAAATATCTTTCCTTCGATACAGCATTATCCTCGACTAGCGGCTGTGTCAGGAGCAGCGCATACTTGCCGTGCCCATCAGCCTTCTCAGGTTTTCTGTCGCAGAATATTCCTGTCCCTGTCACATGCACATTCTTGTTGTGCTGCATTTCTGCTACCATCTCTGCTTGCTTATTCCCGAATGCGAAGAAGTGCTCGCTCTCAAGCATCTCCTCATACATCACAGGGTCAAGAAGCCCATGCTGCAGCATCACAGACTTCCTCCCGGTTATGAAGGAGGCTGCGTGCATCGCCTCATCAAGAAGCCCGATCGTCCCCACTGAGACCTCTGCTCCTGATTCAAGCAGTATCTTCTTGAATAGCCTGACATGGAGGAACACAAAGGACAGCCATTCTTCTGACATCAGGAAATCCCATTCATACCTGAGGTATTCATGCGCAGGGATCAGTTCCCAAACCTTATGCTTCTTCCACAGCCTTGAATACTTCTTAGCATCCGCCATGGCCTGAGTTCTCATCTCCTCTGTCATGTAATCCTCAGCAGCAATGACTCCTTCTCCCCTGACATTCTCCTTCATTGTCACAGGAAGTATCGAGCAGACCAGGTTGTTACTTATGCCTTTCCTCAATCCCTCGAGCCTGAAAACCTCAGCCTTTCCATCAACAGTCCTGATCTGGTTTGTGTACGTGAAAAGAAGCACATCTGCTTTTAGTACCTTGATATCTCTTCCCTTCCTTCTTGCCATGGCTTGCTGGATAGCTATCCTTGCAGCCCTAAGGTAGGCTATCTTCTTCAATCGCTCTAATCCACCATAACTCTCTCCTGATGACCATCTCTCAAGGTTCCTGTTTATGTTCCAGTAGGGAAGCTTGAAGCCGTCATGCAGGATCTTCTCCTTGACCATCCAAAGGACAGAGACACCATCATAGTCGAATATCTCGTCGAGCTTCCTGCCAGAGATCCTGATGTCTCCGATATTGTAGATCCTGAGCTTGGCTTCCCTGATCCTATCCATCCAGCACCACCATGATGCTGAGCCCCAGCAGCTTCAGGAGAGGAACCTTGCAGATAGCGCCATCGATCACATTGAGCAGATCATTTGTGAACCAGTACGGCTTCACACCGAACCAGTCGACAGGAGGTGCCATTGTCGTCGCATCATACCTCCTGATACTGAAACCTGCATCGCGAAACATCTTGAGCCATTTCCAGGGAGGAAGCTTTGTCTGATGATAGTCGTAATGCTTTCCCTTCTTCTCCTTCATCCTGAGGATGTTCCTGTTGAGCCACATGCCAGCTGAATAATACAATTCGAAAGTGTTGGGGAATGTTATCAAGAGCTTCCCCCCGGGTGCAAGGACTTTTTTCATGCTCCTGAGAGCCTTTCTCGGATCATCCACATGCTCGATTATGTCTATCGCCACGATGCTGTCGAACTTCCTTCCCAGCTTCTCAAGCTCATACACAGACAATCTCTTTATCTCGCAGTTCCTGATGCCTTTTACCTTCACAAGTTCCTTTGCCAGCATGATGCGCTCATCATCGATATCGACAGCTACGATCTTTTTCACAAGAGGGGAGAATACAGCGATCTGCGGACCATCGCCGCAGCCAGCGATAAGCATGGTTCCTTTCTTCGGTCTGAGGAATCCAGGGTATCTCCTGCTGGATTCGATCTTGTAGGATTCGCGTTCTCTCATATCGTTCTCCAGTCCTCTATGAACACCTTATGCCACAGCCCGAATGACAGCAGGGTGTTGAGCTGGAAATGATAGTTCTCCCTGCCTGATATATGCTTGTCCAATAGCTTCTCTGTCTTTCTCATGTCAAGATAAGGCTTCAGCGACTCATCAAGCACAGTCTGCTTGAGGTAGTCCTTGAGTTCTCCCCTGTACCACTCAGCTGTCGGCACATTGAATCCATGCTTCCTCCTGTGGAGGACTTCAGGAGGAAGCCTGTCCTTGACTGCGAGCTTCAGCAGATGCTTTGTCTCCATGCCCTGCATCTTGTAGCTGTATGGCACAGAAGCAGCAAGCTCCACCAGCTCATGGTCGAGGAGCGGCACCCTTGCCTCCAGGGAATTCATCATCGTCATCTTGTCAACCTTGAAGAGGCTGTCGTCAGGGAGCCATGTCTTGAACTCAGTATAGAGGTTCTTGTGAAGCTCTGGATATCCCTTCACAGAAGGATTATACGGATCAAGCATCTCCCTCTCTGACCCGATATGCTTTTCCTGCTCTCCTGAGACAACCTCTCTCTTGAACTCATCGTCCATGAACCTGTTCCATGACAGGCTTCGCTCAGCATCACTCTTGATCGATAGGTTCTTGAGAGCCTTCATCTGATGGCTGGATCTCCGAAAGGTCATCCCTCCCAGGCTAAGCGCAGCTCTCCTTGCGAATGCAGGTATCTTCCCAAAGCTCCTTCCATAATGCTGCACAAGGCTCTGCCTGTAACCAACAAACGATTCATCTCCCCCGTCTCCGGAGAGTGCCACTGTCACCTTTTTCCGAGTGAATTCACTGACCATGTGCGTGGGTATGCTAGCGAAATCCCCGAACGGCTCGTCAAGATGCCATGTGATCCGAGGTAGCAGCTTCTCGATGTCTCCATACTCCATAACGATCTCATGATGGTCTGTGCCGAATGCTTCCGCGACCTTCTTCGCATGCTCCAGCTCATCATATCCCTTCTCAGTGAAGCCCACAGAGAATGTCTTGACAGGCCTCTTTGACAGCCTTGCCATCGTCGCCACGACAGCGCTGGAATCGATGCCACCGGATAGGAAAGCCCCGAGAGGAACATCAGCAATAAGCGTCCTCCGGACAGAATCGTCAAGGACCCTCCTGATATGCTCGACAAAATAGGACTTTGATTCAGGCAGCGGAGTATAATCAAGATCATACCACTTCCTGATCTCAAGCTCTTCCCCCCTTAGCTTGAGATAGTGCCCAGGCTGCAGCTTGCTTATCCCTTTGAAAAGTGTCTTAGGACCTGGGGAGAATTTGTATGTCAGGTAGTTGTTGAGCGCATCCCTGTTCACCTCTCTTCTTACACCTGCTACAAGTATAGACTTTATCTCGCTTGCGAAGATGAACCTTTTTCCATCCCAATAGTAGTATAGCGGCTTGATCCCGAACCTGTCCCTTGCGATGAACAGCTCCTTCTTCCTGTCATCCCAGATCGCTATCGCGAACATGCCGTTCAGGAGGTTGAGCATCTCAGGTCCCTGCTCCTCGTAGAGATGCAGTATGACCTCAGTGTCGGTTTGCGATACGAAAGAATGCTTATTCTTCAGCGCCGCCTTTAGCTCAGCATAGTTGTATGTCTCGCCATTGTAGTTTATCCAGAGGTCTCCCTCCTCATTCGACATCGGCTGGTTGCCCTTGACTGTCGTGTCTATGACAGCGAGTCTCCTCTGGCCGAAAGAGATCCCCTGTGATGTATAGAATCCGTCAGCATCCGGCCCTCTGTGCCTGATCGTCTCAGCGCACTTCCTGATAAGAGCCTTGTCCTCCCAATTGAATCCGCAGATGCCGCACATCTCTCCTTATGAAACAGATGAATTTAATAAAGTTATCCAGCACAACGCGACCGAATCAAGGCTTCTTATAGACGAAGATCCCGGTATATCGATTATCCTTCTCCTTGACGACCATGATGATGAGCGTCATGAGGATCGCTCCAGCAAGCCTGCGTAACTGCATGCCTTTGATATACCTGCCTAGTATCTTGAGTAATGGTTCTTTCTTTGCAGGAGCAGCTTTCTTCTTTCGGACCATCTTGACTTCCATGAACCTCAGAGGCGTCAGTCCTTTGCATAAATCATCGACATCCTCTTTCATGAGGTGATGAGGATGGTTGAGGTCGCAGTCGCAGAACTGCGCCATATTCCGGAGGAACCTGCTCCTGAACAAGTCCACCCAGAGGACCATGTATCCCCCTTTCGCAAGAAGCGAGTCTGCCTTTTCCATGAACTCCTCTATCTTGTCCACATGATCGATGACATTGAGGATGAAGATCACATTGAACTTATCCTCATTGAAGTCCTCAAGAGTCTGCGAGAAGAACTTCACCCCCTTGTATTCCCTCCTCTTCTTCAGGTCGGGATTCAGCCTGAAGATATAGTCCAGGGTAGGATCGACGACATACCTCTTCCCGGAATTGATGACGAGGAACACAGATGATCCAGCAGAGCCTACATCAAGGATCCTTCCATCGAACTTGATCTCCTCCGGAAGATTGCTGAGAACATAGTTCCACCTCTCTTTGACTGCTTCTATCTGCTCTTCAGAGTAGCTCATCCTGTCCCTGTGCTCTTTCTCTGCCTTCTGGGCCTCAAGCCATCTCTTGCTCTTCATGCTCTCACCTTCGCGATTATCTTCTCCGCTTCGGCCTCTCCAGAGAAAGGAGCATGCGCTTCTCCTGGGTAGAATACTGCGAAGTATCCTTCATGCAGGACAAGCATCGACTCAGCCTTATCATCGAACAGCTCATAATCATCGGCTGTATTGTAGCCATTGCCATGCAGGCAGCCGGATCTCAGTCCTATCATCTCTGTTCCTTTCACAGTGAGGTGGATATCCATGAACTTGCTATGGACCTCAAGTTTTTTCTCCTCCTTGCTGTTTCCTTTCCTTGCTCCGATTGTGTACAGGTCAGTTCTCTCCTTGGTCACCTTCCTCTCCTCCAGTAGCGAGAATGCCTCTTCGAAAAGAGGATGGAGCATCAGATACTTTTGAGAATTGGAGATATGGTCTACTATCATCTGGAATCCTCTGTCTGGCAGGATATATAAACTTTTCAGAAATACCTGGGGTCATCCGGCCTGACGATCTCTTCTCTTCTGGCCTGCTCTTTCGATATGCCGCCAGAGGATTTGTCACGTACATCATTGACCTCAAGAGCCTTCCTCATGTTCACGATCCCGCAGCTGATGCATGTGAAGAACGGACCCCACTTGCCTGTCCTCAGCTCAAGTGTCTCGCCGCATGCGCATTTCATGTCTTCAAGCTTCCTGCCTGCATGCGCCTTGCACACAGGCACACCCTGGCTGTTCCTCTGCCATGCAGAAAGCCCGCAGAAAGGGCATTTCTCGATCTTGCTCTCACCATATCGCTTAGGTATGTACATCTCGGCTTCAGAAGGATGGGTGGTTAATAAGGGTTACGGGGAGAAGCCTGGGGCATGAAAGTCAATGCATAGAAAAACTGATATATAGTTTGTTCTCACAAGATAGGATGATTCATGGACCAGACCTTTCAATGCTAGCAGCTTACGATAGGATAAGCCTTGGCATTAAGCCATCTGGCCAGATCCATCTTGGCACAGCCTTGACGCTGTTCAATGGAATCTATGCTCTATCCAACAATCCTCAAGCGACTCTCGATGTATGTATCATGGATCTGGATTTTGATTTTCTCAGAGGGATAGATTTTGTGTCATTCATGGGTTCGAAGGACCCTACAGGATGTCATGGATTGATGAAAGACCATACATCTGATGAAGTGAGGCATGCATCAGACGATATAGCAAGATATTTTGGTGTCAGTCCGGACAGGATCAATATAGGGCACTACAGCGGAATCACAAGTTCCCAGGACTATCAGGATATGATCACCCACCTGTTCACGACACATGAGGGGAGAGTGCTTCTTAAGCGCACCATTATTCCTGGCACCCAGACCACTAGGTCTCTACTTTCTCCTATATGTGCATGCAATCACTCATCCACAAGACCACCAAGGTTCGAGGAGAATTACGCAGTCCTCAGATCAGTATGCAATAATCCTGATTGTGAGACCAAGGAATTCAGGGTCGGCATATCAGAACCAGCCGGATCGAATCTTTTCTATCTGGTTGATCCGATCAGGGATCTGATGGGTCCTATAGATCTCCACATATTTGGTGGGGATTATCTCGCATCATATGGCAATTCAGGGATCTCAAAGGCACAGAGAGTGCATCAGTTGTTATCTGGATTGTCCGGTAGTCCTCCAGATATCTATGTAGGTCCTGTCTTATTGTATAATGGAGTAAAGGTAGGAAAATCTGCAAATAATGTCTTCACTATAGATAAGGTCAGGGGCAGGTGCCCTGGATGGGTGGAGAGACTCCATACGCTGGTTGGACAGAATCAGGGAAAGATTGATCTTGCATACGCTGAATGCATTTTCCCTTACTCATAGTCAAATCTATATCCGTCCCTTCGCCTTGAACTCGACCCATTTGATCGGCGAGAGGAACTTCCAGAAGTAATAGGTCGCAAGGAAGAGATACAGATAGACAGGGAACTTCAGGAGGAACCTTTTGTCCTCCTTGATCCTGTTTATCGCGGGATTGTCTTGCTTTCCCAGGTGTTCGAAATAGAGCATCCCTGCGAAAAGATTCAGCGGCGTCACCATCACAAGCGAGAACAGCCAGCCGACGAGCGATATCCTATTTCTGTTCTCTAGGAACGAGAGGAAGCCATACTTCTTCTGCCTCGCAAGCACTCTTGTGAACTTGTCAGGGTCCCCCAGATGGTTGGATATTTTTGGTATCCTGACAAAATACAATCCTTCATTCTTGAGCCGCCTGCACAGCTCGATATCCTCTCCCATTATGTTCCTGGGGTCGAACATGTGCTTCTTTATGACAGAAGCTCGGAGCATGAATGATTGCGTGACATACACAGGGAAGATCTCGTCCTCCCTGGACCTGAGGACGTACATGAACTTCTGCGCATCAGAATCAAGCGGGCACAAGCTATATCCGGAGACAGCACCGATCTTCTCGTCAAGCTTTATCGTCTCCTTCGCAAGATTCACCCAATCCTTCTCCAACTCAAAGTCTGCATCGACCACAAGCACGAACTCATGCTTAGCCTTCTTGATGCCATTGTTCCTCGCATGCGAGATCCCCTGGTTCTTCTCATGGTATACAAGCACGATTTTTTTGTCCTTCTTCGCCAGCTTCTCGATTATCTTCCTCGTATTGTCCTTGGAGACATCGTCGACAAAGACTATCTCGTCTACCTGGTTCTTGATGGAATTGTAGAATCTCTCGACGAATTTGCTCGTGTTGTAGGTCGTGACGACTGCTGAGACCTTGTTGTCTTTCACTTTATGCCTCGGGTTAGCGGCGAATATAATAAATCTATTGGAATGTTATCTCATACAGGGTCGTATTGCCGATCGCATGGATCGGTATGAGTCTGTCCTTATAGGCATCGATGAAAGGCTCAGGTCCAGCCTGTTCGTTCCACATATAAGCTCCCTCCATATCAGGGAGGGAATCCTGGAGAACATACCGCACATCATTTTCCCTTGCCTTCCTGTACACTTCCTCTGGTTGCAGATTATGCGGGTAAGGAAGCTCTCTAAGTCCCTCAAGATCATACCCGAACCTTCCCCATCTGGTCATGATCCTGCTTCCAGGGATGTTCTGCGAAGCCCACATTCCCATATCGATTGCGTCCTTCATGTTCGGGTCATAGTCTGAGTCGGTCCTGATGGCGACAGCGTGCCAGGCGATCTGGCCGATATTCGTAATAACAAGGATGCATGCCAGCGCTAGCGCAGCTTTCTTTATTGGCAGGTCTTCGAACCTCTCAGCAAGGAGCATCACAGCCCTGTATGCGTACAGGATCATCAGTGGGAGTAGGGGGACTATGAACCGAAGTATCCTGTAATGGTACAGGAGAAGTATCCCCCCATAGAAGAGAAAATACCATTCGAGCGCAGTCCGCCTCCGAAAGAAGCTGTATGCCCATCCAGCAAGCACAGCAGCACATAGTATAGCACCGAGACCTATGTACATCGCAAGCTTGACGACAGTTGAGCCAGGCAGCCCGAGACTATCGCTGCTTCCGTCAAGTGTAGGCAGGACATTATAGTGCACAGCATCAGAAAGTTCCACAGTCAGCAGGCTGTTGGCGAAGAGGGAAGGGAGCAGATAGATGTAACCGAGCGCATTTATTGCAGGTTTGATCAAAAGGGCTAAGAGGCTTCCGCTCTGATTTGAGAAGAACTCCATGTCGATAAGCAGAAGATAGTTCTCCATCCCATTGGGAAGGACAGCCTCAGAATTCATGACCAGCAGTATCCCTGCGATGAACGGAAGCACAGTCAAAGCAAGGAATATCACAGCAGGCATTATCCTCCTGGCTTTGATAGGCCAGAACTTGAAGTCCGTGATCGTCAGTGCCAAAGCAGGGATCAAGGCGATACCCGGCGCCCTGAACAGGTAGCTCATCACAGTAAGGAATGCAAGGACGGCGATAGGCATGCCTCTCTTTGCTTTGTCAGCATAGTAGATAGCGGCCATAGAGAAGAATAGATAAGGTATCTCTGGCTCTACCACAGTCGACTGGAATATTATTGTGAAATTCGCTGCAGTAAATAGCGTGAGCAGCATAGCATGCTTTGGCGCATGCTTGCAGTAAAGCCTATATGCTAGATAGATGGCACCTGTGGAGAAAAGGGCGATGATGACCCTGGGGAAGCAAAAGGTGTAGCCAGTGGCAAGGAACACGATGCTCATGATGAAAGGAAGCAGTTGTTCGCTCACGTTTGGAAGATAAGAAAAACCGTCGATGATAGCGTTAGATATGCCATTCCCTTCTGCCAGATTCTTCGCATATATCAGGAACTTATTGTCATTGTTCATGTTCCTCGGATCATTATCGATAAGAAGCAATAGAAGCAGGAAGTATGCTGCAAGCAGGATTTTCCCCCTCATCAAAAGGATGAAATCATCATTGTTAAAAATACTTCCGGTGCATCAATACTTTTATAAGAATCAGAGGATATACAGCAGGACATGAAGAAAGCGCTCATCACAGGCATAACAGGCCAGGACGGCTCATATCTCGCAGAGCTTCTGCTGAAGAAGGGCTATCAGGTGCATGGTGTCATCAGGAGATCTTCGACATTCAACACATGGAGGATCAACCACATCTACAAGGACATCCATGATGCGAAGAACTTCTTCCTGCATTATGGCGACCTCACAGATTCCACAAACATAATCAGGCTCATAAAGCAGGTCGATCCAGACGAGATCTATAATCTAGGGGCGCAGTCCCATGTCCAGGTCTCGTTCGATACAGCAGAGTATACAGCCAACTCCGATGCGCTCGGCGTCCTTAGGATCCTTGAAGCCATCCGGTTGCTTGAGAAGGTTGACAAGATCCGGCTCTACCAGGCAAGCACATCAGAGCTGTATGGCAAGGTCCAGGAGGTCCCCCAGACTGAGATGACACCCTTTTACCCTAGAAGCCCATATGGTGTAGCAAAGCTCTATGCATACTGGATCATCAGGAACTACAGGGAAGCGTACAAGATGTATGCCTGCAACGGCATCCTGTTCAACCATGAGAGCCCGAGGAGAGGCCAGACATTCGTGACAAGGAAGATCACGATGGGCCTTGCCAAGATCAAGTGCGGATACTCAAAGAGGCTCTATCTCGGCAATCTCGACGCTAAGAGGGACTGGGGCTATGCTCCTGAGTATGCAGAGGCGATGTGGCTGATGCTGCAGCAGCAATCGGCTGATGATTTTGTCATAGCCACAGGAGAAGCGCATACTGTCCGCGAGTTCGTGGAAGAGGCTGCTCGATGCATGAATATGAGGATCGCATGGAAGGGGACCGGAAAGGAGGAGAAGGGATACTGGGATGGCAAGCCTGTGATCGAGATAGACTCCCGTTATTACAGGCCCACTGAGGTCGACTTCCTCCTGGGAGACCCTTCAAAGGCCAGGAAGGAGCTTGGCTGGAAGCCGAGTACAGCATTCAAGGAGCTTGTCAAGCTGATGGCAATCTCAGATCTCGAGCTGATAAAGAAGAAGATGGTGGTGTACTAGATGAGACTCATTATTACTGGTGGTGCCGGCTTCCTTGGAAGCTTTGTGGTGCAGAGGTTCATAGCCTCTGGAATTCCGAAAGAGAGCATATTCATCCCAAGGAGCGCTGACTATGATCTCAGGAAGGCAGAAGACATAAAGAAGATGCTCGCAGATTTCCCCTGCGACACTATCGTCCATCTCGCAGCAAAAGTCGGAGGCATAGGATACAACAAGGAACACCCGGCTGAGCTCTTCTATGATAATATAATGATGGGCACCCAGCTCATGGAGCAGGCGCGCCTCTCTGGAGTGCAGAAATTCGTAGCTGTCGGGACCATATGCGCCTACCCGAAATTCACTCCTGTTCCATTCAGGGAAGATGACTTGTGGAGCGGCTATCCAGAGGAGACGAACGCTCCCTACGGCCTAGCGAAGAAGATGATGCTTGTCCAGGCCCAGGCATATCGCCAGCAGTATGGATTCAATGCGATATTCCTCCTCCCTGTCAATCTCTATGGGCCAGGGGACAACTTTGATCCAGGAAGCTCTCATGTCATACCTGCTCTCATAAGGAAGATCCATGAAGCTAAGAAGGCCGGCAAGGGCCAGATAGAGGTATGGGGCACAGGTAAGCCATCCAGGGAGTTTTTGTATGTCGAGGATGCAGCAGAAGGCATATTCCTCGCCACACAGCGATATGACGAGCCTGAGCCTGTCAATCTTGGATCAGGCATGGAGATAAGCATAAAAGACCTTGTTGAGCTCTTATGCAGGCTCATGGATTTCAAGGGGAGGGTTGTCTGGGAGGAAGACAAGCCAGACGGCCAGCCCAGGAGATGCCTTGATGTATCAAAGGCAAAGCAGTTCGGCTTCACAGCAGAGACTCCTTTCGAGGAAGGCCTAAGGAAGACGATCGAGTGGTACTCTAAAAGAAATCCTTAAAAGCAGAAGATATATCCATGGGGAGAGAGGGGTCTGTTTGAGATATTCGATCATAGTTCCTATGTACAACGAGGAGAAGAGATTCTCCAGTTTCCTTCCGCGCCTGACATCGTATCTTGAGAAGAACCTGGCAGACTATGAGCTCATCCTTGTCAATGATGGTTCGAGGGACAAGACACTTCATCTGATGAATGGCTTCAGATGCAAGGGCAAGGTCATCGAGTCATATGATGTGAACCAGGGAAAGGGCTATGCTGTGAGGAAAGGAGTGCTTGCAGCAAAAGGCAAATACATCCTTTTCATCGATGCTGACGGCTCCATCCCGCCAGAAGAGATCCCCAGGATGCTTGCCAAGCTCAGGGAATTCGACGTGGTCGTCGGCGACAGGGAGGCAGCAAGGTCCTGTGTCAGGAGGTCCTTCATGCGAAGCATCACATCGTGCCTCTTCAACAACTACTCAAGATTCCTTTTCGATACAGGAGTCAAGGACCACCTCTGCGGATTCAAAGGATTCAACCGCAAGGCCGCCCGTATCCTTTTCCAGGACCTCAAGTCCCACAGGTGGATCTTTGATGTGGAGCTTCTCTATAAGATCAGGAAGCAGAAGCTCTCCCTCTACAGGCTTCCGATCAGATGGGAGCACAAGGGTGACAGCAAGATGAAGTTGACAGACCCATTCAAGATATTTCTCGACCTTGCTGTGCTGAGGATGAAGATATGAATCCATTTGTATCACTTTCCCGGTTCTTCCTGAGTATCAGGTATCCTCTTTACTATAGGGGGATCAAAGGCTCTCGCTTCAGGACAGGAGACTTGTCCTTCAATGTCAGGAGGGATTCATACGACTTGCTTGCGGTGAAGGAGGTGGCTGGAAGCAAAGAGTATACTGGGGCTGTATCCAGACTGGCAAAGGGTTCGATTGTCATAGACATCGGAGCGCATATCGGAGCATTCTCCCTTCTTGCTTCAAGGACGGCAGGAAAGGTTTACTCAATCGAGCCGAACAAGGAGACTTTCGGGCTGCTCAAGAAGAACATCAAGCTCAACAAAGCTGATAACATCATCGCTTCCGATTGCGCGATCTCTGGCAAGCAAGGCACTGTCGAATTCTATGCTGATGGTGCCAACAATGCGATGTCTTCCCTATATTCAGATGGCCAGGGGAAAGGCTACAAGGTCAGAACTCTGACATTGCCTTCTTTCATGAAGCAGAACAGGATTAAGCGCATCGATCTCCTGAAGATCGATGCAGAAGGTGCTGAATATGATATCCTTCTGGGACTCAAGGATCTCTCACCTATCGGTTCCATAATCCTCGAATATCATGATTATCTTGATCATGGTCACACATTCCGTGAGATCATGGAGAAGCTTTCAGCGAATGGTTTCAGAGTCAAGGTCGGAGGACCGCGGCTCCACAGGCTTCTTTTGCGCACAGGCTATATCGTGGCGGAGAGATGAAAGCATTTTATATAGCTGCGATTTCTTGGTGTGGAAATGGATAGGGATTCGCTTATCGACTATTTCGATCTCCAGGCAAGCCAGAGGAAGAAATGGCTGTCCAGAGGTAGATATTACTATGATCTCCTGGGAAAGTACATCCGGTTCGTGATCCCTCCGGGTGCGAGAGTCCTTGAGATAGGTTGCGGGACAGGAGAGATGCTCGCAAGCCTCAAGCCGTCGTTTGGTGTGGGTATCGATTTCTCTCCTGAGATGGTGCGCCTGGCAAAGAAGCGATTCAGGAAGCTCAAGTTCATATGCGACGACGCGCACACATTCAGGCTCGATGAGAAGTTCGATTACATCCTCATCTCAGACACGATCGGCTATTTCGACGACATCCAGGCAGTTCTCGCGAACATAAGGAAGAACTGCACACCAAGGACAAGACTCCTGATCACTTACTACAATTTCCTGTGGGAGCCAGTCATCAGGCTTGCTGAGCGTCTTGGGCTCAAGATGCGCCAGCCTTTCTCATCATGGCTTACAAAGCAGGATTTCGAGAACCTCCTGGAGATGGAGGGCTTCGAGGTCATCAAGGATGACCAGGCGATAATATTCCCCAAGAGGATCCCGCTCATATCAGACCTGTTGAACAAGTATGTGGCTCGCCTGCCTCTCTTCAATCATCTTTGCCTTGTAAACTATTATGTGGCAAGGATGACCCACGATGATAAGAGCGACTATTCAGTCTCAGTGATCATCCCTGCACGCAATGAGGCAGGCAATATTGAGGAGGCTGTCAGGCGTCTTCCCCAGCTTGGCACGCGCACAGAGCTTATATTCATCGAAGGCCATTCGAAAGACAACACCCTCGATGAGATCAAGAGAGTTGCCCAGAGATACAAGGAGATGGGCATCAGGTATGCAGTGCAGAAAGGTGAAGGCAAGGGGGACGCAGTGCGGCTGGGATTCTCGATGGCCACAGGCGACATACTCATGATCCTTGACGCGGACCTCACAGTCCCACCAGAGGATCTTCCGAAATTCTACAATGCGATCGCGAGGAACAAGGGGGAATTCATCAACGGCTCAAGGCTTGTCTACCCTCTGGAGAAGCAGTCCATGAGGACCCTGAACCTGCTTGGAAACAAGGCATTCAGCATGATGTTCACCTGGCTCCTCGGCCAGCGTTTCCGCGACACTCTCTGCGGCACAAAGGTGCTAGCCAGGGAGGAATACAAGAAGATAGTAAAGAATCGCTCATATTTCGGGAACTTCGATCCGTTCGGCGACTTCGACCTGATATTCGGCGCATCGAAACTGAACATGAAGATCGTCGAGATCCCTATAAGATACAGGGAGCGAAAATACGGTACGACCAACATAAGGAGGTTCAAGCACGGATGGCTTCTCATAAAGATGTGTTTCTTCGCTATGCGAAAGATCAAGCTTGTCTGAGATTCATAAGGTTCGTCATAGTCGGAGGTATCGGCACAGTCATATGCTATGCGATATTCTTTGTCATGCTCCTCCTGGGGGTGAACTATCTCGTCGCATCTGCATCCACATACGTCCTGGGAGTCACAGTAGCCTTCTTCTTCAACAGGAAGTTCACCTTCCGCTCAGATAAGAAAGGCATCATGTTGATCGTCAAATATTTCTCTGTCTATCTCAGTTCGCTGATGCTTGGCATGATTGCCCTCAGCATCCTGGTAGAGATGTTCTTCCTCCATCCTGTGATCGCGAACATCCTTGTGACAGGCATGACGACAGTGACGAACTTCACAGGCACATCGCTCTTTGTCTTCAGGAACAGTAGTAGGCGATAGAGCTGGCAAGGCCTGCCTTGTCCAGGAATTCTCGTGCCCTGTCCAGGCCGAAAGCATAACCTGAGAAGAAGCATACCTTCCTGGTCCTGACTTTGAATCCAGCATCGCTGAGCATCTGCTTCCATCTGTCTTCCCCATAAGCTATGAATTCAGAGACGTGATTGTCATATTCACCATGCACTATCGGAAGAGCATGCTTGATGATCATCGAGACAGCGTTCCCTCTCCTGTTCCTAGCGTTATCATCCATCCCCTGCTCAAGCTTCTCGCGCCTGATCCTCGATCTCTCTCCATCATCCAATAGAGCGCTCGCGAGATACGGGTAATAGAACACGAAATGCATCATCTTGTATGTCCTTGAAGGCATCACATGTATCATCCTGCCTCCTTTCTTCAGGACCCGCAGGAACTCGCTGAGGGCTCTTCTCCTGTCTGTCAGGTGCTCTAGAACATGGAAGCTGATGATATAGTCGAAGCTATTGTCAGGGAATGGGAGCTTCTCTGCCCCGCATTCGACAAATCTCACCCCTTTGCAGGAGAACCTCCTCTTTTCCACATCTGTGGCTGTGACGCTCTTGAACCTCTGCTTGAGTATCGAGGAGAGGAAACCGTCCCCAGCGCCTATCTCCAGGCAGCTCTTCCCTGGATAGCTCTTCTCAAGGACTATCTCAGCCTCCTTCCTCCGGATCATATGGAGGTAGTCATAGTAGTCAGGGCGTATCCTCATCCGATCTCACAAAGTTGCCCTAGATTTAAATATTACTGGAGGATACAAGGGATATGCGCAAGCTTCTTACCATCATCCTCCTGGTCCAATGCATGGTATTCGCAGCCATGACGATAGCGCATATAGTGTATCCGTATGACCTGACATATAATGAAGGCTACAATCTTGCCCGTGCGAGAGGTTTCATCGCAGGGACGCCATATCCAGAGGCGACAGAGCATCCATTCATCCCCAATCTGTATCCGCCTCTGTACTTCCTCATCTCATCATTCTTCCTGGGCTTCTGGGTATCGCTCTTCCCTATGCGCCTTATCAGCATACTATCATGCGCAGCCATCTTCATCATGATGTTATGGATAGTTAAAAAACTGAAAGGCGACACTCTAGTAAGCCTTGTCTTCCTGACAAATCCCCTGGCGATGATGTACTTTGTCGCCATCCCGGATTACCTTGCCATCATGTTATCGCTTGCAGGCATATACATGTTCTACAGGAAGAAGCATCTCCTCGTCTCTTCAGCATTCTTCGTCCTAGCTTTCCTGACAAAGCAGAATGCCATCACTGGATTTCTCGTAGTGATGCTATTCCTCCTGCTCCACAGGAGGTTCAAAGAGCTCTTCATCCTTGGCTCATCCTTCGCCAGCATATCCGCTGCCGCGCTCCTATTGACTGAGCATATTTCAGGAGGGAATTTCCTTGATGCGGCGATATTCAATCTTGCAGGCCAGGAGAAATCTCTAGTACAATATTTCTTCCTCCTGGCGTTCATGTCAATTTTCTTCTATCCGTTCCTGGTCGCGATGAAGAAGAGCATCCAGGATCCGAAAGCACTGTTCTCGCTATATTTCTTCTCTTCTTTCGCACTGGTGCTATTCTTCCTCCTGAAGAGGGGGAGCGACATGAACTACTTCTTCGAGCCGATGATAGCGATGATCATACAATACTGCCGATCAGAGAACAGGAGGAATTTTCTCAGATATTCCCTGTTCCTCCTGATCGTCTCGGCCTTTCTCCTGACACAGATCAATCATCCGCTTCTGGTTCCTATTTCAGAGGTAAGGGAGACTGACATAAGGCTAGCGGAACTTGTGAGGGAAAGGGAAGGCGACATTGCCTTGACAGGAAAAGCTGCGCTTGTACAGCTTAATGGAGGAACGCCCATATATGAGGAATTCGAGATGGGAGAGAGATACGAATCAGGGACATGGGATGGAGAGATGGACTGCGGCAGGATATCGCTAGTCGCATACAAGGATAAAGCAGGAGCCTTCCGGGGACTGCTGTCGCCACTTAACTCATTCTATGATAAGATCAAGGAGTTCCATATGATCCCTCCCCTCGAAAGATGCATCAGCGGATTCGACAGGCAGCAGATAGGAGATTATGCTGTATACATCAGTCCTTAGGATTATTCTCGCTGCTCCCTGAACCATTCGATAGTCTTCTTCAGCCCATCCTCAAGCCCGACTTTCGGCTCCCAGTCCATCATCTGTCTTGCTTTCGATATGTCAGGCTGCCTCCTTGTCGGATCATCCTTTGGCAGAGGCTTGTAGATGAAATCAGACTTGGAGCCAGTGATCCTTTTGATCGTCTCTGCAAGCTCCTTGACAGTGATCTCATTCGGATTCCCCAGGTTCTTTGGGCCGACCTCATCTGATTGGATCGCCAGGAAAAGTCCCTCGATAAGGTCTGAGACATAGCAGAATGACCTTGTCTGACCGCCGTCGCCATAGAGTGTTATCGGTTCTCCATTGAGGCACTGCTCGATGAAATTAGGGACGACACGGCCGTCATCCTTCCTCATCCTTGGTCCGTATGTGTTGAAGATCCTTACTAACCGTACCTCAACACCATACTCCCTGTGATATGCCATCAGGAGCGCCTCTCCGAAGCGCTTGCTCTCATCATAGCAGCTCCTGATCCCGACAGGATTCACATTCCCCCAGTATGATTCCCTCTGCGGATGTTCTTTAGGCTCTCCATATGCCTCGCTTGTGGATGCGAATAATATCCTCGCATTCTTCTCCAGCGCAAGTTTTGCCATCCTGTCAGTCCCGACTGAATTGGCAAGCGCTGTCTCGACAGGGAACTCCTGGTAATCCACAGGGCTTGCCCTTGATGCCATATGGAATATGAAGTCGACCTTTCCCTCTATAAGATCAAGAGGATCGATGACATTGTGATGTATGAACCTGAACTTGGGGTTGTCAAGCAGATGCTTGATGTTATCCATTGTGCCGCTTCCCAGGTTGTCGACACATATGACTTCATACCCTTCCTTGATAAGACGATCGCATAGATGGCTTCCGATGAAGCCAGCCCCTCCAGTGACTACTGCTCTCATCCTCATGTCGAACGCTTTTCTATTTAAAAATCTACTGACTGGTAGGCTCTGTCTGGAATGTACATAATAAAACTTCCAGAATCTGCATTCGAGGGAACAAAGTTCCGCTTGTAGCACAAGATTCTGGCAAAAAGCCTCCATTCCAGAGTGAGCCGATTGGTATTAAATATAAGTTCTTCTCGCCGTTAAAACGATGGTAGAGACCCTTGAGCTGATAGTGCAGGATATCCAGAAGCTCAGCATGCGTTTCCCGAGCGTCCCTTCCTCTTACAGTTTCCTGGCCTTTGGCATGGATCCAGATGTCAGATGGCTGCATGCGAAGCAGGCGCTTGGAGTAGGGGAGGATGATATTGTCATCTACCATGCAGGCGCGAATGACGCGCTCCTGGCTAATGGATTCGACATGTTCAGGAGAGACAGGATCCTCTCCGACATGCTGGGGCCCGATCCACGGATAAGGGTTCTTTGTCCATTCACGCACGCCAATAGTGTGATAGCATATCTGGTACTTGGTGATGGATATGATCCTTCCCTGACATATGATCTCAGAGTCCCTGCCCTAACCCCTCAGGTCAATACTGCCTGGCGGAAGCTGCTGTGGGGCCTTGACGACATCTTCAATCTAAGAGCAGGAGTATCTGTCTTCGACCTCCTCTCGACAAAGACATATGGTACATACACTGAGGCCATCAATGCCCGGCTCTATGGTGTGGAGAGCTTCTTCATGGTAGGAGTGGACACTCCGCTGTATGGTGACAGCTTGATGCGAAATCTCATGTCTGATCAAGAGAAAGTCGTGTCAGATGGCGTAGTAAGGAAAGATGGCATCCCTTCTGCATACTCTATGATGGCAAAGCTTCTGAGAGAAAGGGAGGTCTCACCACAACCTTGCAGCACTCCTGCAGATGTGCTTGCGATGTGCCAGGAAGACATGTCCATATATCGTGATCACGTACATGAAGGTGACAACGGATATCTTGTCAGGACAGTGGAATCCGGCCACCCTGTCCCTTTTGCGATAAGTGCGCTTCACTGCCTGCATCTTCTGGGCTACCATGTGACCGCCATCGTTGAGAATCCGCAAGCATCAAACACATACCTGCGAGCCCATGAGATCCCGATGGTCTCTGATGATCTCAGATCGCATTCCTGATATATCCTGCAGAACCCTTCTTCGATACCACTTTTCCGGGATTTCCGATGACCACAGAGTTGTCAGGCACATCAAAGTTCACGAATGAGTTCGGTGCGATCAGGGAGTCGTCTCCTATCCTTACTTTCCCGACAATCACTGCTCCTGGACCGATCCACACCCTGTTGCCGATGTTTGGAGCGCCCTGCCTCTTCCCTCTGTATTCCCTCCCTAATGTGACCCCATGCCCCACATCGCAGTTCTCCCCTATCACAGTCTCAGGATGTATGACAACACCTCCGAAATGCAGCAGGTAGAATCCCCGGCCGTTCGTGCAGCCGAGAGGGATCTAGAAACCTTACTTGAACCTGTACCTTTCCAGCAGCAGCCTGTAGATCGGGAAGAGTAAAGGATTCCTCCTGTGCTTCTGGCATTTCCTGAATATCCATATGAACCTGAATCCAGGTGAGGACAGGTAGTGCTTGAAGAATGATCTGAGGTTGCTGTTCCCGGCATATCGATGGAGGTCCGCATCCATGCAGCAATCTCACTCAAGACTACTATATTAAATTTTGGGACAAATCTATCAAGGGCAAAGCCTTAAAAATACTTTATGGAGTCCAACTCTATGGATTACTCGCAATTGTACAGGTTGCCTGACACCCTCAATCATATGGTCTTGAAAGCCTACTCAACACCGCTGCTTGCCCCATACGCACAGGCAGAAGGCATGTCAGACCTGGAGAAAGCCGTAGCCATAGTAGGAGGACTTGCTGTGGGAGGGGGTCTTCTTTATCTTGGCAGCAGGCTCCTTAGGAGGAATAGGATACCTCTGAATAGAGAATACACCGACGAGGATGGTACACATTACACCCATACTGGAGGACACACGACAATAGACTACAGAGACAGCGGTGTCATCCCTGATGATTTTGATCAGTCTTGAGATACATCCATTCGATCTTTTTCACAGAATCCCTGAAGCTCTCGAACTTCTTCTTTGACACCTTGCCCATCGCAGGTCTGATGTCCCTTATAGATCTGGCGACTGAGTCTGCATCAATGCTTACAAGCCAGCCATTCTTCCCATCATCGATGCACTCACTGTTCCCACCTACATCTGTTGCGATGATTGGCTTGCCGTAGTAGAGTGCCTCCACAAGCGACCTTGACAAAGGCTCAGGCCACTTCGCAGTCAGGCATATGCAGTCGCTCTTCCTGTAGATATCAGGCATCTGGTCATATCCGACCCTGCCGGTGAATCTCACATTCCTCAGCTTCAGTCTTCTCACCTGCTCCTCGAGCATCTTTCTCTCAGGTCCATCTCCTACCAAGAGCAGCGTCTTACCATCTTCACCAGCTTTCGCGAATCCCTCTATCAATAGATCGATGCCCTTGATCCTGTCGAGGGTCCCTATGTATGTGAAGACCTGGCCGGAGACCTTGATGCCTGAGTCTCTTTTGCCTTTAGGTTCGACAAAGATGTTGTATACCTTCTCTCCTGACATTCCGCTTTTCCTGACGAACTCCAGCACAAAGTCGCTGACACACAGGAGCTTGTACTTCCTGAGTGATTCGAACCTCCTCCTATAGTTGACATACAGCTGCAACAGGAACCCAGGATTGTGTTTAATGTACCACGGCATCCTGAGTTTCCCCACATATTCTGAATGCATGATGCAGTCCATGAATTTCATCGGGGCGCAGCCTGTGCAAGGCTCTCTTTCCTTGTAGAACAGGTTAGCTTTCGGGCAGAGGTTCACATAGCTGTTCACAGTCGCGAGTCTCTTAGCAGGATAATTCTCGCATCCTACGACGGATGTGTTGTTCAAGCAGTGGATGACATCAAAACCCTTGAGCTTGTGCAGCTCGCTCCTGAGCGAAAGCGTGTAATTGAGCCTCCTGATATTTCCCCAGACGCTCTTCGGATCCTCCCCTGTGTACGTCCTCCTGAGGATAGTGTAGCCTTTCTTCTCAGTCGCGACAAGGCCAGGGAACCTTGAAGTGAGCACAGTCACTTCATGGCCAGAATCATGCAGCGACTTGGCAAGGAGTTCAGCAGATATCTCCCCTCCTCCGAATTCCTTCGGTGGGAAATATTCAGAGACAAGGAGTATCTTCATCTGTACGCTTCCTCCACCCTGAGTGCGATGGATTCCCATGAATATCTTTTTGACAGCTCCCTTGCCTCTGCCTTCTTTGTTCTGTAGAGCTTCTCGTCTGACATGAGTCTCCTGATCTTGCTTGCGAGATCCCCTGGGTCCATCCTCCTGAAGATAAGCCCGCCTTTGCCTTTCTCAGTCACTTCAAGAAACACAGGGATGTCGCTGCACACATACGGCGTCCCGCATGCCATGCTCTCGACAAGCGTGATTCCGAATCCTTCCACAGTCCCAGGATGGCACAGTATCATCGCTTTCTTCATGCGCCTGACGAGATCATCCCTCCCTATGTATCCGAGGAACCTTACTCTGTCATCAACGCCAAGCCGTGCAGCAAGCTCCATGAGCTTCGTTTTCTCTGGGCCATCTCCTGCGATATCGACCCTGAGGCCCGGAAGCCTGGCAGCAGCAGCGATCAGGTCCTGCACCCTCTTATGCTCGACAAGCCTGCCTGCGTATAGCACATGCCCATCCCTCTTCAGTGTGCCTGTGAGTTCATTCGGGTCTATGCCGTTGTGCACAACTGTTATCCGATCCCTCCTGATGCCTGCCCTCTCCAGCTTGCTGGCTGTGAACCCTGAGACAGATATGAATCTTATGCCGAGGAGAGCTGCCTTGAACAGGATGAGCCTTTCCATGATCTCTCCGATGAAGCCAAGCCAGCTCTTCGTGTTCCTGCTCCATCCTCCAAGCCATACCTCGTGGTAGGTGAAGAATACTTTTTTTCCAAGAAGCCTCGCCATGAGTCCCGCTGGATATGCGAAGAAGCTCTGGCAATCTATGACATCGGGGCGCATCTTCCTGATGAGCCATGGCATCCTGAGCGTGAGCTTGACGGAGAACATCACCCTCTTTACGAGATGCCCTGTGCTTGTGTAAGGGAACTCAGGCCCTATCCTGATGACATCCTTTTGTACAGATGCCCCTGGCTGCCTTGAGGTCAAGACAGATACATCATGCCTTCTTTGCAGTTCCTTTCTGATATAATAGGCTCGTGCCTCGACACCGCCAGTTATCTTTTCAAGGGGGAAGAACTCTGTCGCGATGAGTATTCTCATCTCTTGCTCCGGCCTTTCTTGATGTAAGCAAGCTCCCTTACGACGATCGTCAGCTGCTGCTGCGTCTCCTCGAGCTTGATGTATAGTCGAAACATCATATAGAACAGCGTGCCTATGCTCATGTAGATGATTACATCCACTCCTCTCCCGATGCCCACCAGGTTCGCCATCCTTGTGATTATGTCTGGGAAGAAAGCTGTCAGCATCAGGCTCGCCCAGATGAACATCCAGAACAGGAATTCATACAGTTTGAGTTTCCTGTCAAGTGTCCTTAAGATGACCCTGCTCGCAGCGAAAAGCGTGAACAGGAGTGCCAGGAGCTGAACAATCGTGATCATCTTATCATCTTCCTCAGTAGCATCCGAAGTCCCAGGCTTATGCTTCTTGACCAGCTCTGCCCCTTCGCGATAGCATAGTCGGTATATATTACTGTCACTGGTATTTCCATATATTTAAGTTTGGTCCTTTTTATCTCATGCAGTATCTCCCCTGCATGTTCCATCCTGTCGCTTGTGATGAGGATCTTCTTTGCTGCCTCCCTGGTCATCGCCCTGAGCCCGTTCTGCGAATCAGTCACATTGATCCTGTACAGCATCCATACGAAGATGACTCCCAGCTTGAGGATCAGGCGCTTGGAGAGAGGCATGTTCTTCGTGCTTCCCAGGAATCTCGATCCAAGCACTATGTCTGCCTTCCCTTCCTTTATCGGTCTTATCAGATCCTTTATCTCTGATGCGACAAACTGTCCATCAGCATCATATGTCACGATGATGTCTGCTCCCTCCGACACAGCGTGATCGATGCCTGTCTTGAGCGCAGCTCCCTGCCCTCTGTTTATCAGATGCCGGAGAACGGTCGCTCCCTCCTTCTCCGCAGCCTCCAGCGTAGTGTCAGAGCTGCCGTCATCCACTACGATGATATCCTTGTAGCCGGCCTTCTTCAGCTCTCTTAGGACCTTTCCGATGGCCTTCTCCTCGTTCCATGCTGCGATCACGACCGAGACCATGAAAGACGAGAAAGGTGGTCGATATATTATCTTTTGCTATTTGGCAGATCTGGTGCCGCACACTCCGAAACCTACCTTGGCTCTCTCAGTCACTTTCATGTCCTTGAAGCCTGCTTTTCTGAACCAGCCAATGACTTCATCCTCTGTATGCTCATATCTATATGGGCATGCCAGGAGATCGTAGATATTGACCATGGCTTCTGAGTAGTTATACCCTTCTATGGCCATCCTCATGACAGCAAGCACAGGGAAGACTATCCTCTGGAGAGGAGCAGGCATGCTCCTCGTCACTGGTTTCAGGTATCTGAGGAGGAATCTTTTGAACCCCTTTGAATGAGAATACACCCACACATAGAGCCTCCCTCCTCTCTTCACGAGCCTGCTGAGGCTGTCGAAAGCGATCTTGCTGTCATATGTGTGATGGATGACTCCCTTGCTGTATACCATATCGAAGCAATCATCCTTGAAAGGGAGTTCCATGATATCCGCCTGCAGGAACTTGACATCCGGGAATCTCTTCCTGTTAGCTGTCACGCACTCGCTTATATCGATGCCTGTCACCTTCGCGCCAAGGCTGCAGAAGCATTGCGACACAGTACCGTTGCCACAGCCAGCATCCAGGACTCTCTTGTCCTTGAGCCATGATGCATGGCAATCTGCCTCCTTGAGAAGCATGCTCTCTCTCTCGCAGAGCGTCTGGCACCACGTCCTGTCCCCTTCTTTGAAGAATGACCACTGGCGGCTGAAAGAATCCCTGACTCCTCGATGCTGCTTGATAACCATATACTCTAAATAACATATTATATAACATATATAAACAATTGTATTTATCAGGAATCGCACTCTAAAATTTTATAAACAAGCCGGATTTCGCATTGACCAATGGCAAAAACTCACCGTCCTGTAGGCAAGAAGGCTGACATTGAGCAGGAAGAGATATCCATCGATATCCTGTCTTTTCTTAAGAAGCACTGGCCTCTGCTGCTTGTCCTTGCATTTGCAGGATATGGCCTTATGCTGAGGCTTTATCATATCGACTACCCTGTCATCGGTTATCACAACTGGAAAGAGGTCCGTTACCTGGCGCCTGCAAGGCACTTCGCAGAAGACGGTTTCTTCAAGCATGGATTCTTCATCCCTGAAGGAGATTTCATCAACCTCAAGGACAACCCGAGCGGTGCGCATGGGGACTACTTCCCTTTCAGCTCGATATTCGGGGCCATCACCATGATGCTTTTTGGCACCCATCTGTGGGCGGCGCGGCTTCCTGGTGTGCTGATGAGCACAGGCACAGTCATCATAATGTATCTCCTTGTGAAGGAGCTGTTCGGAAGGAAGGACATCGCTATGATCGCAGCCTTCCTCATGGCCATAAATCCTCTTTCTGTCTTCCAGAGCCACAATGTCCAGCAGATGACACCTGCTTTCTTCTTCATGCTGCTTGGTCTTTGGTTCTACTTCATCTGGATCAACCGCTACAGGAACCAGGATCTCGTCCTCTCAGCGCTATTCATAATCCTGTCCATAATAACGAAATACGAGTATGGGATAATCATCCTCCCTATGCTGATAGCCTATCCCTTCGAAAGGCTCAGGAACATCAGGAAGGATCACAAGGCCTATATCGCCTGCGCAGCCATTGTGCTCCTGGGACTCGCCTGGCACTACTATTCGACAGACTACATCCTCAGGGAACTAGGTACATATTCAGGGACCATCGACTACGCGACAATCGATCCCAAGCCTATGTTCGATCCTTCCTTCTGGATGGTCATGAAGGACTTTGCAGCAGACAACTTCACTCTGCTTAGTATCGTCTTCTCAGTCATCGGACTTGCTTTCGCTGTCATCTTCTTCAAGCTCAAGAACCTTTCCTCCAGGTTCATGCTCGGATACTTTGCAGGTTCAGTCGCATATTTCCTTATGATCCCCGCGAACCTCAAAGGCCACAACTACCATCAGTACCCTCTTGCTGCGCTTGTCATCATCCTGACTGCATACTTCATGCTTATCATCTCAGTAAACGCAGCCAAGATGGTAGGATCCATGCTTGGTAAGACAGATAAGAATGCTGAGGCAGCGGTGAAGGTGCTTGTCATCGCCATGCTTGTGTTCCTCCTGTTCAAGCCGTCCCTCGTCCCTTTCTTCGGCAGCTTCAACTCCCGTGGAGGCACGATGCCTTACGGAGGAGTCAAGGAATCGATAGACAGGATGTTCGACACCCAGTTCTTCGGCCTTGACATCGCTGGAGAGTATATCAATGAGCACAAGGACGAGGATGACTGGATCATGCATTCCCAGCACCAGGCCTTCGGCATCCTGTGGCATGCGAACACGAAGAGTCCTAAAGGGATCTACCGCGATGTCGACTCTATCAGTTATGCGGAGGATGTCCTCAACGCATCATGGCTCTTCATATATCAGTGGGACTTCAACATATTCCAGGAGGAGATCTGGGATTACTATGCTGAGAACTATGAGCCTGTGCAGGTCGGCATGTTCATGAGGGGGCAGGACCAGCCGCCTGAGATCAAGTACATACTTTTGAGGAGGGAGCACACAAACGCCACCTTTGACCTGGACAGGTTGGGCGAATATCTGGCAGGCAAGCCCCTCATGTTCAGGGAGTACGAGCTGACAGGCGGCAGGATCCAGATGGCCTACATAGATGTCTGAGATGGACAAGAGGACGATCATCAAATACTTGTCTGCTGTGGCAGTCACTGTCATCTCAGTGTGGTTCCTGCTATCCTATGTTGATATGGGAGCTATCGTAAGTTTCCTATTTAGGATGGATCCTTTCTACATCCTCCTTGCCTTCCTGGTCTATTATATTAGCATCGTCTTCAGGGTGCTGCGCTTCAGGTACCTGCTCCACCACAAGCTGGGCTTCAGGGAGCTGCATGACATCTCAGTTCTGCATAATTTCTTCACAAGCATCCTCCCATCAGTGACAGGTGAGCTGAGCTATGTCTATATGGTCGGCAAGACTAAGAAAGTCTCCCTCATGGACAATATCGGAAGCCTGCTCGTCGCAAGGATATTCGACTTCATCTCCTTCTACTTCATAATCGGGTATGCCCTGTTCTTTATCCAGGGATTCACAGATGTGATGAGGCATCTGCTCTTCATATCATTCATCGTGATATCATTCCTGATATCCGCTCTTGTGCTGTTCATGCTATTCGAAAAGCAGGTCCTTCACCTGCTCGGTCGCTTCATCGCTGCTTTCCGCCTTGAGAGATGGTTGGGCTCCTTCCATCGCAATGGAGCATATCTCAGGAAGACGCTCACATTCAGGACCACAGCCATATGCCTGTTCATCTCATTCATCACATGGGGGCTCGCCGCAGTCTCCAACTTCTTTGTCTTCCTGGCGACAGGTGTCCAGTTCTCGCTCTTCAAGATATTCTTCGCAGGCGCACTCCTGAAATTCCTATCGACGCTGCCGGTACAGGGGTTCGCAGGATTCGGGACAAGCGAGGGATTCTGGGCAGCAGTCTTCTCTCAGATGGGGCTTGATCTGGAGAACTCGATACTTACAGGTTTCGCAGCCCATGCAGTCTCGCTGGGCTTCGTCATCTCTCTTGCCGGGCTTGTCTTCCTCTTCCGTCTTGTCCGTCCGAGATGAGCAGTCCCTCGAAGCTGTCTGCTGTCTTCTGCCAGTTGAAATCAGAATCCTTGATCCTGAGAGCTTCAGTACTGAACTTCCTGAGCCTTGGTTCATCCTTCATGAAGAACTCGATCTTGTCCCTCAGGTCTTGATGATCTCCTGGTCTTGCTAGGAGTCCGTTCTTCCCATCGATTATCATCTCAGGGATCCCGCCGATATCAGACCCGATCACAGGAAGCCCGCAAGCCATGGCCTCTACGACGGTGATGCCGAGCCCCTCGAACCCTATGCTTGGCTGGAGGAAGAGGTCTGAGGCATTGTAGAATCCTAGCAGCTCTTCCTGCGTATGCTTCGGTATCCTTATTACATTCTTTTTCAAGCCAAGTTCCCCTATGAGCCTGTCTATCTCTCCTTCAAACGGCCCCTCGCCTACGATGATGTATCTCGCCTGTCTGATCCCTTGCAGTGCTTTGAGTGCGATATGGATCCCTTTCCATTCGACAAGTCTTGCCACAGACATGAGGACAAAGTCGTTCCCAAGCCCCAGCTTCCTGCGGTACTCTTTCCTTGACTTGTCATCTTTCCTGAACTTCTCGAAATCAGTTCCGCTGTGTATGGTGATGCATTTCTTCCCTGTCTTCCTCTCTGTGTCCTTGCTCACTGCATACGAAAGCCCAATAACGCCATCCAGATGTTCGACAGATCTCTTCTCAAGCTTGAGCGGCAGGATATATGGTCCTCCTATGTAGATGTAAAGCCTTGTCTTCGGGCACTTCTTCTTGATCTCCTTGAAGAGCAGGGCATCGATCGCCTTGAAGAGTATTATCGCATCGAACTTCTCCTTGGCTATGAAGCTTCTTGCGTTCCGGAAGAAGCTCACAGCCTCGAATATCTTTCCAGTGGGATTGTTGAGGATTCCTGACTTCGGTTGGATCATCCGCAGTGCATTGTCCAGGAACGCCACCTTGTCTCCATGTATGTAGTCGAAGGCCTTGTAGTCCAGGTCATACTGGCCTGCCATGTCGCACTTGGGATCCTTCCCGCTGATGACAGTGATGTCATGCCCTTTCTTTGCCAGCCTGCTAGCTATCTCAAGGAGCATCCGTTGGTTCCCGCCAGCTGAGCCGAGAGTGTAAGCAAGATACAGTCCTATCTTCATCTTTCTGCCTCGAAGCCATCGATGTACCTGTCATGCCACTCATTGAAGCAGACCATCGACCATATCCTGTGCCAGTTGTCCTTCTTCCCTGCCCTGTGCTCACTTATGATCCTACTGGCATGGCCAGGGTCGAAGAAGCCTTTCTCCCTCAGGTTCCTCTCGCTAAGGCTGTCATCCACGACATGCCTAAGCTCATTGTTGATCCAGATCTTCATAGGTATCGAGAATCCCTGTTTCTTCCTATGCAGTATGTCCTTCGGGAGCCGGCCTGCCATGGTCTTCTTCAGGATATGTTTTGTCGTCATCCCATTCAGCTTGAGATTCGATGGGATCTGGGCCGCAAGGTCGAGCATATCATTGTCCAGCAGAGGGACCCTCACTTCAAGTGAGTTGAGCATGGACATGGTGTCCACCTTGTACAGATTGTTGCCTGGCAGATAGGTCTTAATGTCGATGTAGCTCATCCTGTTGACCAGGTCATCAGGCTTATGGTCGAGATCAAGGACTCTTTTGAAAGGCTTATCCATCTTCTGCACAAAGACTTCCTCATGGTCTTCCTCTGTCAGCGTAGACATCCACCTCAGGTGGCCTACTTCCGGCATCGTGCTTCCGAAGCGGTATCGTTTGATCTTGTTGATGAACCCTTTCTTCTGCTTCTGTATAGGTAGCGCATCCACAAGCGGCCCTATCAGGTTCTTGGCAGGCATCGCCCTGTAGATAGGATAAAGTTTCTCGGCAAGGTGCCAGTCATACCCCGCGAAAAGCTCGTCACCCCCGTCGCCGGACAGGGAGACTGTGACATGCTTCCTCGCAAGCTTGGAGACAAGATATGTAGGGAAGCTGGAAGGATCAGTGAATGGCTCATCAGTGAAGACCTCCTTCTTCTCTATCAGCCTGAGGATGTCCTTCTGGCCGAGGACCTCAGTGTGATGGTCTGTCCCCAGCAATTCAGCGATCCTCTCAGCATGTTTCCCTTCCCCATAGCCCTCCTCATCGAAGTCGATCGTGAATGTCTTGACAGGCTCAGGATTGAGCTCTGCCATCATGGCGACAACAGAGGAGGAATCGACTCCTCCTGATAGGAATGCTCCTAGCGGCACATCTGATACAAGCTGCTTCCTGACAGATTCCTTCAGCACAGCAGAAAGCCTCTTCTCGAAATACCTCTCATCCTTCGGCAGGGGATCGAATCTCATATCCCAGTATCGCTGCGTCTCGAGCTTTCCGTCCTTCATGACCAATAAGTGGCCAGAAGGAAGCTTCCTGATGCCCTTGAACATGGTGAGCGGACTTGGCACATACTCGAATGCCATGAATTCATTCAGTGCCTGGCTGTCTACTCTCCTGTCGAAAGTCTTGTCTTCCAGGATGCTCTTGATCTCTGATCCGAACAGGAGCCTCTTGCCATCGAAAAGGTAGTTGAGCGGCTTTATCCCTAGCCTGTCTCTTGCGATGAGAAGCATCCTCTTCTTCTCGTCATAGATCGCGAAGGCGAACATCCCGTTGAGCTCCTTCACTGCCTCTAGTCCCTTCTCCTCATAGAGGTGCAGGATCGCTTCTGTGTCCGTATTGGTGTAGAACCTGTGGCCTTTCTTCTCAAGCCTATCCCTAAGGGTGTCGAAATTGTATATCTCGCCGTTGAAGACTATCCATGCAGTCCTGTCCTCATTGTGGATAGGCTGCTTGCCAGTCGAGAGGTCGATTATCGAAAGCCTCCTGCTTGCAAGGCCCACACCTCCGTTCGTATAGGATCCTTCATCGTCAGGACCTCTGTGCGTGATCGCATCAGACATCCTCTTAAGGAGATCCTTGTCAGCCGGACTGCCAAGGTCCCACATGCCAGCTATTCCGCACATCTTCCCTTCTCTATCCTTATCAATAGATCGATGCCGAGGCCGGGATATTTTCTGGCAGCTTTCCTCAGGAACGGGTTGAGTCCCTGTATCTTCGCTGCTCCCAGCTTCTTCGCACCCTCCAGGCCGATCTCGCTAATGTGCCCTTCCACATGGGAGAACAGACTGCCGAACTTGAGCTCAGCAAGCCTGCAGAAGAAGATGTAGATCCTGTACAATGGCTTGTTCGGAGTTGTTATCGTGAGAGTCCCTCCCTTCCTGAGGACCCTGAGCGACTCTGAAACAGCTTTCTTATGATCATCGAGATGCTCGAGCACCTGCTCCATCACTACTTCGTCGAAGCTTCTGTCCTTGAATGGCAGGCTGTAGACGCTGCCATGCACGAACTTGATCCCTTCGTATTCCTTCTTTCCTTTCCTTATAAGATCCTTGTCATGATCAAGCACAGTGATGGAATGTCCCTTTCGCCTGAGTTCATCAGCAAGGCGTCCGACTCCTCCTCCGATATCAAGCACTTTTTTGCCCTGTATGCTCTTCAGGAGGACCTCCCTCTCATATCTCCTTAGAGGGTTTCTCGCAGCGAACTGCCATCTGAAATCTTCACTTCCAGCCATCTATCTTCTGCTTGAGTCTCCTGATATTGCTTATATAATTTTTGTAGGAATATCTCCCTGCCCTCTTCTTCGCTCCCCTTGTCATCCTCTTCCGGAGCTTGATGTCAGTGGCTGCCGCCAGCATGCCTTCTGCAAGCCCTTCCCTGGTAGGCTCGGTCAGCACAGCGCAGCTCTCATCCAGGAATGAGTTGTATAGGACTGATCTTGGAGCCACAATAGGTATGCCTGACTCAAGATATGAGAAGATCTTGAAAGGGATATTTATCCCTGAGAACCTCGGAGAGACAAGCGCATCAGATAAGGAGAAGAACGCATCAAGCTCAGGAGGCGCCACCTTCTCAAGTATGATGCTCCCTTCAAGTCCGAGCCTGCCAGCGAGATCCCTCAGTTCCTTGACGCCATGCTTCTCTCCCCCGACAAGGAGGAGCCGCAGCTGAGGTAGCCTCTTCCTTGCGATGACAGCTGCCTCAAGGAGCATCGGAAGATTATTCACATTGGCGAAGCTCCCTGTGTACAGGACAACCTTTTCCCCCTTCCTGATGCCAAGACTCTTCCTGAGTCCCTCGATCTTCTTCCTGCTTGCCTTGCCTATGCTCACATCTGAATAGTTCTCGATCAGGACAAGGTCAGCCGAAGGATTGATCCTTCTCACTATGTCGACGAGGTTCTGGCAGTGGACGACCACGATGTCAGAATTCCTTGCAAGCACCTTCTCGATCCACGTGAACAGCCAGACGACAGGCCTCAGCCTGGAGAACTTCCTCTCCTCTATCTCGACAGGAAGGCTGGAATGCATCTCATGAACAAGCTTTATACCTGTCAATCTCCTTAGCATGGCTCCGAAGAGGCCCATCTCCTCGTGCGTGTACAGGAAATCATAGCGCTCTTTCCTCATGAGCGAGATGATCTTCCCAGCGAGGAACATGTCGAGGATGAGCTTCTTCAATGAAGGTCCCTGCTTGACTGAGTTGATGAACGGAGGCTTCCCACACCGGAATATCCTCACGCCCTTTATCTTCACATCATCGCCGAAAGGGTATGTGGCAAGGTCGAGCTTGAGCCCGGATCCAGACAATGCTTTTAGCTTGAGGAAGGCGCTGTACGGAGTGCCTCTCTGGGAGAAGAAGACATGCGGAGCGATCATCAGGCCGCGCATTCTATCTCCTCATGTTCCACTCGCTTGATCTGAATTGATCCTTGGCCAAAAGCGCCCCGCGCTTTCTTTCTTCATCTGATAGCTGTGACTTTTCGAAGCTGATATTGAAATAGTCAGAGAATCCCTTCTCGAAGGCAGAATGCAGCTCCTCGAGGCCGACCTTCCTCCCGAGCACTGTGTTGAGTGATGTCACCCGCTGCTTGACATCGGAGATCATCTTTCCCTTGATCTTTTCGTTTGGGATCATGAGTATCGAGAACATCTTCTCGACATCGACATCCATCAGTATGGTCCCATGATGGAGGATCTTGTGTTCCTTTCTTGTCTGTGCGCAGCCGGATATCTTCTTCCCTCCTGTGACTATGTCATTGAGCGGCACATACTCAGCCATGACACCCATCTTTGCGAGGCTGGCGATGACAGCCCCGCATATCTGCTCATAGCTCTTATGGAGGTCCTTTGCGATCACAGGGTTCTCCTCAGGTATCGAGATGCTGTAAGTGAGCTCATCCTCATGGAAGACAGCGCCGCCTCCAGTGATCCTCCTCACATAATCGATCCCGAGCGAATCGCACTTGCCTATGTTCACTTCCTCCCTCATTGTCTGGAAATAGCCGATCGTGACTGCCGCAGGCTTCCATGTGTAGAGACGCAGGACCGGAGATCTGCTCAGCTTCAGGAGCGCGTAGTCAATGCCCATGTTCTCTGCTGCTGTGTGGGAGGAATCGATGATAAGGCGCCAGTTCATTTTTTAGGGTAATCAGGGTTGGTATATAAACCTCTTTTTTTAGTCCAGTTTCGCCTGGTTGTTAAAAGATCATAAGATGGTCTCGATCGAGTAGTTCTTGTCCTTCCTGTCCTTGTAGTAGAGCTTCATCATGACATCTGCGAGAAGGCCATAGATGAGGAACTGGACCCCTATTATGATGAGCAGGATCGAAAGCAGGAGGAGAGGTCTCTCTGATATCCCCTGGTTCATGAAAAGCCTGACATAGCTGAGGTAGACTCCGATAGCAAGTCCAAGTCCGCTCATGATGATGCCAAGCGTCCCGAAGACATGCATGGGCCTCGCAGAGTACTTCTGCCAGAAGAAGATCACAAGCAGGTCCAGGGAACCTTTGAGCAGACGCTCCAGGTTGTATTTGGTCTTGCCATGCTTCCTCGGCCTGTGGTTGACCTTGATCTCTGTTATGCGGAATCCCTTCCATGACAGCATCGCAGGGATGTACCTGTGCATCTCCCCATAGAGGTCGAAATCATCGAAGCATTCCCTCCTGTATGCCTTGAGGCTGCAGCCTGAATCATGGATGGTCTCTTCAGTCATGAACTTCCTGATGGTATTGGCGAACAGGGAGAATATCCTCTTGGACAGGCTGTCCTTCCTGTCATGTCTCCATCCTGAGACCACATCGAATCCCTCATCAAGCTTCGCGAGCAGCTTGGGTATGTCCCTTGGATCGTTCTGGAGATCCGAATCCATCGTCACGATAACTTTTCCTTTGGCATTGGAGAATCCTGCGTCCATCGCAGCAGTCTGGCCGAAGTTCTTCCTCAGCTTGATTATCCTTGCAGCCTTATCCGCCTTCTTTATCTTGAGGAGTTCCTGATATGTCCTGTCAGTCGAGCCATCATCCACATAGATGATCTCATAGCTCTTCCTCATCCTGTCGAGGACAGCTTTCAGCTCCTTGTGGAGCAGGTTGACATTCTCCTCCTCGTTGTAAGCAGGGACTACGACAGTGAGGTCCATTGGCCCTCTGAAAGACACTGTTTATATAAAGCTTGCTTCACAGGTCCCGGATTCTATCAGGAGCCATCCCAACTTTTCCCCAGCAACCTTTTTTAATCCCTCTCCTATCTGAAAGATCCATGCTCGATCCAGGGACAGAGGTCATATCCTCGCTCATAGGCAAGTATAGTGGTGAAGCTACAGTGATGATCTATGGCGCAGCGGCGACAGGGAAGACCACGTGCTGCTATCATGCCGCGATATCCTGCATCAGGTCAGGGAGCAAGGTGATCTACCTCGACTGCGAGAACACATTCAATCCTGACCGCTTCTCTGAGATGGCAGGTTCATCTGATCTCCTCGGGAGCCTTTTCCTTATGAAGATTGGCTCATTCGCTAAGCAGGAAGCGGCTATCACAAACCTTGTGAGCCTCGCGAAGAACGACAGCATCAAATTGGTGATCGTGGACACGATCGGCATCCACTACAGGAGGGCGCTCCAGGATGATGTGAAATCAGCCAATGCCTCCCTCTCCATCCAGCTCAAGATCCTCTCAGACCTGAGGAAGACAGGCAAGATCATACTCCTCACAAACCAGGTGTATCACAATATGGAGAAAGGCACTTCCCAAGTAGGGGGACAGATCACAAGGCACAGGTGCGCTGTCATGATCGAGCTTGAGAAGGATGACCTCGGCATCAGGCGGGCTATCCTGAGGAAGCCTGAGCAAGGCAAGGCCAGCCAGTTCCAGATTGTGTCAGAAGGGCTCAGGCTTCACGGCGACATAGCTGGCATGGACTATCAGGGCGATGGATGAGAAAAATCAGCTTTTAATATTAGCTCTATCAACCAGCCCGGATGCTTGAGCAGGTGCTGTCTGTCAAAGGAACATACGAGGAGAAGGCAGACTCTCTTGACAGCCTTGCCAGGTCTGTCGTATATGATGGCGACACAGTCAGGCCAAGGCAAGACATCGCAGCAGGAGTCTCAGACTTTTTCAATGCTCTTCCCGGCTCCTCCAGGGAGGAAGCGGCTCTGATACTTTACACATTGTTCTCGATCCCTTATGTAGTGGCAAACGGCAGGAAGCACAAGATCCCTCCGCCGACAACTGAGCAGGACAGGGTGCAGCAGCGCATAAAGGAGCTGGCACCTTACGATGATGAGCAGATATCGACTCTCATCAGGAACACATTCAGGATCCTTGATCTGTCAGGGATCAACCATCATGATGAGCAGTATGCGATCAGGAAAGCTGTGTCTGATATCCTGTCTGAAGACACAATGATGGCTGCGGATTTCGCAAGATCCCTTGTCCAGCGTGCGAGATACCAGCTTGACAAGTACGATTTCAGGCCGACTCAGATCCTGGGGGACATAAGCTACTATGTCCTGCTTCTTGCGCAGAAAAGTACGAGGATCGGCGGGATTGATTTCACCACTCTTGACTCCCTTTACAGGATGAATGGCCAAAGGCTTGGATCCAGGGCAGAGATGGTAGGCAGCTGGAAAAAGATCATCACAGCGCTCTATGAGGATATTGAGAGGTTCGGTGGCCATGAAGAAGAGATCGGAGGACCAGACAAGCCATTTGCCAGGGAGAATTTCTTCAATCTATATGACAGGGGATGGAACCTCCATCAGACATTCCATGACAGGTACGAGCCAAGGATAATGAGGCGGCTGGGAAAGCTTCCCGGACTGGATAGGAGAGGTGTCCTTGTGGATCTGGGCAGCTCAGCCATCGTCCCGCTGCTTTCAGACCTCAGGAACCTGAAATGGAAAGGTGGTGTCTTTGCATATGATCTCCATCCCTGGGATGACATCTTCACATACCTTGTCCACAGGAGGTCTAACCATAAGGAGTATGGACCCTATTCCTTCCTCATGGATTACGGCATCCTTGAGCATAGCCTCAAGCTTGAGGAGCTGGGGATAGTCAATGTTGTCCGCGACCTCTTTGAGGAAGACATAGGCAGGCAGGCCGATTTCCTGAGCTCCACAGGATTCGCGACAAATACATTGCACAAGCACAAGCGTCTCAAGCTCTTCTATGATATCATGCGCTCCTTGAAGGATGGAGCGATCCTCAATCTGCATGGCTACTGCTCAAATCCAGGCCAGATGCTTGGAGCATTCACAGGCAGATGGACTGGACAAGGTATGGAACCAGTGAGGGCAGATATCTGCAAGCTTTACCAATCAGGACCTACCAGTAGCGATACCACGCTCCATCTATGGTACGCTGATGTCGGACACTTAACAAGACGCGAGCAAAGGATAAGCTTGGGTGGGATGGCCGGATTCCTTGGCCAGAAAATTTAGTTCCTCTCCCCGTATACTCCGTTGAATACTTCTTTCAGGTTCGAGAAACCGGATATCCCCATCCTCCTGATCACTCCCTTAGGCAGGTCCATGTTCCTGTTCTTGGCACCCGGGTTCCCTGTGTAATGATATATCTTCCCACCCTTTCTCATCACCCTGAAGAGCTGGTCATAGAAACCTTGCGAATACAGCACTGTCGAGAGCGAGAGCCTTGGGGGGTCATGGACGATCCTGTCAAAGCTCCCTGGTGCGATCTTTTTGATCTCTTCGAAAATGTCACCATGATGCCTTCTTATCTTCCCTCCGGCGAAGAGCGCAGAAGAATGTGGGTTGTGCTTCTGCAGCTCTATCACATTCTCATCTATCTCGAAGGTATCGACAGAATCAGCTGTCCTTGATGCTACGATCGCAGTATAGCCAAGGCCTGTGCATGTGTCAAGCACATTCCCGAGGCACGGTTCGATGAATGAGATCTTCTGGAGTGTGTCCTGCTCAGGGCTCATGCTCTTTGTCACATGCATCCGTATCCCGGATATCTCAAGTGTAGGCCATGATCCTGTTGGCACAAGCTTGTAATAGTTGTTCGTCTCTTCGCTGAAAAGTTCCAGCTTATGTATCCCATTGTCCGATATCAGGAAGCAGCTGGTGTCCTTCTTCACGACCTTCTCCATATCCTTTTCTGTGAGTGCCTGCCCATCCGGGAAGATGAAATTGCTCTCTATCCTGACAGCAGCCCTCGACAGTCCCAGGTCGAGGCTGATCTCCAGCTCCTTTAGCCTTCCGAGTTTCGCAGCCAGGAGCTGACGTGCTTCCCTGTGTGTGATTATCATGGAGTACAGGCATATGCTCTTTGATTTAATGCTTTCCATTGCAGCAAAATTTATAAGAGGGATGTTGGTGCCGAGATATCTGTGCTCAGGAAGAAGATAATCGAGGAGTCGCTCCTTCTGCTGGAGGTGATCAAATGGTCTGTCCTTGCCACAGTCATAGGGATGCTTGTCGGAGGTTCGACAGCGCTTTTCCTTAGGCTGATAGATCTGGGATCCATGCATCATATCAGCTACATGATTGCCCTTCCGCTTGGCGGTCTTGTCTCAGGTGTCCTCATATTCTTCCTCGCTCCAAAAGCTGAAGGCCACGGCACAGAAGCAGTGATCCGGGAGGTGCACAAATCTGATGGGCTCATCCAGCCGATCATCGCCCCTGTCAAGATGATCGCATCTGTCATCACGATAATCTCAGGCGGATCTGTGGGCAAGGAAGGGCCTGCGGCGCAGATAGGATGCAGCATAGCATCCACATTGGCTCAGGTCCTTCGCCTTTCAGCATCCAGCAGGAAGAAGCTGGTAATCTGCGGCATAAGCGCCGGATTCTCAAGCATCTTCGGGACACCGATAGCAGGCGCGATCTTCGGGATGGAGGTCCTTTTCCTCGGCCAGATGATGTATTCTGTGATCTTCCCATCCTTTGTGGCAGGCATAGTCTCATTCAAGACAGCAGAGCATCTCGGAGTCACATATTATCATTCAGGAATTGCCATTGCTGACATGTTCACAAGATCCATGTTCATGGAGCTCCTGCTCGCAGGGGTATTCTTCGGCATTGTGACACTACTGTTCATCGAGTCCCTCAAGCTGTTCTCCTTCCTCTTCAAGAAGCTGCCTGTCCCTCACTATGTCAAGCCTATGGTAGGCGGTCTCCTGCTTGCTCTTCTGGTGTTTGCCGGTCTTTCTTCACAGAATCTCGGACTTGGCACTGATACCATCCATTCTCTCCTTGAAGGAGGCGACGCATCATCAACACTATTCATCACAAAGGCTATCGCCACATCGATAACCCTCGGATCTGGAGGATCAGGCGGCATAATCACTCCGCTCTTCTTCATCGGTGCAGCGAGCGGACACTCATTCTCAGGTCTCACCGGGCTTGATAGTGTCCTGTTCTCGGCGATCGGCATGGTCGCAGTGCTCGCTGCGGCGACGAATACTCCGCTCGCATGCTCGGTCCTGGCTATGGAGATGTTCGGCCCGAAAGTCGGTCTGTTCGCAGCGCTCTCGATAATCGCGAGCTACATCGTATGCGGCCATAGGAGCGTCTATGCGTCCCAGATCCTCATGATGAAGAAAGGAGACTATTTCTCTTCGACAGAACCTAGGGAGATCGGTTCTGTCGAACATATCAATCCTAGTCTTTCGAAGAATTTCAGGGACGTCCTTGACCTTGTCCCAAAGATGAAAAAATAAAAGATTCCTATTCAGGTGTGAAGTCTTCGATCGTGTACTTGAAGTCTTCTTCCTTGAAGTTGCCTTTTGCCTTCAGGAACTCCTTTGTCAGGATGTAGAACAATAGTCCCAGAGACTTCTTTCCCTTGTTGTTGCATGGCACGACCAGATCGATGTTATTGCTCTGGTTGTTCGTGTCGCAGAGGGCTATGACAGGGATCCCGATCTTGAGCGCATCATTGACAGCGTTCCTGTCGACCCATGCGTCTGTGACCACGACGATCTTTGCCTCAGTGTAGTTCTTGAGAGATGGGTTCGTGAGGATTCCTGGCGGATATCTTCCTGCGAAGATCTTTGCCCCTGTGATCCTTCCGAACAGCTTGACAGGCTGCCATCCGTTCTCCCTTCGTGATACGATGAGGATGTCATTCGCATCGAACTGTGCGAGGAACTTGCCCATTACCTCGATCCTCTCGTTGATCTTCTGCACATTCAATACAGAAAGGCCGTCTGGCCTTGTCTTGTAGATGAACTGCTCCATGTATTTTGTCTTGAACTTAGTGCCGATGTGTATCCCTGATTTGAGGTACACGTCGTTTGCTACCAGCAGATTCTCTTCTTCCTTCTTCATTTTTCCACCAACTGCTGCCTGTAACAAAGAAACACTCTGCTTCTTTATCGCCCGAGCAGCGCGACGCAAGTCCCTTTCGGCTGACCTTGCGCCAAGGCTATTGGATAGGGAGGAACAGCTTTCATTATAAAAAGATTATGGAATATGCGGCATATGATTATATAGCAGGGTCGCAAGTCATAGCTGCATGGTTTCCATAGCGACAACGACACTATACGACACATCCACTCAAGAAGGCCACCTTATGGCTGGTGAGGCCATACGCTTCATTGAGCATGTATTGGGTGCCGGCCATGCACCTTATGTTGTGGATCGCGGGTCTTCCCCTGATTTCAGGAGACGTCTACAGAGCTTGGATATAGCACTGCGGATCGAACCTGGTTCATCTGCAGGAGCTGCACGCAGGGCAGCCATAGAGATGGCATCCTCAGATAACAGTATCATCGCATGGAGCGAGGTTGAGAGAGGGCCGCTGATCCCATTCTTAGAAAGGCTGGTCTCCCCTCTCTCAGAGGCAGATATTGTTATTCCTTCCAGGTTTTCCCTTGATTCCTTCCCATATGTGCAGCAGCTCGCAGAGCAGCTAGGGAACTGGCTGTGGCGTCAATATGCAGGTGCACCTCTCGATGTCTTTTTCGGCCCTCACATATGGGATGTGAAGCTCAGCGATATGTTCCTAAGATATGATGGTAGGTACGGTGACAGGAGTGATTCTGCCTTGATTCCTCTACTTGAAATAGCATTATCCGGTGAAGGGATGATAGATATGCCGATACATTACACCCACCCTGAAGAACAGTTCGAGCTTGAGGTAGGTACTAAGGCCCTCATCACCGGGCAGTTCCAACGATTGTATGACTCAGGGAAGGCACTCTCAAGGCATTACAGGTCGCTGGCCGCAAGCCACAAAGTTTAAGAATAAGTCGCCCTATCATACGCAATCTTAAGTTTTTGGAGGGTGATCTACAATGAAGAAAGATGAAGATTACGACGATGAAGATATCGAAGACGAAGACTCTGAAGATGCAGAAGAAGAGGATTACGGAGACGAAGACCTTGACGATGATTTCGACGAGGAATCAGACGACGATGTATCCGAAGACGATTCTGATGCAGACGACTCTGTAGATGATTGGTAATCTTTTTTTAGTAACTTTTATAAATTCTTGGCAGTTATCCCTTCAGATGCCTGTTTCTTCGGATCCAGCTTCTATCATTTGAGTTAGGCCTGCTTAGCAGGCATATATCGGTCAGACATATGTATATCTCATCTATCGGGCGGACAAGGTTTGGAGCGCTTCCTGAGCAGATAGAATCTTTGATGGCAGAGGCGATCCTGAAGGCATTGGTTGACAGCAGGATCAAGCTCAAGGACATTGAGTGCGTGATAGTCTCGAATGCGCTGTCAGCCCTCACGCATAACCAGGAGCATCTCAGCTCGGTTGTCTACGGCATCCTCAAGAAGGACATCCCGATCATCCGTGTGGAAGCGACCTGCGCAAGCGGAGGAGTCGCCTTCTATAACGCGGTATCACTGCTTCCCAGGTTCCGCCACATACTTGTCGTCGGCGCTGAGAAGATGGCTGACACACCCAGTCCTCAGCTTTCAAGATACATCGGCTCATCCTCTGAGCGTCACTTCGACCTTGCTGAGGGATTCATATTCCCTGTCGGCGGAGCGACCCTTCTGTCGAGATACAAGGAAGCTTATGGCGATCCCACAGATGCTCTCACGCAGATATCCCTCAAGAACCATGAGAACGCGAATCTGAATCCTTATGCGCAGTTCTACGGCAAGCAGATCTCGCTTGAAAAGGTGACAGGCTCCAAGAAGATAGTCGGCGACATCAGGCTCCTCGACTGCTCTCCTACCTCAGACGGCGCAGTCGCCCTGGTCGTATCCAGGGACAAGGTCGATGACAGGTCCATAAGCATCCTCTCATCTGAGATAGCGATGGGAGACATATCGCTTTCTCAGAGTCCTGGCCTTTCTCTTCCAGCCCAGAGAAAGGCTGTCGGGAAAGCCCTGGTCTCAGCAGGCATCAAAAGGGAAGAGATCGAGATGCTCGAGATCCATGATGGTTATACAATTGTCGAGCTTTTCGCGCTAGAGGATCTGGGTTTCGCAAGGCCGGGGGAGGCCCCATCCCTTATAGCGAAGGGGCACACGAGAAGGGACGGAAAGCTGCCAGTCAACACAAATGGAGGACTCAAGGCAGATGGTCATCCGCTTGGCGCGACAGGACTCTGCCATATGCATGAGATAGTCACACAGCTCCGCGGAGAGGCAGGTGCGCGCCAGGTGAAGGCAAGGACTGCCATGTCCCATAACATCGGCGGCCTTATCGGCACATGCGCAGTAAGCATATTCAGGAGGGAATGATGTTCTGGCGATGTGAGAGATGCGCTTTAGATTATGATTATCCGGTAGGAAGATGCATGTCCTGCCTGGAGCCTCTGAAGGACATGGTCCCCCTGTCATTCAAGCTGCTTCATTCTATCGAGGTCCGCATCCCCTCAGAAGGGAATCCGCGAGTGCCGTACTTTGTCAATATCCTCGAAGACGAGCATGGAAAGCAGCACTTCAGGAAATCATTCATTCCTCTTACTGGATTCCAGGAGCTGCCAGGGGAATCGGCAGCTGCCCGCGTGAGGCACAGCCTTCACGAGGCAGTGGAGCGTGTCATGCGCCTGTCTGGATTCAAAGGGAGGGATGCAGAGATCGAGCAGGCAGGTGAACATGGCAAGGACATTGCCGCTGCTGTCCTTCCCTTCCTTGGAGGACAAGGACCAAAGGCGAAGATCGCCATCATCAGATATGGGGAGGCATCTGTGCCTGCCGCAGATATCTATCTCATTGATGCTAGGGATAGAGGATATCTTATCATGTCCAGGGACAGCAGGATAGATGGCCTGGTGGGAGAAGACAGGGAAGTGATGAAGGAGAATGGAATTCAGTAGCATTAGATATTCGATAGAAGGAGAGGCAGCCATGATCAGGCTCGCTAAACAGCAATCCCTCAATGCCATCGACACAGTCATGCTAGGCGAGCTCATGCATGCGGTCGAGCAGGCGCAGAAGGATGGCTCTGTCAAGATCATCGTTTTCTTCGGTGAGGAACATTTTTCGTCAGGTGCAGACATCACGGAGATGTCAGGTTTTTCTCAAGGGGACATGAAACGATTCTCCCGTGATGGCCAGAAGCTCTGCAACATGATAGAAGATATGGACAAGCTTTCGATCGCTGTGATCGAGGGCAGTTGCGTAGGTGGTGGATTCGAGCTTGCATCATCCTGTGATATCAGGATCGCATCAAAGCAAGCGAGGTTCGGCCTGCCGGAACTCAGGATAGGCCTGGTCCCAGGCTTTGGTGCCTCTTACAGGATACGCAGGATTATCGGCGACTCAAGATACAGGAGGCTCCTTTTCACTGGCGAGATGCTCGATGCAGAGGAGGCTTGGCTTGTCGGAGCTGTAGATTACATCGAGGAGGATCCTAAGGCAAAGGCTGCCAGCCTGATAGAAGGGTTCAGCCATATGTCATATGATGCATTCAAAAAAGCGAAGGCCATGATGAAGGATGATACCAAGGATAAGGTCCTTTCAGCTGAAAACGCCGCCATATCAGACCTTGTCAAGCAGAAGGATGCGAAGGAAGGCATGCAGGCGTTCATAGAGAAACGGTCACCGATATTCAGATGATAGCAGTTATCGGATCAGGGACCATGGGTCCAGGGATAGCCCAGGTCTTTGCGATGTCAGGCCATGATGTGCTTCTTGTCGCGAGGACTGCCGAGGGAGCAAGCAAGGCCAGGGAGAAGATTGCAGGTAGCCTTGGCCGCATGCATGCGAAAGGCCTTGCAAGCCCGGATTCCATGGAGAACATCACAATCGCAACTGATCTTGCGGATGCTAGGCAGGCTGGATTCATCATCGAGTCCATCTCTGAGGATGAGAATAAGAAAAGATCGCTCTATCAGGAGCTTGACCAATTATGCGGGCCTGAGACGATCTTCGCATCAAACACAAGCTCCATCCCAATCGAGAGGATCGCATCCTGGACAAGCAGGCCTGATAAGGTGATTGGGCTTCATTTCTTCAATCCTCCACAGCTCATGAAGCTTGTGGAGATAATAGTAGCAAGACAGACAAGCGAAGATGTCAGGGAGAAGGCCATGCAGCTTGTCCAATCCATAAGGAAGGAGCCGGTCACAGTCATCGACAGCCCTGCCTTTGTAACAAGCAGGCTCATCATGCTCATGATCAATGAGGCAGTCGAGTGCCTTCATCAAGGCATCGCGACAAAGGAGGACATCGACAAGTCGATGAGGCTTGGCATGAACCATCCCATGGGTCCGCTGGAGCTTGCCGACCTTGTAGGACTCGATGTCGTGCTTGCGATAATGAAGTCCATGCACGAGGGATTCGGGAACGACAAGTACAAGCCGTCGGCTCTGCTTGTCGAGAAGGTCCGCGATGGTGAGCTTGGGAAGAAGTCTGGGATAGGTTTCTACAACTACAGGATTTGAGAGATTCGAATGAGGATTATGATCGACGAGAAGCGCTGCAAGCTTTGCGGCATATGCATCAGAGCATGCCCGCAGGATAATCTCATCCAGCAAGGAAAATCCGTAGTCTCTAAGGATGAATGTTCTGGCTGCATGCTTTGCGAGAAGCATTGCCCTGACTTTGCCATCTCAGTCGAAGGGAAGGAGGAATCGCAGTGAGGCTTCTCTCAGGGAACCAGGCAGTTGCAGAAGGAGCAGTTGCAGCTGGATGCAGCTTTTTCGCAGGATATCCCATAACACCTGCGACAGGGATCCTTGAATCCCTCGCGAAGAAAGACATCACATTCATGCAGATGGAGGATGAGATTGCTAGCATCAATGCAGGGATCGGCGCAAGCCTTGCAGGAAGGAAGGCCATGACAGCCACATCAGGACCAGGCTTCTCCCTCATGCAGGAGACGATAGGCTATGCCAACATGATCGAGGTCCCCCTTGTCGTGGTCGATGTGCAGCGTGTTGGCCCGGCTACAGGCATGCCGACAAAGCCATCCCAGGGAGACGTGATGCAATCGCGCTTCGGAAGTCATGGGGATTACTGCCCTATCGTCTTCTATCCGAACTCAGCTGCAGAGCTGTACGAATATACAATCAAGGCATTCAACTGCTCAGAAGAAGCCCAGATGCCAGTCATCCTCCTCTCAGATGCTTATCTCGCCAATCTCCATGAGTCAGTGGATCTCCCTTCCTTGGATGTCACACCTCGCAAGCAGCAGGGATTGGGGTTGACAGCAAGGCACATCACAGGTCTCTCGCATCAGCGCAACTCTCCGAAGCCTCAGAATCCGGACGAATACAAGAGCTACATAGACACGATATTCAAGAAGACATATGTCGCATCCAAGAAGTACGAGTCATACGAGTATTACGGCAACAAGGAATCTGATACTCTCGTCATCTGCTACGGCTGCGTCTCAAGGTTCATGGCAGACCTCACGCATAAGTACGCATTCTTCAGGCCGATACGTATATGGCCATTCCTCAAGAAGGAGATCGGGCAGATAGCGAAGAGATACACGAAAGTCGTCGTCGTCGAGATGAACAACGGGATGTATCTCCATGAGGTCGAACGTGTCATCAAGAAACGCCTGTACTTCTTCAGGGTGCTCGGCGGCGAGATGGATGTTGACAAGATCGAACAGGGGATCGACAAGGTAAAATGCAAGACTACCTCTCTCTACTTAGGATAAAGAAGCTTCCGACGACCTGGTGCCCAGGTTGCGGGAACGGGCTTGTGCTGAAGTCGCTTGCCCAGGTGCTGCATGCTGACAAGCCAGCGAAGCTTGTCCTTGTGTGCGGCATCGGCTGCATAGGACGAAGCGGAGGATATCTCAACTTCGATACAGTGCACACGCTCCATGGAAGAGCGATTCCTGTAGCAGAAGGGTTGAAGGCCGCAGATCCTTCCTTGACAGTCATCGTCCTCTCAGGCGATGGCGACCTCCTAGGTATAGGAGGGAATCACCTTATGCATGCGAGCAGGCGAAAAGCTCCGATCAAAGTCATCTGCGTGAACAACCGGATCTACGGCATGACAGGAGGACAGGTCTCGCCGACAACACCAGAGGGAGCTATAACAGCCTCCACGCCAGGTGGTTCGGTCGATATGCCGATGAAGGTCCAGCCGATAGTGACAAGCTATGGGAATCTCTTCGCACGGTCCACAGTGTTCCATCTGAAGCATCTTAGGGAGATGATGGGATTATGCATGAAAGAACAGGGATTCTCTTTCCTTGAGGTGCTGAGCAATTGCTACCAGGGGCTGGGCAAGAGATCAGGCTTCAATCATCCCTATGAGATGATCCAGTCATTCAGGAATTTCAAGGTCAAGGACAATCCTGAAGAAGATGAGATTGGGTGCTGGAAGTGAGGCTCAAGATCATCGGTGATGCAGGCCAGGGAATAAAGACTATAGCAGTTATGCTCGCAGAGATACTCATCGATAATGGCAGGCATGTCGCTCTCAGCATCGACTATGGGACAGACGTGAGGGCAGGAGCAGTCAAGGCAGACATTGTATTCTCTGAGACGAAGATTGGGAATCCCCTTGTCGATCTCCCCGATCTCTGCCTCATACTGTCATCAGCATCGAAGAAAGATTTCCGTTGCCATTGCATAAGCTATGAAGACATTGATTTCGAGGCGATGTCAGAGAAAGCCTTCGGCAGGAGAAGGTTCGCGAATATGATTGCCCTGGGAAAGCTATGCTCAGAGCTGAGGCTGCAGATCCATGAGGACAAGCTGCTGCTTCCTGAGAAGTTCAGGAAAGAGAATCTTGAAGCCCTGGGCTATGGGTATGTGCGAGATAGATCCTCTACATAGACAGGTGAAGTGGCATACTTGACGAGCGGAGGCATCTCACTTTTCTCCATCCCAGGAAGGCTGGACAGTATCCTGTCAAATATGCCTCTTCCAGGTCTGTTCTTGACTTGTCCGTTGTGCTCGACCATGTAACGGAGGTCCCTTAGTCCGGCATCTGCCATCCTTCTCTTGAAATCAGGAAGTCCTATCTTCCTGAACAGATCTCCTGCTCCAGCCATGTCTGAGAGGACTTCAGCATCTCCTGTAAGATTGAAATCCATCGTATATTCAAGGCCGCCTTTGATGCCTTCGTCATAGCCCCCATACATGTTCGCGATCGCACCATCGATATAGTTATTTACCTTCCCGAGGACAGCATAGACAGGTGCGGCAGGAATCCTCCCCAGTAGCATCCCGAACCTCTGTGGGATGGCTCTCAGTCCTTTTGGCAGTTTCCCAGTTGGTATGCCGAGCGTCAGGACTGTCCTCTCAAGCCCATAGAGCCAGTCATGCGCCTTCTGCGCATTCTGCAGCCTGTAGTCAAGGATATCCTGGACCCTCCTGTTCACCCAGTAATCGCTGAATCCCTTCTCCTTCGCAAGTCCCTTGATCCTATCGAACTCAGGATCCTTCATCATCAGCTCATAGAGATCAGTCCTGGATCTTTTCCAGTCAGGGAAGTTATTGCCAAAGGCCTTCCTCCCTCTAACTACTGTATCGACAATCTCATCGAGCTGCATCATTCACCGCCTTTTCCACCTGCTTGACTATCTCACCGTACGTGAGGATGCCATACAGTCTTCCTTGATGTGTGACAGGCACAAAGAAGGATTCATGAGCAAGCATCTTCTTGTATATGCCTGCAAGTTCCTCATCGACACAGCACGTGAGGTATACAGGACTTGACATTATCTCCTTCACAAGTACCTTTGCAGGCTCCTTCCCTTCAGCGACGACCTTGTTTGACATGTCAGTCGTAGAGACAATCCCTATCGGATGCTCCTCCTCGTCCACGACGATAGCCCTCCTCTGCTTGCTGTCGCGCAGAATCATGGCAGCCTGGGCAGATGTGTCATTCGGCTTGCATGTCAAGGGTCTTATCAGTGAACAATCTTTGACTTTCATAAAAAGAAGTGATGTATGTCGTATTCAAAAATTTTGCTTGTTATGATATAGGTCATATTCAGAATCAAGCACTTCCCTTATCCGTTTCGCCTTCTTCTCTCCGATGAGTTCGACCTTCTTCAGGTCTTCCTCTGTCGCATTCACGACTTTCGTGATCGAGCCGAATTCCTTGAGGAGCGGCTTTGCCAGGATCCCTCCTATCCCTGGCAAGGCAGAGACGATGTATTCCTGCTGCTCCCTGAGCGTCAAAGGCTTGGCAGTATGCAATGTGAAATCTGTCTTCTTGGCGATCTGCTCCTGCTTCGCGATGGCATGGAGCTGCCCTGCGGTCTCGTTCGGGCTTTTCGTATAGATTATCGGGATCCTGAAGTCAAGTATTATCGTGGCGATCATCCCGTGTATAGCATTAGGATGTATGTTCCTCTGGGTGAACAGGTCCTCCATCCCTTCTATGATGATGAAAGGGCATTCATACTTCCTCAGATTTGCCAGCTGCGAAAGAAGCCTCCTGTCGATTATCGAGTCTACGAAGTCCGGCACAGTCTTTATCTCACATACAGCTCTGTCAGACAGGAGGTAATCCCCTACCTCAAGATTTTGCAGGTTGATCTTTGCGCCCATGTCGATGAGCTTCTTTATCGTGCCGCTTGCCTTCTCCCTGTAATCAGCATATATGAGCACTTCCTCCTGCTTATCGAAGCTGTCCAGCTTTCGTTCTTTCCTCTTGAATTGCTCCTTTAATTTATCGAGCACACGATACATGCTCTTCTCCCTGTGGAACGCAGTCCACCTGTATGCCTCGTCCCTTGTCCCCTTTGCAACAAGGACGATAATGCTTCCTTTGTCATGCCTGCCGGTCCTTCCCTTCCTCTGGATCGTTCGTATGGCACTTGGCACAGGCTCATAGAATATGACAGTCCCGACAGAAGGTATGTCAAGCCCTTCCTCCCCTACGCTAGTCATGCAGATCACATTGAAATCCCCATTCTCGAATTCCTTTAGCATCTCGATCTGCTTCTTCTGAGACATCCCTGTGTCCTTCTTCTTCTGCTGCCCGACAAACATCCTCGCCTTGATGCCAGGGACCTTGTTCATCTCTTCGACTATCTTTGCTATCGAGTCCCTGTACTGTGAGAAGATGATGACCTTCTCCTCCTTCTTCTCGCCGACGATCGCACGCAGTTCAGCGAGCTTAGGATGCTCTATCCTGAGTTCTACAAGTGTCCTTGTCTTGATGAGTGCGCTCCTGAAATTCAGGTCCCTGACAAGATTCAGCACAGCCTTTACTCTCGATGTCCTTGCCTGTGCGACAAGCCCTTCCAGGTATTCTGATAAGGATGCGATCGACTGAGTCTCCAATAGCTCAAGCGCATGCTGCACCTTCATTGCCTCAGCAAGTAGCGAAACACCTTTGAGGACCTGCGGTTCCCTCTCTCCTTTGATTATCCTCCCCTGCAGCTCCATCTGCATGGAGAGCATCTCCCTCTTCGAGGGGTCAGGCATGATATTCATCTCAGGGAGCATCTCCTTGAGCTCCTTCATCTTCGCCTTGAAGCAGTCATCCAGGAATTTCTTGACCTCCATGAATACTTTTGGAAGCTCAACATAGATCCACGAGACCTTGGTCTCATGCATGTAAGGCTTGACATCAGGGTCCTCCTCAGTCCTCACCTCGACCTCTTCTATATGGAGATTCTTGCAGACCTCTGTTATCTTCTCAAGGTCGGCGCCAGGTGATGCGGTCATGGCGATTATCCTCTCCTGCTTCGCCTTCTTCCTGTACTGCTCAGCGATCCAGACATAGCTGTAGTCCCCTGTCGCCCTGTGCGCCTCGTCGAAGCCAAGGAGCGAGATATCCTTGAGGTCGATCTTGCCTGTTATGATATCGTTCTCAAGACCCTGTGGTGTCGAGAATATGATTGTCGCCTCCTTTGCCATCTGCTCCCTCTTCGAAGGCGCCACATCGCCGGTGAAGACGACCATCTTCGAAGGGTCTATCTCGAAATGCTTCAGGAAAGCATTCTGGTATTGCGAGATGAGAGGTCTTGTCGGCCCAAGGAGCATGATCTTCGAGTCAGGGTATGCCTTGAGCCTTTGGGCAGCGAGCATCAGGAATATGTTTGTCTTCCCCATCCCTGTCGGCAGCACCACAAGCGTGTTCTTCTCGATACAGGTCGCAAGTATGGTCTGCTGATACAGCCTCGGCTCGAAGTCCTTGATCACGGCTCTGGGAGGCCAGCATCGGATTTAAAGCTTGGGGTGCCGTGACCAGTGGTCTGCAGCAGCTCCTCGTGAGTGAGGCATGGCTCACGGAATCGAGGACAGTCCTGGTGAAGGACTGAACCCGACCCCACCTGTCTAAGGTGGGTCTTGGGGTGGCGTGACCAGTGGCCTGCAGTGGACAAGAATCACAATTGTGTTGAAGATGATTTCGTAACCTACATTGCCGCTCATACTCTGGCAATCGGAAAAGGAAGTCTCAGAGGCTCCCATATCACGCGACTTGTGCAGTGATGGGAGTAAAGCAATAGTCTTTTCGTTCGTTTTTTCCGTCCTGAAAGTCTTTTTTTTGCTAGCGCGAGTTTAGGGAGGTGTCCAAAAAAAGAGAGCTGGAAAAACTATACGTCTATTAATTCCGATCGGCGAGATTGCTCACGCTCACCATCGGAACCTTGGTGATTGTAAGACCGGAAGTCACGAGAGAATCGAGTGATACCATACTAATAATCATGCCCGGGGCAAAGAATCTTGTAATTGTAGGCAAGGAGTCCAAGTAAAGTCTCCTGCATCTCCCCAGGGACTGATGAGGGAAGATCTGTCCTCCCGATGTTCTTCCCGAAGAACAGTGTGTCCCCTGAGAAAAGAATCTTCTCATCCTCTTTCCAAAGGCAGATGCTCCCTCTGGTATGTCCTGGCGTCCTTATCACATCCAGCCCTGCGATCCTTTCAGGGACCGGAAGTATCAAAGTCTTCTTGAGTTTCTCAGCAGTATCCTTGTTGAGCACAGTCCCTTCAGGATCACGATGGAAGTCTTCTATCTCCTCGCTAGATGCATAGATTTTCGCATTCGGGAAGACATCGAAGTTCCCTGCATGGTCATAGTGCATGTGCGTGAGGATCAATGTCTCCACCTTTTCAAGATCCACTGCCTTTGAGAGGATTGGGAGGATGCTGTTCCTATCAGACCTGCTGCCTGCATCAATCACTGTCCTTCCTTCGATTATATGGATGTTGCCATCAGAGAGAAGCTTTAGGACGCTCTCAGATATCCTCTTTATCATGGCCGGAACTCCAGCATCTGGTCTGTCGATATGAAATAGTAGAATATGCCGACAAGACCGGTGAGCCCGCAGCCTATCAGCGCATAGAACGGACCCAGGAGCTTGAGCAGCGCCACTCCTCCCAGTATGAATCCGACAGAGAATCCCCAGAAATACTTGTGGTACCAGAATATGAACATGCCTGGGTTGTTAGGCATCGGCACAAGGCTGAATACAGCGAAAAGTATGTTCATGTTTATGATCCTCTCCCAGATCGGATGCTGTATTGGTATCGCTGTGAAAAGGCAGGCTGCTAGGAAGTTGAACAGCGGTCCGCCGAACAGTGATTTTGCCCATTCCCAAAGATTCGTGTAGTATCTGAATTCTCCCAGCCTGCTTGCAGCGAGCATGTTTATGACTACATATCCAGGCATCACCACGATCAGATATCCTCGCGAGGCGAAAGCGATGATCATCGACAGCATGAGTCCTATCGATGAGCTCTCATATTCAGGATCATATCCATAGTATATTGCGATGAGCCTCTGTCCCAGCTGGAAGAGGAACAATGCTATAGCAGCAGCTACAGCTGCGATCAGGAAGTTTGTTATGCCTGCGAAGAAATCAAAGGTGTCCCCTCCCCATTGCCGGAAAGAGAAGACGAATGCGCTTATGCCTATCGTCGCAAGGGAACCCTTTATCTCTGCGGGAGAAAGCTTCAGGCCGTAGCGGAGCAGGTTGTAGTAATAGTTCCTGTTCCACTCCATGTATGACTTGGCCATGCATGTGAGCCTATAGACCAGACACTATATAAGCCTTTTGGAAGGCAGATAAGTAAGATATGGAAGAAAAAGGGATGAAGTCACTTATACTTTATTTTGAGTATCAGGATCCCAAGGTTGATCGTGAGAGCCACGATATTTCCTATGATGAGCGGAAGATCCGATTGAAATGTCCCGTAGATGAGCCAGAGTGATACTCCTGCTGCGAGCATGATATACATCTCAAGCGAGATGTCCCTAGTCTCTCGCATCCGGATTATCTTGATGAGCTGTGGAAGTCCGGCAAACGATGTCAGGGCAGCTGCGACAAGACCAATGTATGTAATGCTCATTGCGCTCCTGGACTCTCAGAGTCTATATAAATCTTGTCCATCCCTTTCCTTACTAGAGAGAAGATATCTTCGGCATGTCCTGCTCCTACGACAGCAAGTATTCGCTTGTCCTTCTCAAGCGAGATTATGTGGAGAAGGTTCCTGCTCATGATGATATTCCTCTCATGCACAAGGACCTGGTAGACATTCGGATATCTTTCCTTGACCTGTTTCATGAGCTTCTGGATAAGCTCTTCCGAAGGGACCTTGGTGAGATCGAAGACCTCAGCATCCTTCTTCCATACGAGCCCGATGATGATATCTTTCACAAATCGCAGTTTCTCCCTGAAGGTTATCTTCTTTGAGAGCTTCCTTAGTGTGATCTCGATATCCTGGTCGACAAGCGCGATCCTGCAATTGTTCTCCCTGGCAAGCTTTATCGCAGACAGCATCTCTGAGCCAGGTTCGATATTCACGATCTCTCCCAGCTTCTTCTGTGCGAACTCTCCGATCACAGCGAACAGGTAGCCCTTCAGTCCGAGCCGCTTTATCATGTATTTTCTGTCAGCCTTCTTCGGTTTGTGCAACAGTCCGTATGCCCTTTTGCTGTCAAGTTCCAGGGCCACGATATCCGGTTTCCCTCCTTCGATGGCCTCCCTTACCTCATCCACGCTCTGCTGCGCGATATGCGATGAGCCTATCAGGGTGAATTTCTTGTATGTCCGCATCAGGCCATTGGAGGAGATGATGCTTTATTATTCTTTTGGGCACTCAGCAGAAAATGTGCAGAATAAGACCCTTTTTGCCATTCAACCGGCTGTCAAACAGATGCAGATCCATCACGTGTTTTTACCGGGAGGCAAAAAGGGAAAGCATTTTCTGCTGAGAGGGATGCTTTAATAAATCATGGAGGAATCTAATGTCTCATGCAGCAGGCAGCAGGCCGCATAGTCGAGCAGATATGCAGGAGCATCCCAGGCACCTGGAACTGCGGTATCCTGGAAGGGGATATCGAAGCGCGGAGCCTTAAATGCAGCTTCTTCGTCCCAGGTGACAGGAATCCGCGCAGGCTGGATGTGGACAGGTCTATCCTGGCCGAGATCGCTGTGCTCAGGAAGATCTCATTGCAAGAAGGCAAGCCGTGGACTGAATTCACGATAGTATTCGAGAACACAGGGAGATTCCAGATGATGCTCAGATGAAGGCATTGATCCTGAACTCTGGAAGAGGCAGCCGCATGGGCATACTCACAGCTGACAAGCCCAAGGCACTTGTCGAAGTCTTAGGAGAGACGATCATCGGCAGGCAGATCAGCATACTCTCAGGCCTAGGGATACGTGAATACATAATCACTACAGGATATTTCCCTGACAAGATAGAATCCTTCTGCAGGCATAATTTTCCAGGGCTGTTCTTCAAGTTCGTCCATAACCGCAAGTTCGCGAAGACTCACACCATATACACGATGCATCTGGTCTCAGACATCCTGAGGGATGACATCCTGCTGCTGCATGGCGACCTTGTCTTCGACCATCAGGCAGCTGAGACTCTTCTCTTGTCAAAGAATAAGAACACAGTCATGACAGGAGGTTCACCTTTGGAGAAAGATATGAAGGCGAAGATTGAGGATGATATGGTGACTGAAGTCGGAGTGGATCTGATCGGGCAAGGTGTGGTGCGTCTCCTGCCGTTCTATAAGCTCTCCAAGACAGGCATGAGGTTTTGGCTCAGGCAGGTCAGCGAGTATATCAAGGCAGGGGAGATAAGGATGCCTGCTGAGAATGCGCTAAGTGATGCGCTTGATGAGATCCTCATGAAGCCGTTGCCATGCCCTGGGTTCTGCATGAGCATCATCACAAAAGAGGATCTGGAAAAGGCAGAGCAGCTTCTCGCATAATATTAATATGTGAAGGATATTCTTACAGATGATGGACAAGCGGATCATCGTGGTTGCATGTTCGGTCTTGATACTGACTGCCATCGCTGCTTTGGGACTGCGACATGATACGCAAACCAAGTCGTCAAAGGGTCCTGCCGACCAGCCATATGGTAAGGCGACAGGGGAGGTAGCTCCCAGTATGTGGGTTCCTCTCCCTGTGTCAGGAATCATCCGAAATTCTGTAGAGATGCAATCGATTGCGCAGGAGAGGCTTGCTGAGCTCTCGACTGCCAAGTTGATTGGCCACACAGAAGCGATACTTCTCAAGATGGAAAAGATAAGGACAGCCAGTGCTGTCATGGCGAACCTATCAGAACCAGGCTATATTGACACCGATGGGGACGGTCAGATCTCTTATGGTGAATATAACGATAAGACCTATGAGATATCCATGGCGACATATGACATCCGCCATCAGATATACCTGGGGGACGATCCAGCCTTGCAGCGGGGTACGATCATGAAGGATCTCGATCCGGAGAGGAATATGATCACAGGCAGTGTTGGCAGGATACTCCGTCCTAAGGATCTGATGATATCGGGGTCTGAAGCAGGAATGGTCCTTGTGGTGGTGGAGGGAGGGATATTCGAAAAGATACTCCCGGAACTATCATCATATGAGACAAGTGCTGAGAAGGAGACAGGATATGATTACAGATTCATGCTCTGCAATGATTGTTCCCCTGGTTGGATTAAGGAGCAAGCGAGAAGTCAGGCGGGGATCCAAGGACTTATCCTGATAGGGGTGACACCAGCATTCTGGCAGACCTATGAAGTGAAGAGGAACCTTTGCATCGGAGACTGGTGCCTATGGATAGAGAAGGAGAGTTACCCTTCTGATCTTTTTTTCATGGACCTCTTCAGTGAAGTTCCTGAGTACCTTGACAAAGTTTCATTGGAGAGCCTGAGTCAGGGTCCTCTCATTCAATTCGGGAGGATGTATCCCCCTTCAGAACTGACGAAGGTCTTGGATATCCAGAGTTATCTTACAAGGAACATATTATACAGGGAGCGCAAGCTTCCGTTGAAAGCATCCTCCATCATATATAGATTATGATTGGAAAGATGGCACTCTTGCCAATTCATTCAGCCAGGACATGTTGATAAGGCTGTCTCAGTATGAATCTGAGGAGGCGAGGCAGAGATTCATCTCAGCACTGCCGGAAGCAGAAGATATATTCTTCATAGCCATGCACGGCAATCCAACAACTCATTGGGTTCAGGGAAACGATCCCGATAACTGGAAAACAAGGATCTATGTCAAAGAGGTAGCTGAAGCGATGCCAAAGAAGACTCTGACGATATTGTACAGCTGTTCCACAGCACGTTTCACAGAGCCAGGTTATATCGCAGGGGCCTACATCTTCTCAGGAGAGGGATTGGTGTCTCTTGGATCCACAAGGGTAGGGGGGGTCTGGCCAGATGATGCTTTCTTCGCAAGTCTGAAAGATATGAGCATAGGTTCAAGCTTTGCGAACTGGTATAGCAGCATGATCCTGGATGATCCCAATAGGCTAGGATTCACATTGCTCGGGGATCCTACCCTGCATCTGTATTCTAGCTGTGGCGATGGGTTGCGTTCAGGAGGGGAGCTTTGTGACAGGCAGAAGGAAGGTCCCGATGCATGCATCGATGGATTACAGAAGATCTGCAATGATAAATGCGAGGGATATGAGGAATTGATTGTCGAAGACTATGGTGTATGCTGTTATCAAGAGGGAAAAGGAAGCCAGTCATGCGATGGATTGCAACCAGGTGATATCTGCGGGAGCGGATCCATCTGCAATACAGGCTGTGAATGCGCCGAACCTATCTGCGGCGATAGCATACTGTCTCCAGGTGAAGTTTGCGACCACAGCATAGCAAAGGAGGGCATGGGTTTCGGCTACTACTGCGATGGAGGTCTCAAGCATTACTGTGATATGGGCTGTGATTCATACAGCTTTTCTGTTTGCAGTGAAGATTGCGGTGGAGACCCTGATTGCTCAGGCCGCAATGATGGCGATCTTTGTGTGATAGGATCCATCTGCCAGGGATGCAGATGCACAAAGGTATCTGATGTCTGCGGTAATGGTGTAGTCGAAGCTGGGGAAGAATGCGAACCGGACCTGAGACCAGATTCTGTGTGTCCAGGGTGTAGCAGGGCATGCATAGGCACCTGGTTATCAGAATGTCGTGATGATTGCCATTATGAGATATATCGTGCAGACAAAAGCGACTTCCCTCATCTGACACAGGAGAGGAAGGACTCTCTTGAGAATCTAGGGGCTTTCTGCACACACCTATGCGACCCAGATCCGGAGAGCATGCTTTGCGATCTGAAGTATGTAGGTGGAGTGTGTTCCTTTAATGCCATCTGCGATGATGCGTGCGAATGTGTGCCTATTTAATCAGGCAAATTTTATTAACCCACTTGTGTTCCGAAGGATAATGGATTACAAGGCTCTAGGCTTCAAGTGCGGCATCGAGATCCATCAGGAGCTCAACACCAGGAAACTTTTCTGCAACTGTTCGAGTGCCCTCTCAGAGAAGAGGCTTGTCTCAGAGGTCAGGAGGAAGCTGCGTGCAGTCGCAGGCGAGACAGGGATCGTGGACCTCGCTGCTCAATACGAATTCTTCCGTGATAGGGTATTCGTCTATCATGGGTACGAGGGTGAATTCTGCCTTGTCGACACAGACTCAGAGCCGCCTCACCCGGTGGATCCGGATGCCATGGATATCGCGCTCGGCGTCGCCAAGCTATTGAAGCTGAATGTTCCTGACCAGATATGTGTCATGAGGAAGACGATAACTGACGGATCTGCAGTCTCAGGATTCCAGAGGACGATGCTCGTCGGCACAGAGAGCCATGATTCATTCCTCCCTGAGACAGGCGTGAAGGTCTTCCAGCTGAACCTTGAGGAGGATGCATGCAAGATAGAGAAGAAGGAGGGCGACATCACATTCTATTCTCTCTCACGGCAGGGTATCCCGCTTGTCGAGATAGGCACTGATGCGACAGTGAGGGACCCTGAGCATGCCAAGGAAGTCGCGCTTGAGATCGGCACGATCCTCCGTAGCTTCGATGTCAGGCGCGGGATAGGGACTATCCGTCAGGATGTCAATGTCTCGATAGCAGAAGGGTCGAGGGTCGAGGTCAAGGGATGGCAGGACCTCCGTACGCTTCCGAAGCTTGTCGAGAACGAGGTCATGAGACAGGTATCGCTTGTTGAGATAAAGAAAGAGCTTCATGCACGCGGTCTCGCACAATTCAGTATGGTCTCTATTGAAGCAACAGACATCTTCAAGGCATCAGGCAATAGGATAATCCAATCCTCCCTCAAGTCAGGCGGCCATGTCATCGCTCTCCTCCTCCCGAAGTTCGCTGGTCTCCTGAAGAAGGAGCTCTGCCCAGGCAAGACATTCGGGAAAGAGCTCTCAGAATATGCCAAGGCACAAGGGACAAAAGGCATGATCCACACTGACGAAGACCTTTCGAGATACGGCCTTGAGGAGGAATTCAAGGCCTTGCGCCACAAGCTTGGAGCATCAGAAGAAGATCTCATCATTGTCATCGCAGAACACGAGCCGATAGCATCAAAGGCAGTTAAAGCAGTATATGAGCGCGCTCTTTTTGCGCTTGAAGGAGTCCCTGAGGAGACCCGCATCCCTAACCATCAGGATGCGACAAGCAGCTACGCGCGCCCCCTCCCAGGCGCGCACAGGCTCTATCCAGAGACAGATACTCCTATGATAGATGCGGCATCTCTCCTTCCTCATGTGAAGGTGCCTGAGCTCCTGCAGGACAGGATAGCAAGGATATCCAAGACATACTCTCTCGACTCGCAGCAAGTCAGGGAATCCATACGTGAAGGCATCGACATAGATTCCTTTGTCAAGAGGTTCCCGAATGTCGAGCCAAGAGTCCTCCTCTCGCTCCTAGTCGAGACACCCAAGGAGATAAAGAAACGATATGGGGTAGCAGTCGATCCATGCGAGCATGAGGACGTCTTCTACAAGCTCGACAGAGGAGAGATAACAAGAGACGCGGTCCTCGAGATCCTGTCAGAGCTTGGCCAGGGAAGGCCTGTCGACTATTCGAAGTACAGCCAGATGGACGATGCTGCGCTTGAGTCAGAGATAAGGAAGATAATCGGAGAGAACAAGGCTGCACCACCAAATGCGATGGTAGGCATCGTCATGGGCAAGATGCGTGGCAAGGCTGATGGCAGGAAGATCGTCGAGATGGTCAGGAAGCTTGCGCATAATTAACCTGAAGTTGTGATTTCTCTATTCACACATGCATATTAATACATTTTGATCTTTGCATAGATATTCTCTTACAGTAACGCAATATTTTTTACAAACTTCGATATTCTTTTCAGGGTTGATTCGATTGCATAAACCTGCAGTTACATTAACCAAAGGTTTTACAATCGGTACATACTCTAGTTGGGCATAAATATATGATTCGTTTTTTTCGAAAATTTTTTTCGCAATTTGATTATACCCTATGATAATTAGTAATGTTATTAGTAGAATTACTGATGCAATCTTTGTCCCTAACACAAGATTAGATTGGAATGTGCTGGATTTTTCACTCGTGTGAGTATCACGTCGCAATCCAACTATTGGCTTAACAATTTGAAGCATAGATATTTTAGCATCACTAAGAATTTCTTCAATACTTGGAGTATATGTCGAACCTACGTTTTTTCTCTTTTTCACTTGGTGAAAGACAAATTGTAATGTCTGTTGCTCTTCTAAGCCAAATACATCTTCTTGAAGATAATTATTTGCTGTAGTAATGAATGCATTGAAACAATCCTTGATTTCTGTGTACTTTTGTATATTGGATGGTTGAACAGAGAAATAGAATAGATTTAGAACTTTTTGGAATATTTGGATTTTTTCTTCCCTTGTGTAAGGCTGGTACTCATGGAAAGAGACTTTATCAAATGCAATCTTTCTGATTACTTTCCCCTTCTTTTGATAAACATGGTTATTAAACTCCGTCCAAAATTTATTTTCCAAAGAGATGGATTTGCTTATATTGAAATCAAATATGTTGCTTAGGGTATTTTCAATAATTATGAAGAATTTTCCGTCTTTTCTGATTTCGTCAAATGACTTGAATAGCTCTTCCTTCATTAAGGCATTTACTTGCAATACATAAGACTCAATAATGGGAACGATTGCTGCTGTCATCGATCTGTTTTCTACTAACGCATAAACTAGAAGATCAAAAAAAATTCAAGCTCTCTTATCAAAGATTCTTTACTCATTCCTGACTTGAATTTATGTCGGATATTGTAAGAATAGAAATGAGCAAGCACAGCGAAATCATTTTCGATGCTGTTTTTTCCCCTATAGTTATATTCGATTCCAGAAATCCACTCATGATAGAAAGGTCTCTTCTCCTTATCAGTCGCCCTAACTATTTCGTCAAGGATAGGAATGATTATGCTGTCTCTGATCTTAGTAATTTTTCCCTTCGCAACACGCATTGTTTGTTGTCTATTCAGACTATATTAATATTTTTCTGTAAAGATAGCTTTTTTCTCTCATTTCAGGATATTCAATTGCCGATGATAGACATCTATTAGTAAAAATGTCTAAGGTCAGTAGGCTGTTAATGTAGGTCGGTTTAATATCTTGACGTCTTGTGAGAACTTGGCATAGCATAACAGAAAGCTGGGGACGCTGGGATTCCTCCGAGGTTGCCGAGGAGTTGCGAGAACGAAGTGACCGCATGTCATGAGGTGTCCGAGTGACACAGGAACAAATAGTGACTGTGTTCAAATACCAGCGTAAATAGAAAAGGTGGGGACGCTGGGATTTGAACCCAGATCCGGCGGTATCTTCATACCGCGAATGAAGTCATCGCCTTTCGGCTCCTCGCTCCAATACTGGAGCCGCCTATACTGGCCAGGTTGTACCCACTTCCGTGGATTGTACTACGTCCCCGTAGCTCTTCAACCGCAATCAGTTGAATTTTACAGTTGTTTATAATGATTTCTCTGCGTAACTTCCTTTTTGGAAGGCTGCATTTTGGACAGATTATCATGCCATTTTCCAGATTAAGAGCTTTCATATACCTCACTAGTTGCCTGAACTCATATAAGCCAACATTGTTTTTTGCTCGATAATCCTTGATTTCAACTGCATAAGACGCAGAAACTGTGTGAAGGAGGCAATCTACTGTCCCTTCAGTTGTTTTTACATATCTTTGAACTTGACCGAGATTAGTTAGAAGGTCAAATACTTCTCTTTCAAAATTGTGAGCTCTTTGCGCAATCTCTGGAACAATGACTCCTGATTTAGGTTCTTTTTTCCTGTATATAACTCCTGCAGATAAGTAAGCATTTTTTATCGAGCCAAAAGTACGATATATGTTTATGCCAATTCTTTCGATATCAGGTACTGTGCATTCTTCGCTGTTTTTGATCAATTCAATTACTTGTTTCCTGTGCTCTTCAAGATTTCTTTTGGTCAGATTTTTTGATAGAGGAACACCTGCATCAAGGTAGGCTTCTTTAAGATTTTTGTAGTACCTTTCCACTTTTAATTTTGTAGCTTTTCTTATTTGCAGGACTGTGCAATTTGGATGGCTGATGAAGAAGTCACGAATTTGTGCTTGCCTCTTTTCCTTAGTATATTGTTTTTTCATACTTAAGCTGCCAGTATTTTCCTGTAATTACTTTACTTAGATATCTCACACATACTTGTCCAGTGAGAATTTCGAAAAGGATGATTAGGAAAATATGGAAAACTAAGAAAAACAATATTGGAACAAGAGGATTGACTGGAGTGATTCAAATCCAGCATCACCAAACCCTTAAATATACGCTCCTCCCGCCTTCCCCCATGTCCCTTGATACTATTTTGGTCGGTGTGGCAGGTGGAGGTCTTGGTGCCCTGCTCGGTCTTCCTCCCCTCCTTACAGGCTACAGCATAGCGGGATTATACGACGGTATGAAGGAGTACGCAGGAAAGATCGCTGACATAGGGGAGAGCCTTAGGCAGATATATGTGCCAAATATCGCGGTCCATTCGATCTACAATGGTGCTCTGGGTGCATTGGCAGGAGCAGGCATAGGTGGCCTGGCAGGATACTATGCAGGTGCAGTAGCTGCCTATGCAGCAGGCGGTGCTCTTCTGGGCGGGATCGCAGGACTTGCAGTCGGAGCCGTAACAGGAGCAGTGTATGCCACAGCTTATGCAGGGATGAGATATATTGCCAAAGGTGTCAGGGGGCTTTTCAACAGATCATAGCTTGCATTCTTAACTATGCAAAAATTATCTACTTTAAAATAACAAAATATTTATACCACAATATAATCGGTTCTATAATCAATATTTGGGGGTGTTATGTTTATGGCTAGAAAAAATGGTGGAATAATGACAAAAGTAGGTCCCTGGGCTTTCCTTCTTGGGCTTATCATAGCAATCGGTACAGGACTCTTCATCCCTACGTCCCAGGCGATGATCTGGTTCCTTGGAGTGCTTGGCCTGATAGTCGGGTTCCTCAATATCAGCGATGAGGAAGTCAGGACATATCTGATCGCGAGCATCGCATTCATGGTATCTGCTTCATCGATCACGACAGTCTTCAGGGGAATTCCTGGATTCGGTGCTGATCTTGCAGGGATGATCGGTCCTATCGTGACCAACATCGTCGTGTTCATAGCCCCAGGCGCTGCGATCGTCGCACTCAAGGCTCTGTACATGATATCAAAGGATTAGCTTCTTTTTACTACTTTTTGTCCTGAGGGATTGCCCTCGTACCCGCATTCCATGCACCTGTAGATGTTCTCGCTGAGGAGGAACAGCTTGTCTGATCCGCAGTTGGGGCAAAGTATCATGGATTGAGAAATTGCGATTACAATTTTAAGCCTTTGCCTTTAGTCACTTCGCGGTGGTTATAAACGAAGAATTTTTAAATCAGATCAGGTTCGCTCTTGGTCATGGGTCTTGAGGATATGCTTTCAGACGGCTCTGTAGTAGCAGGCGGAGTCTCTGCGCTTCTGGCGACTACTCCGCTCTATCTGCCCATGCTCTACCCGCTTGCTGGAGCCTATGGATTTTATACAGGTATAACTCGGGATGATCCATACAACCTTGGAAGTTTCTTCTCAGACATCGGAAAAGCAACAGCAGCAGGAGCTGTTGTTGGAGGAGGGGTAGGTGGTCTGTACGGGCTTTTTGCGGGCACAGCGGCCGCTGTCGCAGGTTTCCCTTATGCGCTTCCGGCAGTACTCACATACACCGCTGTCGGACTTGTCGGCGGTGCCATGGTCGGAGCTGGCGCAGGTCTTCTGGCTGGTGCAGCCTATGCCGTTGGCCGTGGGATCGCGAAAGGTATAAAATATATCGCAGGGAAGCTGGCATCCGCAGCGTCCCCTGCATGATTCACTTCAGCCTGAAGTATACTCTCCTGTTTGCCTTGCCCTTGTTCTCAGCTGACAGGAATTCTATCTCGCCTATCTCCTTGAGGCTTTTCACATGGCACCCGCCATCTGCCTGGTAATCGAAGCCTTTGATATCCACGACCCTGATGTTCTCGACATCAGGAGGCATGATCTTTGCAAGCTTCACCATATTGGGATCAGCCAGCGCCTCTGCCTTGGGCTTGTAATACACCTCGACAGGCAGGTCTTCCTTTATCAGTTCATTTGATTTCCTGAACATCTCATCGATGAGTGTCCTGTCGAAATTCTCGAGATTCAGGTCTATCCTCCCTTTCTCGGTCGTCAGCTGGTTCCCTGTAGCGAGCGCGCTTGTGTTCTTGCAGAACATCCCCAGGAGCACATGCGCAGCAGTATGGTACCTCATCAAGAGATATCTCCTGTCCCAGTCGAGGGCGCAGTGCACATCATCTCCCTCGTGGAGTCCCTCGGGAGATATCTCATGGCTGATGTCTCCCTGCACCTTCGCGACGAACACGACCTTGAACTCTGCTCCATCGCTTTTCCGCCTGATCGTGCCAGTGTCCCACTGCACACCTCCGGCATTGGGATAGAATGCTGTCTTATCCAAAACGACATACTTGCCTTGAGAGATAGAGACGACCTTCGCATCCCACTCCCTCAGCGTCATGTTGTCCATGTATAGTGCTTCTGTCATGAGTAGGGTGAACATGGAGGACAATAAATAATTTGTTGAGGCACATCGTCGTTGGTGATTCTTATGCAGAAAAGTCTTATACTTCCTCCTCATGCTCTTGTTGATAGGAAGATGCCAGGCACCTCAGGTTTTTGTTCTCTGACATGCTTAGCGAGGAGAGGTTTGAAGGGTGCAGGAAGATCATCCAGGGTTAGAACATAGAGCTGTATGTTGACAAGCTGAAGACAGACAGCAGGCTGTTTAGGCAGCAGAAGATCCTGATAGATTCTCAGTTAGAAGCAAGCAGGCAGTTCTTCGCATCATTCGGGGAAGGAGATGATTCAAGAAGAATGCCAGGAGATATCTTAGAGATATCGGTCTGATCTGAGATTCTGAAGTCTCGATATCAGGAGGTCTGGGATTCGATCCTTTCCATTATCTCCATTATCTCTTCGATCGTCATGGCCTTCGCGATCCTGTCCCTCAGTCCAGAGCTCTGCTTCGTGTTCCTTGTGAACCACTGTGCATGCGTCTTGAGTTCAGGATATGTCAGGCAGCCATGCCCGATCGCGAGCCGGTGGAACTCCAGGAAATCTGCTATCTTCTCGTCGATCGACTGCCTGGGAAGCATCTCCCCTGTTCCAAGATAGTGCTGTATCCTCTTGAATATGTACGGCTCGCCTATCGCGGCTCTCCCTATCATCAGCATGTCTGCTCCTGTGGCTTCCAGGCATGCCTTCGCTGACATCTCATCCTTTATGTCTCCGTTCGCTATCACAGGTATCCCGACGCTCTTCTTCACCTGCCTGATGATGTCCCAGTCTGCCTTCCCTGTGTATTTCTGAGCAAGGTTCCTGCCATGCACAGCGATCGCCGAGGCTCCGGCAGACTCGCATATCCTTGCGACCTCGACTGCATTGATATGCTCTTTGTCAAGCCCTGTCCTGATCTTCACAGTCACAGGTTTTGTGCTCCTGGCGAGAGCCTCCACTATCTCGCCGATCCTCTTCGGCCGCTTGAGGAGCGCGGCCCCTGCTCCCTGTTTCATCACAGAGATGTCAGGGCAGCCGCAGTTGAGGTCGATGATGTCGGCCTCCAGGATCTTCGCCGCTTCAAGCATCTCTTCTGGTCTTGTCCCGAAGAGCTGCATCGCCACAGGCCTTTCCTCCCGCGACATAGATGCCCTCCGCAAGGTGGCCTTGTTCCTCCTGACGACAGCGACAGAGTTGATCATCTCGCTGTACACAAGCGAACAGCCATACCTCTTGCATAGCACCCTGAATGGCAACGATGTGACCTGTGCCATGGGAGCCAGCGCCAGCTTGCCTTCGATAATGCAGGATCCTATCTTCATCTATGAAGAGGATATTGGGCGGATTCAAATAGATGATGCATGATAATGACTTCCCTGTTATGGAATATTGCCTCAGTCTTTTTATATGCGATGCCGGACTTTTGGCAGATGGCATGGGATATGAAAGGCATCGACTGGACATCAGTTCCAGGTTTCGACAGAAGAGACTTCCAGATACCGGAGACTTATTTCTATGATATAGGGAAAGTCATAATCCCGGGAGGGACCGTGGACGAGAGGGTCTTGACCATGAGCAGGCAGATCAACACTGACTTCAGGGAAGGGATGATGATGATACCTGTGCTTGACGGCGCGATACATTTCCTTGATCGCCTTGCCAGCTCACCCTTCCTGGAGATGCCTGTGGTCGTGAATTCCATACTGGCCAGGAAGCAGTATGAAGGTGAGGGAGATGCAAGGCAGTACAAGGGGGTGGATGTCCTTGCCCATAAGGAGATGGATCTCTCGGGGCTTGATGTCCTCGTGGTCGAGGACTTCATCGATACAGGCGAGCTCATCTATGGTGTCCTTGGTTATCTGTCTGCTCTAAGCCCTAGATCATTGTCAGTGGCCACGCTTCTGAACAGGCCTGACAGGAGGGACGACATCCGCTTTGTCAGGAGAGATCTCAAGGAACCAGGTAAAGATAACAGGATCGAGCAGGTAGGAGCTGAAGGTGTCGTCAATTCCATCCCGCTGAAGCATCTGTATACAGGTTTCACGGTAGGGGGTGATGACTTTCTGGTCGGGTACGGCCTTGGCCACAATGGGAGATATGCAAATGTTCCTCATATAGCTTCACTAAGGCCTGTCGCATATGGATAGCATCGGTGGTTTTTTATAGATAGGCAACGCAGGCATAAGGATGCAGAGGATTCTGGTGCTCCTGGCGATTGTCGTCCTTCTTGCGAATATGGTCTTCTTCGCTCTGGGGATCTATGGAGACATCATCTTCTGGGCTGTGATCGGTGCAGGATTCATCCTCCTGCAACTGCTGAAGCGATATGGATTCAGGCATGGCAAAAACAAAATTTTTAAATAATCACGATGCATGAGACTCCCAAATGGCCAAAGAAGTCGATTTTGAGGAAGTGGAGCTTGTCTGCACTATCTGTGGCAAGCCGGTCAAGCAGGTTATATACAGTGGTTACGACACATCAGACTTTGTATGCCCGAAATGCACATCAGGCGACTTTGGCGATGATGATGATGATGTTGACATCTGATGGCTGAGGTCATCTCTTCCTGATGTATCCATCGGACTCAGATATTATTCCTTCATCCTTGAGCGAGTCGAGAAGCGATATGGTCTCGATGTCTGAGAAACCCTGCGCAGTCGCTTCGACCATCACTTGCTCTTTCTGCACCATGTTCTTCGGACCCGCGGTCAGCTGGTTTATGATGCTGAGAAGCTCGATCTTTCGGTCCAGCCGGTCCTCGCTTATGATGCTCTTCTGCATGAACCTTTGGTATTCGATAAGCTTGTCGAAGTCTACGATGATGTGAAGATTAGTCCAATGGATATATAAATCTTCTTGCTGCAGCATGCAGTTTTTCACTCTATTCCTATTGTGATTTTTTGAGAAGGACTCATTAGAAAAATATATAAACTAGTCTGCAAATAACTCTACTGAATTATATTTAAAAGAGGGAGTTTAAAGTGGGTCTGGGAAGGGAGAATATAGTAAATACTCTTGTTGCCAGATTGGTTTCCCCTCTTGAATGAAGGGAAAAAATGGTAAGAGGACCGAAAACAAAATCTCGATCAAAGGTTGATCCACCAAAGTCTGCAGCACCGGCCAAGCCGGATGTCAAGGCACAGTCAGCGAAGCCTGCCCAGCTGAAGGAAGCACCTCCGGCAAAGGCTCCTGTGAAGGAGCGCAAGGGCAATCTGATCCTGGGAGTTATCGTCGCTGCCCTGATAATCTTCGCGATAGCAGGATTCCTGCTGTACAAGCCCAAGTTACAGGGCATGGAGAAGGCACAGGAGCATGCGGATTTCCTCGGAAATATTAGGATAAACACCGATGACGGTGAGTTCTTTGCATTCATGGATTGCGATGGCGCTGTCAGGAGGATCAGCCAGAATCAGTATTCTCCAGCAGTCTGGCAGATGCTTGCTCTTGCAGGTCTCTACGAATCAACTTCTGATGAAAGATATGTCGCTCCTATAAGGAGCATCGAGTCCAGGCTCCCTGCATTGTTCCTTGAAACAGATGGCAATCCTTATCAGGCAGCCGTGATGGGCAAGCAGCTTGTCAAGTCATATGAGATGCTTAAAGGAAAAGGTGTCCTCCAGGATGAAGAGGCATTCAAGGCCTTGATTGTTGATTCTGTCTCATTCCTCAACGATATACCTCATTATGATTGGGGTCCGGCACAATCGAACGCCATGCTTTCCGGTGCCATCTCAGCAGCTCTTCCTTACCTCAAGAAGGATGATGCATACCTCTCCAATGCGAGGGAACTTGCTCTCCAGAGCAGGAGACAGGCAGATGAGCAGGGAAAAGAGCTATGCTGGGCGCTGTTATCAGAATATGAATATAATAAAGCCGCAGGCAAAGACAATGCGGCAGTGGTCGCGCAGGCTATGGCCTTCGAACCGCAGGTGACTCCTAATGAGATCCAGCCATGTGTCGATCTCCTTTATCAGGCTTATCTTTATGACCATGATGCTGCCAGTCTGAAGCAGGCAGTATCGCTCCTTGGCAAGCTTGAATCGCAGGAGAACAGATGCGAGGGTAGGACAGAGGGAGGACTTTCGACTCCTGATGTCGGCGGTACAAAATTCTACATTTCGGACAATGCCTGGCAGGTATACCTGCTGACAAGGCAGGGAATATCAGATGAGGTGTTTGCTAGATGAAATTTGTGAAGATAGTCATATTGTTATGTCTCTGCCTGACATTCGTCTCATTTGCTGATGACTGTTCCCGGGGAGATGGCGAATGCTGTTGCAGCGGAAAGACTACTAACGGATGCTGTCCAGGAGGTTTCTCCTCTGATTGCTGCGGTTGCGACTGCGAGCCAGGATCTCCCAGTCCATGCTGCTCCAACATCTGCCCGGACGACGACGACGATGATGACGACGATGATGAGCCTACTTGCGGCGACAATTCCTGCAGCGAGACATACACAGACTCATGCATCTGCCCACCAAATCCGGCAAGTCCTTTCCAGAGATTCAGGGATTACAATAATAATAATGTCATGGATTCAGTCACGATCACAGATTCCTGCGAATACTGCGAGCCTCAGACAAGCTGCAGCGTGGATTGCGGGCTCACTTCCCAGCCCACTGATTACTGCACACTCAAGTACTGCAATGCAGAATGCATCGACCTCGCTTCAGCTCTGCCAGAGGAGCAGGATCCTGACGGCTACAGGAGATATGATCTCCCTGGCCAGTGCGGCAATTATGCGCTCGACTGCTCATCATGCTGCGGCTGTGAGTACAGGCCAGGTAACCTGGAGGCGCATGTCACAGGGACCTGTGATGTCGACAATGATCAGGTGTACATCTCAGGATTCAACGATTACTGCGGTGAGATAACAGTCACATTCCCATGGCCTATCGATATGTGGGGGGGCCAGTATGAGCTGGTCGTCAGCAGCAAGAATGTCTCTGAGCCATTCAGATTTGCTGCTTTTGTCCCGAGGGACACTCCAGATGGGACCTATGTCATCCAGCTCCATGGTTCCAGGAACGATGATAAGGATCCAAAGGATGAAGGGGTCTACAATTGCGATACATCGGTCACAGTCAGGGTGATGAATGATTACTGCCAGTGCCCTCCGGCTGAGAGGGATAACGCCGAGACCACCCAGAGATTCTATGATCATAATGAGAATACTGCCTTTGACAACATGATAACAGATGGCAGGCTATGCGTACCTACCGACTACTGCATGCTGGGGACCTGCAATGCAGAATGCGTCGATGTCACGACCGACCCGGCAAATCCTTACAGGACAAGGGATGTCATTGCCCAATGCGGACCTTATGCTGATGATTGCGCGACATGCTGCGAATGCCTGTATCATCCTTCCTCTGTCTCGATAAGGGCAGGGGATCTTTGCCCAGACGGCACGCAGACGCTATCTGTGTCAGGATTCAATGAATACTGCGGAGAGCTGACTGTCGTCACGCCATTCGGAGTGAGGAAGATCCATGGCCCGGTCAGCACCACCCAGCCAGCCATAGCCAGTGACTATGAGCTTGAGTTCGAAGTGCCGGCAGGCTACCCAGCAGGCATCTATACAGTCTATGTAGATGGCTCCAGGCAGTATGATACCTTTGAGTATGATGAAGGGCCTTTCAACTGCCACGCTGAAGCGACATTCGAGATCTATTATGAGGATGGGAATACGCTTTGGCCCTCTCTTACAAACGCCGCATACAATGTTGACGGCACACCCTACCCTGTCGAATCTCTCGATTCCAGGCTGAGGGTCTGCAGGGACGATACTACTATCGTCAAGCAGCTGACAGGAGAGACTGAGAGGATATTCATCACATTCGACAACTCAGACAATCTTGAGATCGCCCGGGAGGACAACGCCCTCGGGGTCGGAGATGTCCTCCTCAAGGTAAGGCAATCCTCGGAAGCTGTAGATACAAGAGTCCTTATCTGGGTCAATGCCAACCAGAGATGCAGGGACATCGATGGCTACGATCCTTGGGTGAGAGGCTATGTCAAGACCATGGATGGCGAGATCACATATGATGTCTGTGAGGACGGTGACACTGTCAGGGAATACATCTGCTCAGGAGGCGAAAGGGAGACTGTCACCATCGACTGCGAGCAGGGCTGCATCGAAGGCCAGTGCGTCTCAGGCGGAACCCTTGGCGAAGTCGACTGTGCAGATAGGCAGGATAATGACGGTGACGGAAAATACGATTGCCAGGACCATGATTGCTGCATCAGGGATGTATGCGCAGGCCACCCTGCCTGCGTCGCTGAGCCATGCATGGGTACCCAGCACTGCACCTTTGGCGGTTCGACATACTTCGAATATTGCGGAGATTGTGCAGGGCTTGGATGTTCAAGTCTGGGATATGCCTGCCGCGATCCAAGATATACCTGCGAGACGTATGGGGAGAGGATATTCTATTTTGACGATGCCTATCCTGTGCCATGCGAACTCATAGTGGAGGAATGAAGATGGACCACAAGATCCCGATCAGTATCTTTGTAGCTTTTTTCATCATGCTGTCAGGAGCGCAAGCCCAGGGATTCTGCAATGATGATGGTTATTGCGACCCTGACTTCGAAGATGCTTCGACATGCCCTGGTGATTGCGTCTTCGAGCTTATTGACACAGGATGCGTGATAGATTCCTCTGATCCTGGCCATGCAGAATACATATGCAACCTGACAAACTTCATCAACACGCTTGACCAGCTGGAGGACCTGAGGGTCGTCCTTGAGTCAGAAGCCCACTTCGCAAGTTCAGATGCCCAGGTCAACATCGACTGCGCAGAGCTTCAGCTCAGCTACCTCACATGCGCTCCTTGCGAGGAACAGGTCAGCAATGGACTCTATGAGGCGATATGCATCGGCTATGATACTACATATGTGATGACCGACTGTGCAGAAGGCTGCGTCGATGGCCACTGCATAGGATCCCAGGATGTTGCCTGTGGAGATAGGGTCTGCAACGGCGATGAGAACTTCGGCACATGTCCTCAAGATTGTGCAGACAGGTGCGGAGACGGCTATTGCAATGTAGAGACAGAGACATCAGCGAACTGCCCTCAGGACTGTGGTGCAGGAGGATGCCTGGAGGACGCAGATTGTCAGGACGGTGAAGTCTGCTTTGAAGACACATGCTATCCTTCTTTTGAATGCATAGAAGGCAGCTGCTATGTGGATACAGGCTGTTCTGTAGAGGAATTCGCTTGCATAGACAATCAATGCCCTCCAGTGCTTGGATGTGGTGTGATGATGCTGCCGAATGGATGCCAGGGCGAAGACTGTGACGGGGACGGTTGTCCTTACTCTTGCGATCCGGATGATTGTGATGCATCTTTGACTGGTCCTGAGTGCTCACCTGACTGCGGTGATTCATGTCCGCATTTTGCTCTTCCATATTGTCCTGATGGTAGGATTGTTGCAGGTGATATGGATGAGTGTGGTTGTCAGGGACCATCAACCTGTTGTCCAGATACATGTCCACGTTATTCTCCACCCTACTGCCCTGACGGGACACTTGTGGTCGGAGAAGTGGATGAATGCGGGTGCAGGGGAACCCCTGTCTGTGTCCCCGAAGGTGAGACCAGATGAGGCCTGCAATAGCTTTCCATGATAAAGTCGATGGCGGAAAAATGACAAAATACACACTCCTGATAACCTTGTCGCTTGTGCTGATAGCATCAGCTGTCAAAGCAGATGACTGGACATACCAATCAAAGCCTGATATCGCATATCTCAATGATGCGAACACAGGGGGGCAGAACAAATATACTGATGACAACAACCGAAACATCGAGAACACGATGTGCACGAGCACGCAGCTCTCTTTCAATTCGGCGGTGAATCATGAACGTCGTCTTTACATGGAATGGAATCTCGCTCCATGCAGCGACAATGATGCAGATATCGAGGAAGTGGTGCTTGTCAATCAGTTTTCCCTTGCTCAGACAGACATTGTCGTAGAGCTGATGCATGAAGGCCAGTGGGTAGAGATATGCGATTCCAGGCAGCAGAACTGCGTCCAATCGTTCAACATAAGGAATTACATTGATACTATCGACGAGCTTAAGAACATCCAGGTCAGATACAGGTTCACCGAGCGAGGCGGAGAGCTCTGCCATCTGTATCTCAGCTGTGTCAAGTTGAGGGCGATCGTCAACTGTCCTACATGTGGAAATGGAAAAGTAGATTTCGGAGAAGTGTGCGATGATGGCAACACAAACAATTACGATGAATGCACAAACGAATGCACCAGGCCTCTGCACAAGTTCCCTATCAAGACATGCCTAGGCGAGGGAGATCTCCTGGTGTACCAGGGAGACCAGTTCCAGGAGCCGGATACAGTCTTCAGGGTAGGACAGGACCAGGACCAGCTGATCGTGTTCACGAAAGCTGTCCCGGATCTCGATGTATATCAGGGTGGGAACCTATTGACACCTACTGATGTCGCTGATGTGACCCGTCATTTCAGGGTGATAGTATATACTTATTCAGTCACTCCTGGCTCAGAGATCAGGATCGATGCGCGTGGTTCTGTCACAGCCAGGAACATCCAGGGATATATCCTGCAGGACGCAGCCTCCTCTGTCTATGACATGAGCACGCTCGAGGACCTCGTCGTCTATGACGAGGAAGTCAATAATCGCGTCTATCTGACACCAGGCGTATACGATTGGGTCTTCTTCGATAAGTACAGGTTATATGAACAGAACCAGGATGACAGGAGGCTTCTCAGGTCAGTCAAGCGGAATGTTGGGAACAGCCAGCAGTCAGTGCTTGAGACAAGGGTGCCCGTCGTCCCGGTGGAGGCGCCCTATGCGCTGGCAGAAGGAGTTGTCGTCGACAGGCTCAATGTCGAAGCCAGTGCTTACTATGATCTTACTCTTGATACAGAAGACAGCATCTATTCCATGATCGTCAACTGCCCTGAACCAAGATGCGGAGATGGGAACCTCGACAGCGGGGAGGAATGTGACGATGGGAACAACGAAGAGGGAGACGGTTGTTCTGCCGATTGCAAGAAACCCACATGCTTCCAGGTCTGCAGGCCAAGCTATGGCTGCGATGGAGGATACACCTGCTCAGATGGCCTATGCAGGGAGATGGATTGTCCCTCAGAACCAGACTGCGTCTGCCAGATATGCGGAGATGGCCGTGTCGATTCAGGAGAGGAGTGCGATGATGGAAACACAGTGGACGGCGATGGATGCAATAGCGACTGCAGCTGGGAGCTTTGCGAGGACAAGCCGGAGAAGGAGGTAACTGTGAAGCCTGCCGAGGTCTTCCTCAATGATCAGAGCACAGGTGGCGTCGACAAGTTCACAGACGATAATGGAGTCCATATCAGGGATGCTCTTTGTACCAATACCAGGCTGTCTTTCGAGGCCTCAGGTAGAGTGCAGCACATCCTTTATGCAGAATGGGATCTATCAGCCTGGATCGAACCAGGCGATACAGACTATGATATTGCCGAAGTGGTCCTGGAGAACCAGTTCTCACTTTCAGACGTCGACCTTATCATCGAGGTATACGCTGACGGTGGTTACTATCAGGTTTGCGACTCGAGGCAGCAGAACTGTGTTGGTTCTATAGACCTTTCCCAGTATATTGATACATTAGCCGAGCTGGAGGAGATCGAGGTCAGGTATCATTTCGCTCAGAGAGGCAACATCCAGCCGCTTTGCCATCTTAACATGAACTGCATCAAGCTCAGGGCCAAGATCATGTGCCTGGACTGCGGAGATGACGTCGTCAACCAGGAATGGGAGACTTGCGACGACACCGATCAGGATGGCATCGACTACGGCACTACAGACTGCTGGGAGCATGGCAACGCATGCAGGCTTCCAGGCACAGAAGGGCA
>CAYTWW010000001.1:92313-98028 GCA_964441565.1 uncultured Methanosarcinales archaeon | reverse complement strand
TGCAGGCTTCCAGGCACAGAAGGGCAGTGCACCTGCTGCGGAGACGGAGTTGTCCAGGCAGGCGAAGACTGCGACGATGGCAACTCGGACAATGATGATTCCTGTACAAATGACTGTCGCGCACCTGTCTGCGGAGATTATGAGGCAGACTGGCCGAATGGCGCTGGGCAGTTCGAGTACTGTGACTTCGACGACTATATATCATATTATGAGTCAGGAGGACAGGCGGATGCGACAGCATGCCGGGTATACGGCAATGACTGCCGTGCTGACTGTACTTGCTGCGGCGACGGAGTCCTGTCTCATGATGAGCAGTGCGATGTGGATTTCTATGGCCGTGTGGCTGAGGGAAGCCTCTGCACTGCCGACCTATGCGGGACAGACTGCCAGTGCCAGGCTGCATGCGACTGCCTGGATACAGATGGAGGGATAACCCCTGACCAGTTCTACATCTTCGGATGGGCTGAATACTGCAACGATGACAGGACAAGGCTGACAGACTACTGTGTCGGGACAGAGAGCACCTGCGACACATGCGAGACACCATGCAATGTTGTGGAGGATTGCGCTCTCTATGATGGTCATCCGGACTACGAGAATTTCGCAGGCACCGACACATGCAATGCATGCAATGTCGAGAGGAACCAGTGCGATACATGTCCGGCAACATGCGAGACAGAAGCTGATTGCGTGGATCCGGACGGAGACGGGACAGCAGAGCTGGATGGATGTCACTGCATTGATAGTGTATGCAGGTCATGCCCATTCTATTCATTCGTGTACTGTCCGAAGGTAGGAGACGGCCTCTACTATGACGTCTTGTCCTTCGACTGGGAGGATTGCGAGACAGACCAGGATACGATGAAGTGCTGCAATGAGAAGAGCGATTGCGTCGATGAGACAGGATACTGCAGGAGAGTCGGTTCCACTGTCGATACAGACTCTGATCTTGAGTTCGAGGTGTGCTATGCAGGAGCAGGCATGCCAGGAGGATGGGTGGATGCTGACAAGAGTCCACTCCTCTGCGACCAGCTTGATGAGCATATCCTCGGCAAGAATAAAGGATGGCTCGATTGCACGCCAGGTGATGAATGCGTAGAAGGTGTGAATGACTATCTGTCCGATGATGGCATGAAGTTCACATACGGCCTATGCTGCGGCGACGACGCTTCAGAGAATCTTGTGGAGAGCAGGATATATGATGCTATTGGCCAGGTAGGCAGCACCCTTTACCAGGGTTGCTGCGAGAATGCCGGCGCATGCGTCGATTCACAGGGCAGCTGCCACGAAGAAGGATCAGGCGGCATATGCTTCCAGGAAGGTGTCCAGATGGTCTGCCACGCAGGCAACTGGGTGCTTGAGCCTAACGCTGATTGCCCAGGCTGCAGCGAGTGCGACATCACAGGCGAAGGAGGAGTCAAGGATGGCCAGATAACCCTTGCCGACATGAACCTCCTAGGTACCATCATCGAAGAAGCCTTATCAACCGGTGATTATGATGAAGCCTACGACATGGACCTTGACGGTGACAATGACTGGGATGACTGGAACTACTGCAACTCCATGTTCGGAGATTCATGTTCCACCTGCCCTGATGGCTTTGTCCAACCTAATGAGGAATGCGAGTCAGTCAACACAAGCAAATGCGAGGACTATATATGCGCGGACGGCAGGAAGAAGGTCCTCGCAGGATGCAGTGACCTGACATGCTCATGCGTCTATGAGGATACAGGCAGCTGCGATGCTGATTGCGGCGCATCATGCGAGAGCAATGCAGACTGCCCGGCAGATTCATGCGAAGAGACCTTCGACGATTTCTGCCAGGGAAGCATGCTTGTCGACTATGACAACAATAACAGGCTTGACCAGGATTCGATAACGATCACAAACTATGCGGACAACATCTGTACGCAGGGTTGCGCATGCACTGATAACACTGCAGCATGTGCGCCTCCTGCCATAGCTCCGCGATGTGTGAGTGGCGTTTGCGGCGCATCATGCTCTTCAGATGCTGATTGCGGCGCAGGATTCGATCAGCAGAGATGCCTTGAGGAGAACAAAGGCTCAGGCAGCCTGTCTGATGTCGTCGTAGCTGTCGAAGGCCAGGCAGGCTTTGCAGCCATAGGCGATTCATGGTGCTGCGGTGAGCAGGGTGAATACTACGTGAGGAACTATGGTTCCCTCACGCTCAGGACACCTTCTCTTCCAGGCCAGGGTCCTTATGCTTTCAGTTTCGCTTTCAGGCTTCCTGATGCAGCCCAGCCAATCGAATACCTTGAGATCGTCTGCGGAAGCGGGCCTTCAGAAAGGACATATGAGATCTCAGGGACTGAGCTTGAGAGCATCGCAGCGAGCCAGGACAATCCCAACGGATTCACGTGGTACACGCCGCTTGAATGCAGCTTTTCTCAAGGGCATAATGAAGTGCACGTCTACTCTGAGAGCATGACGACTGTGCACCTCACTGCCATGAGGATCCAGGGATCAGGAGGCACCTGCAATGGTTGCCAGTGTTCATTTGATTAGGTGAACTGCTATGGAAAAAAAGAGTGTGATATTCGCGTTGGTCGTAGTGTTGCTTTCAGCGATCGCTATAGCAGAGCAAGTGGAGTATTCGGGCTATATCGTCCAGTTCAGGGACACGAGTGTCGGTGAGAAGTATCTGGCGCTGTCCAAGGATAACCAGAGGCTTATCAATCAGGAGCAGAGGATGTTCCCTCTCAACCCTGCACGGCTCTATTACAACCTGTTCCTCATCAAGGACGAGTCCAGGATCTCCTCTGAGGTCAGGACATATTCCTCTTCGCTGGACCAGACTACGCAGAGCTATGTCGATGAGATCGTCAAGGAGTTCAAGCTCTCGAATGATGACATCGGTCCTGCCTTCAACAAAGGCATAGCAGGGATCACACTCTATATATCAGATGAGCAGGCCGCAAGGCTCATGGAGAAGCCTTATGTGCGTTCAGTCTCCAGGAACACTATACACAGGTTGATGATGGATGAGAGCGTAAGCATCCTCGAAGCTGACCAGGCTTGGCAGCAGAGTGACGCTTCAGGCCTTCCTCTTGATGGTACTGGAGTGAGGATCGCTGTGCTTGATTCTGGTTTCGACCTCTCCCACCCAGCATTCTCAGGTCTTGATGTCGTGACGCAGCAGTGCTACTGCATAGAGCAAGATGGCTCAGGATGCTGTCCGAACGGTGATAGCGAGATGTCTGGCCAGGGATCTCTCTTGGATACGAATGGCCATGGCACCCATGTCCTCGGGACAATGGGTTCTCAGGATCAGGTATTCAGAGGCATAGCTCCCGGAGCAGAGTACATCCTGATAAAAGGGATGGATACAGGCGGATTCGCATCATCTGATATTATCAAGGCCATGGAGCTGGCCATGGATCCGAACAAGGATGGCTCTTTCACGGATCATGCAGACATAATGTCGATGAGCCTGGGTATGGAGCCAGAGCACATCTATCAGCATGGTTCTGTGATGTTGTCAGACGGCACTGTCGTGAGCGTTCATGATGTATACCAGAACCACTGCGAGTACTTCAAGCAGGATTATTGCTCTGAGGAGGAGATACATCAGCAGGCAGTCATGGAGTTCATGGGCATCCCGCATCCAAACTGTCCAGATATGGATGTCTGCGGTCCTCAGGTCTATCTTTTCAACTATAAGCCAGAGTTGGACGCGATAAAGACTGCGACTGACTTAGGTGTCACTTTTGTCGTCGCAGCAGGCAATAGGGGGGCAGATGGACGAGAAGGTGATAGAGGATACCTTTCGCTCTACGGGATGATCGAGGAACCCATCGTGGTCGGGGCGCTGGCAAAGGATGATCAGATAGCCCCATATAGTTCGAGGGGTACAGCTTTCAATGGTATCGCGGGCCCTGATGTCGTGGCGACAGGCGGATGCCTGTTCAGCTGCATGGATATGGAGGTCCTCTATTCAGATATCACAGACAGCCAGAAGATAGACTATATCAGGCAATATTCCGAAGGAGGGATAGCGTCAGCACTGTCCTCAGCACCAGACTGTGTCACAGGCGCATTAGGTTCTTTAGGCTGCCTTGACCAGTATGTGACATTCGACGGCCAGTCAGGAAGGTACATCGCTTTCGAAGGTACTTCGATGGCTACCCCACACGTATCTGGCCTGCTTGCTCTTGTCAAGCAGAAGAATCCAGACTGGACGCCTGCTCAATTGCAGGCTGCCTTGAAAGATACAGCAGAGGAACTAGGCTTCCAGCCATATGAGCAGGGAGCAGGGAAGATAGATATAATGAGGCTTCTCTCTTATGATCTCAGCTGTCCTGGAGCCAATATACTTGAGGATGAACAGAACTGTGGAGCATGCGGCAATGTTTGCTCAGGCACATGCACTGAGGGAGTATGCTTCTATTGCGGTGACACCAGATGCTCATCCGAGGAGACAGCCTGCGGCTGTCCTGAGGATTGCCTCGAGACAGGCAGCATCTGTTGCGGTGGCATAGAATATGCAGGGGAATGTTGCTCTTCTGGTGATTGTCCGGACGGCCTTGCCTGCTCCGATAACCAGTGCATAGAGGCTCCATCAGAGATATGCGATGATCATATTGATAATGACGGTGACAATCTGTTCGACTGCCTTGATCCAGACTGCTCAGCGGTCTGTTCATCATACTGTCCAGGTTGCCCCTCTGATAGCACGTGCGATGTCTGTACTGTGGAGGGGAATCCATATTGCGTAGCTGATGATGATTGTTCCTCATGCGTCGCTGATGGCACTTGCGTAGATGGTTGCTCTCCTGCTGATCCAGACTGCGGATCTGTCTGCAATGATGGAGTGGTAGGTCCAGGCGAGACCTGCGATAGGAATTGTCCGACCACATGCGATGATTGCGATCCTTGCACAGTCGATGCAATGGTCTCTGATGGCCCTTGCCAGGTCTCTTGCGTCCATGATTATCAGTCATCTCTCCCCGGATGCGGATGCGGATTGGAGGACGAATGCAGGATCTCAGATGATTGCGATCCAGGTGAATTCTGCGAGGATTGCTCATGCATACCTTTCTCTGTCTGCCGCCTTGATGACGGCATTGGCGATGACGCTGAAGCATGTGATCTGAACAATCCCACATGCCCTGCTGGGAACAGATGCGATGTGCAGTCCTGCCAGTGTGTTGGATGTCCCTCAGAGATATGCGACAATGGCCAGGATGATGATTGCGACGCAGATATTGATTGTGACGATTCAAATTGCGCTGATGAGAGCCATTGCCAGCCGGTTTGCGACACAACTGAGGCAGATGTCTATGATTGGTGCTGCGAAGGGCTTGGCTACACCTGGACAGGCAGCCCAGGGATCCTCGCCTGTTGTGGCGATGATTATAGGGAAGACAGCCCTTATCTCCCAGGTGGTGCAGGTGTCAGGGAATGTCCGGATGCAGCTCATCTATCCCTGGATGATGATAATGATAATGATTGTGACAATTCCATAGATGAAGGCTGTCCATGCCTCGAAGGGGAGACAAAGCTCTGCCTTGAGCAGAGGGGCGTATGCTCAGGCGGCATGCAAGAATGTATCCCTTCCTCTGGTGGATATATCTGGAGCGAATGCAATCTTGTTCCGCAACTTGAAGTGTGCGATGGTCTTGATAATAATTGCGACGGCATCGTTGACGAAGGCTGTCCTGCATGTGTTCCTACAACCGAGGTCTGCGATGGCGT
>CAYTWW010000001.1:0-92213 GCA_964441565.1 uncultured Methanosarcinales archaeon | reverse complement strand
GATAATGACTGTGACGGTGAAGTAGACGAAGGCTGCCCACCCATATGTGATCCCGGAGAAGAAGAATGCGACGGCATAGATAATAATGATGATTGTGAGCACGTAGTCGATGAAGGCTGTCCTTGCGAGCCGATTGGTGAAGGCAGGGATTGCGGTACAGATGTCGGTGCGTGCGTGATCGGTACACAGTACTGCCTTGATGACGGAGATGGTGATGAGGTAGGAGAATGGGGTTACGCGTGTGACGGAGCTATCGAGCCAGCAGATGAGATCTGCTGCAACATGATAGACGACGATTGCGACGGGGAGACAGATGAAGAATGCTTCCAGTGTCCTCCTGAGCAGTGCCCCCTTGACCAGGCGGATGTGACACAGGAATGCTGCGAATCCCTTGGTTTCGAGTGGACAGGATATGAAGGTATGTTCTCATGCTGCGGAGATGATTATGCAGAAGACGACCCTTATCTTGATGGAGGGGAAGGTGTCAGGGAATGCCCTGGTCCGAACAACCTGATATTGCAGGATGCCCAGGACAATGACTGCGATAGCGCGATAGACGAAGGTTGCCCTTGCGAGCCAGGTGAGGTCAAGCCATGCCTTGAGCAAAGAGGCATCTGCAAGGGAAGTATGCAGACTTGCGAGCCTGATCCTCAGGGTGGCTATGCATGGAGCGAATGCGGCCAGAGGCCTGAGCTTGAGATATGTGACAGGCTTGACAACAACTGCAATGGCATAGTTGACGAAGGATGCCCATGTGATCCCTCAGAAGAGGTGTGCGATGGTCTGGATAATGATTGCAATGGCCAGATAGATGAGCAGTTTGACTCTGATGAATGCGAGCCTAAGTGCCTTCTTGATGCTGCCTGGAATGGAGGTAACAACGGAGTCCTTTCATGCTGCGGAGATGATTTCGACTCATCCTCTGAGAATCCTTTGGATAGGGAGGACAGTCCATATATGATCTTCACACCAAGCGAGGAACCACACTGCGACGGCAATAATAATGATTGCGACCTGGTGACAGATGAAGGCTGTCCATGCGGTCCTATCGGATCGACCAGATCTTGCGGAACAGATGAAGGTGAGTGCGTCGCAGGTGTCCAATATTGCGTCGAGGATCCGGATTCCACAGTCTTCGAGGTGCTTGCCAGGCTCTTCTCCTCGCTTATAGGAGATGAGGCACCAGGGGTCTGGTCAAATGTCTGTGAAGGTTCTCTTGGTCCGGTCGACGAGCTCTGCGAGAATGGTCTCGACGATGACTGCGACGGCCTCGCTGATGAGAACTGCCAGGACGTGTGTGTCCCTTCACCAGAGATATGCGACGGGATCGATAATGATTGCGACGGATCTGTAGATGAAGGTTTCGAAGGAGATGATTGCGAAGGTGCTTGCGAAGGCACTTGGTTGAATGGCAATCACGGTATCCTCAACTGTTGCGGCGATGACTTCGCTGAGGACAATCCGTTCATGGATTACACGAATTCAGAAGCGCCTAATTGCGATGATAACAACAATGACTGCGACCTTGTCATAGATGAAGGCTGCCCCTGCACTCCGATCGGTGATACAAAGCCCTGCGGATACGGCGAAGGCGAGTGCGTGATGGGCTTGCAGACCTGTGTCGAGGACGGAGATAATGACGAGTCAGGAATATGGTCCAACACATGTGAGGATGCGGTAGGACCTGTCGATGAGATCTGCGGCGACGGCCTTGACAATGACTGTGATGGCGAGACTGATGAGAACTGCCTGGTCGATGAGTGCGGCGATGGAGAAGTCGATGCAGGCGAGGACTGCAGGAATTGCCCTGATGACGCAGGATGCGGCTATGGCCTGCTCTGCCAGCTTGACGGCTCATGCGGCACAGATTATCCGGGTGTATGCGACAATGATACATTCTGCGACGCAGATGAGGCGTGCGACTGCCCTGACTGCCTTGGAGAGCAGGATGGATGTATGGAAGGAGATGTCTGCACAGACGCTTTTTGCGGCTGCGATCCATCCTCAGATGGCTACTGTTCCCCGGATCCATTCTGCGGAAACACCGATCCAGACTGTAGCGGTTGTCCTATCGACACTTCGCTCTGCCAGGATGGCACATGCAGCCATGATTGCGAGATAACTGACACAGGGTTCCAGGGTTGCATCCTCCAGGATGGGGTATGCGATGATGGTGAAGGCTGCGCATGTCCAGACTGCGAAGACATGCAGGATTCATGCTCTGATGGCCTGGTCTGCAACTACATCACACAGCTTTGCGGGCCCTCATTCATAGAGGAATGCCCCGCAGGTACAAGATTATGCGGAAGCGGACATTGCTGCGCAGATTGCTCGGATGCAAGCTGCGGCGGCGAAGTTGACTGCAAGGACCCTGAGATCTGTGAAGCAGGCGACAGTTGCGCTTGCGCAGAATGCGACCTTGAGCAGGATAGCTGCCAGGACGGCGCCTTCTGCAGCATCGATACCATGCTCTGCGTCGGCCAGTGTCCAGCAGGGACTACTCTCTGCGAGGATTTCACCTGCAGTCCTGACTGCAGCACCACAGATGGCGGCGCAGCAGACTGCATAGTCGAGGATGGAATCTGCTCATTCGGCGAAGGCTGCGCATGCTCAGACTGCGAAGGTGATCAGGACAGCTGCGGCTGGGGCGCATACTGCATGTATGATGCAGATGCACCTCAGGATTCGCTCTGCGCAGGTCAATGCCAGATAGGGACAGCTCTTTGCGCTGATAACACCTGTCAGGCGGACTGCAGCGAGAACGGAGGACTGATGGGCTGCGATGGTGCAGCTGATGGTGTATGCGAGTCCGGCGAAGGCTGCGGCTGCTCCGACTGCGAAGACAGGCAGGATTCCTGTGTGCGCGGAGCAGTGTGCTCAGATGGCCTTTGCTCAAGAGTCCAATGCCCGGAAGGAACAGCGCTTTGCAATGATGGCAGCTGCTCAGCAGACTGCATCGCCACAGACAACGGCTACGCAGGATGCCTCAACAGCAATACTGTATGCGACTTCGGAGAGGGATGCGGCTGCTATTTCTGTGACAGCTATCAGGATTCTTGCGAAGCAGGCCTGACATGTGATTATGTTCATAGGACATGCGAAGAAACACTCATCCCTTCCGACGATGATGACGATGACGATGATGATGACGGACCAGTAGGCGACGGAAGGAAGGGGAGCAGCACATACTCTCTGGACTGGCCTGATGAATGCGATCAGGATAACGACGGTTATGGTTCCCCAGATTGCGATGGTGACGATTGCAATGACAGGTATAGCGACGTGAATCCAGGCGAGGATGAGATCTGCAACAAGATCGATGACGACTGCGATGGTATCGTAGATAACGGATGTGACGATGACAAGGATGGTTACTGCGATTCAAAGATGAGGGTCGCTTCCATGGGTGCGTACTGCAAGCCAGGCGATTGCGATGACACAGATCCATCCAGGCATCCAGGCAAGCAGGAGATCTGCAACAGCATCGACGATGACTGCGATGGCAGGATAGATGATGATTGCGGTGCAGATGACTCTGTCACCACAGGCGATCCATCGATGGACCTATCCATAACACCATCGAAGGCCAATCCTAGGGTGCTCAGCACGCTGAAGATCGACGTGGAGATCGAGAACATGGATAAGTCTCTGCTTGAGAATCTCAAGATAGATCTCAAGGTGCCTGATGGCTGGAAGGTCGCTTCATCAAAGAATATCAGGAGTCTTTCTCCTGGATCAAGAGAGAAGGTCACATTCGATGTCATGGTGTTGGACTACACCAAGGAGAAGGCTCAGCTGACAGCTGTGGCGACAGTCGGCTCAAGGAGTTCCCAGAAGGCATTCGATATGGCTGTGGAGATCCCTGATTTCCTTGTCGCACCTGAACCGACATTCACTGATTACAGCGACAAGCTGAGGGGGAACTCTTATCAGATACCTGTCTATTATGTCCTCAAGGGACCCACAGGCAAGAATCTGGATATCGAGCTTGATATCAACGACCCTCTTGCTCTGTTGAGCAGGACCGTCATAATCGATTTCCTTTCAGTCAAGCCTACTTCAGGATCTGTCGTCAGGCAGCTCGGCAGCTACACTCTGCCCAAAGGAAAAAGATTTATAGTGGATGGCTATCTTTATGAAGCAGGGTCGGGACTCAACAGGATAAGGGTCAAAGACCAGAGCAGGACAGAGATCGTGCTCAACTAATCAAAGTGGTCCATAGTCGAAAAAAAGAGGTGACAATATGCTGATATTTGGAGGAATAAACTTTCCGCTGGCTGAATTTCTTCTCGTGCTGGCAGTTATCTTCACATTCGCGATAATCTATTTCGCGCACCACCTGCGTAAGCTGGAAAAGCTCACACATGAGGAGAAGGATGAGCTCCTCTCCCTCGAGAAGATGGCGCAGGAGGAGAAGGCCGAGATCGACAAGATGGCCAATTTCGAGAATGCGGAGAAGGAAGACCTCCTGAAGTTCGAGGCCGAGATCAAGGAGCTTGAAGAAGACACAGAGACCATATATCTCAAGAAGCTGGTCCCGGATGTCTACAAGCTTCAGAACTATGTGCTGTTCTCCCTGAAGAAGGGGATCCCTCCAGATGAGATAAAGCAGACCCTGCTCTCGAAAGGCTGGAAAGACAAGAAGCTTGTCGATATGGTCATAAATGATATGTCCAAGTATGTCTCATACTACAGGGGAGCTAAAGGAGAAGTCGCGCTCCCGCTGGTGACAGTGCAGGAAAAGACCCAGATAATCCAGCCGACAAAGATCGTCGAGAAGCCGGCTGAAGGCAAGGTCGCACCGCCTAAGAAGCATTCGACACATAAGGCGCCTGCGAAGAAATCTTTCACATCGGTCGAGAAAGAGATACAGAAGATAGAGAAGGATCTCAAGAAGAGCGAGAAGGCTCTCAAGAAGCCGCTCAAGAGCACCAAGATCAGTGCCAAGAAGAGTGACCTCAAGGTCAAGAAGCCAGAAACCAAGAAGGTTGAAGCCAAGAAGGCGGATGCTAAGAAACCTGAGGCCAAAGCCAAGAAGCCAGAAACCAAGAAGGTTGAAGCCAAGAAGGTGGATGCCAAGAAACCTGAGGCCAAAGCCAAGAAGTCGGAAGCCAAGAAGGATGCAAAGAAACCTGAGGCCAAAGCAGAAGCAAAGCCGAGGTCTTTGACTGTGCTCGCTACAAAGGATGGGGACAAGTTCCACGATCCTACATGCATCGTGCTCAAGAACATCAAGAAAGAGGAAGTCGTAAGCTTCCCTTCAAAGGAAGAGGCGATGAAGAAAGGCTACAAGCCCTGCAATGTATGCAGCATCTCGATGCATTGATTACAATCTGAGGCATTTCTGTTGATTTTTTTTCTACATTATCTTTATCAGGAAAGGCGCTACTTCTGAGAACATCCAATAGACGAATAACATATGAGTGATAAAATATATAGCTGAACTGATCAGTCTGCTGCCAAGAAGCATGTAGAGCGGCAGGGTAACAAGATCATATATCACAACAAGGATGAGCCCTGCTGTCGTAATCGGGAGGAACGTCGTGAACGCTGCTGCGAATCCGATGATAGGGACCATCACGATCGATATAATTGTCGAATACTTGAATCTCCCAGACAGGACTTGTGAGAAGAAGATCGCGACAAACCCTACAGTCGCGCCTGCTCCGCTGCCATAGGCATAACCTGTCATGATCGCAGCGAATGTCACAAGCTCTACGCCAAGCACATAGGCCTCCTTGAAATATCTCACATACAAGAGCGAAGCAGAGCCAAGTATGGTGAGCAGTGCCATGAAGAAGATCCTCCTGTAGTTGATCCCGAAATACAGCACAAGCATGAGTCCGATGAACACTAGAAGGACTGCCCGTCTGTTCCTGGACGCGGCATCTATCCTGTCCTTGAGCCAGAACAGGGGCTTGTTGATAAGGAAATTCCGTCTCACATGGACCTCCTGTATGCGTAGAATTTGCGCAGGACCCTCTCTCTCAGGTCAGGAGGGAGGAATTGTGTTTCTTTCTCAATATCAAAATCAGGGAACTTTGTAAGCGTACCTTCAAATCTTCTCCCAGCCAAAGCCACCTCTTCTTCTAACTTCCTTGCCTTATCAGTCCCGAACAGCTTGACAGCCTGGAATTTGGTGAAGGAGTCTGCCCCTGCTTCCAGCAGCAGATGCACTTCTTCCAGCCTGTCATGCCAGGATCCTGCAACGATATCCAGATCAGGGAATCTTAGCCTTGTCTGCCTGATCCATTCTGTATAATAGGCTGTCTCAGGACCACAGAACTCAGGACCATGTGGGACGAGGGCGTAGAAGGTTATCCTCGATATCCCATTATCCTCGATGAACCTGAAGAGTGAAGGTATGTCCTCAAGCGTCTCTCCCAGGCCTATTATCATCGTCATCCCCTTCTCCAGACCAAGATCATCCGCAGCTTTATACATCTCCAATATATCAGAGACAGGTTTGGAAGGGCACATTGAATCATGTATCTTCTCATTGACAGTCTCGACAGCACCGCATACTCCCTTGCAATAAGGCTTCAGGATATCAAGTTCCTCTCTATCCAAGGCGCCGATATTCAGCCATAGCTTCTCACCGTAGATAGCAGCGATATGCTCCATCAGCTTCCTTATCTCCAGGATCGTGAATGATTCGTATCCTCCAGACAGGAATTCGATCTTCCAACCGCAGGCCTTGCAGATGAGGGTCTCCGCCAGTATTGATTCGGTCCTGCGCCTGGCTTTCTTCGGATCCGTGATCTTGTCCTTCTGGGTGCTCATGTAGCAGAACTTGCAATCCCCCTTAGAGCAATACCACGAAAGGAATATCGCTCTCTCGAAGTGGCATAGCCTCATAGAAGGAGAGAAAATGGGAATCTATATAATGTTTTCACTGGACCTGGCAATCCTTCGCAGCATCAGCGACAAGATGATCATCCCTCCAAGCCCAGTCAGCCCGATGTCATATATCGAGCCAGCGACCTGCATCTCACAGCTTGTTTTCTCGCAGTCTGAGGGGCAATTGCCATGGTTCTCACCCGGGTCGCAATCTCCGTCATTATTGCAGACAGACTTGATCGGAATGATCTCAGGAGGATCGCAGGGAACGCATGCCCCAGCATTCAGGACCTGAAGGATCCCTTCTTTGCAGTCATATCCTGTGTCTGCTCTGACATTTGTCACGCAGGGGAGCAGGTTAGGATCACCTTCGCATGAGGCGCTACCTAAGCCCGCACGCCTGCATTCTCCAGGGCATTGGTCAGATGTTGTGCAGACACACTGGTTAATGTTTGAGCATCCTTTCAGGGATTCGAAAGGAGTCGCTTTGCCAGTGTCGAGATATTGGCCGTCTGCGCAATCTCCATTGCAGCAGAGGGAACCTTGCTTGAATCTTGTCGGATCGCATTCTCCAGGATCCTTGCATGTAGGTACCTCTACAGTCCAATCATGTCCAGGTGTCTGAGAGTCCTGGGTCGTATCCTTCCTGAGTGCATAGCAGCATTTCTGTCCTTCCACCGGGCAATAGATATTTGAGCCCTGCAGGTCTCCTCCTGTGGCGCAACCAGAATCGCAGCATATTGCTTCGTATATACCTGGAGGTTCATAATGGTTGAGAGGATCAGCTCCGTCGTTCCAGTCATAGGTCCTGCTTGAGCACGGCTCGCAGTAGCCGTCGCATTCCTTGCCGAGATAATCATCAGGTGCATTTGAAACGATGCAGCTTGGCGCAGCATTGGCGTTGCCTCTGCATATCTTGATCCTTGTCTCAAAACCTCCTGTGCAGCTTCCATCAGCATGGCATGTCAGAGGACTCCCCATATATGTCTTCTCGAAACCGCAAGGAGAATCATCAGGCTTATAGATGATATCTATCGCATTTGGATCCACGCTGGCGATGCAATAGATAGAATCGACAGCACCGCCCCAGTTTGAGAGCGTCGCGACGATATAGGTCAGGATGTTCTCGATGAAGGAGTATATGGAACTCTGTGTCCTCCTGAGCTGGTCCTTGACTTCCCTCTCCGAAGGGATGGCGTCATTGAGCTTATCCGCATATTCTCCGGGCGTATCTACTCCCAGCCTATGGCACTCGCTGGCGAAGCATTTCTCGAAACTTTCTCTTGCTACTCTTAACGGATCACCAAGGCAATTCGATGATGCTTCGACCCACCTGGTGGGTGCCAGGTCCCATACAGGAGAATCTGCGGGAGGCTTTAGGTCGCTCATCGGGTTGCAGCAGCTCATGCATGTCGCCATGTCGACGAAATCATCAGAGTTGGCGTTGGCGCAGGAGCACTGGTATCTTGAGAAGCAGCATGGCTGATCTTCTGCGAAATTCGGGCAGTCCTGGGACATCGCAGACTCAGATCTGTGGCTGCTCAGGAGCCTGGGCCCGGCATACGCCGCGGATACGAGCACTAGTATGAAGAATAATGCTTCATTTTTCATCTGTTCACCCTACATAGCACAGGAAGGGATCATCCTCCCTCAGGGGCGCATGGACGATCTTGTCTCCGCAGATGCAAGGGACTGTGTCAAGCCTCAGCCTTGTAAGCTCATACCCTGTATTATATAGATCGATGAGCTCCTGCTTGGTATACGTGCGGCCTTCATATGCGCATTTTCCATAGGAGACAGAATCCATGTCCAGCTTGGTTCGAAGGAATTCGTCGATGTATGGAAGCATGGTATCTTCTCTGGCCTGCTGGTCAGGGATGAGGTACAGTCCGAGAAGTTGGTTGGATACTTCTGTCACATCGATGCCGAACTCTCCACCGAAATCCTCAAGGGTTGCCTTCGCTCTTCCAGGATCCTCGGCGATCCACTCAGCGATGGCTGCAGGCTTGTCTGGCACGCAGTATAAAGGGTCAGCAGGATCTGAGTAGTAGATCACATTGTTGCCGCATATGCAGTCGTCTGTCACAGGTGCGAATAGTTCGCACTTGCCTGACACTTCAGTGACGGATTCTGGATCGATCTCAGCCTCATTGCCCTCGATGCAGCTCACTTCACCGAAGTGCCTGAAGTAGCAGACGACTTCCTCGTTCTTGGTGTCAGTGTAGCATGGGACGACATACCACACAGCATCCTCCTCATCATATACGCCAAGAGTTATCTCCTGCATCTTGGCCGCGGCATTCGGATTGTTCTTTGGATATGTGAAATGCACTTCAGCAGGAGGGCTGAACTCGCATTCCTCTGGAGTGAGGCTGTACCTGATCTCGCAGATCTTGGCTTCCTCTTCACCCTGCGGCTTTATCTTGGCTGTCAGTGGCTGCGTAGGATCGCATCCTGTTATGACAGTCCCTTCCCTCAGGAGGATGGTCAGGTCCTGGTCCGGTGTCGTGAATCCTATGGTCTCAGAGATCCTGTTCCCCCCTTCGATGGGGAGCGGTACGGTCAGGGACGTCGCGAAACTGTATGTGAACTCATTGACAGTCGTCTTCAGGTCTCCTCTGGATATCTCGATAGGCCAGACAAGCCTGACCTGGGCGATATCATCGTTGAGCTTGACACTTACATCTGAGGCTAGCGGATCCTGGTCAGCACCTTGCAGCTCAAGCCCCCCTGCCTCAAGGAAATCTGCGTTCACGCACTCCTTGATATTCCTCCTGATATAGTCCTCATACAGCCCGGATTTTGCAGGATCCGGTCCGTACTCCTTCCAGGCCAGATTGAAATTGCTCTTCAAGCACATAGTGACGAAATTGTCTACCGAATTCTTCGCAGCCTCAAGGTTCACGACCTGCTCAGCGCTTCCTTCCAGTGATTCCTTTGATCTCCCTTTCATCAGGAAGATGAAGAAGACACCTGTCACCACAACAAGACCTACTATCACGAAAAGCACTATCTGACCCCTCTTTTTCATGCACCTGTCTATCTTCACGCCCTATATAAACTTTTTCAAACACATACCTCAGGAGCCATGAATTTGTATCACTCGACCCTCTCGTGACTTCCGAATCTCATAATCACCAAGGCACTGAGGACTAGTGTCCTGGTGCCACTCGTGGTACTCGTGGTGCTGAGGACTTGCGTCCTGTAGCGCCAAATTGTTAGGACTTCTCGTCCTGGCATCACCAAGGTTCCGATATCCGGCTTAAGCCTTCCCGTAAAGAATATATACCAGCCAGCCATTCCTAGCCACCATATGATGATATCCAGCGCTACATGTTTCTGTTGCTGCTAGAGATACCATCGGCCTTCTTTCGTGATTCAGATGATATACGAAGACATACTATCCACAATCGGCAAGACGCCTCTTGTCAAGATCAGGCTTCCAGTACAATGCACAGTCTATGCGAAGATAGAATCCAGGAACCCTGGCGGCAGCATCAAGGACAGGATAGCCCTGATGATGGTCAGGGAGGCTGAGAAGGTCGGCATCCTCAAGCCGGGAGGAGGAATTGTCGAGCCTACTGCCGGGAATACAGGTATCGGCCTTGCAATGGTCGCAGCAAGGCTTGGCTACAGGGCAGTCATGGTCATGCCTGAGAACATGACCGTCGAGAGGCAGAAGCTCCTCAGGCATCTTGGTGCAGAGATAGTCCTGACTCCAGCAGGCGAAGGGATGAAGGGAGCGATAGCAAAGGCTCACCGCATATCAGAAGAGAAGGGATATCTCTTCCCCTCGCAGTTCACGAACCCTGTGAATGCAAAGGCCCAGGAGCTCACAGCTCATGAGATCATCGAGGATCTGGGCAGTATCATCCCTGACTATTTCGTATGCGGTGTCGGGACCGGAGGGACCATAGCTGGTGCAGGCAGGGTCCTCAAGGCAGCTTATCCCGATATCATTATCGTCGCAGTGCAGCCAGCGAAATCTCGAGCGCTTTCAGGAGGAGAGCATCATGTGCATGGCATCCAAGGAATTGGTGCCGGGTTCATCCCTGAGGTATATGATCCCTCGATTGTCGATATGATTGTGGACGTCGAGGACGAGGAAGCGATCAAGCAGGCACGCTATCTGGCGAAGAGGGAAGGCATCCTCGCAGGCATGTCTTCAGGAGCAGCAGCAGCTGCCTGCCTGGGATTGCCGGAAGGATGCGCCGCCGTGACGATCTTCCCGGACACAGCGGAGAGATACATATCTACAGATCTATATGAGGTGAGATGATGTTTGATACGATTGCTACAGCATACAAGAAGGACCCGGCTCTACGAGGAGGGCTCAATGCGCTTGAGATACTCCTTTATCCAGGTGTGCACGCGATATTCTTCCACAGGGTAGCGCACTTCCTCTGGATCATTAGGATCCCGTTCCTCCCAAGGCTCATCTCCCAGTTCTCCAGGTTTGTGACAGGGATCGAGATCCATCCCGGTGCAAGGATAGGGAAGAGGTTCTTCATTGATCATGGGATGGGTGTGGTCATCGGGGAGACTGCTGAGATAGGCGACGATGTGATGATGTACCATGGAGTGACTCTTGGAGGCCATGGCTGGTGGGTGGACCAGAAAGGCCAGAAGCGCCACCCGACGATCGGAAACAATTGCATACTCGGGCTTGGCTGCAAGGTCCTCGGCCCTGTGACTGTAGGGGACAACTCCAAGATCGGCGCAGACGCTATCGTCATCCATGATGTCCCGAAAGATTCGCTGATAGTCGGCCCTCTCGGAAAGTACGTCATGAGGCAGGGCAGGAAGATCACCAAGGAGAGGATGTTCGAGCCTACAGACCCGGAATTCTACCAGGGCTCTGTGGAAAATGTACAGAAAAAAACCCTTTTTGCCGTTCAACCTGGTGAAAAATCAAGGAAGCTAACTCTTAAGCCCCGACAGGAAGGCAAAAAGGGAAAGCATTTTCCAAAGAGTCCTGGTGACCGCAAAGGTTAAATAACGACAGTGTTTAACACGGACCATGCGTAGAATCCTCTTTTGCGTCATGGTCCTCTTTCTCATCATCGCATGCGAGGCTCCGCAGCAGCCGGCGGCAGATGCAGAGCTTGTGGACAACACTACCCAGAGCGTGACAGCTGATGGAATCACTCTCGCTGTCAAGGTCGGCAAGGAGGTCTATTCGCCCGGAGAAGAGATCTCTGTCATTGCCACGATCACAAACCCAACCAAGGAGGCTATATCGTATACAAGGGCGACAGCATGCGAGCCTGACATGCATATCTATATCGACATCCCGCGCTCTGACAGGATCTACCTTGAAGAGCCTGACTACCTGCCTATAGGTTGCGTCAAGTCGATCGACAAGCGGGCGCTTGTGCCTGCCCAGGCGATATCACGTGCAGTCGTATGGGACCAGCTGCTCCCTACGACACCGCAGAAGCAGCCTGCTTTCCCTGGCCGCTACCCGATCATCACTGTGTTCAGCTATGAGATAGATTCCAAGCCCAAGCAGATGACAGTCATCAATACTGTCGAGATCAGGGGGGAATCTGCCATTACGATATCCAAGGACAGGGCGATCAAGATCGCGTTCTCTGATCCAGCTGTCATCAGCTGGTACGACTCGCACCTCGGGAAGGCGATGGTCGAGGAGGAATATGGCAAGTTCTACTATGTGACAAGCAGGGGCCGTGACAGGCTTGAGAACAAGACAGCTCAGGAGATACTCGCGTCTGAGCCTGTGCTGGAAGTCCTTTTCACAGGTTCTGCATGGGAGGTCACACTATGGTCAGAGCACGGCGAGGAGCCTCGAAGGCTCAAGGTGAGGATCGACGCTGCATCAGGCCGCATCCTTGAGATAAGGAAGCTTGACATGGTATGAAAAGGCTCCTGATCCTCACACTTATATCTATCTTCATGATCGCAGCGATAAATCTATTCCTGTGGCAGGGACCAGATATCTCGCCAGATGATGCCACAGATTTTGTGGACAATCCTTTCGCATCTTCTGGCACACAAGAAAGCGGTATTTCTGTGGGAGAGGATGCGGTCATGGTACCATTGCCACTGGATGAGTACTCTGCCAGCCTTATCTCCCTTGCTGATCTTGCTGATGCGAGAACATATCCTGATCAAGAGAAGGCGCAGCAGGCTATCGATCTTCTCAGGAATGTTGGAGACTACCTGGATGCGGATGGAGATGGCCTTATAAGCATGTCAGAATACACCGCGAAGACTGTTGAGATAAGCGAAGCTGTATACTATCTGAGGCACAGGACAGTATCTGAACCACCCAGGGTGACAGGGATGGGATCTCGTATCATGAGCAAGGATACGCAGCTTGTGGAAGCACCGGGGCCAATTTCAAGGAAGGTGATGGTGGTTGTTGAGGGAGGGATAAAAGAAGCGCTTGAGCCAGAACTCTCTACCTGGATGAGATCCATGCAGAAGGAAGGCTGGCAGCCTTTCCTGCATATTTGTGATGGTTGCGAAGCAGAAGGACTGAGGGCTGTCCTGATAGAAGCCTACAATTCGAAAGAGGGACTTTCCGGTGCAGTCTTCATTGGAGACCTTCCATACTACATGTTCGAAGAGTATGGATATTTCGAGATTGAAGTCTTCCCCTTCGATGTATTCTTCACAGACATGGACGGATTGTGGTCGGATGAGCTTGATGGATGGTATCCTGCTCCTTGCGAAGGATTCCAGGAAGAAGACTGCGAAGATGCAGGATGCGAATGGGATGGATCATGCATCCCTCCAAAAGGGTGCGCCGAAGGGGAGAAAGGATGCATCGAATACAGGAAAGGGATAGGTGATACATTTGTCGACTACGAGCCGGAGATCTTCCTGGGAAGGATAGTGTCTCCCGACGAATCCTCTGAGATAGAGGATATAAGAGGCTATCTTAGGAAGATTGTAGGATACAGGGCCGGGAACAACAAGGACAGCTGGGCGCTTGATTTCATGGCGACTGATTTCAAGCTGGAGGAATCAGGTATAAGGGAGGAATTCCGCAGGTCCCTGATTGTCAGAGGCGCAGACGAAGGAACGGACGGAGACTACTTGTCCTTGCTGAGGGATGGTTTTCTCCTGGCAAGGCTATCTGCCCACTCTGATCACCTTGGACATTCTCTTGAGAATGGAAAGCCTGATCCCTCTCTGGAAGTCACCTCCAGAGAGATCAGGGATCTGGATCACAAGACTCGATTCTTCTTCATAGAAGGCTGCTCTGTAGCACGGTTCACTGAACCTGATTTCATCGCAGGTCAGTATGTTATCGATGCTGATAATCACGGGCTTGCCCTCCTGGGTTTCACTAGGAACACATATTTCCAGCAGCCTGCCCTATTCCTTAGCCTCCTGAGAAGCCACAGCATGGGTGAGGCCCTTGAGGTATACTATAAGTCTACCATGCCATACCCACTTGATACTCCGGCATATACGATAATAGGAGATCCTACATTATCTCTGCCAGATAGTGATTCTGATGGTATCCCTGATGGTATCGATAATTGCGAAGGTATTGCCAATCCAGATCAGTGGGATCATGATGTCTCCTCCCTGCCCCACATCAGTTTCCATTCAGAGCTTGAGGATAGCGACATTGATGATCTGGTCGATGGTGATACAAGCACTCTGATCAAGAGCAGGGTGTTCCCTTTCATCGTGGAGATAGATCTGGTCGAGCCCACTCAGCTTGTTGGACTTGAGGTGATTGGAAATCACCAACTATTCTGGACAATATATGATGACAACAATAACAACATTGGCCAGACAGGGGCATGCAGAAATATGGAGACATGTGAGATATCATTCACGCCTGATCAATATGATCAGCCCAGGATCATGAGGAAACTGGTGATAGAAGTCGAGAGGATAGGAGATCCGCTCATACATATCACTGATCTTGCGGTACTAGGGATTAACGGACAGATACCGGTATCTGCCGATCCTTTCGATGTTGACCGGGTGGGAGACGCATGTGATAATTGCCCTGTCACATTCAACCCCAGCCAGGAGGACATTGATCTCGATGGAGCAGGTGATGCTTGCGATGCATGCGACGGATATGTGACTGTCGAAGCTTCATCCATCGATGCGCCTATTGCTTTATTTGATAAGAAGATCGACAATAGGATACTCCGTAAGGAGACACTGGAGTATGTATTCTCTCCTGCAGCAGAAGTAGACGGCGTGGTTGTATATCATAGCTCGCATGCGCCAGTAGAGTACAAGGTCGTGAAGGAAAACACACTTCTGCCATTCTGGCCTTTTGATCTGATAAGATGGGAAGAAGAAGTCTCCGTGAAGAAGGGGGGAAGCGAGACATTCTCTTTGTATGATCTTGAAGATAGAACAGGACCATACGAAATCAGCGGTAGAGGCCATTATTTTCATACAAACGAGATCGCCTTCTTTAAGAAAGGCGATTGCTGAGTCAACTTTTTTATATCCTTTGGTGTTCTCTTCCATACCATGAAGATATACAACACTCTCACACGACAGAAAGAGGATTTCACACCAGTCCATGAAGGCGAGGCACGTATCTACAGCTGCGGCCCTACTGTCTACAACTTTCCTCACATAGGCAATCTCAGGAGCTTCATGTTCTCTGATATCCTGAGGAGATTCCTGAAATTCAAGGGCTATGATGTGAAGCATGTCATGAACATAACAGATGTCGATGACAAGACGATCAGGGACTCGAAGAAGGAAGGCCTCTCCCTTTCAGATTTCACAGACAAGTACGCGGATTTCTTCTTCAAGGACCTCCAGGCGCTCAACATTGAGAAGGTGGAGGAGTATCCCCGTGCCACCGGCACGATTCCTGAGATGACAGCGATAGTCAAAGGCCTCCTGGACAAAGGCATCGCATACAAAGGGGACGACGGCTCGATATATTTCTCGATAAGGAAGTTCGATGAGTATGGAAAGCTTGCGCATATCGACCAGGAGAATCTTATGGCAGGAGCCCGTGTCAAGCAGGATGAATACACCAAGGACTCGGCTCAGGATTTCGCGTTATGGAAAGCATGGGATGAGAATGACGGCGATGTCTTCTGGGAGACAGAAGTGGGCAAGGGAAGGCCTGGCTGGCATATCGAGTGTTCTGCCATGTCCATGAAATATCTTGGTGAGACATTCGACATCCATACTGGCGGGATAGATCTCATCTTCCCTCACCATGAGAACGAGATAGCCCAGAGCGAGGCATTCACAGGCAAGCCCTTCGTGAACTACTGGATGCATTGCGAGCATCTGCTTGTCGATGGCCAGAAGATGAGCAAGAGCAAGGGTAATTTCTATGTGCTCAAAGACATCCTCGATAAGGGATTCTCTCCGAAGGCAGTCAGGTACCTCCTCCTTTCGACCCACTACAGGCAGAATCTGAACTTCACTTTCGAAGGTCTGAAGGCAGCTGAGCAGGTTGTCGAGCGGTTCAGGGAGTTCATGGGCAAGCTAAGAGATGTGAAGGGCGGTACAGACAACCCGGAGATCCCTGCGCTTGTCGACTCGACAAAGAAGCGGTTCGAGGAGGCTATGGATGACGATCTCAACATCTCAGCAGCCCTATCATCAGTGTTCGAGATGATGAAGGAAGCGAACATTATGATAGCGGAGGAGAAGCTATCGAGGGACGACGCCCTTCGCATCTTCAATCTGATGATGACTCTTGACAAGGTCCTCGGCATCCTCGAGTTCAGGGACGAGGCGATCCCGAGTGAGATAAAGGCGCTCGCTGAAGAGCGCCTGGCAGCGAGGAAAGCAAAGGATTGGAAGAAGTCTGACGAGCTGCGTGATCTTATCGCGTCAAAAGGATATGCCATCTCTGACACCAAGGAAGGATATGGACTCAAGAAGATATAGTTTCAATCATATTTTTATATAACAACTTTTGAATCCTTTCTATGGGCATCGGAGAGCTTGTAAAGGAGGTCATCCCTGGTCATTATCTGCCAGGTGACACGATGTACTTGGCTGGGGACCTTGGTGCGACCACTCTACGCCTAGCTCTCACAGCGATAGGGCTTGACGGTAAAGCGAGGATAGTCCTTGAGATCGACTACTCCTCCTGTGGCCTGGAGAGATCCGGCCTTGGTTTCGATGATGCATTCTCTGATTTCCTTAAGAAGATCGAGCCCTGGCGAGAAGACTACCGGATCAGGGGTGCAGTCTTCGCTCCAGCAGGCCCGATAATTGATCCGCGTAGTGTTGCTCTATCCCAGCGCCCAGGCATCATCGTCACTTCTGACTCTCTTGAAAGACTCCTCAGAGGATATAGGCAGGATGTCCAGGCCATCAATATCAATGATTTCGAGGCAGTGGGAAGCGCGCTTCCATACATCGATCTTGAGAGCACAGTCATTCTGAATCAGGGAAAAGGCCCAGGCAGGATCATCGGATGCATCGGCCCAGGTTCAGGCCTGGGGGCAGTCTACACGAAGAAGGGAAGGGATGGGACATGGGAATCCACAGCGTGTGAAGGAGGCCATGTGACAGCTGCCCTATCCTCCAGGGGTTTCGAGAACCTCCTGTCAAGATTGATCCTGGATTATCGCGAGAAGCAATTGGGAGAAGATCCTATCCTGCTTGAGTCTGAGGACTTTGTGTCAGGCAGGGGGATCGCAGACCTGTTCAGCGCATATTCTGATATTGTAGTTCAGGATGGCATAGATGATCTTATCCCAAATGTCGACAAGATGGAGGTCAGGAGTAGGATTGGCATCCTGATGAACGATTACTTAGTCCACAAGGCGCAATATGATGTCTTGTTTGGCGAAGTGAAAGCGATGATCCATGAGGGAAGGGCGACAGACGTGGCAGCCCATCTCAGTGCATGGAAGCGCCAGGGATTCTTGCTCATCGATGAGACCTTCGACACATTCTTCAGGTTGTATGGCAGGGCTGCGAGAGATGTGGTGATGTCGACTGGTGCAGACACGCTTGTCCTTGCTGGAGGAATCCCAAAGCACTTCTTCGATGAAGATGCAGACCATTACGTAAGCCTGTTCAATCAGGGATTCCTGGATAATCCTGTGCAGCGCGAGCGTTTGAAGGACGTTTCAGTCTACCAGATTGTCAATAAGGATCTGGGCCTCCTCGGCTGCACATATGCAGCGCACAGTTATTTCAGCTGATCGTTATCGTGATCTCCTCGTTGACCCTGTTCTCCCCGTCTCCAAACTCGATATCCTTCACGTTTCCTATCGTCTGGATATCCTTGAGGACAAGCTCGACAAGCTTCCTGGTGTGATCATCGCACCCTATTGTTACAGACGCAAGCTCAGCCTTGAGCGAGAGCTGTTTCTCTGACTTGTGCTTCCTGATGGCAGAGATGATATCTATCGCGTGATCCCCTGCATTCTCAGCCTCTTCGTCCACAAGCTCTTCTGAATATGTCGGCCAGTCAGAGATGTGGATGCTCTTCTTTCCCTCGACACCAGCGAAGTGCAGGTGGTAGATCTCTTCAGTGATATATGGCAGGATTGGAGCGAACAGTTTCAGGATCGCGAGCGTGCTCTCATAGAGAACGAGCTGCGCAGATTCCTTGGCTCCCAGGTGGTAATTGCCTGGATTATAGAGCCTGTCTTTCACGACTTCAAGGTAATTGTCGCAGAAGACATTCCAGAAGAACACATCCGCCTCTGCCTTTGCCCTCGAATACTCATATGCGTCGAATGCCTCAGTGCATCTCTTGATGACTTTCTGAAGCTTCGAGAGCATCCACTTGTCCATCACCTCGAGCTCATGCTTCTTGTATTTGAATCCCTCCAGATGCATCAGCGCGAACCTTGATGCGTTCCACAGCTTCGTGGCAGTCTTCTTGCCTGTCTGAAGGTCTTTTTCCATGAATGGCAGGTCTTCCCCCAGTTTTGAGCCAGCTGCCCAGAACCTCAATGCATCAGCTGAATACTTCTTTATCATCTCCTGTGGAGCGATGGCATTGCCCTTTGACTTGGACATCTTCTTCCCATGCGGGTCGAGGGCGAAGCCTGAGATCATGATGTTCTCCCATGGATTGACGCCATGATGCAGGAGGCTTTTCACCATCGTGTTGAACAGCCAGAATGTGATAATGTCATGCGCCTGCGGCCTGAGGTCCATAGGGAACAGCTGGTCATAGAGCGGGCTGTCCTTCATCAGTTCCACAGCCAGCTCTGGCGACAGGGAGGAAGTCGCCCATGTGTCGAGCACGTCTTTCTCCGGGATGAACTTTGCCCCTCCGCACTTCGGGCATGCCTTCACGTGTGGAGCGCTGTCCATAGGATCGACTGGAAGCTGCTTCTCATCAGCCAGGATCACTTCGTCGCACTTCTCGCAGTACCAGACTGGGAACGGCACTCCGAAATGCCTCTGCCTGGATATGCACCAGTCCCACTGGAGTCCGTAGATCCAGTGGTCAAGCCTTGTCCTCATGTGCTCAGGATGCCACTTCATCTTCGCCCCAGACTCGAGGAACTGGTCCTTGAGGTCAAGATATGATATGAACCACTGCTTTGTGTTCATTATCTCGATAGGTGTACCGCATCTCTCATGCACATTGACAGCATGCTTGATCGGCCTCTGCTCAGTCAAGAGTTTTTGCAGCTTCATGTCCTCTATGATCGCAGCTCTCGCAGCAGCGATCTTGAGTCCTGCATACTTCCCTGCAGGGTCTGCCATCTTCCCATCCTTGGTTATCGAGATCCGAAGCGGCAGCTTATGCGCCTTGTACCATTCGATATCTGTCTGGTCTCCGAAAGTGCAGCACATCACAAGCCCGGTCCCCTTCTCAGGGTTCGCTCGCTCGTCTGGAAGGATAGGGACTTCATGCCCGAAGACTGGGACGATAGCGTTCTTCCCTGCGTATTTCATGTATCTCTTGTCATCAGGGTGGAAGAATACTGCGACGCAACTTGCGAGAAGCTCCGGTCTTGTTGTCGCTACAGTCAGCTTCTCGCCGCCGACCATGAAGATGATATCATTGAACGTGCTTGGCAGCTCCTTGTCCTCAAGCTCCACCTGCGCTATGGCTGTCTGGCACTCAGGGCACCACATGCTCGGCGCTTCCTTCCTGTATTCCCTTCCCATCTTGTAAAGGTCGATGAACGATCTCTGCGATAATCTCCTGCAGTGGTCGTTGATTGTCGAATAGAATATCGAGAAGTCGCATGAGATCCCTATGTTTTTCCAGTCCTGCACAAACTCAGGCCTGATCCTTTCAAGTGTCTCCAGGCAGAGCTTGATGAACTCATCCCTCCTCATGTTGACGCTTCTTACCTTGTTGAGCCTCTCCACAAGCCTCTCAGTGGCAAGGCCATTGTCGTCAGTCCCGAATGGATAGAAGACATTGTAGCCCTTCATCCTCTTGTATCTGACGATGAAATCCTGCTGCGAATAAGAGAACGAATGCCCGAGATGCATGCTGCCTGAGACTGTCGGTGGAGGAGTGTCGACAGAGAAGATCTCCCTCTCTTTGTCCTTGGGATCGAACGCATAGATCCTGTTCTCTTCCCAGTGCTTCTGCCAACGTGATTCTGCTTCCTCAGGATTGTAGTTACTAGCCATTCTTCGCCTCTAGAAATGAGCATCTTTCGCCTGCTTGTACATCCTCTGAGGTAATCCGATACGATATTTAAAGATAACGTCGTCTTTCTTTGGCCACCTTTCTTTGGGCGATACAAAGAAAGGTGGAAGTAAAGTTTCTCAGATACTGTTCCTGATATTCCTCCGAGACAGCTTTTTGTACAACGTCGTCTTTCTTTGGCCACCTTTCTTTGGGCGATACAAAGCACAAAGAAATCAAGATTTCTTGTGTCCGAGGTAGCAATCTACCGGGACGCCAAGACTAAAGTCTTTCGCGCCCAGGGAGTATACTCCCTTGGGAAAGGTGGAAGTTAATCGTACAGCCCCCCTCGTCTCTCTTTTTTCGTCTTTGACTCACCCCTTTGTCATTTTCGTATATTCCGTTCCTCCCCCTCATTATAGAAAACTATTAAACATCTCACCCATTCGATGAGCATATGAAGCCCTGGACCCAGAAGTACATTCCTGCGGATATCGCTGGCATAGTCGGCCAGCCGAAGGTCGCAGAGCTGCGTGCTTTTGTCGAGGGCTACAGGACAGCCAGGAAGAGATCCTTGATCCTCTATGGTCCTCCTGGCTCAGGCAAGACAAGCTCTGTCCATGCAGTGGCAAAGGAGTTGGGTCTTGAGATACTTGAGATCAATGCCTCAGACGCGAGGGACAAGGCGTCTATAGAATCCCTGGTCGGGGCAGCCTCTGGCCAGATGTCGCTCTTCTCCAAAGGCAAGATAATCCTGATCGATGAGGTCGATGGCGTATCAGGCACATCAGACAGAGGAGGCCTTTCCTCCCTGGCCTCCCTGATAGACAGATCCTCTTTCCCCATCGTGATGACTGCCAATGATCCTTATGACCAGAAATTCAGCTCGCTGAGGAAGAAGGCAGAGCTTCTTGAGTTCGCTGCCCTGGACACCAAAGATGTGAAGGAAGTACTGAAGAGGATATGCTATGCAGAAGGCATCAATTATGATGACATGGCGCTCTCAGCGCTTGCGAGGAGGACAGGCGGTGACCTTCGCGGAGCGATAACAGACCTCCAGTCCCTATCAGGGGGAACAAAGCGCCTGCGCATGGAGGATGTCGATGAGCTCTCAGACAGGAGGAGGACAGAGAGCATGGCTTCAGCCCTTGTCAAGGTCCTGAAGACCACAAGGCCTGAGATCGCGCTCACAGCATTCGAAGATGTCAAGGAAGATGTGGATGAGGTCTTCTTCTGGCTTGACGAGAACATGCCAAAGGAATATACAAGGCCTGAAGACCTCGCGCGCGCATATGATGCGATCAGCACAGCAGACCTCTTCAGGGGCAGGATCAGGAGATGGCAGCATTGGCGCTTCCTCTCATACATCTACGACCTACTGACAGCAGGTGTCGCTGTCGCCAAGGATGAGAAGCAGAAGGCATTCGTGAAGTACATGCCGACCATGCGGCTCCTCAGGATCTGGCAGGTCAACATGAAGATACAGAAGAAGAAGAGCATCGCATCAAAGATCGCTGAGAAGACGCATACTAGCATCAAGCGTGCGATGAAGGATTCATATCCCTATCTGAAGCAGCTCATCGCAGCAGATGGGGAAGCAGCAAGGCGCATGGTCGCTGAGCTTGACCTGTCGAAAGAAGAGATAGATTATCTGAATAAATAATTATTATAAAGTAGTAACATTTATAGCTAAGTAGCTTTTATCCGATCCTATGGAACTGGCTGACATCATACAAGGGACTCTCATCGGCACAGCGGCAACCCTCTCGACAGTCCTCGGTACCTACTTTGTTTTTCAGACCTATCCTTTCAGGCACAGGATAACCAGCCAGGAAGAACTTCGTGATGTGATTGATGTCGAAGCACTTAAGCTAGGTCTTGATCCAGAAAAAGTTGTTCCAATCTATGGGTCAAGGCAGGAATATCTACGAAATCTCCATGATGGTCGGTTCGAGCTTGGCATCAGTAAGCGTCCTTCTGGTACTATAGCGTCAGTGCGCCATGAGCTTAAGCATATGGAGCAGATTGTCTCAGGTGCTCTGAACAATGATACTTCTTCTTTCTCATATTATACAAGGTTTGAGCCACAAGCAACACTGTACGGCTGGTTCAGCAGATAGAGCCTCACACCTTTTCAATCAGTGCCTCAGATAAGGTGACTTGATAGAAGAGAAGAGGTAATTGAATTGTGGAGAGGAAACACGGAGGGAGGGTGTTAGAAGCATTCCCTCTCCACATTCAGCATGAGGTTGTGATATCGCTCGTCGTCGAGCAGTGACTGGACCTTCTTCCCTTGCGGGGCGCTCTGGTTGATGATATCGCTCAGGTCCATTGTTATCACTATGTAGTGTACAATGATATATATAAATATTTCGCTACTGTATGATAGTAATATTGTTTTATACCTAAAAAAAGCATCGGGACAAGGCAGACACTCTCGTTTAGGAGGCGCTCGATCTGCCTTGGTAAACGAAGAGTTTTGTGAGTATCAGGAGTAACACCGGACCGGAGGAGGATCAGGAGAAAGAAGAAATAGTGCAGCAGAAAGAGCGCTAGATATCTTTGGATTATTGACTGTACCGTAAACTGATTTTGAGACCACTAGTCCACTTACTCTCTTTTTGTTAACCGAGAACCTTAAGTTCTCGGGCTCTCCTCTGCGAGCTGTTGAAGCGTCACAGTCTCACCTCCGTCGTCCCCTTCTAAACCTTTTTATATATCCCGATAATCTTTCGCCCCATGATATACATATACTCCTCAGCTGTCGGATGCTTTGTATTCAACCAGGCGATGCAGCTGCGCGAGAAGGTCATATATACTCATGAGCAGGCTGTCGAGTACTCGAAGATGATGGCATCTGGGAAGAGGACCCCGCCTGAGGAGGAGTTCCATGCCAAATTCAAGAACTCGGTGGATCTCAAGGACATGTCAGATCCCCAGAAGCTCTTGATGGCTCTTGAGCATGTCGGCCAGTTCAAGGAGAGCTTGAGGGAACTCGGTTTCATGATCGTGCGCGAGAACATCCGTGATTCAGTCACTGAGGATGTCCTCCTTGTCCAGTCAGTCAATGCGATCGATGAGCTGACCAAGGCCTCGAACCTCCTCGTTAAAAGGCTGAGGGAATGGTATTCCTTCTACTTCCCTGAGCTTGGAGAATCTATCGAGGACAACGAGGCATTTGTCGCTTCTGTCCTCTCCAAGGACAAGAAGCAGTTCGCAAAGGAGCTTTCTGTAAGGGTCTCGATGGGACCTGATCTTCCAAAGGAGGATGTCGAAGCCATCCTCTCTCTCGCAAGGAGAGTGAAGTCGATGTATGATGAGAAGGCAGAGCTTGAAGCATACCTCGAGACGATGATGAAGAGGATCGCTCCCAATATCAGGGCTGTCGCAGGAACGATGATAGGAGCAAAGCTCATATCCATCGCCGGTACGATGAGAAAGCTTGTCCTCTTTCCAGCATCCACAATCCAGCTCCTGGGAGCAGAGAAAGCACTGTTCCGCCATCTTGTCAACAGGAAGATCCTTCCGCCGAAGTACGGCATCCTGCATGAGCATCGCTTGATAACAAAGACACCTAAGAAGAATCACGGCAAGGTCGCAAGGGCGCTCGCAGACAAGATCTCGATCGCAGCCAAGATCGATTTTTTCAAAGGCCAGTACAGAGGGGACCAGCTCCTGAAAGAGCTTGAAGAGAGAGTCCAGGTGATAAATGCTAAGTGATCTGTTCCTTGAAGCAGGGAAGCTCAAGGAGATCGAGAGGACAGGCTGGATCCGCTCTGGAATACCAAAGCCTGAGAGTGTCGCAGATCATTCCTGGAGGACCGCGTTGATGGCTATGCTCCTCTGTCCAGATGGATTGGACAGGGAGAAGGCGATCATGATGGCACTTGTCCATGATCTTGGCGAAGTGGATGCAGGCGACATAACGCCAGCAGACAAGGTGCTTGCCAAGGATGAGATCGAGAGGCACTGCATCGCAAGGCTTTCGAGCCTCCTCCCCGGCGAGAAAGCCAGTCAGCTCAAGGAATTATGGGAGGAATTCGCTAGCCACAAGACTCCTCTCGCGAGATTTGTGAAGGAGTGCGATGTCCTGGACATGGGCCTCCAGGCAAAGGAATATGAGGGAAGATACAAAGACGTCATCCACGGCGACTGGCCATTTGTCCAGCACGCGAGGGAGCGGCTATCACAAGATATGAGGATGATCCTGGATGCAGAAGACAAGATTTGACGGAGTGTATTACAAGCCCCACAGGAAAGGCATGGAGCTGTTCACGATAAACCTGGTGCCCAGGAACACAGTCTACGGGGAGAAGCTTGTCTTCGAGGATGGTCTTGAATACAGGTCATGGGATGCCACCAGGTCGAAGCTTGCAGCATCGATCCTGAAGGAGATCTCCCAGACTGGACTGAGGGAGGGCCATACTGTGCTGTATCTTGGCGCAAGCACAGGCACTACTGTCTCCCATGTCTCTGATATCGTGGGCATGGAAGGGTTTGTCTATGCCCTTGACTTCGCTCCAAGAGTCGTCAGGGACCTAGTATTTGTCTGCGAGAAGCGCAAGAACACGATGCCTATCCTCGCAGACGCCAACCAGCCAAGGAGGTTCATGCACCTGGTCTCGAAGGTGGACTTCGTCTTCCAGGATATCGCTCAGCGCAACCAGTCAGAGATATTCATGAAGAACTGCGACATCTTCCTCAAAGAAGGAGGATTCGGATTCATAGCAGTCAAGGCGAGGAGCGTCGATATATCCAGGAAGCCGGCAGACATCTACAGGCAGGTCCGCTCTGATCTTGAGAAGAAGATGACGATCGTCGACTTCAGGACACTGGATCCTTACGAGAAGGACCACTGCTGCTTTGTCGTGAAGAAGCGTTGAGTCCGTTTCTCGTCTGCACCAAAGCATCTGCCCAAGGCAGAGTTATCTCGCACTTTGTGAAATTGACCTGCCTTGGTAATAGTCGTCCTTCTTGATTCTTATCAGTATTACAGCGCCGGACCGAAAGGAACTCGGCTTAAATAATGTCAAGAGCAGCAGAAAAAGCACCAGATATCATTGGAAATTATCATGGCACAAAAAGTACTGTCCAATCATGATTTTCCAAACTTCCTCTTCATTACCAAACCTAGGAGCATGCTCAGCGAGCAAGGTTTGCATTGACACACCGATTGATAAGAGTTAGCTGAACAACGCAGACGTTTCTGCATTTGAGATGACCTGCCTTGGTAACAGAAGTTTCTTAGTACTCTTCAACAATTCCAGTGTCAGATTGGAAGTAACTCGATTCAGATGTCGATCTCAGGGTATAGCATGACTCGTTTTTCTCGGTAGTTTTTCAATATTCATGGGCAGCAGTAGCATATCGTTCCATCGCTGTATGTCCCGCAAGTAGTATATGCGTTATCACAGAAGCCGTAGTTCATCCTTCCCTGCTTGCACTCGACAGTCATATCCTTGTTCTCATCACCGCAGCATTTCTGCAGGATGTAGTTCCCTGCCTGATCCTGGTCAGGCTTCCCGTCGCCGTCACCATCATAGTATCCTCCTCTTCCATATCCTACCATGTGGTCAGGACACTGATCATTGGGTCCGACAGGGAAAAGGTCGTTCCCGTTCTTGTCCTTGCCTGCCGGGTATCCGAAGAAGCTAGTCTGAGCGCATGACTTCCTCGAAGGCAGCACAGGATCTGGCTCTGGTTCAGGAGGAGGAGGAGGAGGGGGTGGCCTGGGAGGAGGGGTCACAGGCGGTTCGCTGGGTGGGGGTGCGGGCGGTTCAGGATCTTTGCACCTGACGAGCACTTCAGACCCCTGCGGGATACCATACTTGTATGTGTCAGGCAGTCCGACATCTGACCCCGATCTTGTGTATCTGCATCCTTCCTCGCAATCCTGATAGATCTTAGGGACAGCAGCCTTCTTCTCCCCTAGTCCGCAGAAATAGATATCCCCTGCGCAGATATATGTGCCTGCTGTGAAGAGTATTGTCTGTCCTCCTTTCTCAATCTCGCAGAAGGAAGGGCAAGAATCTGGGAAAGTGCCCTGTTCCCTGAGTTCTTCTGCATAGTTTTTCAGACCTTCTCTCTGCTCCTGGTTCGCTTTGTAGGTGCTGTGCGTTGACGGATTGATGATCCTCGAAGGATCGCATTCGCAAACCGCGGTCGAGTCTGTGACTGTCTTCTCCCTTCTCTGTCCTGTTGCATCAAGATAGCTGACAGTGAAAGTGCCGCTCTTCATCGTGCAGATCTCATTATAGTAGTCATAGCATCTTCCTGAATAGTCCCTTCCTTCTGGGAAGTCGCCTTCTCCGGGGACACCCATGCTTGGTGTATCGAGTTCTGTGATCCTTCCGTCCCGGTCAGTGTCGCTGTCAGCGATGCACATGATGATGGACTTGCCGTCTCTTGAGCAAGCGGTCTCCAGGGCATAGAGCTCAGCCTCGCCATCTTCATTATCGTCATCCAAGGTCGACAGGTCAAGGCTTGATATGTCCCGACCGAATGCATCTGCTCCACCACGCACAATGGCGCAGGGTGTATAGCCTGGATACAGTTTGGTGTCCACAGAAGATATGAATTCAGATACAGAACTGATGAAGTAGCTCTCCTGGGCTACTCCTGCCCCTGCCATGATCAGGAAAATCATCATGATGCAGGCAGTCTTCATCATCCCAGGAAGGCAGTCACACTTGGATCGCATTGGCTCTCGACGCAGCAATGTTCGCAGACAAGACCGGGTCCGCTAAGCTCAAGGAGGAATTGAGCATCGCTTGCGAAGGGATATGCGTGTCCCACCACATCCATATCAGCTGCTGAAGGGATAGGAAGCCCATACATCTCTGAGCTGTCCAGCCTGCCAAGTGCTTCTGTGAATCCAGAGACATCTATGCCATAGTCGAATCTCCCTGCTTTCATGTATGCGCTGATTCTTCTTGCACCTGTCACTCTGTTCTCGCGTGTGTTCGGATCATATGATGTCTCATACTGGATGATATCGTCTCTGTATCGATAGTAATTGCAGTGATCGAGCCCTTCATTTGGGATGCCTCTGATCATCGACCCTGCGCGCAGATACGGCTTCTTGTTGTCGCAATCCTTGAATATTGCACATTCATCTTCAGCAATGCCAAGGTCCGTGCACTCATCCAGGTCCATCTCACAGCTCTCACCATAACTGCACTGGAGCTGCGCGAATTTGCTATCTCCAAAATAGGCGCATACCTGCATGCCGGCAGCTACATATATTCTCTTCTTCTCAAGCTTGTACTCGCCATTTTCCAGGACATACACCGGTGCATCTGCTTCGCACCACCACGGGCAGCTCCTCCCTCTTATATCATCATGCTGGTTCCTCTTGTTGATAAGATCAGAGATTCCCTGGAGGACCGGATCATCGTAATCATACAGGTCCAATGTCTCAGGCTTCTCAGATGCTAGTGGGTTGAGTGCGTACTCCTTTCCATCATACGGATTTTTCATATCATTGAAGCTGGTGTCGCACTTGCAGAATGCATGATATGCTTTTCTTGTCTCAGTCGTCCTTGCGCCTGTCGGATCGTATGTCTCATACTCAAGCTCAGCCTCTACCTGCTCGCACTTCATATTATAGAACTCATAGCAAAGGCCGGTGTTCGGCCTGATCTTGTCAGGGAACTCATAGACATATGAGCCAGGCACATGGATCGATACCTCGTCCTTCTCATCTATCTTGCCGTCCTTGTTGCTGTCAGCCTCAGCCGTGCATGTGTATAGTGTCTTATGATCAGAGCTGCATATGGTCCTGCCTATCCCAAGTGTCCTGTCAGCTCCATCCTCAGTCAGATAGGCATAGTCAAGATCCTGAGGGATTATCCTTCCATACTTGTCAGTCCCATCAGGCTGCATCACAATACATGGTGTCACGTGTGGATATAGCTTCTTGTCTATGGCATCGAACTCATCCTGTGCTTGCTTCGCTGTCAGTACCGTAGCAGTCTCATAGCTGTTCGCTCCGGGCGTGCTTGGGCCATCGCATGCATCTCCTTTTCCATCATCATCCCTGTCATGTTGGTATTCATTATCGTCCTGTGGACAGTTGTCATCGCATCCTATCCTGTTCCTAGCTGAGCAGGGATTGTCGCCTATGCTGCCGCTCAGGTCTCCATCATCCAGGATGCTGTCCGTATCTCTATTCATGCAGTGGCTCCCTGACCTGTTCCCAGGTACAGCTGCCATTGAGAATGTCCTGATATCCTGGGTGTTCGTCTCCTTGTCCCAATAGTCATTCAGCTGCGCTATCGGACTGATCTGTTCTGCATTTGATACCTGGCCGCAATTGTCGCATGCGTCGCCATACGCATCCTCATCTGAATTCACCTGGTCTGGATTCTTGACATATCTGCAGTTGTCTGAGAAGTCGATGACTCCATCTTCATCAGCATCGCCTGCGCATGCCTCCCCTATGCCATCCTGCTCAGATGGCTCCTGTGCTGGATTGCTTTTGAGAGGGCAGTTGTCGTCGCAGGCGGGATGGCCTGCGACTGTGGGTGCAGGAGTAAGCATGCGATCAATGAAATACCCTATGCCATCGCCGTAGCAGGGCGAGTCATTGTTGGAGTCGCTTCTCATGAAGTCTCCATTATCAAGTATTCCGTCGAAATCGCTGTCCTGGCATGCATCTCCCTGAAAGTTGCTATCAGAATTCTTCTGGTCAGGATTCCTGGTCCTTGGACAGTTGTCATCGCAGGCAGTTCCTCCTGTCCTGCAATAGGAAGAGATCCTTCCGTCATTGTTTCCGTCGTCAAGGACTCCATCATCATCACGGTCTGCGCATGCGCTTCCGCAGATCGGGTCCGTTGCATAGGCGACATCGACATCCTCGGCAGCCTTGCAGATCACATCCTGGTTCAGCTTGTTGTAATATGATGGCTGGAAATAATTCTGGTCGTCATTCGCTTTCTCTCTGCAGTTGTCGCATGCGTCCCCCCATCTGTCTCCATCTGTGTTCTCTTGCCCGGGATTTGCCACCCTCGGGCAATTGTCGTCGCAGTCAGGGAACCCATCTCCATTGCTATCATATGACGATGGTGTGCAATGCGTGGATATCGAAGGATCTCCGTCTCCATCAGTGAGGAATCCGTCCTGATCAGCGTCTGCTTGTATCGCACCCTCGCACCCGCATTTCGAGTCGAGCGTGTCGGTTCCTATTGGGAATGGCACTGTGATCTCCTCAGCTTTCTTGCATGTGGCGACATCTGACTCCTGACCTGGATTAGGGAGGGACCTACAGTTGTCGCACGCATCTCCCCATCCGTCACCATCGCTGTCAAGCTGATCCTCATTAGGGGCGAGTGGGCAGTTATCAAGGCAGTTGAGGTAGTCCTGGTCCTCTCCAGCCAGCTTGTCTATCAGCTCATATCGATGCAGAGGCAAGAACGCGCGACGGTTGTTGTTGATGTCGAAATCATCCTCGGCGCTGAATCCGAGATAATCATCCTTTGTGAAGCTCTTGAATTCCAGGACCTGTTTCGTCCCGGCATATATCCCGTCATCTGCGAGCCTGCATCTCTCAACTGTGATCCCTGTATCCAGGAACTGGTCGCCATCCGCGCTGCTGGGGAGGGGGCCAGCAGGTGGTGTGATAGGAAGATTGCATCCGATAAGAAGTATTGCCAGGAGAATTAACCTTTTCATCATATGGATGAGTGCTATAGGCCTTTTAACTTTTTCGCTAAGAGGCATGCATATCAATGGCTTCGCAACGCAGCTTGAAATAATTTCCTTGGTCCCTGCAGCTCAGGGTTAGGGATTAGATTCTCGCAAACCTTATCGTTTCGTAACATTTATATACCAAACAATTCTGATATTCAGAAAGGTATACTGATATTATGAATGTATATACTTGAATTCAGAAAAATATTCTGAAAATCAGAAAGAGGCTGTATGAAAAAGCACCCCCGCCTGGTCCAGGCGGATAGGAGAGGGCAGATTGTCATCCCGAAGGAGATCAGGGATGAGCTTGGTATAGATGAGACCACAGGCTTCTTCGTCTATTCTATCTCTGATGAGGGGATCCTCCTCAAGAAGGTGAAGCCTCAGACCCTCACATCTGACGATCCTGTTGTCAGGGAGATCATGGAGAAATCCGACCGCATCGATGTCAGGAGGAAGAATGTCGAAAAAGCGGTCCAAGACTACAGGAAGACAAAGGAAGGAGGGCTTGATCTGATATGAAGCACACCTTCCAGCGCATCTCAGCAGTCCTCTTGTTCACTCTGTTCATCTTGATCATCCACGGACAATATGCCATATCTGGGCTCAATGATGAGAACGATACCAACCAATACAACTGCACCCGCTCCACAGGAGACCAGAGATCATGGATCGCCTTGGGGACGGCGAATTATGACCTTATCTGGTCAGAGCAGGCAGCAGTAGATGGAGTTTACTTCCCATCATGTTGCGGCGATGATTCAAGCGAGAACCTGGTATCAATGGTATGCGCCGCATCTGGCCAGGCAGCAAGCAACACGAATTTCTGCAACAGCCAGGCAAGCGTCATATCCTGCTGCCTCGACTCGACAGACTGCGTGTACGGCTACGATTGCTATGACCAGGGAGCAGCATATGCCGTGCCTGCAGCAGCATACTGCGAAGCAGGCCAATGGTTCGATTGCGATTCCTCTGAGGCCAGGTGCGATTCCTGCTCAGCAGCAGGCAGCTTCTCTTGCGCTGGAGACTGCTGGATCGAGGGAGGAGAGACGACTGGTGAATATGCAGACACGAACACAATGGAATGCTGCGGTGATGACGCAAATGAGAATCGCGTCTACCGATACGTGGATATCTTCTCATTCGAGGATGCCGGTGAGACCGCATTCGACACAGACCCTGCAGATGAAGCATGCTGCAATCTCGCCACAGACTGCGTCGATGAAGGGCTCTGCTTCGCCTCAGGCACAGTGTCCAGGGACGCAGATGGAGATGGTGACGACGATTACTGCTATCTAGGCATATGGTATGATTGCGGCCAGAGCGCGCAGTGCGACGTGGGCAACGGCATGGGGTGCATCGCGAACAATTGCGTCGACGTGATCCCTCCTGTCATCCCCTCAGCCAACTATACCATCACTGACGATATCCTGCTCTATGGATATATCGAGGAACCGATATCAGTCAATATCAGCACAAGATCCTCCGGTAGCTCGCAGAACTATTATCATGCGGCGACTACTTCAGGTCCGTTCAACTGGCTTTGGAACTGGTGCCAGCTGAAGGAGATCTATGTCCCCGGTTCGACCGAGATATTCCTTAAGAACTGCAACAGTACTCCCACTGTATCCCAATACATAAGGTTCCAGTCCCACAACAGATCTGATTTCACTTACTATGATGTATCAGATGTAGCTCAATACGGGCAGGAATTCGGCATCTCCCTCTCTCAGCCGCTGAGGTACCAGGTAACTACAAATGAATGGGCCTATCTATATCTTGATGATCAGCCTTCAGGATACTTCACCTATGAACTGCCTTTCACAGCCCTTCAGGAAGGGGCGAATTACATCTACATCTGGGGGACAGACTACGCTGACAACCCTAACAGCGGTCCGGCAAGGCGCCTGGGTCCGATCGACTGCATAGGCAGCCCTCCAACAGTATGCATGCCTGGCTGCGGCATGAATCCTGGAGAATACCCTCAGTACTTCAATAGTACCCTTCCTGGCATCGCGTCGAATCTCACCGACACAGCATGCTGCTATTCAGCGAGTGCCTGCTCATTTGGAGGATCATGCTTCAACGCGACGACGTATGTCGATGTCGATGGCAACGGCGATACTGACTATTGTCTTGGAAGCCGATGGTATGACTGCCATAACTCGACAGACTGTCCATCAGGTTTCTCATGCGATCAGGACCACCAGTGCGTCGACGTCGGTCTCCCGATGAGGCCGAGGACATGGACAGTTCCGCAGACAGTCAATGAGAGTGTTGTCAGCGTCATAGGCTGGATCAATGAGACAGTCAATGTGACTGCAAGGGCGAGGAACGCATCGAGCGCATTGTCATATTTCGAGTCATCGCTGATGTCTGGAGGCATGTCCCAGATACACACCTCATGCGCAGTGGATGGAAGCTACAATATGGGCATCAACACATTCGACCTCATCTGCGTCCAGCCTCTTCAGGTGCAGCCAGGACGCTACATACAGTTCGCAGGGCACAACGGGACATACTTCGAGCGCTACCTGATCTCATCCAGCGAGCAGTACACAGCGAACAGCGTCGGTGTCGTGATCTCAAGGCCGCTAGAGCATTCCATAGGCAATGGCGAGCAGCTTACAGTCGAGAGCTCCAGATACCCATCAGGCTGGTTCAATGTGTCTGTGTCCATAATCGAAGGCACATCCCTCATCAGGGTCTGGGGGACAGACGAGAACGGTAATGCAGGTGAGTTTCAGGAGATAGGTCCCATCTATTACGAGACCAGTGCGGACCTTGTGATATGGGATAGCACAAGGACGACCGTATCAGCATTCGTGAATGATACTGTCACGTTCTATGCGAACTACACGAATTCGACAAACAACATGTTCATCACAGGAGCCAACTGTTCCATATCATATTCAGACAACCAGACAGGCGTGATGGGGGAAGTGGCTGCATATCAGCATCAGCGATCATTCTCGCAGACAGGAGTCTATCAGTACAGCGTAAATTGCTCGATAGGCGGCATGAAGCTCAAGACCGCATCCTCCTCAATAACAATATACCAGGACCTTGAGAAACCGGTCTTGTGGGACATCCCTGCTGTCGTCAACAGCTCATGGCTGGAGGTCATAGGTTTCTCGAACTCAAGCCTTTCCACTGTGAATGTATACACCTCAGGCGATCCTTCCTACATGAACTCATCATACATACCTGAGACGATCCAGGCATACAACATGTCATCATTGGCAAGCTTTGCATCCGAGGGAGCGACAAGGTTATTCGTGCCGCAGTCAGACTTCAATGCAGGATATTTCGCAGTAGGGAAATTCATACAGTTCTCAGGCTATGACTATGAATATTTCAGGCGTTACAGTATCACTTCCGTAGAAGATATCGCGGATCCTGATTATGCAGCAGTAAATATATCACCTGCGCTCGCCTCATGGATCCCTCAGTCCCAGGCGATATTCATATATGGTCAGCAGTATCCGCTTGGCTGGTTCAATCTCTCTGTCCAGCTCCAGTTCAACGGATACAATGTTGTCGCAGCCTTCAACAACAAGAGCTCCTTCGGCCCATCATCTGATGAGCAGACAGTCTACCTTGACACCCAGGAGCCGATGCTCTCGTTCCCTATGAATCACTCCAACGCCACCCCATTCACCTTCGTATTCAGCGCCATAGATGACTACGAGATGAGCTTCGCGAACGCATCAGCAGGCGGGGAGAACTACACCATGCAGTGCGTCGGTTCCATGGGTGCGAAGAGCTGCTCGACACCTATGAATCTCACAGATGGCTGGTATGATATCAATATAACCGCGATAGACAGCGTCGGGAACAGGGAGGAGGTCAACCTCACATTCCTTGTGGACACGACCGTCTCTCAGATCACAGGCATCAATGACACAGGAGAATTGACAGCTATCCCTACTCTTAATGCCAGCTGGACACCGTACATCGATGACCTCTCATCAGTGGACCATTATGAGTATGCAGTAGGCACTGCAGCGTATCCGCAGCCAGGCTGGGATTCTGTCGCTCAGTGGACATCTGTCAGCACCAACTACGTAAGCGCAGGCCCTCTTGCGCTCACACATGGAGTGATATATTATTTCAGCGTACGCGCGAAGAACTCAGTAGGAAGCTACACAGCCGCGGTATCATCAGATGGCATAGTCTATGTGGACAACACTCCTCCACTTCTTCCATGGATCGCTGACTCAGGGATTTACACCAGCTCAGCCACAGAGCTTTCAGCAACCTGGAACTCATCAGATCCAGAGTCATCTGTGGCTCAGTATGATATCGCGATCGGAACATCTCCTTATCCTGGGACAGGCTGGTATTCACTCTATACTGAAAGCATCAATGGCAACATCACGCAAAAGACATTCCCGCTCACACTTGTCCAGAATGAGACCTATTACTTCACGATCATCGCCAAGAATCCCTGGGAAAAATGGTCACAGAGGAACTCATCAGACGGAATAACAGTCGATACGACACCTCCTCTCGCAGGATGGATCAACTACAGCATAGGAAATTTCACAACCAACTCCGTCGTCATCAACTTCTCCCAGGGACAGGACAACGAATCAGGCATAAGTGACGCAGAACTATGGTATGGCAGGCTCGAATACCGGGACAACACGTGCAGCGGCAGTTATCTGTTCGACAATTACGTGGCAGATGTCGCAGGCTCGAGCGGACACGTATTCACTCTTGAGAATGGATACTGCTATAAGTTCATGCTGCGCACATACAATGGGGCAAACCTTTCCTCAAATTATCATTACTATGCAGACCTTGCCAACACCACTGTCATTGTTGACAGCACTCCTCCGACAAACTTCACAGTCTCAGATGAGGGCGCAGTCACATACAATGGCACAAGGCTTCGGGCTGCATGGACAGACGCCTATGACCTGGAATCAGGGATAGATCGCTATGAGTACAGGATAGAATACACAGTAAACAACGGACCAAGGCTGGGCTTCATAAATTGGACCAGAAACAATCTTTCTACAACAGCAGAGATCCCATTCAACCTCAATCACTCAAATCTCTCGAACCAGTACAAATACTATTTCGATGTCAGGGCATACAGCAGGCTCGGACTGTTCACAAGCGCATCCTCTGACGGGATAATCTATATGGACATCTATCCACCGCAGACCTCCCTCCTGTCAGTGGGCGGCGACACCACCGCTCCGTATCTGGACGAGAACTTCGGAAATGTCAGCATCAATGTCACAGGCGAGCTCAACATGAAGTGCGTGTATTCACAGAGCGATATAGATTACTCTGATTCAGCCAGCAGCTGCCTTACGAGCGGGAGTGTCGCATCATGCAACATAAATCTAAGCAGCTCAGGTAATTATACATACCATGTCATATGCAGCGACGTGTATGGCAATGGCCAGGATTTCGATGAGAACATAGATGTATCCTTCGAGGCATTCGTATACAGGGCAGTATCGAGCGAAGTCAACATATCCTCAGACAGGGACATCACTATCCGTTACACAAACAGCACAGGCTCCACACGCTTCACAAGCAGCTCAGACAGCTTCACGAACACGACAGTCTTCGAGAATTTCCTCTATGACATTGTCTTTGATGCCGGACGCTTCATCCTCACAGCAGAGGATGTGAATGTCTCGGCAACAGGCATGATACAGTATGAAGGAAGATCCTTCAACATATCTCAGCTCAACCTTACCCAGCTTGGCGCAAGATATGTTCCAAGGGATGCGTTCATCGTATCTCTCACAAATATCAGCAGCTCTTATCTGATAAGATACAATTACTCAGGTATCGCTGTCGGCAACGAGAATGCCCTGATGCTCTACAGGATCGCATTATCAGGAGGCCAGCCGGATTATTCAGACATGCAGCTCATCACTTCAGTCACAAGGGACACAGGCTCAGACATTGTCTCTGTCACGACAAGCCGGCTCTCGCTCTGGGTCCTTGTCCATGACACCCAGATGCCTGAGATATGCTCAGACCACATTGACAACAATGGCAATGGATTGGTCGACGAGAACTGCAGTCCTCCTCCAGGGAACTCAGGAGGCTCGAGCGACGAGGGGAGGAAGAGGTCAGCTGGAGGATCAGATTACTATGTATTTGATGTGGAGACATGCTTTGACAACACGACAAACCAGGATGAGACAGATGTGGATTGCGGCGGCATATGCACCAAAGGCAGGATCCTGAAGTTCTGCGCACTAGGGAAGATGTGCGCAGCAGATGCGGACTGCGCAGAAGGCATATGCCATGAGCAGAGGAAGGTCTGCTACAAGCCCACATGCTTCGACCTGGAGAAGAACCAGGACGAGACAGAAGTGGATTGCGGAGGCCAGTGCAAGCCATGTGGACCCATTGATACAGATGGTGATGGGCTCCTTGATGATTGGGAACTGAAGTATGGCTTCGATATCTCAGACCCATCCGATGCGATGAAGGATCCTGACAACGATGGCCTTTCAAATCTGCTTGAATTCCAGTATAAGACAGACCCACTGAAACCAGATACAGACGGCGATGGGTACGACGATATGGAAGAGGTCACAAAGAAGACAGATCCTCTTGACCCGAAATCCAAGCCTAAGTCATGCAAGGACGGACTCCAGAACCAGGGAGAAGAAGGTATCGATTGCGGCGGTCCTTGCGAAAAATGCCCTGAGATCGAGGAACCAAGGAACACAGGATCGATCCTGGGATTCCTGCTTGTCGGCATCATCGTCGCAGGAGGACTTACTGCTGTTGTCCTTGTCGCGAAGAGGAGGCATCCGCAGGAGCTGGTCCAGGAGCTCTCTCCAAGGGTGAAGCTGGATGATCACCTCGATGAGCCTGCCCATGACGAGTCTCTCCAAAAAGAGCAGGTGCTTGAGGCTCCAGCACCTCGTGTCGAGAAGAGGATAACCCTGTCAGACGAAGAGGCACTCAAGCTGCAGGCCTATGCAGATTACATCTATGCTGCAGGCAGGGACAAGCAGGCAGTGAGGCAGGAACTTGAGAAGACAGGCTGGCCAGAGTATATCGTCGATGTCATCATATCAGATCTGGGGGACCAGACATTCATGCGTAATCTCCTCCAGCTTGATGCATATTCAGCAAGATACCTGAAGGGTTTCACCCATGAAGAGATGAGGAAGCATCTCAGGCTCTCCAGATGGGAGGACCAGGACATAGACCTGTTGATCAATGATGTGCACAAGGTCACCTCTATCCCAGCACTCAAGGATTACCTCGCCTATGAGATCGTGAAAGGCACAGACGATATCGAGGCTCAGCTGAGGAGGGCAGGATGGCCAAGGCAGATCGTCTCCAAGACCTTGTTGTCCCTCCGTTCGGAAGTCAAGGCAGACAAAGAGCTTGCTGAGAAGAAGATCCTCAAGCTATTCACAAAAGGTCTTTCTGAGCAGGAAGTCAAGGCTATCATGATCAAGGATGGATTCAATGAAGACATTGTCAGCCTGCTCATATTCACCAGGTACAGCATCGACAAGAATGTCGAACGGGTCTCAGGATTCGTGAACCAGAGGCTCCTCAAGGGCGACAGCATCGAAGTGATAAGGAAGATGCTGATCAGCGCAGGTTGGGGGATCGATGTCATCGACAGGATCGTCACAGAGAATTTCCGTGCCAATGACATGAAGTACCTCATAGCCCTTGATCGCTATTTCGATGAAGGATGGAAGAAAGGTTATACAAAGGCGATGATCGAGAAGGAGCTCCTCAAGCAGAACTGGGCATCTGAATACATCGATATGGTGATGCTCGACGTCCATATAGTAGATGATAAGATAGACAAGATCAAGGCATATGCCAATCTAAGGCTGTCGAAAGGGGACAGCATTGAAAAGATAAAAGAGATCCTGGTCAGGGTGGGATGGGGCCGTAAGGTCGTCGAGGATACACTCGTGACTAGGCAGGTTGGAACCCGACTGGCAGGATTGCCTGATGATAGATAGGGACTCCTGCCTGACGATATGCTGCCTCAGGCCTCCCTGCCGGGACATTGGCTTTGCTCATAGCCTTATATCTCTGTACAGCTTTCTTCCCATGGACATACATGTTCGCGATCGTCATCGTAGGGACGAGGTCTGTGCCTGGCAGGGCCTCTTCCAGGAAACCCACTGCCTGCAGAACCCTCCTTTCAAGAGTGTTTAGGTCGTTCTTGTACATATCCTCGATAGCCTTGACCTGGAGTCCTCCGAAGACAGGATCCAATACAGCTTCCGCGATGAGTCCAGCCTGAGGTCCGAGCAGGTATGCGAAATAGTTCGCATAGCCAAGCGCATCCATCGCAAGTCCCTGGTACAGCCTGGGGTCCCTTCCTGCCTCAAGAGCCTCCTGTCTTACAGCATCAAAAGCCATCCGGATATTTGGATGCTTGTCGAGGAATCGCCTGAATTCTTTCTTGATTGTACCTTCCAGCATGATGACCACCTCAATAATACTATGGCAACGATAATATAAGAAACCTGTGGCAATAATTATTGTTTTTCCAAAAAATTTATAATCTATTTTTTAGATTACACTCTAAATGAGATTATATGATGACTCCACAAAGGCCGATCTGGATCTCAAGGACCGGAAGATACTTGCAAGGCTGGTTCTGGAGTCACGCACGCCTTTCTCAACGCTCAGGAAGGATTGCATGCTTTCCCGTGACGGTGTGAAGTACAGGATAGATAGGCTGAGGAAGAGAGGATTGATCCAGGCATTCATCCCCCAGATAAATTTTCGGGCCCTTGGGTACCATGATTTCCACCTCTTCCTCGTCATCGATGAGAGCGACAGGAAGAAGAAGGAGCAGTTCATCCGGTCCCTTTCTGAGAAGCCTTTTGTCAGGGAGGTGATGGAGTACAGCGATCGCTTCGATCTGGAGGTCGTGATCCTCGCTAGGGATGCTGAGGAATTCGACAAGCTGGCCATGGGATTGACCCAGGACATGGTCATAGAGAAGCACAAGATGCAGGTCATCAAAGGATACATATCTATGCAGCTGCCGAAAGGCTTCTACAAAGAAGCGAAAGTCCCGTGCCCAAGGATGTATAGGGACCATATCGAGGCAAAGGTAGATGATGCTGATATAAGGATACTTGAGCAGCTCTCGAAGGATTCAAGGTCGTCAGGGTATTATCTTGGAAAAGCCTCAGGACTGACTGCTGAAGCAGTATCATACCGCATCCGCAGGCTTGAGCGCCTCGGCATCATCCGCAACTTCACCTGCATAGTCGATCTCTCAAAGCTTGGATACAGCTGGTACACCCTCCTCCTCAAGGCGAGGAAATGGGACGAATTGATGGAGAAGAAGATGCATGCATTCGTAGAGAACAACGATTACATCCTCAAGTCTGTCAAGCTGTTAGGCACATGGGACTTCCTCTTCTATGTCCTTGCCGACAGCCACAGGCATTATCATGACACAGTCAACAGCATCAGGCAGGCTTTCCCTGTCTTCTCCGAGCATGAGAGCCTGCTCGGATACAGGGAGCATACATACAAATCATTCCCAGAAATCTATAAATAAAGACCTGTCTTCCCGTGAGCCATGAAGAAGATCGAGCGCATACTCATAGCAGGCAGCAAGAAATACTACATCAGGGACCTCTCACAGGACTATCACACAGAGTTCGGATTCATAAAGAAGGAGGATCTCCAGAAGTCAGACGAGACAGTGCTTAGCAACACCGGAAAGGAATTCAGGATATTCAAGCCTAATTTCCTCGACTCCTATATGAAGATCAAGCGAGGCGCGCAGATAATCGCGCTCAAGGACATCGGTGTCATAATCACAGAAGCAGGAATCACGAAGGACTCGGTCATCCTGGACGCAGGAAGCGGAAGCGGTGCATTCGCATGCTATATAGCAGCCATCTGCAAGCATGTGTACACCTATGAGATCAGGAAGGATTTCTACGAGCTTGTGAAGAAGAACATCGAATACCTGGGCTTGCAGAACATGACGCAGAAGAACCAGGACATCTATGCAGGTATAGACGAGACAGATCTTGACGCGGTGATATTCGACCTGCCAGAGCCCTGGCTCGCCATCGGCCACGCTGCCAAGGCGCTCAAACCAGGCGGCATCCTCATCTCCTACAGCCCATGCATCCCTCAGGTAGCAGACTTTGTCAATGCCCTCACAAAGGACTTCACCCATCTCAAGACCCTTGAGGTCACTGCCAAGGAATGGGAGATAAAGGACCGTAAGGTCAGGCCAAAGACAAGGCAGCTTGGACATACAGGATTCATCAGCTTCGCAAGGAAAGTCTAGGATCTCTTTTCTTTTTGAATTTGGTGACTTCAAAGGAGAGCTCGAGAACCTTTGGTTCTCGATAAAGAAACGTTAATTTTTTTATATGAATTAACTCTTTTTTTCAAATGGCAAAATTTCTAACAACTACAGGATTATCATATCATCTTGAGATGCTCACAGCGAATGCACAGCAGAAGCTTATCCTGATTAGTCCATACCTAAAGATGAATCTAAAAATAAGGCAAATTATCGAAGATAAAAACAGGCAAAAAACAGTTGACATCAGAATTGTATATCGAGAGAATAAACTGTTACCCGAGGAGCAGCATTGGTTAAAGCGTTTGGATTTCATTAGAACAAGCTTCTGTGAAAACTTGCATGCAAAGTGTTACCTCAATGAAAAAGAGGCAATCATTGCATCCTTAAATCTCTATGATTTTTCTCAGATTAATAATATTGAGATGGGAGTTTATATTACACTAAAAGATGATCCTGAATTGTATAGATCAATCGAAGAAGAAGCCAGAAGAGTCATTAGCATTGCTAAGGAATATAAAATTTCAATAACCCCCGTAGATGCATTACCCGTCGAAGAAGGTTTTTGCATTAGATGCAGCTCACATATCAAGCTAGACCCAGAGCATCCATACTGCATCTCTGACTATCAGAAATGGAAGAAGTACGCTGATCCAAAATACGAAGAGAAGAAAGGTGTCTGCCATATCTGCGGCAAACCACATAATGCATCTATGGAAAGACCTGCATGTCTCGATTGCTACAAGAAAAATAAAAATTTGTTCAAGGATTAGAGATATTTACTCAATCTCCCAACATCCACTTCTCTCTCGACAAGCGGACTCTTGTCCTTATCGTATATCCCCAGGTTCTCCTCGAAGGTCTTCTTAGGATTCACATAGAACACTCCAAGCGCGAGCTTCCCCTGCTCAGTTGCCTTGGCGAAAGCAGCCTGCCTGTCAGAGGGATCATGCCCTTCCAGATAGTATGTGTTCTCCTTGAACCATTCATATGTGTTGACCTTGTTGAATGTCACGCAAGGCTGGAGGATGTCGACAAGCGCATATCCCTTGTGCTTTATCGCTTTCTTTATGATCTCCTTCGTCTCCTTTATGTGTCCGACGAATGCCCTTGCGACAAAGGATGCGTTCAGCGATATCGCAAGCGCGATTGGGTTGAATGGCTCCATATGCACGCCAGTCACCTGCACCTTTGTGACAAATCCTGCCTGGCTTGTCGGGCTTGCCTGTCCCTTTGTCAGCCCGTAGACCATGTTATTGTGCACGATGTTTGTGATGTCAGGATTCCTCCTAATCGTGTGGATGAAATGGTTCCCTCCCTCTCCGTACATGTCGCCATCCCCTGACTCTGCGATTACCACTAGATTTGGATTGGAAGCCTTTATGGCGGTCGCAGGGGGGAGCGCCCGCCCATGCAGCCCATTGAAGTAATTGCACTTCAGGTACTGAGGGATCTTCGCAGCCTGGCCGATCCCAGATACCATCACAAGCCCCTGAGGAGGGATATCAAGCTCAGCCAGAGACTCTTTGAGCGCCCTGAGCACTCCGAAATCACCGCATCCAGGGCACCATGCGATATCGCACTTGCAATCATATTCTTTAGGATCCATCTTAGAGCCTCCTCAGCCTGTCTGCCAGCTCATCTGGGAAGAAAGGCGAACCATCGTATTTCAGTATCAGCCTGGCATCGATACCATATTCCTGCTTTATGAGCTTAGCGAACTGGCCTGTCGCATTGTTCTCGATGACCACAATCTTCTTTCCTTTGATATATCCTGATATGTCAGGTACAGGCCACACCTGGCTGAAGTGGAGTGCTGCGATATCCTTCCCAGCTATCTCCATAGCTTCTCGCACTATCTCTTTTGTCGAGCCCCAGCACAGCACGATTGTCTTGTAGTTCTTCTCTCCAGCGAAACTCGGGGAGACATCATCTATCGCAGCGCTTTTCAGGAGCCGCTTCTCTACCATGCTGTTCCTCACAGCATGGCTCTCAGTTATCCTTCCAGGCTCATCATGCTCGTCAGAATCTACGCACACAAGCCCATCGCCATATCCAGGCACAGCCCTAGGCGATATGCCTGTCTTTGTCAGCTTGTACCTCTGATAATCTGCCTCGCTCTTGACTATCCTCTTCTTCGGATATCCCTTGTTCACGAGCCTCACAGCATACGACGAGTCGAGAAGATGCTGGTCAGTCAGTATGAACACAGGTATCTGCAGCCTGTCAGACTCATCAAACGCCTTCTTTGTCAGCATGAATGCCTCTTCAAGATCCCCTGGCGCATATATGATCCTGGGGAATTCCCCATGCCCGCTGTATAGTGCGAGATTGAGGTCCTCCTGCCCAGTCCTGGTGGGAAGGCCTGTGGCAGGTCCGGGCCTCTGCGCGATATGTATGACACAAGGCATCTCAAGCATCCCTGCCAGGGACACGCCTTCTTCCATCAAGGCGAATCCTCCGCCGCTAGTGTTCGCAAGCGCTCTCGCGCCAGCATACCATGCGCCAAGCGCCATGTTGATGCCAGCTATCTCATCCTCTGCCTGCTCCACAGCTATCCCGAATTCCTTCGAGTGCTTCGCAAGCTGGATCAGGACTCCTGTCGAAGGTGACATTGGATAAGCAGAGATGAAATTGCACCCTCCAGAGATAGCCCCGAGAGCTACTGCCTCGGATCCTGTCATGATCCTCCCATTTATCTTCTTCTTCTGGAATCTCAAGTCCAGCGATTTCGAGAAATCCGCACCGAACAGATATCCCTTCTCGCATGCTGCCAGATTCCCCTTGAGGATATCCTTTCCTTTCTTCTCGAACTGGATAGTGACAGCACCCTTGACTTCTGGCCATGATGCTCCGCAGATCCCAAGTATTATCCCGGATGCTACGATATTCTTTGGCACACCATGCTCTTTTGCGGTATCTCCAAGCCGTATGTCTATACCTTCCTTCCCTAAGAAATTCTCATTCTCTCCGATGACGAGCGATTCCTCTACCCTCTTTCCCATATGCGCGACAGCTCCGCTGTCGAATGGTATCAGGATGTCGACCTGGTAAGGTATGGCCCTCACTGGCCTGGATGAGATCCTGATGCTTGTGGAATTGCAGCCCCCTCTCACGCGGGACATGACCTCGATAGCCACAAAGCAGTTGAGCCCTGAAGCATGGCATGCATTCCTGATGATCTTCTCTGCAGTCTCTATTCCCTGGCCTGCGGCACCAGCAAGCGCGAATGTGATATCAGACATAATCCACCTCAAGGATTTCCAATTCCAAGAACGTATTTAATACTTTCTGGCGCATTCCTTATGTTTCCTAGGGCCGTATCTCTGCTTCGTCTGGAGGGAGGGGGCCATATGCAGGAAAAAAACCAGGGATCCCATGAGGCTGAGGAGGGATGCTCAGGCTTTCAGTACCGATCAAGAATCTGATCCCATGATCCATATAGTCTCCATCAGGACCTGGCTGATGATATGCCTTCAGCTGGCTCTGCTCAACTTCACTATCAGCCCACATCGCTATCTGGTACATCCTTCCAGAATCAGGGTCGAAGCATACAACAGTCTTCCCTGTCCCGATCGGCTGATCATGGTCCTCGACTATGCCTGAGGGATCATGCCTTTTGGTGAACTTCGGCATGAAGAGAGAGCTCTGATAGACTACGAATGGGGCTTCCCCAGAATCATCCTCGCACCAGACAGGAAGCTCCTGGACCCGGTCATACATGAATCCCTCTGAAGCCTGAGTAGCAGTCACTGTAGAACTCGGTCGAGGTGTGCTAGTCATGAAGGTTTCTGCTTCACCTATCTGATAGGAAAGATTGAACACGGAAGCGTCAAGACCAAGCCCCGCAGCAGCAAGCCGAAGCGGCCTCACTGTCCTGTAGACACCAGGATATTCTGCTCCTTGCGGTATCCCTTCTGGTGTGAACTGTCCAAGCGCTCTGCCTAGCATCTCTTCAATAAGGTCCGGCTGGTCAACGAAAAGACTTCCTGCAAGCCCGAGATTATAGAAATTATCTCCGCAGCTTGGCTCGAAAGGTTCTCCGCCACGGAAGAATTGTATGCAGTATTCATCTCCCTCTTTAGAAGCTTCGCCTGCTTCCTCGACCCATTTCTCGAGCAGCTGGAAACCTGGGGGAAGATTACCATCGGTGGCGATTCTCGCAGCTCTGAGAGCAAGCCCTGCGAGGAGAGACCTTGGCGCATCAGAATCATCATAGGCAGGATTATCCCAGAAATATGCGTCAGCAGCAGCGATACCCAGGTCTCCCGACTCATCTATCCACTTGAAGTTCTTGGGTGCGAACATGTTTCCATCATAGATGGATGCGATCACAAACTGCTCTGCCACCTGAGCAGCAAGATCAAGATAGAACTCTGCCTCTGGCCTTGACTCGGCAGCAGCAGCTCCCGCCAGGAGGAACATCATCTCATCAGGAGCATATCCTGTCCAATATTCAGCATTCCCCACACCAGCTTTCGCAGTGTTCCCTCCTCCAGCGATGATATGCGTAAGAGTCCTCCCTGTGATGGGGCTTGTCATCTCTGCTGCGATGAATTCATGCTTCACATGATCCTCAAGCATCTGCCTTGCCTGGCGTAGGTAATCAGTCCTTGAAGAAATGGGGAAGCTCTCATTCCTCGCTGCCTGGAACAGCGCGAGGCCTGCCCGGGCAGTCGCATCTGAAGCAGTGTCAGCTGATGCAGCTATGATAGTTCCATCCCTTACCTCTGCTACCCATACAGGAAGCGACCCATAAGCGCTACCTTCGGCCATAGCTTCAAGGGTCCTTGACAGTCCTCGCATCGCTTCATCATCTGTTCCTAACGAGGCAAGCAATGCCACCTCGGAGAGCTCATCAGAAACCATCATGAAATGTGAATAATCTGGTTGAGGGATGATCTCTCCTGACCCCTTGTGCAGGTTCTGTTCTCCTTTCTGTGAAGAGCTTGTGTACCATGGAACAAGTAGCATGTCCCCAGCCTCGACGACTGCCTGGTTGGAAGGATCAAGTATCGCCTCCAGCCCTTTATACAAGCTCTCCATGATGCCCATCCCAGGAAAGCCTGGGGAATTAGGATCCACAGTTTCGTAGGACAATGTGAGCGACTGTGTGGCGGAAGGAGTAATTGTCTGCGGTGGGTAAGGTGTTTTTGTCCTGGTCGATGTCGCCCTCTTAGTTGGTACAGGGGTGCGACTTGGTGTAGCAGTTCTGGTCTGTGTGAGGGTCGGAGCAGGAGACTGGCTTGGAGTTGGCGCATTATACGAGCATGCAGCGCAAGCTGCGAGCAAGGTTATCAGGGCGATGTTGAGAAGCCTTCTCATTAGAATGATCCATCAGGAGAAAAAATAAAAAGCAGTGCCTATTATCGCTCTCTATTTCCTGCGCTTATAATGCAGCTTAAGCCGTTCCTGCTTCTCTCTCACTACCTTTGCGCCTGAGAGGATGTCTACATCAGCTTCCCTGAGCTTTGTGCACTCGAACACAAGCTTATGCACTTCCACATTATATCCATGCCGCATGAGCACTTCGAAGCATGCCTTCTGCCCATTGGAAAGCTGCTCATGCCCTAGCTTGCATTCGACGAATTTCTTCTCCCCCTTACGGAAGCAAAAATAATCAGGCATGCCATGATGCACACTGCAGAGATATTGCATAAGGTCAAGGTCTTGTCCCAGGATCGCTCTCAGCTTTTCGTACTTCCTTCGAACATTCGGATAGATGTCATCCCTTCTTAGGCATCCGATGTTCCCTCCTCTCCAGACCTCCCACCCCTGCTTCTCCAGCCTCTTCTTTACCTGGGACTCAGACAGCTTCCGATTAGACTTGTACTCCCTCAGTATCGGGATATATACATGCCTGATGAGCATCTGGGGACAGAAAAGTGGAAGGCTTTTAAGGACTATGGCAGATTGTCCAGTGGGTCTAAGCTGGATCCATGGGAAAGAAAAGGGCAGAACATTTTTTATTGTCTTGTCATATTACAACATGATGCCATATGTCGACGGAGCATATTATGCAGTCTCAGGCGATGGACCACCTCTCATCTTTCTCCACGGCATCCTTTGCGATTCGAGCGCATACCATGAGCTGCTAAGCATACTCTCGAAAAGATACAGGGTCTATGCTATCGACATGCCGATGCACGGCAGGTCGCGCACTGTCCGTGACACATCGATAAGCAATTTCTGTTCGATTATTGAGGAGCTGATAGAAAATGAGAAGATCACCTGCCCGACCATCTGTGCGCATTCAGCAGGCGCTCTGGTTGCGTTAAGATTTTGTTCGGGGAGACGGTTTCGTCATCTCTTCCTCCTTGAGCCTGCAGGCATCTGCGACAGCGGCTCGACTTTCAGGCTTCTCTCGAACCTGTTCATAAGAAAGACAATCCATGACCTATCAGAGGACTTCGGAAGGGCCATGCTGATCCTGAAAGTCGCATCAGGAAACCTCGCTATAAACATCGCAGACAGGAGATTCTGGACCATGATGAAGAGGGAGTCTGGCAGTGATGAGTCCAGCATATTGGCAGCCATCAGAGGAAAGATAACAGTGCTGTATTCTAAGGAGGATGAAGTCTTCTCCTATGGTCCAGTCGTGAAGCGTTTCTCCTGCAGGAAGGATATCAGATTCTATCCAGTCCAAGGGAACCATGACTGGCCTATCCTGAAGCCCTGGCTAATCAAGGAATACATATGATTGCGGCTATGACTTATCCATTGCCCTCTTTCTCATCTCAGGAGGCATCTTCTCGATCGCATACCGTAGCGCAGTGCGCGGCATCCTGTCCTTATTCACAAGCACATAATTGAATACATCCTCCTGATAAGCCTTGCTAGCTTCCTTGAGCATCCAGCCGTATCCCTTCTGCACCATGTCATCCTTGTCGAGGAGGAGTATGTCTGCGATCTCGAACACATCGCCAAGGAACATGCCTTTCCTTGCAGGCAGCACAAGCGTGACAGCCCCAGCACGCCGCACCCATCTGTTCTCTGACCTCGCCCAATCCTTCAGCCTTTGGATATGCTTAGGGAACTTCATGATAAGATCCCCCACAGCATGGTTGCACAGTGTGTCGCACTTCGCCCAGTTGTCGATGTAGCCTTTCACCCAATGTTCAAAGACCTCGATGTCGCTCTCCACATAATCCTTTGAGTACTTCGCAGCCCACTCAGCAGCTATGAATGCCTCTTCGCTGTACCCTGACTTCAATAGCTCCTCGCACACAGCGAATGCCTCTTCCTTCGGACCGAGCATCTTCCTGTACTTATGGGAGATACGTTTCATCTCAGCATTCGGCACACCATAGAACTTTATCTCCTCCTTGAAATAACGCTTCGCTCCCTCGCGCGTCTTCTCATCAGAATTTGATTTCAGCTCTTTTCGCAGGTCCTTGATGAGTGTCATGGAGTGGTGGGAGATACTGAAGTTTATAACATTTTATGAATCTTGGCAACAGCATCATGGCGCAGGCGAGACCTTTGGTCGAGTAGGAGACTAGGCAGCCCAAGTCGCCGTCTGCCTGCCATGATGATGCTGTTGCCATTTTTTTATTTAGTTCGTTTACCTGGGTACTGTGCTATTTCTGAGAAGAACTTATATTGATATTTGAAGAGAAGAGTCTTCCCTCCGCAATCTTTTTACTTCCACTATCATTACCATCACCATGTGCAGCCGCTTCTCCCTCTATAAGGTATCTGAGGCAATGGCAGAATTCGATTTCGACCTTGATTTCAAACCGAGCTATAACATCGCTCCCACAGAACAAGCTCCAGTTATAATGAAGGATAAGGCGACTATCGGCACCTTCGGCCTTGATGTCGACTGGCAGGATTCCTTGATAATCAACACACGTTCAGACTCGCTGGACAAGGATGTCTACAAGGGTATGCAGAGATGCATCGTCCCAGCAGACGGCTTCTATGAGTGGAAGCATTCAGGCAGGATCAAGGTGCCCTACAGGATAACAAGGGAAGACGAGAAGGTGTTCGCATTCCCTGCGATGTGCAAGGAAGATCATTTTTCCATAATCACAGTCCAGCCTGATCAGGCAGTGAGAGCAGTCCATGACCGCATGCCCAAGGTCCTTGACAGTAGCCAGGCGAGAAGATGGCTCGGGGGAGAAGATGTCCTCAGCGAGAATGGACCTGCTCTGACGCTCTACCAGGTCACGCAGAAGGTCAACAGCCCAAAGGACAAGACAGCTGATGTAATAAGACCTGAGAGGACCTTACTGTAATAGTTCCACAAGCTGGCCTGGTGTCGATACCATGAAATCAGGCTTGTTCTCCCTTAGGAGGATCTCAGAATTATAGCCCCATGTGACAGAAATGCTCTTCATCCCAGCCTTCTTCGCAGCCTCGATATCCCTGTCCTCATCTCCGACATAGTATGCCTCAGTCATCTTATGCTTCTTCTTGAGATCGATGAGGTCCTTATGCTTGCCGAAGAGTGCGCTCTTGCAATGCACGAAGGCGAATTTGTCCTTGATCCCCTCCTCCAGGAGGAAACGGTCGACTGCCTTTGCAGAACTGCTTGACACGATCCCAAGCGTCGCCATCTGTGATAGCTCGATGATCGCTGCAGGGATTCCTTCGAAAGGCTTGAGTTCAGATGACTCTATGATCTTGAGTATGTCCTTGATCAGGAATGGTACTTTCCATACAGATATCCTGGCTAGCTTGAAGCTCTCCCTGATCCCTTTCTCCCTGATAGATTCAGGATCGATAGTGCATCTGTACCTCTTCCCAAGTTCTTTCGCCTGTGCCGAGACCACAGGGAATGTGTCCGCTAGTGTCCCATCAAAGTCGAAGATGATGTGCATGCATCTTCCATTATCATTCAAGGATTTATATTTTTCCTGAATTCAAGGCGTCTGAGAGCATATCCCTGCCTGAGATAATGCCGCATCCAGAATGAAGTTGGTTCTCCTGCCTGATGCTCTGTCTCATGGACAGTCCAATCATTAGACAATGCCATTTCTCCAAGATCCCTTGCCGATCTTCTTCCTTCTGTCCCACGTTCTGGAAGCACAAGAAGGATCCGTCCATCAGGAGCTAGTATCTGCTTTGCTAATGAGAAGAGGTTCTTGTATTCACCTTTGTATCTAGTATCAAGCGATGGCGTTAGCACATGAGGCACTATCATGTCGATGTGTCTGGCTGACATGCCAGAGTCAGCCATCCTATAGGAGCAAGTGGAGATAGTACCGTTGGTGAGATCAATGCCATGCCGCAGTAGTGGATCAAGCGGAGTTTCATACCCGCAGTACCTGTAAATCTTCTTCTGGAGATCATAGCCTGGATCAGCAGCCAGGAATCTTTCCCCTGGTATTGTTCTGGCTATCTGCATAAGATAGTCTCCTCTCCCCTCGCAAAGGCTTACGGTGTGATACATCCCGCTCCTTGCTAAAGGACTTATATTTGAATCTTTTCCACGATCTCGTATTCTATGAGTTTCGACTGCCTCTCCTTCCCGGCGAGCTGCATTATCTCCTCTCTCTTGAAGCCGAATGGCTGGAGTATCGCGAAGAGCGCTCTCACAAGAAGCTGCTGATACTGCTCCATGTCAGGCCTTCCATCATAGTCCTCAGGCAGGCATATCCCCCGCCTGCCATAGATGAAATAGACCTTCTGCCCAGGCATGACCTTCACTCCCTTTCCCTTGAGTATGTCGACAGCCCTCTTCTGCGGTATGTCATGCTTATAATCTGTCTTGCTGACCCGGATGAAGCACGCGAGCTTCTCAACTGGGAGAGTCGGCAGTAGGAACAGGGTCTTCCGGAGGTACTGGCACAGGTACAGGAAATTCTTCAGTATATCCTCCTTTGAGTCGCACTTAGACATGATCTCAAGCGCCCCTGACTGGAATATGCGCACGATCTTCGGCACCCCATGCTGCCGTGCTTCGATCCCCCTTATCTTCACCTCCCCGCTCCTCTTCACGCCATAATACCTTGTCGGCACAGGCCGCTTGTCATCATTTATGCTCGGCAAGAAGACAATCCACTTGAACAGCCCCTCGAATGACATCGAGACACCTGTCTCAAGCTCTATCTCCCTGCATATCTCCCTGACTTCCTCTTCACTGATGCCTTTCTTCTTGATGTAGAGCGCATCGACAATCCCATGCACTATCTCGAAGCCATGCTCCTCGCATATCGCTTTCGCCTTGAGAAGCATCTCACGCGCGAATGCGCCGATCGCCATATGGCTTGACGCTATCCCAAGCTTGAATTCCCTGAACCTCAGATAGCCGAAGCTTGTCACAAGCACCCATTTCAGACCCTGGCTCCTGAGCTTGTTTATCGTAGACGGATTCCTCTTGTAATGCATCCTCCTGTCCAGGAGCGGTTTTATCGCGAGCGGAACTATTCCCTTCTTGGCGAGCGATATCCGCAAAGGCAGTCCAGGAACTTCCTGGTAAGGCGGTTTTCCCGATAACAGTGTCTCAGGGCTGATGTTGTGGTTGTAGATTATCCATGGGAAAAGTGATGAGAAATCTATCTCAGCCACATCCTTATGAAGTCCTGTCCTAGAATCTAGCGTCTGCCCTACCCGATCAAACTTCAGTAGCGTCCGCATGCTTATCGGGATGTCGACAGGCTTCTCCTTGTATGGCACAAGGCAGTCCCTCTTCACAAGCTCATACACAAGCGCAGACTGGAAAACTGCCCCAAAGCTCTTTGACGCCATCTGCTGCAAGCGTGTCCCGCATAATTGCGACATCTCAAGCATCCCCTCGATATCGCACTCAGCTCCCATGAAGCTGCCCATGTCGACTAAAAAGCGGCCATTGAGCCGCACAGCATAATCCCTGTATATGACCCTGCCGTACGAGAAGAAGCTCTTTCCTCCCTTGTTCTTGAGTGGCTTGTCATCCCACCTGTGCAGCCTGCAGCTTATGCCATGCTTCTTCAGCCGATTGTACAGGTACGGTATCATCAGGAAGGCATCCTCCATTATGATGCAGTCAGGATCCTCTTTCTCGAATGCCTCTGCGAATGCCTTCAGCAGAGCTGCTTCATCTTCCCCCCCGATGAAAGTCTCTCCCAGCTTCACGCTCTCAAGCCTGCAGTCTGGATCTGTGCGTATATCTGCTCCAGGCACGACAGTGAGAAACATCTTCCTGATTTCTGCCTGATGCAGAAAGCCAAGTCCCTCCATCCTCTCGATATCCACAAGCTCGAATGGATGCAGCCTGTGCATGTAGATGAACATCTGCTCAGGAGGGATGTCTGCATTGTAGAGCATCAGCCTGTTCCTGGTCTTTCGCTCGATATCACGCACTATGCGCTCATACTTCGACAAGCTCTTCAGCCTGATCTCATAGACCTTCTTCCTGTGGCCTAGATACGTGCTCTTGCAAGTCTCCTTGACCCTGATCCTGTGCTTCTCCAGATAGTCGAGAGCAAGCTTCGAGTGCTCAAGATAGATCGACATACGGAACTCTCTTTCAAGTCGGAAGTCCCTCCCATCCAGTCCCTTGAGCCACAGCACGACCTTGTCGCCATGTCGATAGACGTCGACCAGGATTGCCTTCATGACTGCAAAAAAAGAAAGACGGGTTAAAAGGATGACGGGGGGATGTCCAGTGGGAAGTTTACTACTGTGAAATATATTACACAAATTCTATATATTATGAAGTTATTCTTGTTTTAATGACCTGTCAGATATGTGGAGCTAAATCAGGATTTTATCCTCTATGTATAGAATGCAATAAACTCAAAGATGCGAACAAAATATCAAAATGTCAGGCATGTGGAAAATGGAAAAAGGATGAAAAACCTTTTTGTTATGAATGCTGGTTAGACAAAAAAAAAGTGGAAGAAAAAAAATCAAAAGATTATAAGCCCTCAACTTTTGAAAAAGAAGATACAAATTTTCGTAATAAGTTTCCTGCTGAAATCAGATGCGAAGATGGGCATAAAGTAAGATCCAAATCTGAGAAAATAATTGATGATTGGCTTTATAATCACAAAATAGCACATGCGTATGAAAGAAAAGTTCCAATTGAAGAAGATGTATACTGTGATTTCTTTTTGCCGTATGATAAAAAGGTATGGATAGAATTTTGGGGATTGGATGACGAGAAATATATTACTCGGAAGGAACTCAAGAAGAAGTTTTATACTCAGAATAACAAGATACTAATAGAAATTACAGAGAAAGATATAGAAATGCTGGATGACATCTTACCAAAAAAGCTGATGCCATATTTACCTAAAGACTTTAATTTTGATTGATTAGGAAATAGCAGTTTATAGGTCCAGATTAACTGCAATCGGAGGCATAAGATAATTCCTCCTCCCTCGCTCTATCTATCTTATCATATACATCCTTTCTGTGGCCTATCAAAACAACTTCTATCCTCTCTGAGTTGATGTCTGCGATCACTCTATAATCTCCTATTCTCAACTTGTATTCGCTCCTTTCCGCAAGTCTCTCGAAGAAATGATAAGGGTTTTCAGACGCAGCCATTATCTTATTGTAGATCCTTTCCTTGATTTGCTTTTCCAATCTATTTAGGAAATCAATGCTTGCAGGATCAAATACGACTTTCACAATCCAAGCCTTCTCTTCGCATCCTCAGATGTCACATAGTTCCCGCTCTTGATCCTCTCCCTTGCCTTCTCGATCTGTTCGATCGCTTCCTGGCTCAGCTTCGGCTTGGTCTTGCATGTCTTTGCGATGTACAAGACCTTCCTGATGACATCGTCATAGCTTTCGCTCTTGTATTCCCTGAATGTGTCCAGCTCGAATTTTGTCGCTTCATCGATCCTGATCGTAGTATCGCTCATTGTGTATACAATTGTATGCATATGTATAAATGTTGTGTTCCTGCAAAGCCAACCTTTATTTATCAGTAAGACAATTATCTTGTTCATGACTGACAACGCAAGCGATCATAATGAGATTCTCAAAGAGGACCTGAAGTTCGCGAAGAAGACAGAAGAAGCCTGGAAAAAGTATGAAGCAGGAGAATTCGTTGAATCATCTGCTGAGGATTTCCTGAATGAACTTCACAAGGATGAGCAGTAAGCCCAAACTCATTAATACTTGCCCGTCATCCTCATCATCATGCCGCTCCCTCCCGACATCTACTTCCTCATCGCGCTGATACTTGAAGGAGTCTCCCACTTCCTCTTCCCTATATCGATTATCATCCCTTCTCCCTACAATCTCATCGGCATCATATTGATTCTCGCAGGCTTCGCCATGGCCTTCCATGTCAACCTCACATTCATGAAAAATAAGACGACCATCATGCCTTACAAGACCCCAAGTTCCCTGGTCACAACCGGTCTCTTCAGACTCAGCAGGAATCCGATCTACCTAGGCATGGCGATCGCTCTTCTCGGTGCAGCAGTCTTCCTTGGCACTCTTTCGCCATTCATCTTCCCTCTGTTATTCATGGCGATAATCGACAGGCTCGTCATCCCCCTCGAAGAGCATGTGCTTGAGAAAAAGTTCGGGAGGGAATACCGGGAATACAAAGGCAAGGTAAGGCGCTGGCTCTAGGCTCTGTAGGAAATGGAAAAATCTGAGGAAATCTGTTTGGCGCAGGTCGGGGCGGGGGTTGTCCCTTACGGGGTGCCCCGACGAGGAGTCTCAGGAACGGAGTGACTGAGGCGACGACTGCCGCCATTGGCAAATTTCGCAAAATTAAATGAAGATTTTCTACTTAGTTCCCTGGTTCTGAAAAGATTATATACTCCTTCATTTCTACAGAATATCATGTCCTCCTTCCGTACGATCCTCATCGCGCCCTGCGGCATGGACTGCGGTCTGTGCATGGCCTTCCTGCGCGAGAAGAACCACTGCGATGGATGCCGGCTTCCTGACAGGAAATGCAGTGCCAGCTGCACAATGGCATCCTGCACAGAGAGGAGAGGGAACTACTGCTCATCCTGCGCCAGCTATCCATGCAAGAAAGTCAAGCATATCGACAAGCGCTACAGGACAAGATATGGCATGAGCATGATCGAGAACCTCGATGAGATAAAGCGCTCAGGGATCAGGAAGTTTGTCGCGCACCAGAAGGAGCGATGGACATGCGCCTGCGGCGGCACGATCAATATCCATAGGAAGATGTGTTCGATCTGTGGCAAGAAGAGGTAGCTTAACCCAAAGTCCACATCTTTTTATCTTCCGGATTCTCATGGGAGACTATGAGAATCAAGCTATCCAGCATATTCGTTGACGATCAGCAGAAAGCCCTGGAATTCTATACAGAGAAGCTCGGCTTTATCATTAAGCAGGACGAGAAGATAGGAGATGTGCGTTGGCTCACAGTCGTCTCGCCTGAAGAGCCTGAAGGCACAGAGCTGGTCCTTGAGCCAGACAATAACCCGACAGTCCCGACAAGAGCATTCAAGAAGGCGATAAAAGACAATGGGATCCCTTTCACAGCATTTGAGGTGGATGATCTCCAGAAGGAATACAAGCGCATGAAGAAGCTTGGAGTGAAATTCACCCAGGAGCCTATCGACATGGGTCCGATAACAGGCGCGATGCTCGACGATACATGCGGCAACCTCATACAGCTCTTCCAGATCAAATAAGATTTTTATACCACTATAGAAGACTTCTTCTCATGGATCACGTAGTATATCTTGATGCGAAAGCAGCTGAGCTTGAGAACATCCTCTCAGGCAGGAAGACAATGATAATCCGTGGCGCCGCAGGCAGGAAGCTGCCATATGGCCGCGTCCATGCAGGCGACACTCTCTATCTCATCAACAACAATGCAGAAGGAGTCGTGAAAGCCAAGGCGACTGTCTCATCAGTCCATGATTCCGAGAAGATGGATGAGAAGAGTTCAGAAGAGCTTGTCAGGAAGAACCAGGGAAGCCTGCAGCTCACAGACAAGCAGTTCCAGCGCTGGGCAGGCAAGAGATACCTCGTCCTTATCAGCGTCAAGGATCCTGTTGAGATAAAACCATTCCAGATCGACAAGTCCTCCTACAGCAATATGGACGACTGGCTGCCAGTCGGAGAAATCGGAAAGGTCAGGAAGTAATCTTTTTATATAACATATTCTGACATTATCCTATGTCTGATATAGCCGTAACACTCCCTCAGGAGACCCAAAGGGCCCCCTTCTCAGAAAGACTATGCAACGCAGGTTTGCCAGCGCTCCATATCCTCGCAAGCACTGTCGGCCCTGTGGCTGAAGGCCTGATGGAGGGAAGATCACTCTCCCCAAGGAAAGCAGTGCCTGCCTTTGCATGGCCTGCCACGATGCTCGCATACATGGCAGGAAGCCAGCGGGATATGCAGAGGGATCAGGCAATGGCAGATTGCGTCCCGCCAAGCAGGACATATGCTGCCACATATACAGGAGGGACACCTTTCGCAGCGACTATCCTCTATCATATCTCATACGATCTGGGAGCACTCTCAGCAAGGCTTTTCTGACCTTTTATCCAAAGCATATTCCATATTCTTTGTCTTATCTATAACCAGGGCTTCCAAAGTCAATTGCACATTAAAGGCATAGGCTTTAGAATCCTCCTTCAGCATCCCTCCTGATGTGCAGGAACATAAAGCCATTGTTCAACCTCAGTCCAGGAGCGACTGATCAGGAGATCCACGATGCTTCTCTCCAGTTTGTAAGGAAGATCTCAGGCTACAGGAAACCATCGAAAGCAAACGAAGAAGCCTTCAGGAAGGCAGTGGAGCAGATCTCGCTAGCATCAAGGGATCTCTTGGATTCCCTGGTGGTGCGGTCATGAGCTTCTACAAGGTACTTACGAACTCTGTCGTCTCGCAGGTGACGAACATGTCAGTCTGGTTTGGCCTGATATTCTTCGTCTATCTGGAGACACGCTCAGTTTTCGCGACATCGATCGTCTCAGGGATATATCTTGTTGCTGTGGCTCTTTCAGGCTTTTGGCTCGGCGGCTTCGTGGACAGGTTCAGGAAGAAGATAATAATGCTTCTATCAAGCGCCTTCTCTCTTGTGATCTATGTCCTGGGTCTGTCCCTCTATCTCGCCGTCGGAAGGGCTGAGTTCAGTGATCCAGGAAGCCCATTCCTCTGGACAATGGTCCCCCTACTCCTCATAGGAGTGATCGCAGGAAACATCCGGGCGATAGCCATCCCGACGCTTGTGACAGTGATGGTCCCGGAGGATAGGCGAGACAAGGCGAATGGTATCGTCGGGACAGCGACAGGGATCTCATTCATGATAGTCTCAGTGATCAGCGGACTCCTTGTAGGCATTGATGGCATGCTCTGGGTCCTGGTCTTTGCGATAGGGATGACATTGCTAGCCCTCATCCATCTCTGGTCGATACCTATCCATGAGAAGAGGATAGTGCATAAAGAAGGGCAGCAGAAGCTAGATATAAAAGGGACATTGGCAGTTGTGTCAGCCATCCCTGGTCTCTTCGCGCTGATATTCTTCACGACATTCAATAATTTCCTCGGAGGCGTCTTCATGGGTCTCATGGATGCATATGGCCTCTCCCTTGTGCCAGTTCAGGTATGGGGCTTACTGTGGGGCTTCCTCAGCCTAGGCTTCATCGTAGGCGGCATGATGATCGCCCGCTTCGGGCTTGGGACGAATCCCTTGAGATCGATGTTCATTGCGAATCTCACGATCTGGTCTGTCAGCAGCATCTTCACTATACAGCCGTCCATCCTCCTTCTCACAGCAGGCATGTTCATCTATCTCTGCGTGGTCCCATACATTGAGGCTTCAGAGCACACGATAATCCAGAAGCTTGTCCCTCAGGAACGCCAGGGACGTGTCTTCGGATTTGCCCAGAGCGTCGAGATGGCAGCTTCCCCCCTCACCGCATTCCTGGTCGGACCTCTTGCGCAGTTCTTCTTCATCCCTTTCATGACAAGCGGAGCAGGCGTCGACCTGATCGGCTCATGGTTCGGTACAGGCCCTGACCGTGGCATGGCCCTGCTCTTCACGATCGCAGGGATAATCGGGCTATTCATGACCATTGTCGCGATGAATTCAAAGTACTATCGGGAGCTGTCAGAAAGATATACGCAGCCAAGGACCTGTACGCTAGGAGTGGACTGCTAGTTCTTCTTTTTCTCCTTGGAAAAGCTAATAAGTCAGATTGAATCCTCTTGGTTGATGAGATCAGGCAGAAGATTCGAATACAAGTACGTAGCAATCATCGGATTTGGTGAAAGGACGACAAGGATCCTCAACGAGTATGGGCAGGATGGCTGGGAGCTTGTGGCGACAGAATGGATCTGGCACTACTTCAAGCGTGAGCTTTAGTCTTCATCAATTCCTTCTCCTGCTCAAGTATGATCGAGAAGAGCACAAGCGCCCATGTGTTGTAGCTGCACGCGTATGAGATGCTTCCGATATGCAGCTTCACCTTGTCGATGGCGCTCTCGAAAGCAGCCCTCTCATCCTGCCTGAGCGACCTCCCATAATCAGCTAGCTCAGATAGAATCTTCTCCACGATCTGCCGCTGGCTTGTGACTGTGTGTCCCATCAGAATTTCAAAAGGGCTGCTGTTAAAATAGCTGATGCGCGGATGTCCAGTGGGTGATACCCTTCAAGGTTATAGTAATTGACAAAACGAACCTTTGATATCTTCGAGAGACATTTGGATTGAAAAATGACGGAGCTGACTTATTTGCCGTTTTGCTCAATGTTACTCTGAGTCAGTCAACGAATAAAGATGAAAAGGGGTTTTCCTTAGTAGAAAGTATTATCTCTTTGAAATTACATTGAAATCTTTGATTAATTTTATCGATTTTAATGCATCCCCTATTGTCTGCAAATCTTTATTAATATCATCCAAATATGCCTTTTCTTTAATATTAAATACAAGATGATATGTTTCACCATCAGCAACACGTTGATAGTTTAAGCCAACAATTTGACCTCCTTTCATTACATACAAATGTAAACCGTCGTCTTTACCTGTATGTGCTTTAAATGAATAATTATTTGCAATAGACGGGGTCATTCTTGGAAATAATATACTATGAATTACCGTGGCGATAGGATCACCAAAAACCCGAATTCCACCAAAATCTGGTTTGATACCTAATTCAATATCAACGTCATGATATCTCCATCCAAATTTAAAGTAAGAACGAATCCACTGATCTTCAACCGATAATAGGGATAATCCGGTTAAACTTAGAGTAATAACACTAATTTTGTGTTTTTCTGCTTTCTGTTGAATTGAATCTAAAACATCTTGTATTTTTTTTCTATGTCCCATATATTCATTAAAAAAGTTACAAATATCTGTTATCTTAAATGATTGTAGTTTATCACCCAGTTCATGCAAAGTAATTAATAGTGTTAGTTCATCAACTGTTGCCTTTTCTAAGGAACGTGATAATAAATCTAAAAACAATTTTTCTTTTTCTTTTAATTCGTCAATAAAAGAGTCATATTCTTTAGCACCTCTAAGTTGACGTATTGTCTCGTCCATAAGATTCTTATTAACCTTCATATATAATGAAACATTGCCATTACGTTCAATGCGAGCATATTTTGCACCTACATCAAAAGCAAAATAAGATAGTAGATTAATTTCCATTGGCATTCTGCCACTAATCATTTGAATAATTGGATCAAAACCATTGTGGATTACATTGAGATTTATTTCTTTCTCATATAATTCTTTGCATGCATGTTTAAGTGGTACAGCTATTGCAGTATTCACATCCTCCGGTCGAGGATAAGGGCCTAATTCAATTTTTCGAAAAAATCTAGGAATTGGTGAAAAAACTTCACTTACTTGTGTTAGTAATTTAGTTGAACCTGCTACAATTAATCCAATTTTTGGTATATCTTGAAATACATTTCTTAATATTTGAAGTAAATCCTTATTTAAAGTAAGAACATCGCCTTCATCAAAAATGATTATTGCACCGGCTCTAATTCCTTTTTTTGGATTTTTATTTACAAATTTGATAAAATCGTTTAATCCGTCTCTTAGTACAATATAGGGAATTTTTGTTTGAACCCCCTTTTTGGATGCATTAACAATAAATTTAATACCAGGTATATCTATTTCAAGTTCTGCGTTGGTTTCCAATCCATCCATGTAATCCAGGATTTTTCTCACAATGTTTTTTTCTAATAACTGTGCTTCTTCAGCTGCTTTAAATAATTCTGATATGATTGTTCTAAAAAGTAATACCTCATCACCCGGATTTACAACACTTGTATTAAGAGGAATTTTTACATTTGCAATGTTTCTTTGATTCAATAATCTTCTTAATTCATCTACAAAACTTGTTTTACCACTTCCTCTTCCACCAATAATTAGTACACCACCAGATGTGCCTCTCAAAATTTGTTCACATACAATCAATGAATTTTTTAACTCTTCATGCCTATCAAAAAAGAATTCGTGGTTTTTTAAGGGTCCTAGATATTCAAAAGGATTGCTAATTTGAATTTCTTCAATTATCCTTTGTCGGTCTCTTTGATGCATAGGTATTGGAAATTCTAGTATCAAATTTATATTTTGCTGTTAAAACCGACAAAAATTGTAAATTTTCGGAGAACCTCCCTTTGTTACTTTGGTTTGATATATTTAGTTTGCTACTTTTGACTAACTCCTAAGTCAAACTTAGAAATTTCTTTGGCTCGAGGCATTAAACGTCTTTTATATCATTTTTTAAGAATCTTTGAAGAAAGACTGAAGTCCTTTCCATAAGCAACCCTTTAAGAATTTTTTTAATCATAGGATCATCATGAGAAAACTGATCATGTGGAATCTGATCTCACTCGACGGATACTTTGAAGGTGAGACTAGTTGGGACCTGGACTTCCATGAGCTCGCATGGGGCAAAGAGCTTGAAGACTTCAGTATCATGCAGTTGAGATCAGCTGACATGCTTGTGTTTGGCAAGGCCACGTTTGAAGGCATGGCAAAGTATTGGACAACTGAGAAGGGAGAGATCGCAGACATGATGAATAAGATACAGAAGATCGTCTGCTCCACAACCCTCAAGACAGCTGACTGGAACAACACAACAATCATGCCAGACGCTGTGGCCGGGATCACTAAGTTGAAGAAGGAGGGAGACGGCAATATTTTTGTGTTTGGCAGCGGCAACCTCTCTGGATCATTGATGAAAGCAGGGCTGTTTGATGAATACCGCCTATGCATCGCACCAGTATTTCTAGGCAAGGGAAGACACTTATTCGATAAAGGAATCCCTCACCAAAAGCTCAGACTGCTTGAATCCCGCCCACTTGAGACTGGTGGAGTCATACTAAGATATGGACCGGCGGGGAAATAACCTGGAACTACGAGTTCATGGTCCAGTTTCAGGACTACTTGTGTCTTGGAACAGATTATCTTTAACTCTTCCTCATGGGATCCTAATCCATTTTTCAGATTTACAGTCTAAGACGCACCATCAATAAAGTTTATTACTTGTTGACTTATTAGATCAGCATGCCTACCAGTTTATCCAAGCCCGTGATCTTCGTGAAAGATGTCTCAGTATCAAAGAGATTCTATCAGGACCTTTTTTCTCTAGAAGTAGAGCATGATTTTGGCGAGTATATAGATTTCCATCAGTTTGGGCTGTGGCAGAAGAAGAAGGCTGAGGAAATTATCTTTGGTTCTGAGAGTAATGAAGATGGTCTCAAGGATCTGGAATTATATTTTGAGTCTGATGAGATTGAATTAATCCGAAAGAGGATTGATGACAAAAGTATCATTCATGATATAAGGGAAGAACCCTGGGGTCAGAAGACCCTGAGATTCTTTGACCCAGACGGTTTCATCATCGAGGTGGCAGAGTCCTTGGATAGTACTATCAAGAGGTTGTCCAGACACATGTCACCTGAAGAGGTCTCAAAGAAGACCCAGATGCCTCTTGATCATGTCAAGAAGCACTTCCCATCCGATAAAGCCTCCATCCGACCATGACGTTCCATGCAGCGACAAGCAGCACCACAAGGACTGAGGACAGGGTTCCTATTGCAGGGATGTAGAATCCAAAGCCTGCGATACCAGTGATTATCCCAAGCCTTGCTGCCAACTTGAATCTTTCGCTCCTTAGCATGGCTATCCCGATAAGTATGTATGCGATATAGCCGAGCACATAGCTCACCTGGAAGACCATCCCATAGTATGCAGATAGCCTCGCTTCGCCTGCGGCCAGGAACATAAGGCGTTCCATATCAGTCGCTGCATCTGAATACGCCTGGCTCAGGAGGAGCATCTCCCATGCAGTGTTCGAGAAGATATGCATGATGATGCCAAGCAGTGCGACGACCGTAGCGATCAGCATGACTGTCCTGGCTTCCTTTTTCAAGGCGACATATAAGGCGAGGTAGAGAGGGATGCTCAGCACAAGCCCGATCTCAAGGAGGAAGTCAAGATTGAGAAGCCCGGCAATCACATTCCCCTGCAAGTATGTGAACCACTCAGCTGCAGCACCTGGCGCCCATGCTGGAGGCGGCCAAAGCAGATGCGATATGATCGCGATAGGGATGAGCATCGCAGTCATCCATGCAGAGTAAGCCCCGATCCTATACAGCAGCAAATCATCTTTTTCCATCAGTCAATAATAATTATGATTCACAAATAAATATTTTCATGCCCTTACCATCCCCCGAAACCCCCTGCTGCTATAGAACGAGGGAGCGCTGTTGTGATACTTGAACACCGTATTGTACCTGCGGTCTCCGAAGATCGCTCCTCCGAGCTTCCTGATGTCAGCAGGCGTCTTTAGCCAGCTCGATGTCTTTGTATCAAATTCCCCGAGCTTCTGCAGTTCCCTGTACTCTTCCTCAGACAACAGTTCGATACCCATGTCAGCAGCCATATCTATAGCATTCCCTGATGGATTGATGCCTTTCTTCTCCCTTTCATTCTGTCCCACCCGGTCATAGCAGGTATTCCTGCGACCTTTCGGGCTTTCAGGAGAGCAGTCCATGAAGATGTATTCCCCTGTCTTTTTATCATAGCCGACAACATCAGGCTCTCCGCCAGTATCCTCCATCTTCTTTAGGACCTTCAGTTTCTCAGGTGTGAGCCTTCTCTTGATCCTCTCCCAATCCAGGCCTTCATGCCTGCCCATGTTCTCATCAAAACGCTCTTTCAAGACATCTAGCAGTTCATCAGTCATCTGCATAGTCCATTCAGGTATCAATAAAAAAGGTCCTGCTTACAGGATAATTTGGTAAACTTATTTATACGATCCCATGATTCTGCCAACTGATATGATGAGACGGATAAAGGCCATCCACAGCGCGATCTGGGTGATGATGGTATGTGCCATCTTCTACATCCTGTACGCAGGCATCACAGACAGGATCGATGCCTACCTATTGATCCCAGTCAGCCTGATGGCGCTTGAAGGTGTAGTTCTTTTTATGAACAAGGGAAGCTGTCCACTTACGATAGTCGCGAAGAGGATAAAGAAAGACTATGCAGATGGAGACGATATCTATCTGCCGAAGTGGGTCGCGATCCACAACAAGGCGATATTCGGCTCGATCCTCCTGGCAGGCATACTGATGATAGTCTACAGGTTGCTGGTATAGATTGGTGGTTCACCTTTCTTCTATTTGGACAATATTTTTATCCTCTCCATAGGACATAATCTTGAAATGAGATATGTCGCTCTTCTCAGAGGCATAAACGCAGGAGGAAACAGGCGTGTCGAGATGAGTCGCCTCAAGGCTCTGTTCCATGATCTGGGCCTGGAGGACATCTCGACCTACATCAACTCAGGGAATGCCATCTTCAGTTCAGGCAAGAGCCAGGGATATCTCCGTAAGATGATTGAACTAAGTCTGCTCAAGGAGTTCGGCTTCGAGGTGCAGACCCTGGTCAAGACCCTTGGTGATATAAGGAAGATAGCTGACTCTATCCCTTCATCCTGGAAGAATGACCTGGTCCAGAAGACAGATGTCGCCTATCTCTTCCCCGAGATAGACAAGAAGGATGTCATCGATGATCTGCCAGTACGTAGAGAGTTCATCGACATCCGTTATGCCAAGGGAGCCCTGCTCTGGAATATCAGAAGAGAGCATTACAACAAGAGTCACATCAACAAGATCATCTCTCACCCCCACTATAAGCTCATGACTGTTAGGAATGTGAATACAGCCCGCTATCTGGCCGCGCTGGAATCCTGATGCTCCTGAACTTCTGATGTCAGGATAATTTTTTATATAGTATTTATATCGCTTGATATATGCATCCGAATATCATAGATAAGGGAGACAGGTTGGGCATGCTCCTAGGGTATCTTACAGGAAGAGGATTCCGAAGTATTGATAGTATTTACAAGATAGAAGAAGGTTGGGACCTTATCGAGATATCGCCAGGCGCAAGCGATCTCAATATCGCTAAGGTTGTTCAGCGAGGGGCGAGAGGACCAAAGTTCTCTGGATGGTATGCAGGCGTTGATCTCAGCCCGGACTGCCAAGGAGTTATGGATTACAGCATCGTGCTGCCACGTAATCCTTCATATGGGATCGACACTGAACATGATCCAATAAGAGAAGGCAGGTTATTCCTTTTTGAAGAGAATAAGCATCCAGTCCTCGATCTGGTGGTGTTTGAGTTGCATCATGCCATGAACATCCCCCTCGCAGCAGCTGCAGGGAGATACAAGGTCGATCCATGCCATCTGACAGGATAGGGAAAAAATGAAAAAGCTCATCTTCTGGGCACCCCGCATCCTCTCGATACTGTTCATCCTGTTCCTCATGCTATTCTCACTTGATGTCTTCGGGATGGAAGGGACACTCTGGGAGAAGATTGGTGGTTTTCTCATCCACAACATCCCTGTCATCTTCCTGGGAGTCATTCTTGCGATCGCATGGAGATTCGAGATCGTAGGAGCGATATTCTACTCCCTTGCAGGATTATCCTACATGATCATCCTCTTCTCCAGCGGCTTTGAGATGTACAAGCTATCGTGGTCCTTATTGATCGCCGGCCCAGCATTCTTGATAGGTATCCTGTTCTTCCTAGGCTGGACCCACTCTTCCAAGCGCTCAAAAATATAAATTTGCTGCTCTACAGGATACAGATGGAAAAGGACAGGAACCATTATACTCTCCTCTTGATCATGGCAGCGCTGCATTTCATGGCGATGTATGCGCTCATGTACTCCATGGTCGCTCGCTGGGAGAATGTCATCCCAAACCTCAACAACTTCTACATGGCAGGACTCATGACTGCTCCTATGATAATCATCGAGATACTGTTGATGCGATCGATGTATCCGAGCATGAGGAACAATGTGATAGTGGCAGGCGCAAGCTTCCTTGTCCTGGCATTGTTCTTCCTCTTCATAAGGCAGCAGACCCTGATAGGAGACGAAGAATTCCTGCGCTCCATGATACCGCACCATTCAGGCGCTGTCCTGATGTGCGAGCAGGCAAGCCTAGAGGACCCTGAGCTGATCCAGCTCTGCCAGGAGATAATCGCCAACCAGGAAGCAGAGATCGCTCAGATGGAAGCGATACGCGAAAGTCTAGGGAGCTAGACGTCGTATCTTTTCGAGGCTCTTCTCCACTTCAGATGTCTTCACCCCGACAATCTGCGACTCGATTCCTCTCTTCTCAAGCTCTCTTGAGAGCGCATCCATGAAGACTCCCATGCCCTTTACCTCAGAATCATCCTCCGACGTCGTCTCAACACCGCAGCTTGGAGATCTGTTGACGCCGATGATCCCAATGACTGAGAAACCATTCTTCTTGTATTCCTCCAATTGATAGACCACATGCCCTACAAGGGAAGCGATCTTCTCAGGTCTTTTCTCTAGTTCCCTCCGGATCCTTGAATTCTCGACTACAGCCTCTCTCTTTCCTCCGTCGATATCTCCCCTATCGAGACCTAGACACATGAGTTCCGGGCAAGGCATCTGGACTATCCCTATATCAGCTTCAAGCAATATATCGACAGCTTTCCTGAATGTCCCTGGGAAATCCGCGGTATTGTCAGATATCGAATTCTGGTTCAGCAGGCAGTGAGATACAAGCACTATCCTCTTGCTCCTTTTGTCAGTGAACATGTATATATCTTAACATGCCAGGGATAAAAGCTTTTCTGTACACAATATGTTTATATCCTGAGACAATAGTCCAACTGCTCGTGAGACGATTCATCCTCTTGATGCTCCTTGTCGGATGCGCTGTCCGGCAGGAGGAGGCAGGCCTGCCTTTTGTGATAGAAGATCCGATTCCCTACAACAACTCCTTTTGCGCAAGCACAGGCTATGGTGAAGGCAATGTCAGTTCTGGCATCAGGCTTGTCCTGAAAGACCGGGAGGGCAATCTGCTCGAGGGGCGTGGGGACATAGCGACAAGGACAGGCGGAGGAGGTCTGGGAGAAAGCTACACCTGCACAGAAGGAGGCAGCACAGAAGCGATAATCACAGCATTCTCTAAGGGATATGCTCCAGTATCATTCCCGCTCAGGATGCCCGAAGGCCAGCTTGCCACAGTCGTCGTGACTCTCTTCCCAAGCTGCGAAGGCCAGGACTTCTATGAGAACCTCCGGATCAGGTCCAGCATGATGTCTGACCCCCAAGCATACATCGAGAGCAGCACACAAAGGCTCGATAGCATCCTGAGGGATAATGGCCTTGAAGGCAATCTCAGCCTGGACTGCATAGAGGCAGACATGGGCAGGGGAGGATATGTCAGGGCAAATGGCACAGCGAGCGGCGAGCCATTCTCCCTCTATTATCATTGGGGATGGTGCTCTTCAGGCGGCACGGACTGCGGCATGAGCATCTGCCTCAGGGCATCAGATGAAGTGATGGAGGATGCCCGAGAAAAAATTTGCCAGAAGCTGTCTGAGACCCAGCATAATGACGGCCATATATGCACTGAGGAGGAATATGACAGGACAGAGGAAGTCAGGAGCAGGTGCATGGAAGGTGCCTTCGATGAGGACGGCGCCATCTCGATAATCCAGAGCTCCAACAGGTGCAATTCATCAGTCAGCATCGGTGGTTGCTAAGCCAAACATTTTTATTCTTTTCAGATAAGGATTGCATTATGGATATCAGATGTCTCTTTGGAATGCACAAATGGCAAAAGATTGGGGGACCACAGACCCGTGGCGCAAAAGTTGAGCAGAGGATGAAGTGTGAAGTCTGTGGAAAGATAAAATATCATTATTGGTAGGCTAATACCACAATTCCAGATATGATGACTGCCACCTCTAGTGCGACCTGCACCTTGTTCTTCATGTAATACTTTAGGAACCTCAAGTCGAATCTGAGAGGATGCATGTTTCCTTGCCTTTTGTCAAGAGGGAACAGGCTGTATTCCCTGGTAGACAGGGGATAGAGAAAAGGTATACCTGCTGTCCTTCCAGACAGATGATCGAGGAGAAGATGGGAAAGCGTCTGTACTAAGAACGTATGCAGCACCCATTGAGGGGGGAAGAAAAACACAGAATTCAGGAATATGCCTGCCATATACAACACCAGCCACATTAGCGGCGAATGGAAATAGCTCTGGTGATGCTCATTAAGCTTTCTTGCCCAGAATATGTCTAGGTCTGGCAGCAGCTGGAATACGACTGCGATTAGCGGAGAAAAGGGGATTCCAAAGAAAGTCAGCATCTTCGCAAAGAGGAGACTGCCCATGATGTGAGAGATAAGGAACATGCGTATGCAAGCATAAGGTTTATTAAAAATATTCCTAACCTATTTATATAAGTTCATCATACTTTATCATATGAATTGCCTCAGGTTTCTTTCAAAACAGCTGGATGGCCTGTTCTGGATCCTCGTAGGCAGCACATCACTTAAGCTCCGTGGTGTTGATGTGACTCCCTCAGACATCGATATTGTGACAGATCTTGAGACAATCAGCCGCATCGACCAGAGGCTTGAGCGTTTTAGGATCAGGGCTCCAAGATATTCAGAAGGAAGCGGTTTCCGGAGCACGCATGCGATCTATAGGGTGAATGGAGTGAAGGTCGATGTGATGGCGAACATCCAGTTCAAGAGTCCATACGGATGGATGAGCCCTAGGCCATACCATGTCCATCATGTTGAATCAGCAGGCATCCAGATACCTGTGCTTTCACTCGAGGATGAGGTAGACGCATATCAGAAGATGGGGAGAAAAGAAAAAGCAGAGAAGATCATCGCTTTCTCCACTTCTTCTCCTTCTTGAGGACCTCGCTTGAGCCGCACTTCCTGCAAGTGTAGGTCATGGTAGCTTTTGATTGCTTTCCATGATGATAGTTGCTTCTTGACTTGACGCTTGAGCTGTTGCAGTTCTTGCATTGCATTAGATTTCCACCTCCTGGTTCTACCTGGATCATCCAGGCGAGATGCAATAGGATCTTAGCAAAGATATATTGCACAAGAAAACAGATATGGTTGAAGATATCAGCTTCCCCACGTCCAGAAAAGCAAGTCACTTTATATAGCTTGTTTTTTCTCGCAGTCATCGCAGTAGATCCGTCTCCTTCCTTCCCTGGAGACATTGAATCTCTTCCTGCAGAGCCTGCATTCCTTCACAATCTTGTAGTCCATAGGCATATCCGTCAGAAACAGGCCAAGAGGTCTAAAGTGCTTCCAATCCAGGACAGGTAAGGTTCTGAGGAACTTAAAGCTTTGCTATTTCCCCTGCATATCTGCCTGCGAGCCGGTGATGTCTCTTGTCATGCGCGATGCCTACATAGACAGGCATCTTCGCAGATATCTCCCTCATTATCTCCCAGCAATGCTCGAGCACATTGTCATTCTCCTCCTCGTCATCGTATGAGAAGAGTATGTGCACAGTCGTGATGACGATGCACTGGCAATTGTATCTCCTCGCCCAGAACATCGCCTGCTTAAGCGAGTCCCTGAGCCTGTATATCGCCTCCGCATTCATCACATAGACGCTGTCGAGCTTCTCCTCAGGCACGAGATGGAATATCGAATGAGGATCCGCAGAATTCCCGCAATCGACTACAAGCGACGGCGCGAGCTCGAACGCCTTCAGGAGGAGCATCCTGTTGACTTCCTTCATGTCCCCGGATACTGCTGTGAGCATGTGTGAAGAGGAACATGCTCAGCTTATAACCTTCAGGGGAGGATGTCCAGTGGATTGACGGAGCGGCAGAAGTTGCCTAATGAAGCTGCTCGCAAAGGAGAGCCCGAGAACGCCGATTCAGGAAAATCACAGAATCCTCTGATTCTGGGATGCCAAAAATATGTTTTTGAGCATGTATGGGTGTAAATTTTTCTTTCTGACATGGAAGTGATCTGCCGTGAGACAGAAAGAAAAAGAGGCATTTTCCTGATGAGGCAGGTGCTCGGCTAATGATTGAGTAGTCACAGAACAAGCGCAAGAAAAGGTACATGTGAAGCGCAATCAGAATCCAAAGATATCTAGCGCATTACCAGCTGCTCTTGTTCCTCCTTTATCTCGATTCTCCTCCGGTCTGGCGCCGGAACTGGCTCCTGATAATCAAATAGACGTTCTTGCGTAACAAGGCAGGTGCACACAATGGCTTCGCATGCAGTCTCTGCCTTGTCCCGCTGCTTGCTGCCTTATGATTCCGGATGAAGTCCCTCTCAGATTTTTGAGGATCCCCCACTTCCCCGCAAACATTTAAAATGGTCCTGTATTTCCTCCCTCTCTATGAAGCGCCTGGCGATAATCGAGAAGAGCAAGTGCAAGAATGGGGTAGATTGCCCTTTCATATGCGCTGGCGCATGCCCGGTCAATAGGACAGGCAAGGAATGCATAACAAAAGGCCCTGACACAAAGGCCGTCATATCCGAAGAGCTCTGCATCGGCTGCGGCATCTGCCCGAAGAAATGCCCATTCGAGGCTATCTCGATAATCAATCTCCCGGAAGAGCTTGACAGGCAGCCTATACACAGGTTCTCAGATAATGGCTTCGCCCTATTCAACCTCCCGACACCTGTGTTCGGAAAGGTTGTCGGCATCGTCGGAGTCAATGGCATCGGCAAGTCAACAGCCATAAAGATCCTTGCCGGAGTGCTCAAGCCCAATCTCGGCGTCCCGGGGGAAGACGCCGACATCCAGCATGTCATAGACTATTTCAAGGGCACAGAGGCCCAGCTGTTCTTCACAAAAGTAAAGGCAGGCGAGATAAAGGTCGCATACAAGCCTCAGCATGTCGACCTCATATCCAGGCAGTTCAAGGGGAAAGTCAGGGAACTCCTCGCGAAAGTCGATGAGAAAGGGAAGCTAGATGAGATCGCAGCGACTCTTGAGCTGACAAACTTCCTTGACACTGATATCGACAAGATCTCCGGCGGCGAGCTCCAGAGGGTGGCTGTCGCGGCGACCGTCTTGAAGAAAGCCAATCTCTACATATTTGACGAGCTGACAAGCTACCTTGACATCAAGCAGAGGCTCAAGGTATCTCAGTTCATAAAAGGACTTGCTGACGAGGACACCTCAGTCATCGTGATCGAGCACGACCTTATCGCGCTCGACTACATGGCAGATCTCATCAATATAATGTATGGTAAGAGCGGCTGCTATGGAGTCGTCTCTACCCTGAAAGCAGCCAAGAACGGCATAAACACATTCCTTGAGGGATTCCTGAAAGATGAGAATGTCAGGTTCAGGGACTCTAAGATCAGGTTCGAGATCCGCGCCCCGATCAAGGCCAGGCCTGATTTCGCCCTCACGAAGTGGCCGGCATTCAGGAAGACACTCGGTTCCTTTACTCTCGACGCTGAGCCAGGCGAGCTGTACATCAACGAGAAAGTAGGGATATTGGGAGAGAACGGGATAGGAAAGACGACCATGGTCAAGGTCCTTGCTGGCGTCCACAAGCCGGACTCAGGCGAGCTTGACCTCAAGATAAAGGTCTCCTACAAGCCGCAGTATATCGAGAATTCATCTGATGACCTTGTGATGGTGGTCCTCCAAGAGGCTATCAGCAAGTATGACGCAGAACTTATCAGGCCGCTCAATATGAAAGGCCTCTTCATGAAGAAGATATCCGAGCTTTCAGGCGGCGAACTGCAGCGCGTCGCGATATGCGAAGCCCTTTCAAGAGAGGCGGACCTTATCCTCCTTGACGAGCCATCAGCATACCTCGATGTGGAGCAGAGGCTCCTCGTCTCGAAGGTCATCGCGACAGTCGTCGAGCAGAGGAAGATATCATGCCTGGTGGTTGATCACGACATCCTTTTCCTGGATTATCTGTCTGACAGGCTCATGGTCTTCAATGGAAAGCCAGCGAAGAACGGCACAGCTGAAGGCCCATTCCAGATGGAGGACGGCATGAACAGGCTTCTCTCACAGCTCGACATCACCATGAGGAGAGACGAGGAGACCAGGCGCCCCAGGATCAACAAGCTCGGCTCTGTGAAAGACAGGGAGCAGAAGAGCAAGGGCAAATTCTATTATTCATGAAGCTTTGCATATATGAGATCATCCATCCATTCGCCATGACGGAGAGTGGATCTTCTCAAGTGTCCTTCTAGCATGAATCCGGAATCCTCAAGAAGCCTTGAAGATGCGATATTTGGTTTTAGGACCTTTGCATAGATCCTGACAAGCCCAAGCTCGCCAAAACCGTATGAGAGCATGATCTTCAACGCCTCTTTCATCAGGCCTCTCCTCCAGTAGGCCTTCCCAAGCCAGTAGCCAAGCTCTGCATTCCTGTTGAGAGGATCGATCTTCATCAGGCTTGTCATCCCTATTATGCTTCCATCCAGCTCGATCCCAAGCTCGACTGCGGTCTTCTTCCCCAAGTTATCATGGGTCATCTTGATGAATCCCTCAGCATGTTCCATCTTGTATGGATGTGGAAGAGTCGTATATCTGGCGATATCAAAGTCATTTGCATTCGCTTGCAGGGACTCTGCATCTGAGGCAACGAGGCTCCTGAGGACGATCCTTTCTCCGGCGATTCTCATGGTATGCAGTTGTTCTTTCTGGATAGATAAACATTCCGCTCATTATTGCTTAAAGCAGCAAGATTCTAGTATTATCTTCGGATGATATGGTGCATGCGCATCGCAGTTGTCGATAATACTAGATTCCGCAGCATGCAGGAGAAGTATGAGGCGTTAGCGACCTGCAACCGTTCAGGCATCAGTTGCGCATACATGGAGGGAGACCAGCTCCGTATCGATGAAGCAGCATGTGCCGGGCCGCTCGCCACCATTTGCGCGAAAGCTGCCCCGCATGCGATCAAGGTAGTCAAGCTTCCGGAACAGCTTGACAAGCAGCCAGTCCACAGGTATGGAAAGAACGGATTTTCTCTCTTCGACCTGCCGACACCAGTCCCTGGAAAGGTCCTTGGCATAGTCGGAGTGAATGGCATAGGGAAGACGACTGCCCTAAGGCTGATCGCCGGTGACATGAAGGCGAACCTTGGCATGCAAGAAAAAGCGACATATGAGGAGCTGTCGCAGCATTTCAAAGGGAAAGAGTTGCAGCTCTTCTTCTCGAAGATGGCAAAAGGCAGCATCATCTCCTCGCTCAAGCCCCAGCATGTCGACCTTATCCCCCGGCACTTCGCAGGCACTGCAAGAGAGCTTCTCGAGAACGTCGACGACCAGGGGAACTTGCGAGGTTATGCTGAGAGCCTTGGCATGGGCAGGATCCTGGACAACGAGATAAGCACTCTCTCTGGAGGAGAGCTTCAGCGTCTCGCCATACTTGCAGCAAGCCTGAAGAAGGCAGATCTCTATATCTTTGATGAACCTTCATCTTATCTGGACATAAAGCAGCGCCTCATAGTATCAAGATTCATCCGGAGCCTTGTCGATGACAAGACAAGCATAGTCGTCGTAGAGCATGACCTTGTCGTCCTCGATTACATGTCTGATGATGTATGTGTGATGTTCGGTGTGCCAGGGGCCTACGGCTCTGTATCCTCCAGGAAGCCGGTAAGGAAGGGGATAAACCAGTTTATCGACGGATACCTGAAGGAGGAGAACATAAGATTCCGGGACCATCATATAAGGTTCGGCCAGAAGCAGCCATTCATATCTCCAGATAAGGATGTCTTCTCATGGCAGGATATGCTGATCAGGAAAGAAAGCTTCGCTTTTTCAACCCCTGGCGGCTCTATCGGATCCGAAGTCCTGGGGATCATCGGGGAGAATGGCACAGGCAAGACCACTTTCGCAATCGCGCTTTCAGGAAGCACAGGTGTCTCCTACAAGCCTCAGTTCATCGAGCCGGCTGAAGAGATTGTCGCATCATCGTTATCTGACGCAGACCCAAGGCTTCTCGAAGACCTTGGCATGATCCCTCTCATGGACAGGAAGCTCTCAGGATTGTCAGGTGGTGAGCTTCAACGTGTCGCGATTGTCCGTGCAATGTCAAAAGACGCAGGACTCTACATCCTTGATGAGCCATCAGCCTACCTTGATGTCGAGCAGAGGATCATCGCAGCACGCGTGATCAGGGACCATATCGCACAGAAGGAGGTGCCTTGCATGGTCATAGATCATGACCTTGTCTTCATAGACTATGTGTCTGACCGGCTGCTTGTTTTCTCACAAACCCTTGAAGGCGGTACTGCAAGTGGCCTGTTGGGCATGGAGGAAGGAATGAATAAGCTTTTATCTGAGCTGGGGATAACCATAAGGAGAGACGAGGACTCGGAAAGGCCCAGGATAAACAAGCCAGAGTCAGTCAAGGACCGTGAGCAAAGATCGAGAGGAAGATACTACTACTGATCCAGGCATCGCTCCTGTCATTTGTGCTTCTCTTCATCTCATTGTCTATGGCAGTCTACAACCTTCCATTCTACAGGTATGAGTTCGAGAAATATGGTGTTTATCAAAGACATGGAGAAGAACGTACTATCGAGGCTGCGATCGACATCATGGATTATTTCAGGGGAAAGGACGCTCTTGACGATTCATTCTTCTCATATTCAGAGATATCCCACCTGTATGATGTGAAGGTCCTCCTGGATAGGGCAGCTGTGCTGGCTGTCATGAGCATCTCTCTGCTTGTATGCATCATGTATAGGTCACACAGGAAGAAGATACTCTGCAGGCAAGTCGCAGGCACCTTGATCGCTGCCGGATTATTCGCCTTTGCCATGATGGTCCTTGGAGTCCTCCTATGCTTCGCCACAGGCTTTGATTTCCTGTTCACTGCTTTCCACAAGGTATTCTTCACAGGTAACTATGCCTTCAATCCGGCAATATCTAACATGAAGTACATGTTCCCTGATGGATTCTTCCTCGATATATCATCCAGGATCCTCTCAGTCTACCTCCTCATGTCAGCACTTGCAGCCCTGGGTGGCGTGATCATCAGGAGGAGATGCTCACGCCCTGCCCCTGCTTCTCCCTAGGACGATCCCCTGCCCTATAAGGTGCGCTGCCCTGATGGCTTCAGGTATCGCAGCATGTCGCGTAGCTATGTCGATCATCTTCTCTGCATCCTCATTGCTAATGCCGATCGCCTGATAGTATATGCTATTATGCCTGGTGGCATCTCCTGCTTTGCTGACCAGCGCAGCTTTCTCACCCATACCAAGCCTTTCCAGCGCAGATGTGATTGATTCCATGCGCTGAGCCTTGCGCATGATGATGATCACCGGCACACCTGTCGCAATGCTCAGAGTCTCGACATCTATCACGTTGAACCCTGCAACAGCTATGCCGTCTAGGAATATCGCATCCAGCCTAGCTTTGCAGCTTCCAGCCAGGCTGATGACCTTCTCTGTCGCATCTGAGCCATCTCTCCCAGCCCTCGTAGAATAGACTCCGTCAAGGAATTCGCCGCCACGGTAAAGAGTTCCCACGATCAGCACTTCCTTGTCCGACCTGCTGGACGGCGCATCATCAATGCCTAGAATCCTCATCTCATGTTTCATCCCTGATGAAGGGATAAGCAGAGATAAAACCTTTCTGCTATGGAAACCTTTTTATCATGGTATATACTTTGTGTATACAATGAAGTATCAAAGCAGGTCTTGCAAGATAGGAAACTCGCTTGCTGTGAGGATCCCGAGGCAGGTCGTCAGGGATCTTTCCCTGTCAGTCGGGACCGATATAGAGGTCGAGATCAGGCGTTCAGACATCGATTTCTTGCTGATAAGAGACATCTTCAGGATAGCCCGCGGATGCAAGCTCCTGCGTCACTTTTCCGACGAGAAACTGAATCTCTTCTCGCAGCTCCTGATCAAGGAAGGCATAGTGAAGGACAGGGTGAAGAAGAAGCGGCTGGATTACCTGAAGAAGGTCGCGGATGAATATGGTGTCAAGCTTTCGCGCGAGTATGAGTTCTGCTCCGATGAATTGCGCAGGCTTAACATCGCGTCGACATTGGGTCTGTCGACGAGAAAAGGTGGAAAAAAGTAGCATTTTCTGATTGATTCCTATCATCCCCTCATTTGATCATTCCCATTTCTATCGACGACAAAAACAGTTTTGACTGATTATGGGGTGCAGAATACATTTAGAAAAATTTATATACGAAATAATTATTGTGTGACCTAATAAAAAAAGGAGGAAATCATTATGCCAGCAAAGAAAAAAGCACCAGCTAAGAAAGCACCAGCAAAGAAGACAACAGCAGCTAAGAAGAAGAAAAAGTAAATTTTCTTTTTCTTTCGCTGTTTGTTTTTTTTTGTCTTTTTTTCACTACCTTTATAAGTTTTCATCATCATCTATCTTTCTATGGATGGATTTGTTGTTCACCCGACGTATCGCGTCAAGGATGGTGAGGCATACGTCCATCTTTTCGGAAGGCTCAGCAATGGAGAATCGTTTCTCACAGTGCACAAGACTGTCCCATATTTCTTCATCCTCTCATCTGATTCTACGAAGGCCGCTTCTCTCGGCTATTCATTCGAGACAGCCGACCTAAGGGATTTCCATGGCTCGACGGTGATCCGCATAAAGGCTGGCATCCCGAAAGATATACCTCTTATGAGGAAATCCCTGGAAGAGCAGGGGGTGAAGACATACGAGGCAGATATCCGTTTCGCGCAGCGCTTCCTGATAGATCATGATATAAAGGGATCACTAGAGATCGAAGGTCAGTTCTGCAAAGGTGCGAAGGTAGACAGAGTCTATGAAGAGCCAGTTATCAAGCCGGCCAGCACAAAGCCCGTCCTTCGTGTCGTATCGATCGACATCGAGACTGATGAGAAGGCTTCCAGGATCTTCGCTATCGCGATCTATTGCGAGACCATGCAGAAGGTCCTGTTCCTTTCAGACAAGCCTTGCCCTGGCTGCGACTGTTTCAAGAAAGAGCAGGATATGCTGAAAGCCTTCCAGGAGGAGATCATCAGGCTTGATCCTGACATAATAACAGGATGGAACGTAGTGGATTTCGACCTCAAGGTGATCAAGAGCAGGCTCGACCACTTCAAGATAGATTTTGCGATAGGGAGGGACGATGAGAGATGCTCTATCCGCAGCTATGATTCCTTCTTCCGCGCATCAGACGCCAATGTCCCGGGGAGGATAGTCCTCGACGGGATAACGATGCTCAAGAATTCTTTCATCGATCTTGATGACTACAAGCTCGACACCGCTGCCCGGCAGATCCTCGGCGAGAGCAAGTCGATAGACTTCAATGGGACGAGCAAGGGCAAGGAGATCGTCCGTATCTATAATGAAGAGCCAGAGAAGCTGGCCAAGTATGCGCTCCATGACGCTGAGCTCGCATGCCGGATAATCATGAAGAAGAACCTCATCGAGCTCTCGGTCCAGCGCTCGCTTCTCACAGGAATGCAGCTGGACATGGTCAAGGCGAGCATAGCTTCTCTCGACTCGCTGTACCTCCGCGAGGCGAGGAAGCGTGGATATGTATGCCCTTCCGGCCAGTATATTATCAAGAGCGACCGCATCAAGGGAGGATATGTCCGTGATTCTGTCCCAGGGATCTACGACTACGTCGATGTCCTGGACTACAAGAGCCTATATCCAAGCATAATCATGACTTTCAATATCGACCCTCTCAGCTTCGTGCAGGCAGGGGAGGATGCAGTCGTGGCGCCTAATGGGGCAAGGTTCGCCAGGGAGGACGGCATCCTTCCCCTGATCATCAAGCGCCTTTGGGACCAGAGGGATGATGCCAAGAAGAGGAAGAACGCAGAAGAGAGCTTCGCGGTCAAGATAACCATGAACTCATTCTTCGGCGTGCTCGCGAATCCCTCCTGCAGGTTCTTCTCGCTCGATATCGCGAACGCGATAACATCATCTGGCAGGTTCATCGTGAAGAAGACAGAGGAGATAGTCGAGCAGGAATTCAAGCTCAGTAACATCTATTCAGACACCGATTCGATCTTCATCAAGACAGCTGAGCCGGATCCGGAGAAGGCGGCTGAGAAAGGGAGAGAGATCGCCGCCTATGTCAACAGTTATTTCGACAACTACATCAATGAGGAACTCAAGAGGAGATCTTACCTGGAGCTGCAGTTCGAGAAGGTATTCATCAAGTTCATGATGCCCAGGATCCGCGGGAGCGAGGAAGGAGCGAAGAAGAGATATGCAGGCCTCATATTGAAGGATGGGAAGGAAGAGATAGTCTTCACAGGACTTGAGTTCGTCAGGCGCGACTGGACAGAGATCGCGAAGAAATTCCAGATGGAGCTCCTCGACAGGATATTCCACGGCAAGGAGATAGACCATTACATCAAGGCATTCGTCTCTGAGCTGAAGAGCGGCAGGCATGATGACCTCCTCGTCTATAGGAAAGCCATAAGGAAAGACTTGGAGAAATACACGAAGACGACCCCGCCCCATGTGAAGGCAGCGAGGAAGATGGCTGACGTCAGCTCAAGCATCATCTCCTATGTCATGACAGACGAAGGCCCAGAGCCTCTGGATGGCACAAAGAAGAAGATAGACTACCAGCACTACATCGAGAAGCAGATAAAGCCGATAGCAGACTCTGTCCTTGGATTCTTTGACAAGAACTTCGATGATCTGATCAAGGGGAGTTCCCAGCGTACCCTCTCTGGCTTCTAGAGCACCTGTATCAGCAGTTTTGCGACTGTAGAGAACAGGAATATGTTGAACATGACATTGGTCGCAGAGTACATCAGGAAATTGCCTATGGCTCCAGGCGTGAACATGGCCGTGAATCCAAGGTATACAGCATTCAGCGATATAGTGAGTATCGTGCCAAGCGTCGTTATTTCTGCCCCTGGGAAGAGTCCTGCCACGATACCGACCATGCAGTAGGATGGTATCACCCACAGGAGATACATCCCTATGAATCCTCCGATAAGCATATGATATACGATCAGGACAAGAGCGACGATGAATCCGATAGTAGGCCCGTAGAGGTGCCCGCTGATGACAGCTGTCAGCGTGACCAGCTCAAGCCCCAGCTGCCTGATCTTAAGATTGTTGACAACATAGCTGACTCCGAAACTCGCCATGACAAGCGCCGCTACAGCTACTATTCGCTTGAACAGGAGCGCAAGAAGCAGAACGATCGCTGCGATGAGCACCAGTCTCCTGTTCCTCAGGAGGTCTTTGTACATGAAGGAAGAATCTGTCAGCTCAATATATAAAGCTTCTTCTTCTTGTCCATCTCAGCATATCCCCAGCCAACCTGCTCACAGGCACATCATCCACGAGGATATGCCCAGCATCGTATAGGATCATCTTCTTTGGCACCCTAAGTCTCTCGAAGAATTGCTTCGTCCCTTTCGGATCGACTACAGGATCCCTGATGCCGTGGACAAGGAGGACAGGAGACATTATCCTGGCAGCATCCCTCGCCACCCGTTCCAGCGAGTCGACGACCTGCTCAAGGAATTTTGCAGGAGCATCGTATACTGTCATAGGGTCCCTGAAGTATCTCATGGTCACAGCTCCCTGCACATGCTTCATCTCCCTGACTACCTTGAGCCTGTACCTTGGCATGAAGAGTGATAGTATCCTAAGCCCTATCACCTTCAGCCAGCTTGATTCCCTGAATCGGAAGGGGGTGCCTATGCCCACGACTCCACGGATACTGCGGTTCAGGAGGGAATGTTCAAGAGCAACAAGAGCTCCCAGGCTTGAGCCAGCGACATAGTACTTCCCAAGGTGGTTCCCATATGCCGTCAGCACTTCCTGGAAAAGCATCATGTCTGGCTGTGAATCCCTGGAATTGCCGAATCCTGGCAGATCGATAGTATGGACCTCTGTGCCCTGGCTTGACAGGTAGGCACCAGCTTCCTCATAATATCCGCCATGAGCGCCGAACCCATGGAGCAAGACGACTTTCTCTCTCGGCCGTGCGACAGGCCATCGCCTGAAGAATATCCTGTTCCCTCGATGAGCAAAGTACCCGGCCTCCACAAGGATATGATGGCACATGAAGATAAATACTAAGCTCCTATCAATCTTAATCTTTTTATATGTCGGGCGCATGACGCAAATGCATGGAGCTGGCGAAGGCGACGATAAGGGTATTCCTTGCCTCAGCCCTCCTAGTTGTGATCCTCCTCCTTTTTGACAGGACGAAGAGACTGCTATTCATGGTGGTCATGATAACAGTCAACTGCCTCTTCGCATTCCTCAAGCACAAGCTTCTCCGCAAGCTTTCCCTGCCAGACATGGGATATCTCCGCCAGGTCTCTAACGCAGTCGAGCTCATCACATTCACGACAGTGATGGGGACTCACCTGTTCGGCCCCATGGTTGGTATGATCTCAGGCGCTCTCTCCATGGCAGGCACATATGTATTCGAGAAGCGTATCTCGAAGTTCAGCCTGGCGACAGTCCCTATGTATGCGGCGCTCGGCTCAGCTATCGCATTCCTCCCGGCGATGGACATCAGGCTGGTGGGAAGCCTGGCAGCAATCATCTACAACGTAGGTCTGACAGCGCTACTGATGGCAGTCTTCACGATCCGGATATCGAAGATGCTGGCATTCAGCATCCCCAACATCCTGTTCAATATCTACATATTCTATACATTCTCAAGGATATTCACGAGCATATTCTAGAACCGCATGAGAGAGAAGCAAATAAAAATCAATACTTGTAATGCTCGCTCTTGTAAGGGCCTTCGACAGGCACATTGATGTAGTCTGCCTGCTTCTTCGAGAGCTTTGTCAGCCTCACTCCGACCTTCTCCAGATGCAGCCTTGCCACTTCCTCATCAAGCTTCCTTGGCAGGATGTGCACGCCGGGATCGTAGTCATTCTCCCACAGGTCCAGCTGCGCAAGCACCTGGTTCGTGAATGAGTTCGACATCACAAAGCTTGGATGGCCCTTCGCATTGCCGAGATTCACAAGCCTTCCTTTCGATAGCAGTATTATCGAATGCCCATCAGGGAACTCATAGAGATCCACTTGCGGCTTGATATTGATCTCCTTGATGCCAGGCATCTTCTCCAATTTGGCGACCTCGATCTCATTGTCGAAGTGCCCGATGTTGCACACGATCGCGTGATCCTTCATCTTCTTCATGTGCTCAAGCGTTATCACATCTGTGTTCCCAGTCGCAGTCACGAAGATGTCAGCCTCTGAGACGACATCCTCGACAGTCTTCACATCGAAGCCTTCCATCGATGCCTGCAGTGCGCAGATAGGATCTATCTCAGTAACGACCACTCTTGCGCCGAATCCTCTCATGCTCTGGGCGCATCCCTTTCCTACGTCTCCATAGCCGCAGACGACAACCAGCTTGCCTGCGATCATCACATCTGTCGCCCTCTTGATGCCGTCCGCAAGCGACTCCCTGCATCCATACATGTTGTCGAACTTGCTCTTTGTCACAGAATCATTCACATTTATCGCCGGGAACAGTAGTTTGCCTTCATCCATCATCTGGTACAGCCTGTGGACTCCGGTAGTCGTCTCCTCCGAGACTCCCTTCATGTCCTTTGCGATCCTGTGCCATTTCTGGGGATCCTTCTTGTATGTCTCCCTGAGGACATTCATCAGCTCCTGGAAGTCCTCTCCCTCGCCGCTATAGTCCTTCTCGAGGATGGAAGGATTATCCTCGACTTCCACTCCCTTGTGGATCATCAAGGTCGCATCCCCGCCATCATCTACGATCAGCTGCGGCCCCATGCCTTCATGGTCGAGCGCCATCTCAGTGTACTTCCAATAATCAGCTAGCGTCTCCCCCTTCACAGCAAAGACTGGCACACCTGCCTGAGCGATCGCTGCTGCAGCAGGATCATGGGTTGAATATATGTTGCATGAAGCCCATCTCACAGATGCTCCAAGCTCTTTGAGCGTCTCTATGAGCACTGCTGTCTGCACAGTCATGTGCAGGCTTCCGGTGATCCTCGCGCCTTTCAGCGGCTTGTCTTTTGAGTGTTTCTGCCTGATGGCCATGAGTCCTGGCATCTCTATCTCAGCAAGCATGATCTCCTTCCTTCCAAGCTCAGCAAGAGCGATATCCTTGATGATGTATGTCATCCAGCTATCGAATTTCCGAAGGCTTATATACTTTTTCGGTTTATTCCTGGAAATAATCCAGAAAATCGATACGACCGATGGATGGATCAATGATGGACAGGAAAGACCAGAAGATAATCGAAGAGCTGAGGAAGGACTCAAGGAGCACTATAAGCGAGATAGCCAAGAGGACAGGGATCCGGAACTCCACAGTCCATGCCCGCATCCAGAAGCTTGTGAAAGACAAGGTCATCGAAGGCTTCACGATAAGGACCGATGACCGGCTGATGAGCGAGAACTTTGTCGTCTTCGTCCTTGTCAATACAGAGCATGACATCCCAGCCACAGTCTTCAGGAATCCGCGAATAAAAGAAGTATTCGGAGTGACAGGAGAATTTGACCTTATCCTGAAATGCAAGTTCTCAGATATCGAGGAATTCAACACATTCATCCTCGAGTTCAGGAAGCTCCCTCAGATCAAGAAGACCCTGACGATGATAGGGACAGCGAAGATAAAGGAAGAGCTCTAGGCTAGCTTTCTGAGCTTCTCATAGTTGAGTTCTTCAAGGCTCCTCACAAACATATCAGCCTCCTTCAGCTTCTCCTCTGAGAGGGTAGAGCCGACTCCCACGCATCTGAGTCCAGCTCCCTTCGCAGCCCTTATACCTGATGGCGAATCCTCGATCGCGACTGCCTCTTCAGCCTGCACTCCAAGTTTTTCCAGTGCGAGGAGGTAGAGATCAGGAGCTGGCTTCTTGTGCCTGACATCATCACCGCCGCAGACTATCTCGAAATACTTATCTATCCTTAGCGATGATAGGACCGCATCGACCACTTCCCTTTCTGAGGAGGATGCCACAGCCATCCTGACATCATGAGACCGAAGATCATCCAACAGCTTTTGGAGCCCAGCAGCATGCTTTACCCGCTCTCTCATGATGGGTACTATCTCTTTGAGCCGCAGCTGCATCAGATAGCTGATATCTCCCTTGACCCCATATGAGTCCATGATGCCCTGCCAGGTGTCTTCTTCGGACCTTCCGATATAATGTATGAATCCTTCAGCATCAAGCTCCTTCTTGTAGACCTCACGCATGATCCTCTGTATCGAGATGAAATGAAGCTCCTCTGTCAGCGCGATCACGCCATCCATGTCAAAGATCACTGCTTTCATGGTTACATCAGATTCAGGCAGGTTTAAAATATTTTGCTGTGGAAAAGGAAACAGAGCAGGTAAGGGTGAAAGCAGCTCGCAGAGGAGGCCCACGAAGCGAACGTGAAACGAAAGCCAGAGGCAAGCTCGCGAAGGAGAGCCCGAGAACATGATGGTTCTCGGCTAATCATAATTAAGTTGGACTCGTGCTAGCAGAAGCAGATTTCCAATGCTGAAAGAATCAAAAGATATCTAGCGCCTGAATATCTGCTTCATCTAAGGTGATTCTCCTCCGGTCTGGCGCAGTCAAGACATCAGATAATCAAAATTCTTGTCTATTTTTCCAAGGCAGTTGCACACAATCGCTTCGCACGCAGCCTCTGCCTTGTGCAGATGTCTTAAGAAGAACCGCTAGCTGGATTCAATGATTCAGACTTTGGATAACGCCATACACATCCCTGATAGAATCCACGACATGATCAGCCTGCCAAAGTTCCTCCCTGGACCTTGTTGTGGTCACAGCTATCACAGGCATGCCTGCAGCCTTGGCAGCAGCGACTCCTTCTACAGAATCCTCGATCACGACGCAGTCAGCCGGAGCTGCACCCAACTCTTCAGCATTCTTCAGGAATATGTCGGGACTGGGCTTCGGCCATGCGACGTCGCTGAATGTGACGATGCTATCGAATATGAGTCCTAGGTTGCTGATGATCCTGTTGACGCTCTCATGGCTTCCGTTTGTCCCGAGCGCAAGCTTCCGCCCTTCGCCCCTAAGGCTCTCGATGAGATCCAGCGCACCTGGGAATGCCTGCACATTGTCAAGATAGCTTGCCAGGTACTCGTTCCTCCCTATGATCATAGCCTCATCCACTTTCTCATCCATGATGTCCAGGCCTTTCTCCCTGATCAGGTTCTTAACCCGTCTGTCGAACCGAAGTCCGCTCTCCCTCTGGAACTCTTCTTCAGTCATCTCAGTCCCCAGATGCTTGTTGACTATGGCTGTGAACAGCTTGTTGACTGTCCCGTGCGAGTCGATGATGACACCGTCCATGTCGAAGATCACTGCCTTGATGCTTCCATCACCTCATACGTGAGATCCTTGAAGCTTCCGATGACAAGGTCAGCGGCAGCAAGCCTCTCTCTTGGATGAGTGGTCGTTATCGCGATCACCTTCATCCCTGCTCTCTTCCCAGCCTCTATCCCTGGAAGGGAATCCTCGATGACTATGCAATCCTCAGGCATCGCATTGATCCTGGCTGCAGCCTTCAGGAATATCTCAGGGCTAGGCTTTCCCATCATGACATCCTCTGAGCTCACTATCGCCTTGAAATACCTCTCGAGTCCAAGTTCTCTGAGATTGAACATGATATTCTTGAGCGGACCAGAGGATCCGATGGCAAGCACTGCTCCTCTTTCATGCAGCATCCTTATGAGATCCGATGCTCCAGGCACTTCCTTGAGCACTCCCTTCGCATCCTTCCTGTATATCGCTTCCTTATCTTCCTGCAGCCTTGCGTATCTGGAGGGAGGGTACTTTGGGAGGACCTTTGCGAATATCTGGAAATTCGCCATCCCGAACAAGCTGCGGAATTCCTCAGGAGTATGCGAGACGCCATGCTTCGCAAGGAATTCCTGCCAAGCCCTGAGATGTAGCTGTTCAGTGTCAGCGATAACCCCATCCATGTCGAATATCACATTCAATGGACTTCACCCCATATCGTATCCAGGTCTATGTCTGCGAATCCATCGATGATCCTGTCTGCCCTTGCGAGCTCGCTGTCAGGATGGGATGTCCGAAGTGCGACGACTATCATCCCTGCTCTTTTTCCAGCCTCGATTCCTGGCTTCGAATCCTCGAACACGACGCATTCATCTGCGTTTGATCCAAGCATCTCAGCAGCCTTCAGATAGACATCAGGAGCAGGCTTGTTATTCTTCACATCCTGTCTTGCGAGCCAGACATCAGCCAGCTTATCGAAGCCAAGCGCAGCTGCTATCGCATCCATGTTCTTCTTGTTGGTCGCAGAGCATATACCTATCTTATGGTCCCTCTTCGCAGAAGCAACGAAATCAAACGCTCCGGGGATTGTCTTTAGATCAGTCTTGATGAGTTCCCTGAAGTATGAATCTTTTTGTTCAGCATGCTCCGTAGCATCTCCGTTGAATCCATGCTTGTCAAATATCTGCTGCACAAGCTGTGGCGCGCCTGTCCCGAACAGTGCCCTGACCTCATCGTATTTGGCAGGTATCCCAAGATCATGGAACACCTTCAGGAAAGCTCTTACATGGCAATCGATGCTGTCGATTATCACGCCGTCAAGATCGAAGAGAAGTGTCTTCATGCAGTTTGTAGTTATAGAATTGTTTATATACTTAATCATATAGGAGGGACTCATGAGAAAGGAGGGATTCATACTATTCTTGCTGCTCTTGTCAGTCTCGCATGCATCGGTATCCTACTATCAATACTATGGGAGCTTCACTGTGAATGAGCCTGATTCAGAGATAGGCTTCAGCTATAGTTATGACTCAGGTATAACCCCTGAGTTCTCGCTCAAGCTATTCCGCGTCTATCCTGGCGAGCTCCATGACTATCAATCGAAGAATCATTTCGAAGATCTTGTCAAGGAATGGCACCTTAGGGCGCCCGGCAAGCTCCACAGGAAATTCATCAGGAGCGAGTACGACCCTGGCACGCTCAAGCACAATTCCATTTATGAATGGACCTGGAGGTATGAGAAGGATGGCAGGGTAGGGATGAAGCTTGGCAAAGGTATATATGTGTACAGGCAGAACGCCTACAATTCCCTGGTCGTCGTCTCTGATCTCGACCTCCAATACAGGACAGATGGCAGCAAGCATGTGTTCCTTGTCACCAAAGATGGGATCTCAGTCCCTTGTGATTTCTACCTGATATCTGATAGCGGTCTCCAGGAATATCATTCTGATGAAGGAGTGCTTGAAGCATCTGGCCTCCACGAGATGATCTATGTCAGGTCCGGGGAGGATGAGCTGGCTTTTGTGATCCCTCAATACTACTCATACCAGTATTACGATCAGCAGAGGAGCGTGATCTATACTGACAGGCCGGTCTACAGGCCGAACCAGACCATCTACTACAAGGCCATATTCTGGGAAGAAGGTCCAGGAAAGAATCTTCTGTCAGGCAATAGGGTCGATCTCCAGATATACGACTCCAAGTATCAGGCAGTGTATAGGGAGCAGATGTATACTGACAGCTATGGTGCAGTCGCAGGAAGCTACTTCATCCCTGAAGATGCAGCGACAGGAGATTACAGCATCCGTATCAATGATCCATTCTATGCATACTCAGCATTCAAGGTGGAGGAATATCGCAAGCCTGAGTTCAGCCTTGATCTTGAGTTTGACAAGCCTTTCTTCCTGGAGAAGGAAAGCGTGACAGGGACCATAAACGCATCATATTATTTCGGAGAGCCTGTGCCAGACCTGACAGTTGGCTATGAGATCTATGGGACACCGGAGCATAGGCCCTGCTCAGGATTCTATGATTGCATGTCCACGAAACAATACTATGGCGGGATCGGCGAGCTTGAACATAAGGGAACAGTGCAGACAGGAACCCAGGGCACTGCCTCCATATCATTCAGGCCGAAGGCGAAGGGGTATCAGGAGACATACAACATTGTGCTCAAGGCCGCAGACAAGAGCAGGAAGGAAGTAGAGAAGACAGCGCAGGTGAAGGTCGCGCCTGCTCTGTTCCGGCTGTCAGCATACCCTGAACGCTATTATTATGGCGCAGGTGATCTGGTCGAGGTGAAAGTCTCTGCCATGGACCATGCGGGCCAGCCAGTCACCACTTATGTCGATGCAGCAGTCTTCCGGCGTGATTATTATCTGTTCGGCAAGTATCATGAGAGCCTGCAGGAGACAAAAAGTTTCGAGGTGCAGGAAGGAAAGGGATCGTTCAGCATAATACCTCAGGCTGGCGGCGAGTATGCAGTCAACCTGTCATCAGAAGATGAGCTAGGCAATCCTGTGCATCAGCAGTTTGTGTTCAGGGTCTATTCAGATTCTGTCAGGTTCTATTCACAGGACCTGCAGCTGTCGACAGACCGTGAATATTATGTTGAGGGAGATACAGCCACAGTCTTCATCGAGCTGCCAGAGCCAGGGGCTTCAGGCATCCTTTCAGTCGAAGGCGCATCACTGCATAAGGCAATCCCCTTGTCGACCAGCTCCTCCATCATACTTGCTGAGGTCCCTATCGAAGAAGGCTATTCCCCCAATGTCTACATCTCATACAGCTACGTCAAGGATGGAATGAGATATTCATCATCAAAGAACATCCCTGTCCCTCCAACAGATAAGGCCCTCAATCTCACCATAAGGACTGATAGGTCATCCTACTCGACAGGCCAGGAAGTGATCTATGATATCCAGGCGACTGACAGCGCAGGCACTCCTGCGAGGGCTTCTCTTTCGCTTGGGATTGTCGATGAGGCGATATATGATATATACCCAGACACTTCAGCAGACCTGTTCCTGTCCTTCAACCAGCAGGTTTCCAATACAGTCCAGTCCTATTTCACCCAGGTGGCAAGGGCAGAGCAAGGATCAGCAGCATATCTCGTCATAGCTGTCCTTGTCCTCCTGTTCCTGCTCCTTCTTGCTGGATTCTTCTACATCTACATCGATTTCATCAAGGGGAAGAAGGTATGGGCTATCATCACATGGATAGGAGCTTCAGCCATCTCTATCTACCTGATGCTTATCGGGCTCGGAGTTTTCCTGATAGATTGGTATGTGCTGGGGATCATCATCCTTCTTATGTCTCTTGCCATTGTTCCTCTCATCCTCTGCATGCTGGTTGTCGGCATCGGAGGGATCTTCATATACGCGATGAAGAGGGTGTCGAAGGAACCTAAGAAGGTAAGCATCAAGTGGCCGATAATCATAGTTGTGGTGATTGTCGTCATGGTGTCGCTTTTCATGCTGTTCCTCTTCTCGATGTCTTTCGGACGTTCATTTGTGTCCAAGAGCTCAGAGAGCCTGCAGAGCATGGATATGGCAAACTCAGTTGGTTCCATGCCACTTCCTTCTTTTGCAGGTGGTCTTGCAAGAGAAGAGGAAGAAGCGCTTCCAGAGCCGAAGATCAGGAGATATTTCCCTGACACAATGTACTGGAAGCCGGATATAGAGACAGACATAGAAGGGAAGGCGACAGTGAAAGTGACGCTGCCTGATTCTCTCACTACATGGAGAGCGACTCTCAAGGGCTATACAAAGGATTTTGACGCAGGAAGCGTCCTCCACAGCATTGTCGTGAAGCAGGATGTGATCGTCAGGCTTGTCGCTCCAAGGACTCTCACACAGACAGACACCCTGACTGTGTCAGGCAATGTCCACAACTACGGAGATGATACCGTGACAGCCTATGTCTCTCTGTCTGCAGACAATGCAGCACAAGTTGTCGGAGAGACAATGAAGACAGTATCGCTTCCTCCCGGTTCTGATGAGCGGGTGGACTTCCAGGTGAAAGCTGAAGGATGCTGCAACACGACTCTGAAGGTCGTGGCCAAGACTGTCTCAGGTTCTGACGCGATGGAGCTTGTCATCCCTGTCGTGCCCAAGGGAATCATGGAATCAGAATCAGAAGCAGGCATGATACAGGATTCATATGAGAAACGTTTTTCCATCCCCTATGATATCGATACAGAGGCAAGCTCTCTGACTTACAGGCTCTCTCCCACTCTTGCCGGTTCTGCCATCAGCTCCCTATCATATCTTGCAGACTATCCGTATGGCTGCGCAGAGCAGACCATGAACAAGTTCCTCCCTGACCTTATTGTGGTGGATACGATAAGGAAGCTTGGCTTGCGTGAGCCATACCTGGAGAGTGAGCTGCCAAGGATGGTCGAGTCTGGAGTGAAAAGACTATACGAGCTGCAGAATCCTGATGGTGGCTTTGGCTGGTGGAATAATGATATGAGCAGCCCTTACATGAGCGCATACGTCGCTCACGGGCTCTGGAAAGCGAGGGAACTCGGTTTTCCAGTGGATAGCCAACGCATCACAGATGCGCTCTCTTTTTTAGAGCATCATGTGAGTCTCGAGAGCGACCCGAATCTGCAGGCATATGAGTTCTACGTGCTCTCAGAGACCGAGCCGGTGGAGCTTCCTCCTATCCTGTTCGGGTTCGGCCTCAACAGCTATGGCAGGGCGATGATGGCCATGGCGCTCCATAACAACGATGATGCGAGGTACAAAGGATTCATGGACAGGCTTGCTGATGATGCGACCTGCAGTGATTCCGGATGCTACTGGGAGTCAGAAGGCTCATGGCGCTATACCACGATCGAGACCACGTCGCAGGCAGTCATAGCCCTTCTCAGGACAGGCCATGACCCCGCGCTCGCTGAGAAAGGCATCATGTACCTATTGTCCCAGAGGAAAGGGGATAGATGGCGCTCGACCAGGGACACAGCTATCGCTATCGAGGCCATCGCAATGCATCTCTCAGGCTCAGGCGAGCTTGATGCTGAGTACACGATAAGGATATATCAGGATGATGCGCTTGCAGATGAGATCCGGATCACAAGGGAGAACATACTCAAGGAGCACATCGTCATCCTCGATCCAGAGCCAGATACGAGAATCAGGATAGAGAAGAGCGGTCCGGGAAAGCTGTACTTCAACTCACTTTTCGACTACTATATCACTTCAGAAAGGATCTCCCCGAAAGGCAGCGGATTCCATGTCGAGAGGCAGTATTCAACCGCATCAGCCCATCCTGGCCATGAGATGGAGGTGACACTACGCATCAAGGCAGACAAGGATTATGAGTATGTCCACCTTGAGGAGTTCTTCCCATCAGGCTGCGAGTTTGTCAAGGGACAGCATCTCAATGGCACGCACTACGACATAAGGGATGAGAAGCTAGACATATTCTATACAAGGCTCTCCGCAGGCGAGCAGACGATAAAGTATAGGCTGAGAGCGGAGATCCCAGGCACATACACAGCCATGCCTGCGAGGACAGACATAATGTACCTCCCAGAGGTGTTCGGACACAGCGGAACCACTGGCTTTGAGATCATATGATAGATTCCACATATCCTGAAGTCTTCGTGCAGGATAAATATCAGTTAAGGATCCCATAGGTGAACATGATGAAAAAAATGCTGCTTTTGCTGTTGCTTCTGCCATTCGCAGATGCCCTTGTGAGTACAGGCTACCGCCACACCAATGACTATTACGCCGTCATGTTCGATGGCGAGGGAGACGCCATCGTCACAGCTGACCTCTCCATAAGGAACACAGAGGATTCTCCCATCACTTCGATCTCCCTCGAGTTCCCCCGGGAGATCCTTATCTATGATGTTGTCCAGGAAGCTTCAGGAACGACGTGCGCAAGATATCGTGATGAGAAGACCTGCGAGAGCTGGTCAGGCGGAGACTGCATCAGCTATTCAGTAAGGCAGGTCTGCGACTACTGGCAGACATTCCAATCAGATTATATAAGGGTCAACAGGTCATCCCTCCATGAGGAGGTCCTGTCAGAGACCTCATCACTTGCTATCGCTCTTCCAAGGCAGATCGAACCTCAGAGGACCTCGAGGATCGTCATCTCCTATAAGGTCCCAGGCTACGCGAGGAAGCTGTTCACGCACTCATTCGATTTCGAGACGATCATAGACAACAAGGCCTCGGTCATAGAGAATGTCCGTGTCTCGATAGACGTCACGCCGGGACTGCATCTCAAGGGGGGGAGGTCTGATGTCGAGTACAGGCAGGACTGGTCCATAGGCATGGAGAAGATGGCCTCCTCCGATGCCCTTGCTTACAGGGAATACTCATCGAAAGTCCAGAACGCAGGCGGTTATGTGAAGACCGCAAGCATGCTTGACGCAGGCGAATCATTCCATGTGAAGGGAACCTATTCAAGCTCATGGCTCAGCCTGAACTGGGATAAGGTGCTGCTCGCACTTGTTGTGGTAGGACTCATCGTGTATGGCATGTGGTTCGCCGTGAAACACAAGAAGCATGAGAAGCACAAGCACCTGCACCCAGTCGCAGAAGCGATCCTTTTCCCATTCGTGGGCAGCTTCACCATCGTAGTAATGACACTTGCAGGTATCCTTGTCATGAAGCTCCTTGGCCAGGCATTCTGGTATGATGTGCAGATCATAATCAACCTGCTCATGATCCTGTTGATTGGAGCGCTTGACATGTTCGTGCTTGCGCTCCCTGCCATTATCGTTGGCAGGAGGCATGGCCTGGGATATGGCTTCCTGGCTTTCTTCGCGACCCTGACATGGCTGATACTTCTCGTCATCCTGATCTCAGTGACCATGATGATCCTCAGGCCGCCGGTCATATATTACTGATTTATGTATTATCATTTTTAGATGGATCTCTATGGAGTACATATTTAGTTAAATTTGTACTCATATGAATTAAGAATTATTTAATTTAATTATGTTAAATCATGTATGTGTATGTTTCTTGATTCATCAATAATTTAATAACTACATATTTGATTAGTACTCTGATTTAAAAATTTCTTATTTAGTTTAACGCTGGCATTCCTACTTTAATAATAACATTTATATAGTAGACATTTATGGTTATAAACTATTTAAACCATGGTTGTACGAGTTTCAGGAAAAGAGGGGATTAATCTAGATTCTGTTCTAAGCAGGGAGGATCTCATCTCTCTGCAGAACCATGTGCAGCTTCTCCAGGAGAAATACCATCTTGGTGGTGATGTGCGTATCCTTCTTGAGCATGATGATGACTTCATCCCTTGCTCCATATTCAACACTTCCCTTGGAGTCCTGGAATCGGTTGTCAAATATCTGAGGGAGAATCGTGCCATGTCCACCAGGGCGATCTCCGAGAAGCTTCAGAGGACCCAGTGCAATGTCTCAGTCACATACAAGAAAGCTTGCCAGAAAGATGCTTCCCGTTTCGAGTCATTAGATTATTCAGTCAAGATTCCATTCTCTGTGTTCTGCGGCGAGCTCACAGCTTTCGAAGCTGTCGTCATGTATCTGAAGGATGAGCTTGGCCTTAACTACAGGAGCATCGGGATCATGATGAAGCGCGATGAGCGCGTCATATGGGCAACTTACAAGCGTGCGAGGGGAAAACGATGAATCCTGAGCTGGCACGCATCGCTAAAGAGCTTTCTGAGCTGAAAGCAGCCAGGGAGAAGGCAGTCAGGTTCCGTGATTTCTACGATGCCAAATTGAGGGAGAACGGCATCCGTCCAGAAGAGCATAAGGCCCTGATGCTGTTTGCAGGCAAGCCATATTCATACTGGATCCAGGCATATGATTCAAGGATATCGAGGCTTGAGAGCCAGAGGGACAGCCTTGAATACAAGGAGAGGCTGGAGAAGACGGCCATATATGCGCTTCCTCTCATAGCGCTGCTCCTCATCGCTATCTTCATCGGCCGCCCGTTGATAACAGGCATGGTCGCAGGCCCAGGGGATTCGGACACGATCATCGTAGGCGAAGTCTTCGATGCGCCAGCATTCTACAATTTCACAGCAGACGGAAACCTCACAAGCCTGCGCATATCAGGCGAAATAATCGGAGAAGGATCAGTCCGTGTCTACCTTGGCAACCTGCTGGTGCTGGACAGCAGCTTCCTGGGACAGGGAGGAAATGAGATCACAGGGCTTGTAGTCGGGGACATGGCCGATCCAAGCGAAATAATTGGTGCATCTTCAGAAGACAATCCAGTTGGCTCGATAGTTGATATCGAAGAGGACACGGCAGATATTGCTGCTGATGACACAGAAGCTGATGGCATAGCTGAGGTAGATAACACAGCTGATGTTGATGGCATAGCTGAGGTAGATGGCACAGCTGATGTTGATGACATAGAAGATGCAGCAGGCATGGTTACAGATTCCACTGAAGACACCGCAACGTTCCCTCCAGATGATGAGCCGGTAGACTCTTCGGAGGGATTGACAGAGGGCGCAGACACTTCAGATGCAGAAGGAGCAGGACTGGTCGAGGACGATGCAGAAGACACAGATGAAGAAGTCGCAGAAGCAAATGTCACAGAGTCAGGACAGCCTGTTCCCGTGATAGACATCACAGATGAAGGACACGCCGATAGCGAATCTGAAGGGACGGAGGATCCAGCCGATGTTGTGCGGGATGAAGATTCTGAGGCATCGATACCTCCAGAAGATGCTGTCCCTGTTTCAGATGAGACAGGTGAAGCAGTACTTGTCGATGTTGAAGGACCGGTTGCAGATGTATCAACCCTCGGGAACGAATCACAGGAGATCCCTGTCGATCCGGTCGAACAGAACACTTCAGAAGAGCCGGAGGAGACCTCGAGATCCTTCGCCTCCTACTGCCGTGAGACCTGCACGCTGAATAACCTTCCCAAGGACT